>NZ_JACJJP010000018.1 GCF_016900095.1 Gemmiger formicilis
GGGCGGCCACGGGGGTGGCCACCTTCTCGATGGGCTTGACGGTGCCCTTCTTGCCGGCGGCGATGAGACGGTCGGCGTTTTCCCGCACGATCTTCTCGATCTCCTCGGCCACGGCGGGGTTGTCCTTCAGGAACTGCTTGGCGTTGTCACGGCCCTGGCCCAGGCGGACATCCCCGTAGTTGAACCAGGCGCCGCTCTTCTGCACGATGCCCAGCTTGACGCCCAGGTCGATGATCTCGCCCACCTTGGAGATGCCTTCGCCGAACATGATGTCGAATTCGGCTTCCCGGAAGGGCGGGGCCACCTTGTTCTTGACGATCTTGGCGCGGGTGCGGTTGCCGATGAAGGAGCCGTTGGAGTCCTTCAGGCCCTCAATGCGGCGCACGTCGATGCGCACCGAGGAATAATACTTCAGGGCACGGCCGCCGGTGGTGACTTCGGGGCTGCCGTAGACCACGCCCACCTTCTCGCGCAACTGGTTGATGAAGATGCAGACGGTGTTGGTCTTGCCGATGATACCGGTGAGCTTGCGCAGGGCCTGGCTCATCAGGCGGGCCTGCAGGCCCACGTGGGAGTCGCCCATTTCGCCCTCGATTTCGGCCTTGGGCACCATGGCGGCCACCGAGTCCACCACGATGGCGTCGATGGCGCCGGAACGGACCAGGGCTTCGCAGATTTCCATGGCCTGCTCACCGGTGTCCGGCTGGCTGACCAGCAGGCTGTCGATGTCCACCCCCAGGGCCCGGGCATAGGTGGGGTCCAGGGCGTGTTCCACGTCGATGAAGGCCACCTCGCCGCCGTTGCGCTGGGCTTCCGCCAGCACCTGCAGCGCCAGGGTGGTCTTGCCGGAAGATTCGGGTCCGTAGATTTCCACAATACGGCCGCGGGGCACGCCGCCGATGCCCAGGGCCATATCCAGGCCCAGGCTGCCGGTGGAGATGGCGTCCACCTGCATGGTGACGTTGGCGCCCAGCTTCATGACCGCGCCCTTGCCGAACTGCTTTTCAATCTGGGCCAGGGCTGTTTCCAGCGCGGCCTTCTTGTCGCCGACGGGTGCCGCCGGGGTGGATTTGGTTTCTTTCTTGGCTGCCATTGTATTACTCCTTTTCAGGGGAAATCCCCTGCCCTGTTTTGTTTTTGTCTGCCCCTATTATACCCGTTCCGGCAGAAAATTACAACTATTTGTTGTGTATTTGTAGGCCGGTTTATGGGTCTTTCACTCCCGGTTCCGGGGTTTTTGCAGCAGAACGGCCCGGTCGTTGCCGCCGTAATCCTGCCGGCAGCTGCCGTTGACCCAGCCGTTTTCCGCCCCCAGGGCCAGCACGGCTTCCCGCTGTTCGTAGCCGATCTCCAGCACCAGCCAGCCGCCGGGGCGCAGAATCTGCTTCCAGGGGCCGGTCAGGCAGCGGTAAAAGACGAGACCGTCCGCCCCACCGTCCAGGGCCATGGCCGGTTCCCGGGCGGTTTCGGGCATCAGCGCCTGCATTTCGGCGCCGGTGAGGTAGGGCGGGTTGCTGACGATGAGATCCGCGCTTTCCGGGGGCAGGGTCTGCCAGTCGGTGAGCACATCCCCCTCCCGCACGGCCACCTCCGCCCCCGGCAGCGCCTGCCGGGCGTTGCGGCGCAGGTAGGCCAGGGCTTCGGGGCTTTTTTCCCAGCAGGTGACCCGGGCGCCGGGCACAAACCGCTTGATGCCCAGACCCAGGCACCCGGTGCCGGCGCACAGGTCCAGCACGGTGGGGGTGGGATTGCCGCTTGCTTGCAGCAGTTTCACGGCGGCTTCGCACACCACCTCGGTGTCCGCCCGGGGGCAGAGCACCCCGGGCCCCACCGCCAGGGTGAAGTCCAGAAAGTCCCACTGTCCCGCAATGTATTGCAGGGGTTCCCGCCCGGCGCGGCGGGCGGTGAGAGCGGCCAGAGACGCGGCCTCCTCCGCCGTCAGCGGGGATATATCCAGCCGGGGGTCCTTGCCCACGGCCAGACGGTAGAGTTCCCGGGCGTCAAAGGCGGCGTCGGGCACATCGGCCTGTTCCAGGGCCTGCCGCACGGCGCGCAGAGCGGCGCGGGGCGCCAGGCCGGTCAGTTGCAGTTCAGCCACGGCTCCAGGCGGCCTCCTCCGGGTTTTCGGGCAGGACGGGGGTCACGGCGGCGATGGCCACCTCGATCATGTCATCCTCCGGCTCAAAGGTGGTCAGCCGCTGCAGCCACAGCCCCGGCACCGACACCGCCCGGGCCAGCAGCGAGTTGGAACGCCCGGCCCAGCGCAGCACCTCGTAGGAGATGCCCACCAGCAGGGGCAGCATGGCCAGCTTGTACAGCACCCGCAGACCGGTGCTGGTCCAGGGCAGCACTGCGTAGAGCACGATACTGATGAGCAGCACCAGAATCAGAAAGCTGGTGCCGCAGCGGGGGTGGAAGCGGGTGTGGCGGCGGATGTTTTCCACCGTCAGTTCCTCCCCGGCCTCATAGCAGGCGATGGTCTTGTGCTCGGCGCCGTGGTAGGCAAACACCCGGTGGATCTCCTTGGTGCGGGTGCACAGGAACATGTACGCCAGGAAGAGGGCCAGCTTGATGACGGCCTCGATGATGACCCGGGGCCAGCGCCCCAGGGTCAGCACATTGGACAGCAGCCCGGTGAGGAAGGTGGGCAGGTACAGAAACAGGAACAGGGCCAGCACCACCCCCAGCAGGGCCGAAGCGGTCATCAGGACGTTCTGGAAGGCGGGGCCGGTGTGTTCGTCCAGCCACTTGTCAAAGCGGGACTGTTCGGCCTCCTGCTCCTCCTCGGTGAGGGCGATGTCGGCGCTGTGCATCAGGTACTTGTACCCCATGCGCAGGTTTTCCACCATGTTGCAGACGCCCCGCACCAGGGGGACCTTGTTGTACCAGTGGGAATGCACATCCTCATAGGTGAGGTCGATGGTGCCGTCCGGGCGGCGCACGGCGCAGCAGATCTTTTTGGGGCCGCGCATCATGATGCCTTCCATCAGGGCCTGGCCGCCCACGCTGGTACGGAATTTTTCGGTCGGACGCGATTCTTGCGGCATAGGATTGGTGTACTCCTTTGTTGTGTCAGATCGGTTCGTGCAGGTGTTCCTGCCCGGAACGGTAGATGGGCAGGGTGATGCGCACCGTGGTGCCCTGGCCCAGGGTGCTGGCGATGTCGGTGGTGCCGCCCAGGGCGGTGACGATGGCATCCACCACCGCCAGGCCGATGCCCGACCCGCGCACCGCGTTCTTGCCCTTGAAAAACTTCACCTTGACCTTTTCCAGGTCTTCCGGCGAGATGCCCCTTCCCTGGTCCCGCACCGACACGGTGACGGTGGTGGGGGTGCGGCTGAGGGTGAGAAACACCGACCCGCCGGGGGGCGAATACTTGATGGCGTTGTCCAGCACGTTGATGAACACCTGCCGCAGCCGGGCGGGGTCCGCCCACACCGGGTAGGGTTCGGGGGGTTCCTCATACACCAGACGCAGGCCTTCCTGCCGGATGCGGCCCTCCACAAACAGGGCGGCGTCGGTGGCTTCGGCCACCAGGTCCAGCACCTGACAGTCCAGCTTGATGCCGTTCTGCAGGCGGGAGAAGTCCAGCAGTTCCTCCACCATGGCGTACAGGCGATCGGTTTCGGCCCCAATGACCTCCAGCCCCTTGCGGTAGTTCTGGTCGGTGGGATCCTGGATGGTGCCGATGGTCTCCACCCAGCCCTTGATGGAGGTCAGAGGGGTGCGCAGTTCATGGCTGACCGAGGAGATGAACTCGTTTTTCATCCGCTCGGTCTCGGTCAGGTGCTCGGCCATCTCGTTGATGGTGTGGCAGAGCCGGCCGATCTCGTCGTTGTAGCGGGTGTCGGGCAGGCGGGTCTGCAGGTCGCCCCCGGCAATGCGGTTGGCGATGGATTCCACCTGACCCAGGGGCCGCACGATGGACCGGATGAAGAAAAGCCCGCTCCACAGCGCAAAGCCCAGGGCCACCAGCACCACCCCCGCCGAGAGCAGCACCGTATTCCACCATTGCCGGTCGGCCAGGGTCAGGCTGGTGACCAGCCGCATGGCGGTGATGTTGCCCGCATCGTAGGGCACCAGGGCGGTGACCGCCATGACCCGCTCCCCGTCCGGGGTGCGGAAGATGGCCCGGCCGAAGCCGTCCGAGCTGATCAGGGCGTGGTAGTAGTCCGCCCCTTCGGTAAGGTTTTCGTTGATGGTGCCGCTGGAGGTGGCCAGCACAATGCCGTTCTGGTCCAGCAGCATGAATTCAAACTTGTCTTTTTCCTCAAACTGTTCCACCGTCCGGCGCAGAGACTGGGCCCGGCTGGCGGCATTGCTGTCGCTGTCGCCGGCGGTGCCGGTGGCCTGCAGCCGGCCGATGAAGGTGGAAAAGCGGCTTTCCATGGCGCGCTCAATGTCGCCGTACAGGTTCTGGTAGCAAAAATACAGGAACAGCCCTTCGGCCAGGGCCAGGATCAGCACCGTGATGAGCAGGCTGCCCCGCAGCCAGCGCTTGGTGATGCTTTGCATGCGGGGTCCCTCCTTTCCTCAGGCGCATGCGGGGTGCGGGTCAGGGGCTCCAGCGGTAGCCGTAGCCCCAGACCGTCAGGATGTGGGTGGGGCTGCTGGGCTCGTCCTCGATCTTCATGCGAAGACGGCGGATGTTCACGTCCACGATCTTCACGTCGCCGTAATAGCCCTTGCCCCAGACACCCTCCAGAATCTTTTCCCGCACCAGGGCGGCGCCGGGATTGCGGAAGAACAGTTCCATGATCTGGAATTCCACCTGGGTCAGGTCGATGGGTTTGCCGGCCTTGTACAGCACCCGGCTCTTTTCGTCCAGCACAAAGCTGCCGCTGACCAGCTGGTCGGGACCGGAACCGTCCCGGCTGTCCCCGGCGTTGCGGTGCACCCGGCGGGCCAGGGCCTCCACCCGGGCGATGAGCTCGGACACCGAGAAGGGCTTGGTGATATAGTCGTCGGCGCCGATGGACAGGCCCCGGATCTTGTCGGTTTCCTGCCCTTTGGCGGACACGATGATGATACCGATGTCGGGGTCATCCCGGCGGATGGTCTCGCACAGGGAAAGCCCGTCCATGCCGGGCAGCATCAGGTCCAGCAGCGCCGCGTCGCAGGGCGGGTTGGCGTGCAGCAGTTCCAGGGCGCGCTCGGCGCTGGGAGCTTCCAGCACTTCCCACCCGGCCATGCGCAGGTTCAGCACCTCCATTTCCCGGATGCTGTTTTCGTCCTCCACTACCAGGACTCGTTTCATATACACAACTCCTTTCAAAGACAGGGAAAGGTTTTTGTCAGGGCAGCACGGTCACACCGGAGAGAATGTCGTCCAGGGTCAGGCCGTAATACTCGGTGAGGATGCGCGCCTGCAATTGCTGGCTGCCGATGGTGGCCACCCGGCTGTATTTGTCGTTGCGCAGGTCGGTCTCCGCCGGGTCCACGACCCGCAGTTCGCAGTACATGATATCCCCGGTCAGGTTGCCGATGATCCAGCCGGTGCCGCCGGCGTTGGCTTTTACCGACACATTGCCGTGCATGGATTCGGGCAGGCGCAGGAAAAACCGGTGTTCGCTGTCGTACACGCCGAAGATGTTGTTGCCGCCTTCCTCGGTGGCGTAGTCCTTCCACAAAAGGAAATGCAGCTGGTTGGTAAGGTTTTCCTGCACGTTGCCGCCGTCGGCCACCTCGGTGGGAATGTCCACCGTGCCGTTGCCGTCCAGATCCATGCTCAGCAGGTCGGTGTCGTAGCGCTGGGTGGCGCGGGACAAATCCGACATCCCCGGCGGGTTGTAGGTTTTGAGAAATCCGCTTTCGGCGTCATAGATGATGATGCTGGACGCCAGGCTGGAGGCGGACCCGGTCCAGCCGTCCACCACCAGGTAGGAGGCGCCGTCCTCCCCCACCCCGGCGTGCAGGCCGGCACAGCCGCTGTAATAGCCCTCCCCCACGGCCAGGGTCTGGGCCGCCAGGAAGGTATCCCCGCCGGTGTAGGTGAGCAGCTGCAGGTTGATGCCGCCGTTTTCCGTCTCGGTGGGCAGCACCAGGACAAGGTCCTCGGTGCCGTCGCCGCCGTCGGTCACATCCGACACCAGCATGTCGGTATAGCTCTGTTTGTTCACCGTCTGGAGGGACTCGTCGCTGTTGTACAGGTACACCACCATATACCGGTCGCCCTGGGCGCTGTCGTACCCCACCAGCAGCTGCAGGGACTGGGCGTCCCGCAGGTGGGCGTAGCTCACCGTCTCCACCTCGCTGGAAAGGCCCTCGGTCTGCTGGGATACCCGCCAGCCCCCCGAATCGGTGGGTTCCAGAATGGCCAGCCAGACGTTGGAGCCGGAGGATTCCGCGGTATACAGCACCGCGGCTTCCTCGGTGCCGTCCCCATCCCAGTCGCCGAAGAGAAAGGGGGAAAGAAAATCGCCGCTGGCCGGGTATTTCAGGGTAGCCACCCCGCCCAGATAGCTGTTCAGCGCTTTCTGTACGGCGCTGGTCTCCCCTGAAAGGCGGGGTGCGCGCAGCAGGCTCTCGGTTTCGCCGCCGGGCAGCACACTGCAGCCGGTCAGGCCCAGGGCCAGCGCCAGGACTGCCGCCGCCCTGCCCCTTGTACAAGGCATACGCGCACCTCCTTTTCCGTGTTTTACGATATACACAGTTAGTATACCACAAGGCCGCCTTTCCCGCAACGCGTAAGGAGGCAGCTCACTTTGCAAAGTTTGCTTGACAGTTTTTGCAAAGCATGCTATGCTAAAAACACAAAGCAAACTTTGCACTCCCAATCCTGGTCCTGTTCTGGGAATCGGAAAGGCGATGAACAATGAAAACCCATATTCCCGAACTGCGCAAAGCCCGCCGCATGAGCCAGCAGGATCTGGCTGATGCTGTGGGGGTCACGCGGCAGACAATCACCAGCATCGAGGTGGGCAAATACACCGCCAGCCTGGAGCTGGCCTACAAAATTGCCCACTATTTCGGCCTTACCATTGAGGACGTATTTGATTTCAGTCATCTGGAGGGAGTCGTATGATCATCCGTCAGCTTTTCACCGGTCATCCCGCCACACCGGAAGCCTACCGAGCCCGGCTGCGCACCTTGCGCCCCCTTTGCGCGGTGCTCCCGGTGCTGGGGGCCGCCACCGTCTTGTTTGCCCTGCTGGGGGTGCCCAGGCTGCTGGGCGAAGAACAGAATGGTTCCTTTTTCAGCGGCTTTTACACCGGTACCGGGTTATTTCTCATCGTTTTGGGCGCCCGCCTGTTTTTCCGTATCGGTAGTCTTCTGAAAGATGGCACCGCCCTGCGCCGCCATTTTACCGAATGCACCGACGAGCGGAATCTTCGAATCAGCGAGAAAGCTGCCCTTTCGGCAGTCGTCGCACTGTTTGTGATTCTGTATCTTATCCTGCTGTGTGCCGGTCTGTTTGCACCGGTTCTGTTCGTCTTCTGTCTGGCAGGTATTCTGGGGTTTGCGGTGCTGTATCTGGCATTCCGCTTTTATTACAGCCGGCTTCTTTGACGCCTGCCCTGCAAAAGGAGGTTTTCCCATGCGCACATCCCGCAAAAACGTTCCGGCGGCCGTCAGCGGCTATATTCTGGCCCTGCTGTTTCTGATTTTCCTTGCCGCCCCGCTGCAGGTCCGGTACGGCATGGCCGGACTGGCCGCCACCGAGCTGGGGCTGCTGGCCCTGGCCCTGCTGGGCACTGCGGTGTTCCGGGCTCCCTTTCGTCAGGTATTCAACCTCCACCGTCCCGCCTGGCGGGGGGTGTTTGGCGCCCTGCTGCTGTGGATGGGTACCTACATCCTGGTCATGCTGGTGTCCATGGTCACCCTGCTCCTCTTTCCCCAGCAGATGACCACGGTGAGCACCGCCATCACCGACCTGTTTGCCCAGGTGCCCTTTCCGGTGCGGTTTTTCATCGTGGCGGTGATGCCCGCGGTGTGTGAGGAATCCCTGTTCCGGGGATACCTGCTCTACCACATGCAGCCCATGCCCCTGTGGGGCCGGGCGCTGCTGTGCGGGGCGCTGTTCGGGGCCTTTCACCTGGACCCGGTGCGGTTTCTGCCCACCGCCATCCTGGGGGTGGCCATCAGCTGGGCGGCGCTGCGCAGCGGCAACCTGGTCTATCCCATGCTGATCCATCTGTTCAACAACGGGCTTTCCGCCCTGGCCACCCAGATTCCCACCGACGCCATGACCGTGGAGGCCGCCCAGACCGCCATGACCCCTGCCACACTGGGCGCCTATGTGTTCCTGGCGGCGGCCAGCCCCTGGCTGATCTGGGCCGGCGGCAACCTGCTGCGGCCCAAAGGGGAACCGGTGCCCGACCGGGCACGCCCCGCCATGACCTGCCTGGTGTGCAGCGCCGTCTGCATCGTTCTGGGCTGGCTGCTGATGCAGCTGGGCTGAAAATTTACATGCAAAAACCGCCTTGCCGGCAACAGCGTCGGCAAGGCGGTTTTGTTTTGGGTTATTCGGCGGTCAGAAGCCCCACGGCACGGGAAGTGCCCAGGCGATCGGCGCCCAGGTCCAGGAATTTTTCCATATCCTCGATGGTGGAGATGCCGCCCGCGGCCTTGATCTTGCAGCGGCCCGCCACGTGTTTGGCGAACAGCTCAATATCATGGAAGGTGGCCCCGGCGGTGGAAAAGCCGGTGGAGGTCTTGATGAAATCGGCACCGGCTTCGGGCACGATGTCGCACATCTTGATCTTTTCTTCGTCGGTGAGCAGGCAGGTCTCGATGATGACCTTCAGGCAGTGGTCCCCCACCGCTTCCTTCACCGCGGCGATGTCCTCCCGCACGGCGTCGTACTCGCCGTTTTTCAGGCGGCCGATGTTGATGACCATGTCCACTTCGGACGCGCCGTTTTCGATGGCGGTGCGGGCTTCAAAGCATTTGCTGGCGGTGTCCATGGCGCCCAGTGGGAAGCCCACCACGCAGCACACCGGCACCCGGCCGGCCATATAGTCGGCGGCCTGCTTCACATAGCAGGTGTTGATGCACACCGAGGCGGTGTGGTACTGCATGGCCTCGTCACAGAGTTTCTGGATCTGCGGCCAGGTTGCTTCGGGCTTGAGCAGGGTGTGGTCCACCACCGAAAACAGATGTTCTTTGGAGTAACGGCTCACCGGTATTCAGCCCCCTTTTTGCAGTGCTTGCACAGATGTGCCTGGTGCAGCCCGATGGCCGCAAAGATGATGGAGGTAACACCGCACACGGTGGCGATGATGCCCAGGATCAGGCCGGTGAGGCGGAGACCTCCGCCGCGAACGTTGTTTTTCATGGAAATGCCTCCTTTGGCGCACGGGTCACGGCGCTTTTTTGGTGAAGATCAGAATCTTGGAAAACACGTAGTTGGATACGATCACCACGACCTGAGAGAACAGCTTGACGATGTTGGCCCACAGTTCGGGGGAAACAAAGGCGATCATGGGGCCCAGAACGCTCACGCCGCCCCACATGATCAGCTGATCCACCACGGCGGTGAAGATGCGACAGCCCACAAACTTGGTAAATTCCTGCCAGGCGGCGGCACCGCGGCTTTTGCTGCGGAAAACAAAGCTGCGGTTGGTCCAGTAGGCAAACAGAATGCAGATGGCATTGTTGAGGATGTTGCCCACACCGGCGGCAAAGCCCAGACCGAAAGCCGCCTGGAAGATGTTGAGGATGACAAAGTTGAGCAGCGTGGCCAGCCCGCCGAAAAACAGGTAGGACAGCTGTTCATAGTATCTGCGAATGAAATCTTTGATTTTCTGCATGATGCACCCGTGAATCAAAAAGAGGCCCGCCTGTTACCAGGCAGGCCTCCCATTGGGATCGTTCAGAGATTATTCAGCGTCGGAGCCTTCAGCTTCCACTTCGCCCTCGCAGGCCTTCATGGACAGGCTGATGCGCTTGCGGTCAAAGTCAACGTTGATGAGCTTGACGCGCACTTCATCGCCGACCTTCAGCACGTCGCTGACCTTGTTGACGCGCTCGTTGGAGATCTCACTGATGTGGACCAGGCCGTCAACACCGGGCAGGATGCGCACGAAGGCACCGAACTTGGTGATGGAGACAACCGGAGCGGTGAACTCGCTGCCGATGGGATACTCGTTCTTCAGCTTCTCCCAGGGGTTGTCCTCTTCCTTCTTGTAGCCCAGAGAAACCTTCTGGTTCTCGGGGTCGTAGCTCTTGACATACACGTCGATGGTATCGCCAACGCTGACGACCTCGGACGGATGCTTCAGGTTGGACCAGCTCAGCTCGCTGATGTGGCACAGGCCGTCCACACCGCCGATGTCCACAAAGGCGCCGTAGGAGGTCAGGCTCTTGACAACGCCGGTGTAGTGCTTGCCCACTTCCACGTTCTGCCAGAACTCTTCACGCTTGGCCTTGTTCTCTTCGGCGGTCACCTTGTTGATGCTGCCCACGATCTTGCGGCCGGCGCACTCGGTGATGACCAGACGCACGTGCTGACCCACCAGCTTGGTGTAGTCCTCGTCACGGCGCATGGTGGCCTGAGAGCGGGGCACGAAGACGCGCACGCCCTTGACATTGACGACAACGCCGCCCTTGTTGGACTCCATGACGTCGCCTTCCATGACGGTGCCGTTCTCGGCAGCTTCGGAAACGTCCTTCATGCCCTTCTGGGCTTCAAAACGGACACGGGAAAGGGTGTCAACGCCTTCCTGGTCGTTGGTCTTCACCACAACCAGATCCAGCTCGTCGTCCACCTTAACAAGGTCTTCCATCTTGGCGTTGGGATCATGCGTCATCTCGTTGAGCTTGACGATGCCGGTGTGCTTGGAACCATCGATGCCCACGACGCACTCCGTCGGGCTAACGCTGATGACCTTGGCTTTAACGATCTTACCTGCGAACAGCGGTTTTGCCTCAGAAGCTTCCAGCATCTCGGCAAAACTCATGTCGTCACGGATTTCTTCACTCATACAGTTAAGTACCTCCTCAATTATAGACGAAGGCGTGGAAGCCCCTGCCGTTACGCCCACCACCTTGGCCCCCCGCAGCCAGTTCCGATCGAGTTCATCAGCTGTCTCGATGGTAACGGCGTCGGTGTGCCGGGCGGCGACCTGCAACAGTTTCTGGGTGTTGGAGGAATGATGACCACCAATGACGATCATATGATCGCATTTTTGGCTGAGGTCCTCCGCCTCCTGTTGCCTCGCCCACGTTGCATTACATATTGTATCAAATATTTTGGCATTTGTACACCACTTTTTTAGAAAAGCCTTGCAACTTTCCCAACTTTGGACCCGAAAGGTGGTTTGTGCCACCACATAAATGGATTTTTGCTGCGCAAGATTTTCGCGCATGTTTTCCAACTCGTCCAGGTTCGCAAAAACCTGCACTTCCCCGCTTGTATGGCCAACTATTCCCTGCACTTCCGGGTGGGAGGCATCCCCCGCCACCAGCAAAAGCGCACCGTTTTTGCCCGCTTCTTCGGCAATTTTATGGATTTTTGATACGAACGGGCAGGTGGCATCGTGATACGCCAGGCCGCGTGTGCCAATTTTTTCATATACGCTGCGGGGCACCCCGTGGCTGCGGATGACCACCTCATACCCGTCGGGCACGGCGTCGATATCGGGGCAGGTCAGGGCCCCTTTGCCTTCCAGATCTCCCACCACCTGGGGGTTGTGGATCAGCGGGCCCAGGGTGGCCACCTTGCAGCCTTTGTCCAGCAAATCGTAGGTCAGTTTCACCGCCCGGTCCACACCGAAGCAGAAACCGGCGGTCTTGGCCAGAATGATTTCCATGATGAATTCTCCCGTGTTCAGGTTCCGGGTTCGGTGCCCGGGTTGGGTTCGGCGGCAGGCAGGGCTGCCGGTTCAAAGCTGTTTTGGCGGTACAGTTCCTCCAGATCGTTGGTCAGGCGGGTGCGCAGGGCGCGCAGCTCCTTGATCTGGTGGCGCGGGTCGGTGATGCGCAGTTCCGACGCCGGGATGGGTTCCCCGAAGCAGATGCGCATACGGCAGAAGGGGCGCATGCGGTGGTCGGGGGTGTCGTAGATGATGCGGCAGGGCACCATATCCGCCCCGGCCTGCCCCGCAATGACAAAGGCGCCGCTTTTCAGCTTGCCCAGCTTGCCGTCCTTGCTGCGGGTGCCTTCGGGGAAGATGAGCACCCCGGTGCCCTTCTTGCATTCTTCGGTCACCTTGTTGACGGTGTCCAAATCCCCACGGCCGCGGTCGATGGGCACAGCGCCCATACACCGCAGGAACCACCCGATGAAGGGGTTGCGGAACAGTTCCTGTTTGGCCAGGATCCGGAAACGGTGAAAGCGGAACACCACCACCAGAATGAACACCGGGTCCAGGTCCGAAATATGGTTGGGGGCGATGACGATGGGCCGGCCCCGGGGAATCAGGTTGCGGCCCACAACCTCCACCCGATAGACAATGTGCATCAGCACCCACACGATGGGCAGCAGGATCCAGTACAAAAGCATAAGTTCCACCATTTCCTAATTTTTTACATCCCTATGCGGCAAGGCATGTCTCAGATGTGCGCAAGAATCGTTTTTTTCAGCAGGGCAAAGCTCTCCTCAATGCCGATGTCGCTGGTGTCCACCAGGATGGCGTCCTCCGCCTGGCGCAGGGGTGCCACCGCCCGGTGGGTGTCCTGGTAGTCCCGCTGTTCAATGTCGGCCAGGACGGTTTCGTAATCGGTCTGTTTGCCTTTCTCCAGCAGTTCGGCCAGACGGCGGCGGGCCCGGGCGTCGGCGCTGGCGGTGAGGTAGATCTTGACGGTGGCGTCGGGCAGCACCACGGTGCCGATGTCCCGGCCATCCATGAGCACGTCCCGGCTGGCAGCCAGGTTGCGCTGGGTGTCCAGCAGGAAAGCCCGCACCGCCGGGTGGGCAGACACGTCCGACGCCGCCATGCCGATGTCCTCGGCGCGGACGGCCTCGGTCACGTCCTCGCCGTTGAGCAGGATGTGCTGGGCGCCGTCTTCCAGGCGGATGTCCAGCTTGATTTGGGGCAGCAGAGCCCCCACGGCGCCGGCGTCCTTGGTATCCGCCCCGGCGCGGCGGGCGTACAGCCCGATGGCCCGGTACATGGCACCGGTATCCACATAAGTATACCCCAGATCGGCCGCCAGACGGCGGGCCATGCTGGACTTACCGGCCCCGGAAGGGCCGTCGATGGCAACAGAGATCATGAGAAAACGCTCCTTTTTATTGGTCGGCCTCCGCGATGGCGTTGGCCGCAGCCCGGGCGGTGGCCCAGGCGATCTGCAGATTGTACCCGCCGGTGCGGGCGTCCACGTCCAGGATCTCCCCGGCGAAATACAGTCCGGGGCACAGCTTGCTGGCCATGGTCTTGGGGTCCACCTCCCGCACGTCCACACCGCCGGCGGTGATGACCGCGTGTTCCAGGTCCCCCAGTTCGGTGACCGGCACCGCCCAGTGCTTGCACAGCCGTACCAGGGCCATCTTCTGGTCCCGGGTGATCTGGGCGGCCCGGGTGGCGGGATCCACACCCCATTTTTCCACCGCCACCGGGCGCATGGAATGGGGCAGCAGCTTTTCCAGGGCTCCCTGGGCGCTGCGTCCGCCCAGGGCCGCAAAATCCCGGGTCAGGCGGTCGTACAGCTGCTTTTCGTCCAGGGCGGGTTTCAGGTCAAACTCGCACACAAACTTGTGGGCGTGGATGTCGTCGATGTAGGTGGAGGCGGAGAGCACCAGCGGCCCGGACAGGCCGAAATGAGTGAAGAGGGCTTCCCCCAGCTCGGTGAAGAGAGGCTTGCCGTCCCGCAGCAGGGTCAGGGTGACGTTGCGCAGGGACAGGCCCATGAGTTTGCGGCAGGTGGGGTCCGGGGAGACCAGGCTGCACAGGCTGGGCTGAGGCTTGACGATGGTGTGCCCCGCCTGGGCGGCCAGGCGGTAGCCGCTGCCGTCGCTGCCGGTGACGGGGTAGCTCACCCCGCCGGTGGCCAGCAGCACATGGTGGGCCCGGTAGGTCTTGCCCCCGGCGATCACGCCCTGGCAGGTGCCGTCCTCCAGAATCAGCTTTTCGGCGTCCGCCTTCACGAAGCGGGCGTCCGCCGCGTACTGCCGCAGGGCGGCCAGCACATCCGCGGCCCGGTCGCTCTGGGGAAAGACCCGGCGCCCCCGCTCGGTCTTGAGGGGCACGCCCAAGGATTCGAACAGCTCCATGGCCGCCGCCGGCGGGAAGGCATGGAGGCAGGAAAAGAGGAACCGGGGGTTCCGGCGCACATAGTTCATGAATTCCCGGGGTTCGCAATCGTTGGTAACGTTGCAGCGTCCCTTTCCAGTGATGAGCAGTTTCTGGCCCGGGCCTTTGGGGTTGTGTTCCAGCACGGTGACCGAGGCTCCCCGGGCACAGGCGGCCCCGGCAGCCATGAGGCCGGCCGCACCGCCGCCCACGACAAGAAGATCATCCAGCGGCATGGGGGTTCCTCCTTTGCTGAATGGCCCACACAAAACTCAGGGCCGTGAACAACACCAGCAGCGGCTGCACCGTTGCCAGGTACATGGTGGAAGTGCCGATGCCGAAGCTGGACACCTCCACAAAGGCGATCATGCCGCAGCGCAAAGCGGCCATGAAGAGAAGCAGGGTCTGCAGCGCCCAGGGCACGAGGGCGGTAAAGCACTTCCGGGCGGCGCGCACCCGCTCAGGCAGGGCGCGCAGCCAGAACAGCACCGCCAGGATAAAGCACACCGGCAGGGCGAAGGCCCACACCAGGCGCAGGGCGCCCAGCACAGCGAAGACGATCTTCTGGTTGGGGCTGTAGTAGGGGGTATCCTTGCCCGCCTCGGCGGCGCCGTTCAGCAGGCAGTGCAGATACCCGGACCACAGAGCAAAGTCTTCGGGGGTGCCGATGGAACGCAGGGTCTCGTAGGGGGCGCAGTCCTGGAAGGTGAGCACCCAGCCAAGGCTGCGCACGCTCTCCTGCAGGGTGGGCAGCACATACTCGGCCCGGATGGGCTGGGTGGTGCCGCTGCGCCGCCCGCTGCGGGTGGGCAGGGTGCCGTCCTCACAGGCGGCGTTGACCTTGTCCGCCACCGTCTGCCAGTATTCTTCGGCCCCGGCGGCGGTGTCATAGATGCCCTCGTATTGCGCAGCCCGCCGGATTGCCCAGTAAAAACTGCCCGCACGATAGTCTTCCAGTTCCGGGTCCCGGAAATCGTTGATCATCTGGGGGTCTTCCTCCAGCCAGTAGGACAGGCATTCCAGTTCCGGCACCGCCGCATACAGCTTCTGTCGGGCGTCGGCGGGCACGCTGAGCATGGGATTCTCGGCGTCGGTGGACACCCGGCTCATGGCGCCCATGGCGTCGGCAAAGGCGCCGCCGGAGAAGTCGGAGAGGGTGAACACCCCGTAATAGGCCTGGTTCAAAGCGCAGAAGATGCCGATGCCCCCGGCCAACATAGCGTAGGGCAGCAGCTGCACCAGCAGACGGATCCAGCGGTGGCGGCGCACCGCCACCCCCGCCATGCCCAGGGTGGCCAGGACGGTGAAGGGCAGCAGGAAGAGCCCGGCGTCCTCCCGGTTCAGATACCCGGCGGTGAGCCCCAAACCGCCCACCAGCAGCCAGGGCCACAGGGGGGTGCGGTCGGTGCGCAGCACCCGCAGGGCCGCCGCCGAAAACCCGGCGAAGGCCAATAGGCAGAGGGCCGGAAAGATGTTGTCCCGGTAGACCCGCAGGGTGTAGGAGGCCCAGGAGGTGGGCAGGTACGCCAGGGCGGCGAACAGGGCCAGGGTGACGGCCCTGCCCTGCCCGGCGGGCAGTTTCTGACACAGGGGCGAGAAGGCGAAGGCCGCAAAGAGGGCGGCGGCGCACCACAGCCCCACGCCCCCCAGCAGATAGGGGATGTGCAGGGCGTTCAGGAACGCCAGCCACACCGGGAAGAACATGGATTTGGACAGGGTGAGGTAGTCATAGTCCCCCAGCCACTGCCCGGCCGAGATGGACCGGGCGGCCCGGAACATGAGTTCGTCGTCCAAAGGAGCGCCGCCCACCCAGGTGTAGGCCTGCTGAAAGCCGGTGAGAGCCAGACGCACCAGCACCAGCGCAGCCACCCACACCCAGAAGGCGCGGCGGGACAGATTGATTCGGTTTTTCAGGCGGGGAAACGGCATGAGGGGTCCTTTCGGGTGCGCAGACTGCGCGGTTTACTTCTGGATTTTTTCGATGCTCTCGATCAGGTATTTCTGCTGTTTGAAGGTCAGGTCCACCAGCAGGGACAGATACTTGATGATGATGGTGAGCACTGCAAACACCCCGGCAAAGCCCAGGGTGAGCACGAACATGGTGGTGGTCCAGCCCTCGATGGGATGGCCGGTGCAGAAGACGAGAAAGGTGTAGGCCAGTTCGGCCAGGGCCAGCACCATCATGGCCAGGGCGATGCCGGCGCTGAGGCGGAACCCGGCGTCGGTGTACAGGGCCAGGCTGTCGGCGGCCAGGGCGAACCGGCCGGCGGGCTTGTCGGTCAGGCGGCCGTCAAACTCCAGGTCGGTCATTTTCAGCCCCGACGCCGCATAGGCCGCCTTGCGGTAAGGCAGGTGGGCGCTGGACGCGTGCACCCGGTTGATGGCCCGCCGGGTGACCAGGCGGAAGGCGTCGGTGCGCAGGCGGTAGGCGCTGTGGGAGTTGGCGTTGAAGATGCGGTAGAACAATCCGCTGCCGCCCCGGGTCTGCCGGGGGCAGACCGAGACGATATCGCTGCCCTTCTGGGCGGTGCGGTAGGCCTCAAAGATCAGGGAGGCGTCGTAGGGCATCTCGGTGGAGTCGAACTCATAGACATAGTCCCCGATGGCGGCGTCCAGACCGGCGTTCATGGCCGGTTCCAGCCCCTGGTGCAGGCTCATGTGCAGGATGGTCAGGGGTTTGGGCAGGTCGGCGGCCCAGGTGCGCAGAGCGTTCACCACCGATTGGTCGGCGGCGTCGTCCACCGCCACCAGCTCATACTGGGCAAAGTGGGCTTCCAATTCGGCGGTCAGGGTCTTGAAAAAGCGAAGGGTGCGGTCGGTATCCCCCCGCAGATACACCACCGCCGAGATGAAATTTTTTTCTTTGTTGAGCTTTTCGCTCAGAGATTCCTGGTTCATAGGTCCAATACCTCATCCAAATCGTAGACGGTGTTGATCTTGCCCGAGAGCACGCTGATCATGGTGGGGGCCTTGTGCATCACCCGCACCACCGTGGGGCGGGAATCGTCGATCTCGCTGGCTTTCAGGATGGGCTTCATGCTGAACAGACTGGTCTTGTAGGTGAAGCCGTACTCCTCTTTCAGGTACTTGCGGGCCAGCTGGCTCATGTAGGGCCAGGCGGATTCCGGTTTGGCCGGGCACTCGTTGCAGTTGAACAGGTTGCCCGGGGCACAGCGGCCCTCGCTGCGCTGCTGGCAGGGGAAGGTGGCCACCGAATCGTAGCTGGTCTCGTGGGGGGTGAAGGTCACGCTGGTCAGGCTGTGCAGCCCGGTCTGGCCGAAGGGCATCAGGCTGAAGAAGGGCCCGTCCATGACGGTGATGCCCACATTCTTCAAGGGTTCGGCCACCTCACACAGGATCATCTCGCACTTTTCGTACTTGATCTGGAAGGGCGGCAGCCCCAGCATGGCGTGCACATCATTGACCCCCGCATAGGTGGCGTTGAGCAGGAAGGGGGCTTCGGCCTTGACCTCCCCCGCCGTCACCTGCCACACATCCCCGTGTTCCCGGATGGAATCCGGCTTGTGGCTGTACAGGATGGTCACATTGGGCAGCTTGGCCAGCTGTTCCAGGAACCAGCGTTTCAGCACCTGGGCGTCGTAGGTGTACTCGGTGGTCAGGAAGGCCCCGTCGCACAGGCCGGGGTTGAAATACCGGGTGGGGGGCACATCGTCGCAGCGGATGCCCGCCGCGGCACAGAACCGCCGGAAGGCCGCCGCATCGGTCCAGGAAAAATGGGCGCTGGTGGCGTAGACCTGATCAAATTCCGTGTGCAGACAGAAACCGTAATCCCGGCAGAAGCGCTGAAAATAGTGGGCGCTCTTGATGGCGGTGGAGTAGCTGCGGGGATAGTGGTACCCCATATGCACCCGGGCCTGGTTGATGTAGGTGGCCCGCATGAAAGGGGCGGGGTCCCGCTCCAGTACCAGCACCCGCTGGCCCGCGGCGCCGCATTTCTGGGCCGCGTACAGGCCGTACAGCCCCGCACCCAGAATGATCTTGTCGTAGTTCATGGCGGATTCCTTCTCACACAATATACAATTTGTATATTATCGGTTTTTACTTCGGATCGTATTTTCCCGTGGCGGCGGCAAACAGCACCTTGAGCAGGTCGCTGTTGCCCTTGAAGCCGCTGATCTTGGTGGGGGTGCGGCCGCTGGCGGGGTAAGCCCGGGTGACCGGGACTTCGCAGGCTTTCAGGCCCAGGCGGGTGGCCCGGATGCTCAGGTAGGCCAGCAGCTCATACCCCATGAAGATGGGGCGCAGGGGCTGCACGGCGGGGTGGGTCAGGTATTCCCGGCTGTAGGCCCGGTAGGCGTTGGTGGTGTCGGTGAACCACTGCCCCGCCGCCGCGCTGATGACGGGGGCATGGATGAGCCGCACCCCCAAAAAGCGGGCCATGGGGGTGTTGATGGCCTTGCCGCCCTTGATGAAGCGGCTGCCCTGCACCAGGTCGTAGCCCTCTTTCAGCTTTTCGATGAACCGGGGCACGTCCTCGATGGAATCCTTGTTGTTGCCGTCGATGGTCAGAAAGCCCTTGTAGCCCCGGGCCAGGGCAAAGTGCAGGCCCATGCGCAGCTGGGCACCCTGCCGCCCGGCGCTCTTTTTGACCAGCAGGGTGTTGACGCCGTAGAGTTTCAGGGTGTCCGGCTTCATGCTGCCGTCGGTGGAGCCGCCGTCACACAGGATGATGTCGGCCATCTTGTCCACCCCGGCTTTCTGGGCGCGGCCCAGCTCGGTGAGGATGCGGGCGCCCTCGTTGATGACCGGGATCAGCAGGCAGTAGTCGCTGCTGCGGGGGGCAAATTCGGTGATGGTATAGGCAACGTCAAAGGACATTATGCAAACACCTCCGCGATATAGTCAATGGCACGCAGCACCCTGTCGGTATCGCCGGGGTTGCGCATCTCGATGGAGACAAAGCCGTGGTATCCCACCGCCTTGAGCATCATAGCCAGCTCCTTGTGCTCCGGGCGGGGCTGGATGGGTTCCAGGCCGGGCTCGCTGATGTGCACATGGCTGATCCAGTTCAGGTCGGGGATAAAATCCCGCAGCCGCTCCCCGTTCTCGATGACGGTGGACAGGTCCAGGTTCACGGCCAGACCGGGGTTGTCCAGCCGCTTGACCAGGGCGAAGGCGTCGGCGGTGCGGTTGAGGAAGTTGGTGTACCGGGTGGTGTTGGCCTCGATGGCCAGACGCACCCCGTACCGGGCGGCCAAGCGGCCCGCCTTGTCAAAGAAGGCATCCGCTTTGGCAGGGTCGGCGCCTTCGGGCAGCATACGGTTTTTGGGACAGCCGAAGACCAGGCTGGGGCAGTTGAGCACATGGGCGAAGTTGTAGGCTTCCTCGGTGTAGGCCAGCAGTTCCTCGGCCTGGGCATCGTCAAAGATGCTGCCGGTCTGCCCGTACCAGATGCTTTGCATGCTGGGCACCGCAAAGCCCCACCGGTTGCGCAGATACCCGCCGAAGAGGGCGGCGGAGCTCAGGTTGTCGTAGGGCTGTTCGGGGAAGATGCGGGTGGGGGCCAGTTCCAGCCCGGTGAACCCCGCGTTCTGCATGGCGGTGTAGATCAATTCATCGTCGGCCTTGTTCCAGGCAATGTTGCTGACGGCCAGTTGAATGGAAGGCATGGGTAAGCCCCTTTCAGTTCCAGTTTTTCATAAAAGCGCAGATGTCGGCCAGCTCCTCCGCCTCGGTGCAGAGGTAGCCGTCCCTGCCGCCCAGCAAATCGGCGTGGCGGCTGCGCAGGTCATAATCAAAAGGCGGTTTGGCCAGCTCGTTTTTCCAGCCGGTACGGCCGGTGACGGCGGTGTACACGGCGGCGGCGGTGACCGGCGGGGTGGTCAGGTTGAGCAGGGTCAGCCCGGCGTCCAGGGCCTTGCGGATGTCCTGCCACAGCCGGCCCAGGTTGTAGAACTGGTAGCGGCTGCGGGAATCGGTGAAGGCCAGGGCGTTGAAGTCGTTGGCAGCGAAAAAATTCCGCAGGGCGTCGGCATCCGCCCCCGGCACCAGCTTATAGAACCCGTTGTCCGCCAAAGCGTAGCCGGTCCTGACCAGATTGCTGACGGCGGCCAGCTCGGCGTATTTTTCCGGGCGGAGCATGGACGGGGTGATGGTGTGCAGATCAAAGAGGAAGTTTTTCCGCAGTCCCTTGCCGTACAAGGCGGGCAGGCGGACGATGAGGGCCGAGGGGAAATCCTCCCGCACCCAGCGTTCCAGCTGCAGGCGGTTGCGGCCGTAGGCGGGCAGGTCCGCCGAATCGGGGGCGTCGGACTCATCCTTGCCCCGGCTGTCGGCATACACGGCAATGGAGGAGATGAGCACCAGCTTTTGGGGTGCGATTTTGCGCAGATTTTCCCGGGCGGCGGCCATCACGGCCAGGTCGGCCTCGGGGTCGGCGTTGGCCAGGAACATGGCGGCGGGCACCCCGGCGTAAACGCACAGGTCCGGTGCGGTGCCGTACTGGGCGGCGATATCAGTGGAATGGCAGGCGGCGGCAAAGGTGTGGGCGGCCATCAGGTTGCCCCCCACAAAGCCGGTGGAACCCACCAGAAGATCCTTGGACATGGTCATCCTCCCGTATGCAGCAGAATTGCACATTTGTACAAGATACATTATAGTGGTTCCCGTCGCAAAAAGCAATGCCCGG
This sequence comes from Gemmiger formicilis, assembly GCF_016900095.1. Classification (GTDB taxonomy): domain Bacteria; phylum Bacillota; class Clostridia; order Oscillospirales; family Ruminococcaceae; genus Gemmiger; species Gemmiger formicilis_A. The sequence goes on from NZ_JACJJP010000018.1 coordinate 20,824, forward strand.
GCCCGGGGGATTTTGCGGCCCAGCGCTTTTTCCGCCCAGGAAAAAACAAACCGGCAGTTTGCGCGGTCCCGGGGGACCGGCAAGCTGCCGGAAAAATGCTATAGGGTTGTGGTTGCATCCGTCACAGACGGCGGGGCGTGCGGGGGCGGCGGCCTTTTTTCACCGACGCTTCCAGCTGGGCCACGATCTCGGTCATGCTCTGCTGGAATTCCTCGTCCGAAGAATTGTGGAAGATCAGCAAAGAATCGGGCTGGTTTTCCAGTTTCAGATTCGTGGGGGGCTCAAAGTTGACGCCCAGGATGTACTCGTCCCAGTGGTTCAGCTTCCAGATATCCCGGTCGCTGGCCCGGTCGATCATCCGCTGGTGGCAGACTTCGGGGTCGGTATCCACCCAGATGACCACCAGTTCGGCTTCCTTCTTGGCCAGTTCCTTGCGCAGGTTGGCAATATATTCGTTGTCCCGGATCTCCTGGGTGAAAGGCGCGTTGATCAGCACGATGTCGTCGTAGAGCAGCGCTTCCATGGCCAGGTCCAGGGTGACCTGATATTCCAGGTCCCGGATATACTTTTCAAAGAAGATGCTGCTGCGGTCGTAGGGCTGATGGGCCACCGCAAAGATCTGCTTGGACAGCGGGATCAGGGTGTCTTTGTCCAGATACACCACATGCTTGAGTGCGGCCGCCAGCTGGCGGGAAATAAAGGTCTTGCCGCAAGCCGGCGGGCTTGTGACCAGGATCAGTTTTTTCAAACGGAGACACCCTTTCTGTTCGTTGTCACGCAGGCGGTTAATTTTTTAACTGCTAGCTGATTATACAACAAATACACCCGTTTGTGAATGGATAGAACGCCGATTTTTTCTCTTTTCTGGATTTTTGTTGCGTAAAATTGCGGTAAAACCCACCCAAAAACTCACACATTCGGCAGATTGGCGAAAGCACGCAGAATTTCCAACCCCACCGGGCCGGACTTTTCGGGGTGAAACTGCACCCCCAGCACCGACCCGCAGGCAGCCGCCGCGCAGATGCGCCGGCCGCCGTAGACGGTATCGGCCAGACGGTATTCCTGTGCCGCCGGTTTTGCCTCATAGCTATGAATGAAATAGCATTCCTGCCCCGGGTGCACCCCGGCCAGGGCGGTGCCCGCAAAGCCGGTTTCCGGGTCCAGGTGTTCGGCGGGGATCAGACCCTGCCAGCTGATGTGGGGCACCCGCTGGGGGTGGCCGTCGGCATCGGTGTCGGGGATGCGCACCACCCGGCCGGGAATGAGCCCCAGGCCCTTGTGCACGCCGAACTCCTCCGACTCGTCAAAGAGCATCTGCATACCCAGGCAGATGCCCAGCAGCGGAGTGCCCTCCTTCGCCTTCTGGCGGATGGGCTCGATGAGGCCCAGGCGTTCCAGCCCGGCCATGCCGTCCTGAAAGGCGCCCACACCGGGCAGCACCAGCAGCTGGGCGGCCAGCACATCCTCCGGGCGGTTGGTCAGGCAGACCTCGGCCCCGAAATGGGCAAAGGCATGCTGCACGCTGAGCAGGTTGGACAGACCGTAGTCAATGATGGTCACTTTCATGCGCGCACCTCCACCCCGCCTGCGCGGATTTCCTCTTTCAGTTCCTGGACGGTTTCCTGGTTGTAGTGCAGCACCGAAGCGCAGGCCACGGCATCGGCGCCGGCTTCGGCGGCGTCCACGATGTCGTCCCCGCAGCCCACACCGCCGCCGCAGATCACCGGCACGGTGACCGCCCCGGTCACGGCGCGGATCAGGTCCAGGTCCATGCCGTCCCGCAGGCCCTCGCAGTCCACGCTGGTGAGCAGGATCTCCCCTGCCCCCAGTTCCTGGCCCCGCTTGGCCCACTCCACCACGTCGTAGCCGGAATGGGCCCGGCCGTTGTCATAGTAGGCTTCCCAGCCGCTGGGCATGGTGTGGCTGCGCTTGGCCTGGATGGACAACACCATGCACTGGCTGCCGAAGGCCTTGGCGATCTCGGTGATGAGTTCGGGGCGCTTGACCGCCGCGGTGTTCACGGCCACCTTGTCGGCGCCCATGGACAGAATGGAGCGCACGTCCTCCACGCTGCGCAGACCGCCGCCCACACACACCGGGATATACACCTCATCCACCGTGCGGCGGACAATGCCCGACAGGTTGTTGCGGTTGTACAGGCTGGCCACAATGTCGATGTACAGCAGCTCATCAATGCCCTGCTCGTAGTAGCGGCGGGCAAAGTCGTTGGGGTTGCCCAGCTTGCGCAGGCCTTCCAGCTGGATGCCCTTGACCAGGTTTTCGTCCTTCACATCCAGCCGGGCGATGAGCCGAATTTTTTTATGCCCTTGTTCCATGGTATGCTCCCTGTATTACTGTTCGTGATGGGTGCCCTTGGGGTCGCCCCACAGCACTTCGCTGTCGCCCTCGTAGGGGGTGTGGCGCAGCTTCCACATGCCGTCCTCGTACTTCCAGATATGGGGAGAGCGGAACCGGTCGGCCAGGTGCATGAAGTAGTCGCGGTCCATGCGGGGCTGTTCGAACAGCTGGCTGGCCCAGGGGAAGTGCTTTTTGTCGATGGACAGATACTTGAAGATTTCCTTCTCGAAGCGGTCGGGGTATTCGCCGTCGAACTTCTTGCACAGTGCCTTGCCCTCGTCCAGGGTGATCTCGCCGTTGCGGATCTCCTGGGCGGCGTCGTAGGTGGTGCGGCCGATGCCGTACTTGATGTAGGTGGTGTAGTAGAAGAAATCGTCGATCTTGTCGTCGATGGAGTTGTACTTGGAGTAGGTGCCCTGGGTGCGTTCCGGGGCGGGACGGAAGCCGCCGTGCTCCACAGAGTAGTAGTAGGCTCCCTGGGGATGCCACTTTTCGTAATAGCCCAGATACCGCACCTGCACGTGATTTTTCTCCAGGTTGGAGGTCTCGGAGGGCAGATAGATGGCCAGGTCGGCCTTGTCGATCTTGTAGTCTTCTTCCAGCTGGCGCAGGCTCACGCCGCCCAGATAGATGTGGTCGTAGTCGTTGACCGCAAAGAAGTGCTCGTCCCGCAAAGCGGAGTTGTTGTCGGCGATGGGGTTGCCGAACTCGGCTTCGTTCTCGCCGTAAAACACCAGGGGGATGCCGAACTTGGCCGCCATCTTGGGGGCCAGCTGCTTCTGGCCCAGGATGAAGGGCTGGAAGGGATGGAAAAGATTCTCGGTGGCAAGGCGGGTGAGCAGACGATGGGTCATGCCGTTGGGGGTGCACAGGTAGTTGTCAAAGCCCGCATGAATCCAGGCCTGCATGTTGTCCCAGCCCCAGGGGGTGTAGATGTGAGGCGCCCAGGTCACGGTCAGCGGGTGCATACCATACTTGTACTTGAGCAGATGGGCGGCGTAGAAGCTGTCCTTGCCGCCGGAACCGGGAACCAGACAGTCGTAGGAACCGTCGTTCTTGCGGTACTCATCGCACAGTTCCCGCAGTTCCTTCTCCCGCAGGGCCCAGTCGATGTGGCCGTTGGCCTTGTTGTGGCAGGCATGGCAGGCATCGCAGACACCGTCGTCCTGGATGACCATGGTCTTCTTGATGGAATGGATGGTGTGCTCAAACTCGTAGCAGGAGTTGGGCTTCTGGTTGCTCATGACGCATTCCTTGCAGAACTGCACCTTCTGGGGCAGGCCGTAGTAGGTTTCCAGCTGGTCTTCGGGAATGTCCGGGGCGTATTTGGAATAATCAATTTCAACATTGCGAGGCAGTTTTTCCATAAAAGGTTCCTTCCTTTCTTCCACCAATCAAAAAAGACGCCGCGCACACAGAATAAACCTGCGTGCACGGCGCCTTTGCCTTGCTCAGATATTGGAGATTATACCATACCGGGAAATGGTTTGCAAGAGGCTTACCGGCAGAACACATCCTGCAAAGTCAGGTACTCGTCCCACCAGCCGGTGGCCAGCTGGTCAAACATCGGGAAATTTTCCGGGTCCAGGTGCTGTTTCCGCACCACCTCCGGGGGAATTTCCAGGGCCATCTGCACCCCGATGATGGTTTGCAGCTCTGTTTCTGCCAGTTTTTGCCGCAGGGCCGGGTCGGTGACCGAAACCCGCAGCGTATACCCCGGCTCGCTGTCGGTGCAGATGGTCAGCACATTCCGCTGCGGTCCGGGCTCATAGTCGGTGGCGGTGCAGAACAGGGCAATGACCGACGAGACGCCCCGGCTGGTCCGGGCGGCAAAAAGGCTCCAGCCCACCAGCACCGCCAGCATGGCCAGCGGCAGCCAGAATCGTCTGATCCCTGTTTTCATGGGGCGTTCCTTCCCGATGGTCACACCTCGTAATCCAGGCAGGTGCGGGTGGCGGTGTAGGGGCGGACCTTACCGTCAGCCACCGCCACATGGGCAGGGTGGACCGCGTAGCCCTTGAGGGCGGCTTCATCGGTGAAGGTGGAATCCAGCATCACATCGGCGTTGGAGGAGGGCAGGCCTTCGGTCTGCACGTGGATGTCCACCAGGCCGGGGATCTGCCCGGCCAGGCCTTCCAGCCCGGCCTTGATGCCGGCCTTGATTTCCGCCTTTTCGGCGTCGGTCAGTTCGGGTTTGAGCTGCCACAGAATGATATGCTTGACCATGGGAATGTCTCCTTTTTTATTGGTTGCCCGCAGCGGGCGCTTTCTTTTTGCGTCTGGCCTTTTCGGTGCGCAGGGCCATGGTGTAGGGCAGCAGCCCCACCAGCCACACCAACCCGGCGATGCCGCTGCCGCAAGCCGCCAGCACCGGGGCGAAACCTCCAAACCAGGATTTGTACAAGGCGTAGGCGGGGTCGGCGGCGGGCATCCAGCCCTGCCAGCCGGAGAGCTGCACCGCGATCAGGCCCAGCACGGCCCCCAGCACGATGCCCCCGCCGATGGTGTACAGCGCCCCGGCCAGCTGCCGCCAGCTGCGGCACAAGGGCACCTGCAGCCACAGGCAGACCAGCAGCACAGCCACCAGCACGATGGTCAGCGGGGTGGTCACCCGGCGGTACTGCATGAGAAGATTGAGCCCATTGGCCAGGGGCGGCACCGCGTTGCTGCGCCACATATCGTCGCAGACAGCCCGGATGCTGTTGTACAGGTTGAGGTCGTCCTCCTCCCACATCTCCCCGGTTTCGGCGCTCACCGTATCCTGTAAATAGGTCACCACGTCGGTGTAGGGAGAATCGGGCTGGGTGGTGGACCCGTGCCAGATTTCGTCGGTGCGGCGCAGCACCGCCACCCGCACATCCTCCTGGGTGACCAGGGAATCCAGAATGTCCTGGCGCAGACCGGCGGTCTGGGCCACCTTCTGCCCGGCCTGGAGGATGTTTTCGGTGATGGCGGACAGACAATCACTTTTTTCCAGTTTGTGGATGTAGTACCCTTCCCGGAACAGGGTCAGGCTGAGGGCCGCCAGCAGCGCCAGCAGGCACCCGGCCACACAGGCCAGACACTGGGTCAGGGGCGCGGCCCAGCCGCGCCGGGCCTTCATGGCTGTTGCGGCTCCACGGTGGGGCCGCTGACATAGTCGCAATAGATGAAATACCGTTGGTCGGTATACTGCAGGGTGCCGAAGGGATAGCAGGTATACATGATCAGGTTTTCCCGGTCGGCATCCAGGTCGTAGGCGGTGGTGTCGGTATCGGTGGCCACCTTCATGTCGGTGATGGTGTAGTGGTATTCGCCGTAATCGGTGGTGAAGGTCACGTCGGCCCCGATCTGGGCGCTCTCAAAATCCCGGAAATAGGTGTTGGTGTGCGCCCCCATCAGGATGGTGCCGCCCTCGCCGGGGATGTGGGCGCCCTTGTACACGCCGGCGCCCTTCTTGAATTCGCTTTCGCTGTCGCCGTAATACACGTCGCAGTCCACGGTGGTGCCGCTGACCGTCAGATGTCCCAGCAGGTCGCCGGCTTCCGGGTAGGCTTCCAGATCCACCGTGGTCTGCTGGGGCTCTTCGGTCTGTTGGGGCACGGGGGTGGCCAGCAGCGGGATGGAGGCTTCCTCCGGCAGACCGGAGGAGGACACCGCCGGGCGCAGCTGGGAGACCACCGGCACCATGACCACCAGCAGGACCGCCAGCGCCACAACAGAAAAAGCAAGGGGAAGAAGCAGTTTCTTCCCCTTGCCGGATTTCTGTTCGGAAGCGGCGGCCTGAGAATGTTGTTTCCTCATTTTGCCAAGCTCCTCACCTTGCTGTTATGGATGAATCACTCACCCTTGTGGGACTTCTTGACCGCAACACCGGCGCCGCAGGCAGCCACAGCCGCGCAGGCAACAACGGCGAAGACGGACAGGTTCATGGAAACGCCGGTGGCCTTGATCGGGTTTTCGGCCACGGTGGCGGTGGTGGCAGTGGTAGAAGCAGCGGTGCTCTCATCGGAAGAAGAGCTGGAAGAATCATCCGAAGTCACGGTCTGCTGTTCGCCGCCCTGATTCTGGTTCACGTTGACAGGAGTCAGCACGTAGGTGGTGAAGTGGGGAGCCCAGAAGGTGATCATGTCGAGCTGCTGACCGTTTTCATCCACATAAGAGGTGACGGGAACAGTGACATCGACCTGCTGGCCGTCCTGCATGGAAACATTGTAGTAATAATTGTTGTCGCCGTCGGCAGGCAGGGTGACGGAGATGGCGTAACCGCAATCAGAAGAAGTGCCGCCCTCGGTGGCATCCACGGTGATGACGCCCTGACCATCGTAGCCAAAGTTGTTCACGGTCAGATCGCTGGCATCCGCATCCTTGCGGTAGACCATGCCGGTGCCGTAGCGCTTTTCCACGCCCACAGACTTGGAAATAACGCTGTCGCCGTTGTTTTCGGCGGCGTCAAAGTAGGACAGAGCGGCGTTGTTCATCTTCTGGGTGATGGTAATGGCGGAATCGCTCTTGACCTGGGCGGTCAGTTCGCTCATCTTCTCGGTGGCGGCAGCCTTGTTGCCGGACCAATCTTCGGCGGTCAGGTCCAGAACCTGCTGGGCCAGGTCACCGGCTACTTCGCCGGGGGTAGCAGCATAGGCCGGAACACAGAACGCAGCGGCCATGGCGGCAGCCGCAACAACGGATACGATCTTCTTCATCTGCATGTTGATACTTTCCTTTCTTTCTTATTGCACAGGGGAATTGTTTACAAATTCGAAACTAGTATCAATCATACACCTATTATTTTTTAATGTCAATTCTTGTCAGCAACAATTTTTTCATAAATTTGCCCCGCTTTTGCATATCCGATACCATTTCCTGTTTAAGAAACAGGGAGATAGGGTTTGCACACCAGCGCCGCCAGAAACAGCACGCAGGCCGCCCCCGCGCGCCATCCGGCGCCGTGCCAGGGATGCCCCCGGTCCAGCCCGGCTACCCCGGCCAGCACAAACACCAGGGGCAGGGCCCCCGGCATACTGATGCTGAAGAAGGACTGCACCGCATACCCCACCAGAGCCGCGGCCACCGCCGGGCGGGCGCGCAGTCCGCGCCGGACCGCCGCCGCCAGAAAGCCACACCAGCACGCAAGGCCCACCACACCGCCGCACACCAGGTGCTGCAAAAACTCGTTGTGGGCGGAATCGAAGGTTTCGCCGTTGAGAAGGATCATGTACCGGATGGATTCGATGTCCGGGGCCAGCCGGGCCGAAACCGCATCCCCACCCAGCCCGAAGAGCATCTGGGGCAGGCTCAGGTCCTGGGTGTAGATGACCCACAGCCGCTGCCAGGCATACCCCCGGTTGGCACCCCAGCGCTCGTCAAAATGCAACGCCGACAGAAAACCCGGGCAGGCGGGCAGCAGGTTGGCAGCCAGCACCGCCCCCAGCCCCGCCAGCACGATCACCCCGGCCGCCACGCGGGCGGGGCGCACCGCCGGGCGGTCCCCCAGGCGCGCCAGGCCCCGGGCCGCCAGCAGGCACAGCACCAGCGGCAGCAGCATGAGGGGGCTGGCCAGCACCGCCGAGATGGTGCGCAGGGCGTTGCGCACCGGCCACACACGGGCAAGCAGGCCGGTAAGTACCCCACAGGCCAGCAGCCCCGCTCCCAGGCGGAAGAGCCGGGACAGGGTGCGGGCGGTGGTGCGGCGGGTACAGCACAGTACCCCCACCGCTGCGGCGGTGCCCAGCCAGGCGCCGTCGCTGCCGGCGGGAATCAGGCCGCTGCACAGCACCAGCACCACTACGTACCGCCAGTGCCGGCGGCCGCCGCCCTTGCGCAGATAGGCCGCCGCGGCCAGGGGCACGCACAGGCAGAGCAGTGCTCCGTAAAAGTTGATGTTGCCCATGGTGCCCAGGAAGAGCTCCCCCACCCCCGGCAGGAAGGTATAGTAGGCATCCAGGGGGTCCAGCATCCAGTAGTTCAGCCAGCTGATGCCGGTCACCGCCACCCCGGTGGCGGTCAGAGCGCCCAGCAGCAGCTCGGTGCCGTCCGCCGTGGCAAAGGCCGACACCAGCAGATACACCAGCGTGCACACCAGCAGCATGAGCAGGCCGTTCTTGCGCCCGCTCAGCCCCCAGAACGCCGTATACCGGTCATCGGCCATCCACCAGGCCACCGCGTAGGAGGCGCAAAGCCCCACCGGCCACAGCCAGGCCGGGGACGCCGGGTTCATGCCCCTGCGGGTGCGCACCGCCAGCAGGCTGACCAGCACCGCCGCGGTGCCCACCAGGGTGCAGGCCAGCAGCAGGCCGAATTTTTCGCCGATGAGCGCCACATACCCGTTGGGCATGAACAGCGGCAGGGACACCGCCAGCGCCAGGGCCAGGGCGTCGGCCCAGAGGCTGGCGGGATGGGAAGGCAGTTTCATGGCTTGGTAGCGCATTTACTTCACTCCTTGGGCGGACGTTGCCTAAAAATATCCCGTGCGGCCGGCAAAGCGGTCACACGGGGCGGATGCCCGGCGGCACGGCCGCCATGGCGTTACTGCATCAGAACGGAACCGGCACAGACCGCCGGGCTCAGGCCTTTTCTTCCCAGATGGGATGCTTCAGGACCCACTCGCCGTACTCGTTCTTCTCGAACAGGTCACGGTTGTAGAACTTGTCCATGATGGCCCAGAATTCGCTTTCGGTGTAGCCGCAGAAATCGCAGAAATCCCGCACGCACAGCGGGTCCAGCTTGCCGTCCCGCTCCTTGATGATCTTGACGGCCTCGTCCCGGGTCATCATGCCGTAGCGGATATAGCGGGCGGTGTAGTCGGTGGCGGCGGCGTGGCCGAACTTGGGATACTTCAGCCAGGAGTGCACCAGGTAGGCGCGGGAATCGATCTGGTCGAAGTTTTCCGCATGGTGGGTGCGGTCCCACTCATGGGTCAGGTCGTGGAAGCCGTGGGCCTTGGCGATCTGGTAGTTCTTGTAGCTGTTCCAGGGCACAAAATAGCTCAGGTAGAAGGGATCCAGCTTGGCGCGCTCCTCGGCGGAGGGGGCCAGGGTCAGGCTCAGGTCCTTCTCGGTGACGCCGTCGCCCAGCAGCTCCTCCATGGGCATGCCCACGGCCACGCCGTTCTCGATCTGGTCCATGGCGGAGTAGGTCTCCTGGTCGGCGTTGCCGCCGTACTCAAAGCTGACGTTCTCGCCGTAGCAGAGCATGGGGGTGTTGAACTTGGCCGCCATGTGCAGGGGGAAGGTGTAGATCAGCCGGTCCACATACCAGGTGGGCTTGCCGTACTTTTCAAAGAATTTGCGCATCAGGACCTTCTGGACCTTGATGTTGGGCTTGCAGCTGATGATGGTGCAGCCGAATTCCTCGCTGATATTCTTGAGGTTGTGGATACCCGCCTGGGTCATGGGGAAGTTGTCCTCCACACTGAACAGGATGGGGTTCATGTGCATGACTTCCTTGAGCATCCAGACCTGGAAATGGCTGTCCTTGCCACCGGAGACCGCCACCGCGCAGTCGTAGCCGCCGGGGCCGTTCATGCCGCGGTACTTATCGCAGAATTTTTCGAATTCCTTGAAGCGGGCATCCCAGTCCACATCCTTGCGGTGCTCATAATGGCGGCAGGCGCTGCAGACGCCTTCGGCGTCAAAGGTAATGCCGGGACGGGTGTCCGGCATGGTGCACTTTTTGCAATAACGCATGGTGTTCTCCTTCTGATTCCTTGGCCGCGGGGGGACGCGGCACAGTATTGCGGTTTTGCCTGTCCTTATCATACCCCATTTGGGCCCCGGGCGCAAGGGCAGACAAAAAAAGCCCGGAGGCACACAGTCTCCGGGCAAAAATGCGAGGGAAAATCAGCCGACGATGATGCTCTTGCCGGTCATTTCGGCGGGAACTTCCAGGCCGATATAGGGCAGCATGGTGGGGGCGATGTCGGCCAGGCAGCCGCCTTCGCGCAGCTTCACGTCGCCGGCGCCGATGACCGCAAAGGGCACCACGTTGGTGGTGTGGGCGGTGAAGGGAGAGCCGTCCGGGTTCTCCATCTTCTCGGCGTTGCCGTGGTCGGCGGTCAGGAACATGACGCCGCCCATCTTGAGCACGGCGTCCATGACCTTCTTGACGCCGGCATCCACAGCCTCCACGGCCTTGACGGCCGCGTCGAACACGCCGGTGTGGCCGACCATGTCGCAGTTGGCAAAGTTCAGGATGATGACGTCATACTTGCCGCTCTCGATGCGCTGGCGGCACTCTTCGGCCACCTCGGGGGCGCTCATCTCGGGCTTCAGGTCGTAGGTGGCCACCTTCGGGCTGGGGATGACCTTGCGGTCCTCGCCCTCGTAGGGGGCTTCCACGCCGCCGTTGAAGAAGAAGGTCACATGGGCGTACTTCTCGGTCTCGGCGATGCGCAGCTGGGTCTTGCCGTGAGCGGCCAGGTATTCGCCCAGCACGTTCTTCAGCTCCACCGGCGGATAAGCCACTTCGCAGTTGGGCATGGTGGCGTCGTACTCGGCCATGCAGACATAGTTCACAGGGAACCGGCCGTAGCGGCGCTCAAAGCCCTTGAAGTCGTCGTCCACGAAGATGCGGGTCATCTGACGGGCACGGTCGGGGCGGAAGTTCATGAAGATGACGGTGTCGCCTTCCTGCACGCGGCCACCTTCGCAGGTGATCACGGGCACGACGAACTCGTCGGTGACATCCTCGGCGTAGGAAGCGTCGATGGCCTCCTGGGCGTTGGCGGCACGGCGGCCTTCGCCGTACACGAAGGCGGCGTAGGCCTTCTCCTCACGATCCCAGTTGGAATCGCGGTCCATAGCGTAGTAACGGCCGGTGACGGTGGCGATTTCGCCGATGCCCAGCTCGTCCAGCTTGGCCTGCAGGTCGGCCAGGAAGCCCTTGCCGGAATGGGGGTCGGTGTCACGGCCGTCCATGATGCAGTGCAGGTAGACCTTGGTGGCGCCCATATGCTTGGCCATATCCAGCACGCCGAACCAGTGGTCGGCATGGCTGTGCACGCCGCCGGTGCCCACCAGGCCCATGAGATGGATGGCCTTGCCGGCGTCGATGGCGGCCTTCATGTTCTTGACCAGCACGGGGTTCTTGAACATTTCGCCGTCCTGGATGCTCTTGGTGATCAGGGTCAGCTGCTGGTAGACGATGCGGCCGGCGCCCATGTTGGTGTGGCCCACTTCGCTGTTGCCCATCTGGCCGTCGGGCAGGCCCACGGCCATGCCGGAAGCCTGGATGGTGGTCATGGGACATTCGGCAAAGATCTTGTCGAGGTTGGGGGTGTTGGCGGCGGCCACGGCGTTGCCGAAGGTGTTCTCCGGCGTCCAGCCAAAGCCGTCCATAATGCAAAGAAGAACAGGTTTCTTGGACATGGGAAAAATTGCTCCTTACCTAAATTTGGGATATACCTTTTGCCGGGATCAGCCCTTGGTGGCTGCGTCCACGATGATGGCGAACTGGTCGGCCTTCAGGGAAGCGCCGCCGATGAGACCGCCGTCCACGTCGGGCTTGCTCAGCAGTTCCTCGGCGTTCTTGGCGTTCATGCTGCCGCCGTACTGGACGGTCAGGGCCTTGGCGGCGTCCTCGCCGTACAGTTCGCCCACCACCTTGCGGATGGCGGCGCAGACTTCCTCGGCCTGGTCGGCGGTGGCGGTCTTGCCGGTGCCGATGGCCCAGATGGGCTCGTAGGCGATGATGACGTTCTTCAGCTCGTCAGCGCTCACGCCGTTCAGGGCGATCTTGACCTGCATGCGGACCAGCTCTTCGGTGACGCCCTGCTCACGCTGGGCCAGGCTTTCGCCCACGCAGACGATGGGCTTCAGGCCGCCGGCCAGCGCCGCCTTGGTGCGCTTGTTGACCGTTTCGTCGGTCTCGGCGAAGTACTGACGGCGCTCGCTGTGGCCGATGACCACATATTCCACGCCCAGGTCGGTGAGCATGTCGGCGCTGATTTCACCGGTGAAGGCACCGGACTTTTCAAAGTGAACGTTCTGGGCACCCACATGGATGTTGGTGCCGGAGCACTTGGCCACGGCCACGCACAGGTCGGTGGCGGGCACACAGACGACGACTTCGCAGCCGGCGTCGGCGACCAGCGGGATCAGGTGGTCCAGCAGATGGCCCGCGTCGGTGGGGGTCATGTTCATTTTCCAGTTGCCGGCAATAACGGCTTTGCGATTCTGCTTATCCATGAGAAAAACCTCCTGTTTTTGTTCCGTCAAAAATGCGCGGCGGCAGAGCCGCCGCGCATAGCGGGTTGATTATGCGTTCTGAATGACAGCGATGCCGGGCAGTTCCTTGCCTTCCAGGTATTCCAGGGAGGCGCCGCCGCCGGTGGAAATGTGGGTCATCTTGTCGCCCAGGCCCATCTGCTGCACGGCAGCCGCGCTGTCGCCGCCGCCGATGACGGTGGTAGCGTCGCTTTCGGCCATGGCCTTGGCAACAGCCAGGGTGCCGGCGGCCAGGGTCGGGTTCTCAAACACGCCCATGGGTCCGTTCCACACCACGGTCTTGGAAGCCTTGACGGCGTCGGCGAACAGCTTCATGGTAGCGGGGCCGATGTCGCAGCCTTCCATGTCGGCGGGCATATCGGTGACAGGGCAGATCTTGGTCTCGACAGGAGCGTCGATGGGATCGGGGAAGGCAGCCACGCAGGCGGTATCAACGGGCAGCAGCAGCTTGACGCCCTTGGCCTTGGCCTTTTCCATCATTTCCTTGCAGTAGTCCAGCTTGGAATCGTCGCACAGGCTGGTGCCGATCTCGTAGCCCTGGGCCTTCAGGAAGGTGTAGGCCATGCCGCCGCCGATGATCAGGGTGTCGACCTTTTCCAGCAGGTTGGAGATGACATTCAGCTTGTCCGCAACCTTGGCGCCGCCCAGGATGGCGGTGAAGGGACGGACGGGATCGTTGACAGCGTTGCCCAGGTACTTGATTTCCTTTTCCATCAGGTAGCCCACAGCGGTGTCCTTGATATAATCGGTGACGCCGGCGGTGGAGCAGTGAGCGCGGTGGCAGGAGCCGAAGGCGTCATCCACGTAAGCGTCGGCCAGAGAAGCCAGTTCCTGGCTGAAGGTGTCGATGTTCTTGGTTTCTTCCTTGCGGAAACGGGTGTTCTGCAGCAGAACCACATCGCCGTTGCCCATGGTGGCGGCGGCAGCCTTGGCCTTGGGGCCGACCACGTTGTCGTCATCGGCGAAGGTGACGGGCTGGCCCAGCTTTTCAGACAGGCGCACGGCGACCGGTGCCAGGCTGAACTTCTCTTCGGGGCCGTTCTTCGGCTTGCCCAGGTGGCTGCACAGGATGACCTTGGCGCCGTCGTTGATCAGCTTCTTGATGGTCGGCAGAGCCGCATTGATGCGGTTATCGTTGGTGATGACGCCGTCCTTCATCGGAACGTTGAAGTCGCAGCGGACAAGAACGCGCTTGCCGGCGTAGTTTTCATCGTCGATGGTCTTTTTGCCCAAACCCATGGTAAAAATCTCCTCTCGATCCGTTTTGTTGCAAAATTTCTGCATTTTTGCGGTTTACCTGGCGGCGGGGCGCAGTATCCCCTATCGCTATGCTTTTATTATACGCATAAACCGGGTCCAGCGCAAGGGGAAGTTGACACTTTTTTAACGGTTTTGGCGCAGGGTGTTGCCTTCCGCCGGTTTGGAGGCGTTTTTTTTGTGGGTTTTGGCGCTTTTTTCCGCCGGGCAAATGCGCTATAATGCAAGCAGAAATCCGTGCCCGCAAGGGGTGCGACCGGGAGGCGATCTGCATGGACCATTGGCTGAAAACAAGCATCTTTTACGAAATTTATCCCCAGAGTTTTCTGGACACCAACGCAGACGGCATCGGGGATCTGCCCGGCATTATAAAGAAGCTGGACTACATCCGGGAGCTGGGCTGCAACGCTCTGTGGCTGAACCCCTGTTTTCTTTCCCCCTTCGGGGATGCGGGGTACGATGTGGAGGACTACTGCAAAGTGGCCCCCCGCTACGGCACCAACGACGACCTGATTCATCTGTTTGAGGAAGCCCACCGCCGGGGAATGCATGTGATCCTGGACTTAGTGCCGGGGCACACCTCCATCCGGCATCCCTGGTTTGCCCAGTCCTGCAAGGTGGAGAAAAACGAGTATTCCGGGCGGTATATCTGGAGCGATTCCATCTGGCACGATGTGGCGGGGTACGGCAACATCACCGGGTCCCTGCGGGGGCTGTACCCCCGCGACGGCTGCGTGGCGGTGAACTTCTTCTCCAACCAGCCGGCGCTGAACTACGGCTTTGCCCGGCCCACCGAGCCCTGGCAGAGCGCGGTGGACTCTCCCGAAGCGCTGGCCACCCGGCAGGCCATGATGGATGTGATGGACTTCTGGCTGTCCCGGGGGTGCGATGGCTTCCGGGTGGACATGGCCGGTTCCCTGGTGAAAAATGACCCGGACAGTAAGGAGACCATCAAGCTGTGGCAGCAGGTGCGCCGGTTCATGGACGAAAAATACCCCGACGCGGTGATGCTCTCCGAGTGGGGCGAGCCGGACAAGTCGCTGATGGGCGGGTTCCACATGGACTTTCTGCTGCATTTCGGTCCTTCCCATTACATGGACCTGTTCCGGTGCGAGCACCCCTTCTTCAGCCGGGAAGGCAAGGGCAACGCCCGGGCCTTTGTAGATACCTATGAAAAGAACTACCGCCTGACCAGCGGCAAGGGGCTGATGTGCATCCCTTCCGGCAACCACGACATGGAACGTCTGCGCCATTGGCTGGACCCGGAGGAGATGAAAATTGCCTTCACCTTCCTGTTGTCCATGCCCGGGGCCCCCTTCGTCTACTACGGGGACGAGATCGGTATGCGGTATCTGGAGCTGGATTCGGTGGAAGGGGGCTACAACCGCACCGGTTCCCGCAGCCCCATGCAGTGGGACCACGGCAGGAACTACGGGTTCTCCGCTGCCGAAGCGGACCGGCTCTACACCGCCCAGGACAGGACCCCCGACGCCCCCACCGTGGCCGACGGCATGGCCGGAGCCGGATCCCTGTGGCACACGGTACAGACCTTGTGCGCGGTGCGCAAGGCTCATCCCGCCCTGCAGGCGGACGGCACCATGGAATTCATCTACTGCGAGACCGACGCCTACCCGCTGGTGTATCTGCGCACCGGCGGCGGGGAGAAGATTCTGGCGGCGGTGAACCCGGCGGCCAGAGCCGTGCGGTGCCCCTGCGCCCTTTCCCCCGCCGGGCAGCCGCTGTTCGCTCTGGGCGGCCCGGCAGCGCTGCAAAACGGCGTGCTGACCATGCCCGCCGAAAGCGCTGTATTGCTGCCGGTGAAATAAGGTTGTGTCTTTTTTTGTAAGCCAGAAGGGGATGTATCAATGCTGGATTTTCTGAAAGAGGAGGGCGTGTACCCGGCGGTCATCGAAGGGATTGCCGCCTTCCGCGCCGAACATCCCGTGCCCGAAGAGATGGCCCGACGGGTTCCCGAACCCCGGTACCGGTATTACGGCCGGGAGGTGTGGAACCAGGCCGCCACCGTCCTGCTGTGCGGGGAGAATCTGCTGCTAGCCGGGCCCAAGGCCACCGGCAAGAACGTGCTGGCCGAAAACCTGGCCTGGGCGTTCGGGCGGCCTTGCTGGGACGTTTCCTTCCACATCAATATGGATGCCTCCTACCTCATCGGGTCGGACACCTTCAACGGGGAAAAGGTGGTGTTTCAGCCGGGGCCCATCTGGCAGTGTGCGTGCCACGGCGGGTTCGGGGTGCTGGACGAGATCAACATGGCCAAGAATGAAGCCCTGGCCGTGCTGCACGCCACCCTGGACTACCGCCGCCGCATCGATGTGCCGGGCTATGACCTGATCGAGGTGGACCCGGCCGCCCGCTTCATCGCCACCATGAACCACGGCTATGCCGGCACCCGGGAACTGAACGAAGCCCTGGTTTCCCGGTTTGCGGTGCTGGACCTGCCGCTGATCTCCCAGGAGGACCTGAACAAGCTGCTGCGCCACCATTTCCCGCAGATCAGCCCCCGGTACGCCGGGCAGTTTGCCCAGCTGTTCTACGACCTGAACAAGAAGGCAGACAGCGCCGAGATCTCGGCCCGGGCGGTGGACCTGCGGGGACTTCTGGACGCGCTGCGCCTGATGGAGCACGGGCTGGACGCCACCGCGGCGCTGGATCTGTGCATCACCAACAAGACCTTTGACCCCTACGAACAGACCCTGATCCGGGATGTGATCGCCGCCCGCATCCCCCGGACCCTGGACCGGGCCAGGGTCTTTCCGGGGTAAGGGGTATGCTGCGGCGCGAATACAGCCCGGAACAGCGCCGGGCGCTGAACCTGATCTGGGCCGCCGCCGGGCGGTACGACCTGGACCCGCCCTTCATGGCCTTTACCCCCGACGGACAGCCGGATTTTTACTTCAACTGTGTGGTGGGCCTGACAGCCAAGTGGCTGGACCCGGACCGGCTGGAGGGATTTTTCGGCCGGTACGCGGGCAGTCCCCGGCGGGAGATGTTCGACGAGCTGGTCTGGCTGGGGCTGGAAAACTGCGTGTACGAGAAGGAGCTGCCCCAGCGGCCCATTCTGGCCGATCTGCGGCGGGACTATGCCCGGAACTTTTTTGCGGGGCAGAAATCCATGTCCCGCCAGCAGTGGATGGTCAAGAACAACCGGGTGTTTGAACAGCAGGAAGCCCGCTGGGCGCCTCTGGCCGGACGCCGCGGCCCCCTGCTGACGCCCCGGGGCCGGGAGCTGGCCGAAGCTCTGGCCCTGCCCGGCACCCTGGACACCGACGGGGTACTTGCCGCCCTGGAAGAGATGCTGGAGCGCTTTTTCGGGTTTACCGGCAGCGAGGCGGACCGGGGCCCCCGGACGCTGCATCTGCGGGGGGTGTGGGCCGCCCTGCTGACCAAGCTTCTGCCCACCGAGATCCGCCACACCGACCAGCTGGTGCTGCGGCGCAGTTCCCAGCTGCGGGAGGCAAACGCCAAACCGGCGGGCAAGGCCCTGCTGGCCCACCATTTTTCTGTCCGGCAAGGCGAAAAAGACCGGGCCTACATCGAAACCTGCTTTGGCCGCTCGGTGTATAACGACCATGACCTGGCCGCCCTGGAGCAGGAGCTGTGCACCGGCAATCACCGGGACTGTCACCTGTGGATTACCCGGGGCGAGCCCTCCCCCACCCGACCGCCGGATGCCGAATCCGGAAAGCTGGCCCGGGACGCCGCCCGGCAGCGGCAGCGCAACCTGGAATTTTACGCCAAAAACAGCCAGCTCTACGCCGGCAGCATCCGCCGGTTGAGCGAACAGCTGGAGGACGCCCTGCACTCCTACAGCCAGCCCCAGCCCGTGCGGGCCCGGGCCGGGAGGCTGGACAGCCGTCGGGTGTGGCGGGCGCCCTGCCTGCGGGACCCGGCGATTTTTCTGCGCCGGACCGACGATATACAGCCTGATCTTTCGGTGGACCTGCTGCTGGACGCCTCCGCCTCCCGGCTGAACAGCCAGGAGACCATCGCCGCCCAGGGGTACATCCTGGGGGAGAGTCTGCGCCGCTGCGGGGTGCCGGTGCAGATCTACGCCTTCCGCAGCCTGCGGGGATATACGGTGCTGCAGCTGCTGAAGGGCTACAAGGACCCGGGCTGCCGGTCCGTCTTCGGCTACTTTGCCGCCGGGTGGAACCGGGATGGGCTGGCCCTGCGCACCGTGGGCCGGCTGGCGGACGCCCGCTGTCCCCACCGGCTGGTGCTGATTCTCACCGACGCCAGCCCCAACGACAGCCAGCGGATTCCCCCTGCCGGCGCCCTGCCGGTCAGCCGGGACTACGGCGACGAGGCCTCCGTGGCCGACACCGCCGCCGAGGTGAAGGCCCTGCGCAGGCAGGGGTTCCGGGTGGGGGCCGTCTTCTTCGGTCTGAACCGGGACGTGCCCGCTTTGAAAACCATCTACGGCAACGAGTTTGTGCGTATCGGCAGTATTGACCGGCTGGCGGGGGCGGTGGGGTCCCTTTTGCAGCGGATGCTGCGGGAGATGGACTGACAAGGACAAAAAAAAGCGCTTCCCGGAATCTTCCGGAAAGCGCTTTTTCACTGTTTATGATTTTCCTGGTGCAGCTCAGTCCAGCGGCTTCATGGTGGGGAAGAGCAGCACATCGCGGATGGAGGCGGAGTCGGTGAGCAGCATGACCAGACGATCCACACCGAAGCCCAGGCCGCCCGTGGGGGGCAGGCCGTATTCCAGGGCGGTGACGTAGTCGTAGTCCACCTGGGCCTTGCTGGTGGGTTCCAGCTTCTTGCGCTCGGCCACCTGGCGTTCAAAACGGCCCTTCTGGTCGATGGGGTCGTTCAGCTCGCTGAAGGCGTTGCCGAACTCGGTGCAGTTGATGAAGTACTCGAACCGCTCGGTGAAGGCCGGGTCGTTGGGCTTGCGCTTGGCCAGGGGGCTGATCTCCACGGGGTAGTCATAGATGAAGGTGGGCTGGACCAGGTTGCCCTCCACAAAGGCGTCGAAGAACTCGGCCAGGATGGCGCCCTTGGTGGGCACTTCGGGCAGTTCCACGTGGTGCTTCTTGGCCAGGGCGATGGCTTCCTCGTCCGAAGCCACGGTGGTGAAGTCCACGCCGGAATACTTCTTGACCGCTTCCAGCATGGTCAGGCGCTCCCAGTGGGACAGGTCGATCTGCTTGCCCTGGTACTCGATCTGCAGGGTGCCGCAGACCTTCTGGGCCACCGTCTTCATCATCTCTTCCACCAGGTCCATCATGCCGTGGTAGTCGGTGTAGGCCTGGTACAGCTCGATGGTGGTGAACTCGGGGTTGTGCTTGGGGTCCATGCCCTCGTTGCGGAAGATGCGGCCCACTTCGTACACGCGGTCCATGCCGCCCACCACCAAGCGCTTGAGGTACAGCTCGGTCTCGATGCGCAGCACCATGTCCATATCCAGGGTGTTGTGGTGGGTGAGGAAGGGACGGGCGGAAGCGCCGATCTCAAAGGGGGTCAGGATGGGGGTTTCCACTTCCAGGAATCCCTTGTTGTCCAGGAAGGCGCGCAGTTCCCGCAGGATCTGGCTGCGGCGCACGAAGGTCTGCTTGACATCCGGGTTGACGATCAGGTCCACATACCGCTGACGGTAGCGGGCTTCCCGGTCGGTCAGGCCGTGGAACTTCTCGGGCAGAGGCAGCAGGCTCTTGGACAGCAGGGTCAGCTCGCTGATGCGCACGCTGAGTTCGCCCATGCGGGTGCGGAACACTTCGCCCTTGCAGCCCACAATGTCGCCCACATCCAGCTTTTTGAAGGCGGCGTAGGGTTCATCGCCCAGCACGTCCCGCTTGGCGAAGATCTGGATGTCCCCCTTGGCGTCCCGCAGATGGGCAAAGCTGGCCTTGCCCATCACGCGTTTGGACATCAGACGCCCGGCCAGGGTGACCACCTTGCCGGTTTCGCTCTCGGCGGGCAGGTCTTTGAATTCGGCCTGCAGATCGGCGGAGAAAGCGTCCTGGGGATACTTGGTGATGGTGAACGGGTCATGCCCGGCAGCCTGCAGGTCCGCCAGCTTCTGGCGACGCACAGCCTGCTCGGTGGCGGCGTTGACGGGGGTGTTCTGCATGAGAAGATTCCTCTTTTCCTGTAAATAAAGCAGCGCCGACCGGGTCGGCCCCGCCCGGCGCTGTTTGCGTTTGACTTACTTGCTGCGGCTGACAGCCAGGATCTTGTAGTCGATCACGCTGCCGTTGGGCAGGGTGACGGCCACCACATCCCCGGCCTTGTGGCCGATGAGGGCGGCGCCCACCGGGCTTTCGTCGCTGATGCGGTTCAGGTCCATGTCGGCTTCGGTGGAACCGGTGATGTCGTATTCCTCGGCATCCTCCTCATCGTCGCCCTCGGCCAGGATCTTGACCTTCATGCCGATGGAGACGGTGTCGTGGGACAGCTCGTTGTCGTCGATGATGCGGGCAACCTTCAGGGTTGCTTCCAGATCGGCGATGCGGGCTTCCACAATGGCCTGCTCTTCCTTGGCGGCATCGTACTCGGCATTTTCCGACAAGTCGCCGTAACCGCGGGCCACCTTGATCTTGTCCGCAACTTCCTTACGTTTGACGGTGCGCAGGGTGTCCAGGTCCTGCTCCAGCTTCTGATATCCCTCGCGGGTAACAACAACCTCTTTGGCCATTTCGGATAGCTCCTTACTCTAACAGTAAAAGTTGTGCGGCCCAGCAGGGGCCGCACCAGTTGTAATATTATATCCAAAAATTGTGTCGCTGTCAAGCGTTTTCCGGGCTTTGCAGGCTCACTTTTCCAGCTGCAGCAGGCCCACCTTGCGGTGCACCTTGGACACGGTGCGGTTGGCCAGACGGGCGGCCCGCTCGGCGCCGTCCTTGAGCACCCCGTCCACATAGGCCTTGTCCGCCTGGATGCGCTGCAGCTCCTCCTGCACCGGGCAGATGGCGTCGACGGTGGTTTCGGCCACGGCCATCTTGAAGTCGCCGTAGCCCTTGCCCGCAAACTCGGCCTCGATCTCCGGCATGGTCTTGCCGGTGAAGGCGGCGTAGATGGTCATCAGGTTGGACACGCCCGGCTTGTTGGCCGTATCGAAATGCACCATACCGTCGGAGTCGGTGACCGCCCGCTTGAACTTGCGCACGATGGTGTCCTTGTCGTCGGTCATGAGGATGAAGCTGTTCACGTTGGGGTCGGACTTGCTCATCTTTTTGGTGGGTTCGGACAGGGACATGACCTTGGCGCCGGCGGCGGGCACGTAGCCTTCGGGCAAGACAAAGGTTTCGCCGTAGATGTTGTTGAACCGGCCGGCAATGTCCCGGGCCAGCTCCAGGTGCTGGGTCTGGTCCTGGCCCACCGGCACCAGGTCGGCGTTGTAGATCAGGATGTCCGAGGCCATCAGCACCGGATAGGTGAACAGGCCGCCGTTGACGTTGTCGGGGTGTTTGGCGCTCTTGTCCTTGAACTGGGTCATGCGGGACAGTTCGCCGAACTGGGTGTTGCAGGCCAGGATCCAGCTCAGCTCACAGTGGGCGGGCACATGGCTCTGCACAAACAGGATGTGTTCCTTGGGGTCGATGCCCACGGCCAGCAGCAGGGCGGTCAGGGCCCGGCTGTTGCGGCGCAGGTCGGCGGGGACCTGGCGCACGGTCAACGCGTGCAGGTCGGCCACCATATACAGGCAGTCATAGCTGTTCTGCAGCAGCGCCCAGTTGCGCAGGGCCCCCAGATAGTTGCCCAGGGTGGGGGTGCCGGTGGGCTGGATGCCGGAAAGGATACGCTTGCGTTTGAGAAGTTCGGACATGATGTTTCAGCTCCTTTGATGTCGGCGGAGGGGAACAAAAAGGCCCGCCCCCGCACAGAAGTGGTTTCTGTGCAAGGGCAGGCCTGTGATTTTGCCTGTGGTGCCACCTTGCTTGCCGCGCCGTTTTCCGGCCGCGGCCTCTTAACGGGGCGCTGTTCTGCGTCCCTGCCCGATAACGGGGGCTGCCGGCGAGCGGATACTGCCCCGCCGAAACAGGGGTTCCCCGCCGCCCTCGGCGATCCATTTGTCCGTGCAGCCTTCCGCCCCGTTCCCAGCTTCGGGGGCTCTCTGTGGGCGCCGCCACGGTTTTACTTTCGCCTCGTCGGTTTATTCCCCTACATTATAGCCAGCCCGTTCCCGGGTGTCAAGCGGGGTTTTCCAGTGCCGCCAACAGCGCGGTGCGGGCCGTATCGGCATCCTTCAAAGGGTCCTGGCCGGTCAGGTAGGTCAGGGCGTCGTTCCACTCCGTTTGCGGGGCATCGCCGGGGGCGATGCCCCGCACCAGTCCGGCCAGCCTTTCCCTGCCCGCGGGGTCCAGGTATTTCAGGTCGGACAGATACTCGCAGCCCATCTGCCGGGCCAGGGTTTCCAGCAGCGCAAAAGAATTTTTTTCCACCATAGCCGTCTCCTTTGGGGATAACAAGGTCGAATACCACCAGTATACATCAGTTTATGTTAAAATGTAAACATTTTTTAGTCATATTTTTCCATGTTTTGCGCGTGGATAATGGTATATAAGGTGGTGGAAAATTATGGAAACCTTAAAAATCTCCAAAAAGACAGAGCCGGTCATGTTCACCATCCGGGTGGACAAATCCATCGTGGATTTTTACGACGACCTGGCCAAAAAGACCAACCGTTCCCGCAACGAGCTCATCGGCCTGGCGCTGGACTTTGCCAAGGACAAGATCCAGATCGACCCGGAGGAGTAAAATGTCCTTCTTTGGTTGACAAACCCTCCCCCGGCCGCTAAACTGAGGGATAGACAACAGTTTTTTACAGGGGGAAGTTAGTTTATGGCCAACACCGTACGCACCCGCTTTGCGCCGTCCCCCACGGGCTATATGCACGTGGGCAACCTGCGCACCGCGCTGTACACCTATCTGCAGGCCCGCCACAACGGCGGCACCTTTATCCTGCGCATTGAGGACACCGACCAGGGCCGCCTGGTGGAAGGTGCCACCGACATCATCTACAACACCCTGAAGGCCACCGGCCTGACCTGGGACGAAGGCCCGGACATCGGCGGCCCGGTGGGCCCCTATGTGCAGAGCCAGCGCATGGGCATGTTCAAGCAGTATGCCGAAGAGCTGGTGCGCAAGGGCGAAGCTTACTACTGCTTCTGCACCAACGAGCGGCTGGAGGCCATGCACGAAAGCCAGAAGGCCGCCGGCGAGATGACCCACTACGACGGGCACTGCCGCAACCTGTCCCAGGAGGAAGTGGAAGCCAAGCTGGCCGCCGGGGAACCCTATGTCATCCGGCAGAAGATCCCCACCGAGGGCAAGACCGCCTTTGACGACCTGGTCTTCGGGCACATCGAGGTGGACAACAGCGAGCTGGACGACCAGATTCTTCTGAAGAGCGACGGCATGCCCACCTACAACTTTGCCAACGTGGTGGACGACCATCTCATGGGCATCACCCATGTCATCCGCGGCAGCGAGTATCTGTCCAGCACCCCCAAGTACAACCTTCTGTACAAGGCCTTCGGCTGGGAGATTCCCACCTACATCCACTGCCCGCCGGTGATGAAGGACGCCCAGCACAAGCTGTCCAAGCGCAACGGCGACGCCAGCTACCAGGATCTGGTGGCCAAGGGCTATCTGCCCGCGGCGGTGCTGAACTATCTGCTGCTGCTGGGCTGGGCCCCCGAGGGCGAACAGGAGATCTTCAACCTGGACGAGATGATCCGCATCTGGGACCCCACCCGCATTTCCAAGTCCCCGGCCATCTTTGACCCGCTGAAGCTGCGGGCCATCAACGCCGCCTACATCCGGGCCCTGCCGGCCGAGGAATTCCGCCGTCTGGCCGACCCCTTCATCGACCAGGCCGTGCACCGGGACATTGACCGGGATCTGCTGTGCGCCAACCTGCAGCCCCGGTGCGAGGTACTGGAGGACATTCCGCCCCAGCTGGACTTCTTTGACGCGGTGCTGCCCTTTGACGCCGAGCTCTACCGCAACAAGAAGCAGAAGACCACCCCGGAATCCGCCAAGGAAGCCCTGGAGGCCCTGCTGCCGGTGCTGGAAAACGAAACCGACTGGAACCGGGACGCCATCTTCGAGGTCTGCCGCAGCAAGGCCGAGGCGATGGAGAAGAAGAACGGCTGGCTGCTGTATCCTTTGGGCATCGCCCTTTCGGGCAAATCCCGCACCCCGGGCGGCGGCACCGATCTGGCCGCCATGCTGGGCAAGGAGGAAACCCTGGCCCGTCTGCGCGCCGCTCTGGCCGCGCTGTGACGGCTACGCCAAAATGAAATAAACGGAAAAACCGCCGCAGGAAGTTCCTGCAGCGGTTTTGTTTTGCTTATAAAGGCTTACTCGGCTTTGGTCTTGTAGCCGTCGGGGTTATGGCTCTGCCAGTTCCAGCTGTCGCGGCACATCTCCTCGATGCCGTACTGGGCTTCCCAGCCCAGTTCCCGCTTGGCCTTGCTGGGATCGCACCAGCATTCGGCGATGTCGCCGGGGCGGCGGGGATCGATGACGTAGGGCAGGTCCTTGCCGCAGGCCTTGCTGAACGCCTTGATCACGTCCAGCACGCTGTAGCCGTGACCGGTGCCCAGGTTGCAGATGAACAGGCCGGGCTTTTCCTGCAGCTTATGTACCGCCGCCACATGGCCGCGGGCCAGATCCACCACGTGGATGTAGTCACGCACGCCGGTGCCGTCCGGGGTGGGATAGTCATTGCCGTAGACATGGACTTTCTCCAGCTTGCCCACGGCCACCTTGGCGATGTAGGGCACCAGGTTGTTGGGAATGCCGTTGGGGTCTTCGCCGATGAGGCCGGAGGGATGGGCGCCGATGGGGTTGAAGTAGCGCAGCAGGGCCACGTTCAACTCGGGGTCCGCCTTGCAGCAGTCGGTGAGGATGCGCTCGGTGAAGACCTTGGTGGTGCCGTAGGGGTTGGTGGTGGCACCGGTGGGGAAATCTTCCCGGATGGGCACGCTGGCGGGGTCGCCGTAGACGGTGGCCGAGGAGGAGAAGATGATATTGTGGCAGCCGTAGTGGCGCATCACGTCCAGGATGGTCAGGGTGCAGCCCAGGTTGTTGGAGTAGTACTCAATGGGCTTGGAGACGCTCTCCCCCACCGCCTTGTAGGCAGCGAACTGGATGACACATTCGATGCCGGGGTTCTCCCGGAAGATGGCATCCACAGCGTCATGGTCGGTCATGTCTGCCTCAATGAAGCGGAAATCCTTGCCGGTGATTTGTTTGACGCGGGCAAGCGCTTCGGGGCTGGCGTTGTAGAGGTTGTCCGCCACCACGATGTCGTACCCGGCATTCAGGAGTTCGACGCAGGTATGGCTGCCGATGTAGCCGGCGCCGCCACTGACCAGAATGGACATAATGAACGCTCCTTTACAATTTTTATAAATTTGTTGCAAGCGGTCTTACACGGTCCGCTTTCTTGCCTTTATTTTATACCGAACCGTCCATATTTTAGAATAGACGTTTCAGCATTTGCCATGCCTATTTGTTGCACAGATGCAAAGGCTGCGGGTCCTTGCGGTAGGCGGTGGGGGTCTGGCCGGTCAGGGCCCGGAACCGCTGGGAAAAATAAGAAACCGAGGAGTATCCCAGCATGCGGGCCACCTCGCCGGGGGTGTAGCCCTGGGCCAGCAGGGTGCCGGCCCGCTCCACCTTGAGGCAGGCGTAATACCCGTGGGGGGAAAGGCCGGTCCTGGCCCGGAACGCCTGCTGCAATGCCACACGGCCGCAGCCCAGCGCATGGCAGATCTGGGCCAGGTCGGGTTCCTCGTCCATATGTTCGGAAAAATACAGCCGGGCCGCATCCACCAGGGCACGCTGGTTCTGCTCCGCCAGGGTGCGGGGGGACAGCTTGCGGCCGCCCCGGCGCAGCCGCCGGGCGGTGAGCCAGAGGAACTGTTCCAGGTACAGCTGCAGCAGCCGGGGCGCGCCGAAAGGCGGATCCGGCCGGGGGGTGGGTTCCCGCCCCGGTTCGGAGCGCAGCCAGGTTTCCCGCACCGTATCAGCCAGCAGGCGCAGCACGTTTTTTTCCACCGCATTCACCCGGATGAGCCGGTTGCGGAAGATATCCAGCGTGGTGCCGGAAGCCCGGAAAGCCACCCGCAGCACTTCGGGGGGCACTTCCCCCGCGGCCCGCATGGACCAGGTTTCCTCCGGCTGGTGGATCATGGCCCGCCCCGCCCGCAGCAGGATGGGGCGGCCGTCGGTGATCTCCTCGATGACGCCGTCCATCACATACACCAACTGCCACACTTCGCACAGGCGGGTGGGCAGGGTATCCCCCACACGCCATTCGGCGGCGGTGGCCGCCTGAATTCCCTGCAATTGCAGGGTGGGACTTTCTTTGACGGCTGTCGCCGTGGGCACAGCCATGGGCGTTGCCTCCTTTTTACGCAGCCACCACCCCGTCGTCAAAACGGTCGGTGGCGGTTCCCTCGTCCAGGCGGAAGGTGCCGGGCGGGTCCATGGTGACCAGGGGGAACCGTTCCATCCCCGGGAAGGAATCCGCCAGCCCCAGCCGGTAGGCGGTCAGGGGGCTGATCTCCTTGTGGATGACCTCGTATTCCAGCGACCCGTCGGTGGCGTAGGTGTCATGCATGATCTCGTCCGGCCAGTTCCGGGCCACATAGTCCACCAGTTCCCGGCTGACAAACAGATCATTGCTGCCGTTGTACAGGTCCGGCGCGCCGAACAGATGCAAAATCTCGTGGGCATAGACCGCCGGGCCGTCAAAGGTGCCGGGTTCAAAGAAGACGTTGTCCTTGTACAGGCAGCAGTACTCGTTGAAGTAGTAGCCCCCGTCTTCCAGGTAATGGACCATGGTGAAGGAGCACCCCGCCACCGGCAGAAACACCAGGAACCCGATGTTGGTGGTGCCGTAGGTTTCGGCCAGGTCGGCGGTGTTCAGTTCCCCGCACACCTTGTCCATATCCTCGTAGAAGGCCTGGCCCTCGTCCGACTCCTCCCCGCCCACAAAGCCGGGTTCATAGTCCAGGACGGTCATCAGGTCTTCCCCGTAATAGAGGGTGGGGGCGGCGTTGTAGGCCGCTGCCTGCTGGGTGATCCAGTCCACCGCCACCTCCAGATTCTGCTGGCTGCGGGCGATTCCCTCCTCGGTCCAGCCGGGGCCGTCGGGCTGCTGCAGGTAAACGCTGTACAGCACGCAGGGCCAGGCCAGCAGCCCGGCGCTGCCGTATTTCTGCTGGGCAGCGGTCAGGCCGTCGGTCCACAGGGTACCGGGCTGGGTGGGCTGGGGTTCCGGGGTGGGGGTTTCGGGTTCGGACAGGTCCGGCATCTGCTCCAGGCGGCTGCCGGGACCGCGGGCGTAGGAAAGATCCCCCCGGGCGCAGCCCACCAGCAGCAAGGCTGCCAGCAGCAGCGCCGGGCTCCGCAAACGTGGTTTCATCCGCACCTCCTCAGGGTGTCAAAGGTCAGGAAGGCAGTTTCAGCCGCGGGGTGCCGTCCTCCGCCGCTTCCAGGGTGATGGTGGCGCCGCCAGCCAGCCGGCCGTCGATGAGGGCTTCGGCCACCGGGTCTTCCAGGGTCTTGCGGATGGTACGCCGCAGTTCCCGGGCACCAAACCGGGTGGAGGTGGCCTTGACGATGGCGGTGAGGGCCTCGGGGCCGTATGCCAGGGTCAGGCCGCGGGCGGACAGACCGGGACGGTATTCCTCCAGCATGAGGGCGGCGATCTTTTCCAGGTCGGCCTGCTCCAGCGGGCGGAAGGTGATGACCTCATCCACACGGCCCAGGAACTCGGGGCGCAGGAACTCCTGCAAGGCTTTCATGCTCTTGTCGTGGGAGGCCTGCTCGGCGGTGCGGTTGAAGCCGGTGGCGCCGGTGCGGTCGGTGGAACCGGCGTTGGAGGTCATGCAGATGACCGTGTTGGAGAAATCCACCACACGGCCCTGGGCGTCGTTGATCTTGCCTTCGTCCAGAATCTGCAGAAGAATGTTCATCACATCGGGGTGGGCCTTTTCGATCTCGTCAAAGAGCACCACGCTGTAGGGGCGGCGGCGCACCTTCTCGGTGAGCTGGCCGGCCTCGTCATAACCCACGTAGCCCGGGGGCGAACCGATCAGGCGGGACACCGTGTGCTTTTCCATATACTCGCTCATGTCGATGGAGATCAGCGGGTCCACCGTGTCAAAGAGCTGGCTGGCCAGCTGTTTGACCAGTTCGGTCTTGCCCACGCCGGTGGGGCCCACAAAGATGAAGCTGGCGGGGCGATGCCGGCCGGACAGGTCCGCCCGGGCCCGCTTGACCGCCTGGGCCACGCTGTGCACGGCCTCGTCCTGGCCGATGATGTGCTCTTTCAGGGCCGCTTCCAGCCCCTGCAGGCGGCCGTACTCGCTCTCCTTGATCTTGACGGCAGGAATGCCGGTCCACAGTTCCACCACCTTGGCCACGTCGTCCAGGGTCACCTGGATGTCCGCCACCTGCAGTTCCAGGGCGGGCAGACGTTCCCGCTGGCGGGCCAGCTCGGTCTTGGTCTTGGCCAGCTCCTCATAGTCGATGGCTGCATCGGCGCTGTCCCCGTCGGGGTTTTCCAGGTCGTGCTCCTTCTCCTCCAGCTCGGCAATGCTGCGCTGCAGGTTGAACAGCTCGGTGATCTCGGGATGGCGCAGGTTGCAGCAGGCGCAGGCTTCGTCCAGCAGGTCGATGGCCTTGTCGGGCAGGTACCGGTCGGTGATGTACCGCTCGGACAGCTGCACCACGCTGGTGACGATGGCGTCGGGCACCCGCACGCAGTGGTGCTTTTCGTAGTAGGAGCGCACCCCGCGGATGACCTCGATGGCATCGTTGAGGGAGGGTTCCTCCACCTTGATGGGCTGGAACCGGCGTTCCAGGGCGGAATCCTTCTCGATATACTTGCGGTATTCGGTGAAGGTGGTGGCGCCGATGACCTGCACCTGGCCCCGGGACAGGGCGGGTTTCATGATGTTGGCGGCGTTCATGGCGCCGTCGGAATCACCGGCGCCCACAATGTTGTGGATTTCGTCGATGAAGAGAATCACATTGCCGGCGGCCTTGATCTCGCTGAGCAGGCCCTTGACCCGCTGTTCGAACTGGCCGCGGAACTGGGTGCCGGCCACCAGGGCGGTCAGGTCCAGCAGATAGATTTCCTTGTCCTGCAGCCGGGCGGGAACCTGGCCCGCGGCAATGCGCTCGGCCAGACCTTCCGCAATGGCGGTCTTGCCCACGCCGGCCTCGCCGATCAGGCAGGGATTGTTTTTCTGGCGGCGGCAGAGAATCTGGATGGCGCGGTAGATTTCCCGGTCGCGGCCGATGATGCGGTCCAGACGGCCTTCCTTGGCCTTTTTGGTCAGATTTTCACAATAGGTATCCAGGTATTTGCGGCGGGGCGGCTTTTCCTTCTTGGAGTTTTTCTTGCCGGACTGCCCTTCCTTGCTTTCGGCGGGGGCGCCGAAACCAAAGGGGAAGGCCGGGCTGCCGCCGGGCACAAAATCGTCGTCTTCTTCGCCTTCGGTGGGCATGAGGGCGCCGGACTGCCCCGCTTCCTCCAGGAAGCTGGCCATGCGCTCCTCCATGTTTTCCAGATCCTGATCGGACATGCCGAAGCGCTCCATCAGGTCATCCACCGGTTTGATGTGCATCGCCTTGGCACAGCTCAGGCAGTAGCCTTCCTGAATGGGTTTGCCGTCCTCGATGCGCTGTATAAATACCACTGCGGTACGTTTTTTGCAGCGGACACACAACATATACTCTCACCTCTTTCTGGCGGCCCCATGGGAAAAACAGGCCGCCTTAAGAACCATTATCCCCCTGCAAAGCCCCTTTTGCAAGGGCGCGGGGGCAATGTTCAGATATTGTTCATAGCGACAACATGGTTTATTCATGCCCGGGGGCATGGGATTTTCAGTAATAGATCGTAAAGGGGTTGAGCCCCGCCAGCAAGCCGTAGATGGCGCTTTTGCCCAAGGCGGCGCTGCTCAGGAATTCGATCTGGCCGTTGCTGAGCATGCTGAGCAGCCACAGTCCCAGGGACAGCAGCCAGCAGTTGAGCAGGCCGGACAGCGCCCCCAGCACCAGGCCCAGAAGCCGGTTCAGGCCGCCCACCAGGGGAATGGCGTTGCAGCCACGCATGGCCCAGGCCAGAGCCCGGAACACCCAGCGCACCACCAGGCAGACCACCAGGAACAGAATGACCTGGATCAGGGGCAACACGATGGGTTCCAGCACCTCCACCACGTGGGGGGTGGCTTCGCCGGAAATCTCGGTCAGGGTGCCGGCCAGGGCGTTGCGGATGGTTTCGGGCAAAAAGGACAGTCCCTGCACCGCCGCGGCCACATCGCCGCCGCTTTCGGCCAGGGCAGCCGAGACCTTCTGGGCGATGGCTTCGCCCACGTAGTTGTTGTAGATGACCGGACCGGCGGCCCGGGCCACCCACACGGCCCCGAAGATGCTGACCACGGCGCCGGCCAGCAGCACCAGCGAAGACAGAAATCCCCGTTTCCAGCCGTAGAGGGCCGTCAGAAACAGGATGACGGCAAACAGAATGTCATACAGTAAGCCTGTGATGGAATAGCTCATTTTGTTTTCCTCTTTGATAATTCTACAGTTTGTATATTCTGGCGGTCAGGCCGCGGCGTTGAGCACCTCGGCCCGGCCGGCAGTGACCAGCAGGGGCTGGGCGGCGTCCAGCACGGCCAGGGGGCGGGTATCCAGCACGGTTTCCCAGCGCTGGGTGCCGCTCAGGTCGTGGCAGGCCACCGTATCCGCTCCCCACAGGTAGACGGCGGTGTCGGCGCAGGTCACGCCTTCGGCCTGGCCTGCATTGCCCTGCCCCACCACCTGCAGGTCGGCGTTGAGCACAATGAGCTCGTTGCCGCTGTGGGTGGACAACAGCAGGGCGGTGGTGCGCCGGTTCACCGAAGCCCCCTGCAGGTTGGCGCCGCCGAAATCATAGCGAGCCAGCTGCTGGGCGCTGCCGGTTTCCAGCACCACGGCGTAGGTATCGAACACGGCCAGCAGCTTGTCGGTGGCGATCCAGTGCAGCTGCAGCAGCAGGCTGCCCTCGTCCGCCGTGTACACCGGGCCGGTTTCACTCTTGGCGGTGTCCATCAGGTAGATGCTGCAGGCCAGGCGGCCGTTGCGGGCGGCCACCGTGCCTACCGCAAACCGATGGTTGTCGGTGGCAAATTCCAGCGCCAGGGGGGTGCCCTGGTCCTGGGTCATCTTCCAGCTGTAAATGCTGCGCATGGTGGGGCTGAACACCTGCAGTTCCGCCGCATACCGGTCGGATTCAGTGACCACCCCCAGCGTCCCGTTGGGGGAGATGGCGCACAGCATGAGGGCGTTGGTGAAGGTTTTTGTGTACAGGGTGCGGGTGCGGCTTTCCACCTGCAGGGCGGTGCCGGACCGGTCATACAGCACAAACCGGGTGTTGCCCACGTCCAGCGCCGGGCGGGCATAGCCGGGCTGGATGGTGCGCACCTTGGTGCCGTAGGCGGAGAAAACCACGGTTTCCTCCTTGTCCAGCTCCACAAAACCGCCGGCCAGCTCTTCCACCCGCAGGGGTTCCTCGATGCCGGTATCGGCGGGCCAGCCGCCGCTGCGCTGGAAATACAGGCTCACCGAATCCAGCACATCGCTCAGGGAGGATACCGAGGCCCCCAGCACTCCGGTGACCCAGGCCGCCGCCACCACCAGCGCCAGCAGCAGCGCCACCAGCATCATGCGGCGGCGGCGCGCCCGGCGGCGCAGAATGGGGCTGAACGGCCGGGTGTTGCCGGCGCGGGGGGCGCGCACCCCCTCGGCGCGGGAGACCGGTTCCTGTTTGGCCGTCTTTTTGGCCGCAGCGAACTCGGTCTTTTTCGGTTCGCTCTTCTTCGGTTCGGGTTTGGCGGCGGGTTCCCGGCTCTGCCGGGGCTCCTCCTGCCGGGGTTCGGGTTCGGGCAGGGACTCGCCCCGTTCCCGTGCCAGCATACGCTGCCGCCGGGCCAGACGTTCCTTGTCTTCGGCTCTCATGGGCGATCCCCCTTTCCTCAGATGATACAAAGACGGGCGTTTCAGGCCTCGTCTGCCGGTTCAAGACCGGGATACTCCACGTCCACCAGGCAAAGCCCGTGGGCGGGCAGGGTGGGACCGGCGCGGCGCCGGTCCCGGCTTTGCAGAATGGCGGGCACATCCGCCGGGTCCAGCTTGCCCAGGCCTGCCTGGACAATGGTTCCCGCCAGAATCCGCACCATATTATACAGGTATCCGTCGGCGGTGACTGTGATGGAAAACACATCCTTGTCCCGGGTCACCTCGCACCGGGTGATGGTGCGCACCGTGTCCCCGTGGGCGGCCACCGACGACCCCGACGCGCACAGGGCCAGGAAATCGTGTCTGCCCACAAACCCGGCGGCGGCCTGTTGCATGGCCTGTTCGTTGAGGGGCTTGGGGATGCGGTGGGTGAACTCGGCGTCAAAGGGGTCGTCCACCGCCCCGTTGCGGATACGGTAACAGTAGGTCTTGGCGTGGGCGGCGTACCGGGCGTGGAAATCCTCCGGCACGGCCTGCGCCTGCAGCACCCGCACATCGGCGGGCAGGTGGGCGTTGAGGGCCAGGGGCAGCCGCCGCAGCGGCACGGTCCCATCATACCGGAAACTGAGCGCGAAACGGCGCGCATGGACGCCGGCGTCGGTGCGGGAACAGCCTTTTACATCCGGCCGGGAGCCCAGCACCGCCTCCATGGCGTCCTGCAAAACCTGACAGACGGTCAGGCCGTTGGGCTGCACCTGGAACCCGGCGTACCGGGTGCCCTTGTACGCCAGCCACAAAAGTACGGTCATGGGCATCTCCTCAGAACAGCAGGGTGGTGGACAGGATGATGCCCAACAGCACCGCCAGGGCCAGGGCGCACTGCACGTCCAGCTTGCCGAAGCGCAGCACCTTCAGACGGGTGCGGCCTTCGCCGCCGTGGTAGCAGCGGCATTCCATGGCCATGGCCAGCTCGTCCGCCCGGCGGAAGGCGCTGATGAACAGGGGGATCAGAATGGGAATCAGGGCGCGGATGCGCTCGGTGAATTTTCCGTTGTCCAGCTTGGCGCCCCGGGCTTTCTGGGCGTTCATGATCTTTTCGGTCTCCTCAATCAGGGTGGGGATGAACCGCAGGGCGATGGTCATCATCATGGCCAGCTCATGCACCGGGAAGTGCAGCTTCTGCAAGGGGCGCAGCAGGGATTCGATGGCGTCGGTGAGGACGATGGGGCTGGTGGTGTAGGTGAGCAGGCTGGTGCCCGCAATGAGCGCCACCACCCGGGTAGCCATGAGGATGGCGTAGGAGACGCCTTCCTTATAAATGGCGAAAATCCACAGCCGGACCAGGGGTTGTCCTTCCCCGGTGATGAAGAAGAGGTTGAGCACCGCCGTGAAGATGATGATGGGCACGATGGGCTTCAGGCTCTTGAGGATGAGCCGATAGGGAATTTTGGCCACCGCGTACAGCAGGGCCAGCAGCGCCAGGGACAAAGCGATGCCCAGAGGGTTGGAGGCCACAAACAGCACGATGATATAGGCGATGGTGCCCACCAGTTTCAGGCGGGGGTCGCAGCGGTGCAGCACCGAGTTGCCGGGGAAGTGCTGCCCGATGGTGATATCACGAAGCATGGTCTTCCCCTCCTTTCTGTGCCGGGATGGGCAGAGGCTTTTCGGGATGGCGGGCGTTGTAGGCCTTGAGCACCGTCTTGACGGCGTAGGGCATGGTGTAGACGTCGGTCTTGATGTCCAGGCCCATCTCCTTCAGCCGCAGGAAGATCTGGGTAACCTGGGGCACCGAAAGCCCCAGCTCCAGCAGTTCCGGCGCCCGGGCAAAGATGTTCTCCACCGTGTCGTACATGGCCACCCCCGCCTTGTGCATGACCAGCACCTTGTCGGCGTATTTGGCGATGTCCTCCATGGAATGGCTGACCAGCACCACGGTCACGCCGGTCTTTTTGTGGTAGGCCTTGATCTGGGCCAGGATGGTGTCCCGGCCTTCCGGGTCCAGGCCGGCGGCGGGCTCGTCCAGCACCAGGATGCGGGGCTCCATGGCCATGACGCCCGCAATGGCCACCCGGCGTTTCTGGCCGCCGGACAGCTCAAAGGGGCTGCGCTGGAGCAGGTCCTCGCTCAGGCCGGTGAACTCGGCCGCTTCCTTGACCCGGCGCTGGATTTCCTCCTCGCTCAGGCCCATGTTGCGGGGGCCGTAGGCGATGTCCTGGGCGCAGGTTTCCTCAAACAGCTGGTATTCGGGGTACTGGAAGACCAGCCCCACCAGGAACCGGAAGCTTCGCAGGTCCTCCCCTTCCGCCCACATGTCCCGGCCGTCCACATAGATCTTGCCGGAGGTGGGCCGGTTCAGGCCGTTGAAATGGCTGATGAGGGTGGACTTGCCGCTGCCGGTGGAACCGATGATGCCCACAAAGTCCCCTTCCTGGATGGAAAAGCTCACATCCTCCAGGGCTGCGGTCTCGTCCGGCAGTCCGGCGTTGTATACATAGCGCAGATGTTCGCAGCGAATAATCTCTGACACGTTCGTTTCCCTTCCTTTCCGCATGCCGCCCGGCCCTTGCCGGTGAAGCTGCGGCCATTCAGATTTCGGCGTGGTGCCGTTTGTTCAGCGAAGCAGGTCGTACAGCGCCTGGGCGCAGGCTTCGGGGGTGATGACATTGGCGGGCATGGGCAGCCCGGCGGCCACCAGCGCGTCCCGCAGTTCCGCGGCCTGGGGCACGTCCAGCCGGTAGCGCTTGAGGCGCTCGGTCTGGCTGAACACCTGTTCGGGGGTACCCTCCATGACGATGCGGCCGTGGCTCATGACCAGCACCCGGTCGGCCTGGGCGGCCTCCTCCATATAATGGGTGATGGACACGATGGTGATGCCCGCCGCCCGCAGGCTGTGGATGGTGTTCATGACGGCGGCCCGGCCCCGGGGGTCCAGCATGGCGGTGGCTTCGTCCAGGATCAGGCAGTCCGGCCGCATGGCGATGACCCCCGCGATGGCCACCCGCTGTTTCTGGCCGCCGGACAGCTTGTAGGGGGCCTTTTCCCGGCACTCGTAGATGCCGGTCATCTTCATGGCCTCATCGATGCGGGTGCGGATCTCCTCGCTGGGCACGCCCAGGTTTTCCAGGGCGAAGGCCACGTCCTCCTCCACGATGGTGGCCACAATCTGGTTGTCCGGATTCTGGAACACCATGCCCGCCTTCTGGCGGATGTCGTAGAGTTTTTCCTCGGTGCGGGTGTCGATGCCCTCCACCAGCACGGTGCCGGTTTCGGGCAGCAAAATGGCGTTGAAATGTTTGGCCAGGGTGCTTTTGCCGCTGCCGTTGCCCCCCAGCACGGCGACGAACTCGCCGTGTTTGACTTCCAGGCTCACGCCGTCCACGGCGTAGTCCGGGCGTTCGGGGTCATAGCGGAAGCGCACATCCTGGGCTTTGAGCATAGGTTCCATGAACCTTTCCCCCTTTATTTATTCCTTTTCCCACACGGCGGTGGCGCCGCAGGGCACCACGCCCCCGGTGGCCGAGACCGGCAGGCCGATCTCATCGCACCAGGTTTTTCCGCCCTTGACGGGGCAGAGATTGGTCTTGAGAATGTATTCCATCACCGCGGGGCTCAGGCCCTCGGTGTAGGAGTTGATGGCAAAGAAGAGCGGGTCGTCGGACAGGACCTGCTGGGTCAGGGTGATGAGATCGTAGACGTTGTCCTCCAGCTTCCAGATCTCGCCCCCCGGGCCACGGCCGTAGCTGGGCGGGTCCATGATGACGCCGTCGTACCGGCTGCCCCGGCGGATCTCCCGGGCCACAAACTTGGCGCAGTCGTCCACGATCCAGCGGCAGGGCTTGTCCGCCAGGCCGCTGGCGGCGGCATTCTCCCGGGCCCAGGCCACCATCCCCTTGGAGGCGTCCACATGGGTCAAGGACGCCCCGGCCGCCAGGCAGGCCAGGGTGGCGCCGCCGGTGTAGCCGAAGAGGTTGAGCACCTTGATGGGACGGCCCGCCGCGGCGATCTTCTTCTGGTACCAGGCCCAGTTCACCGCCTGTTCGGGAAAGACGCCGGTGTGCTTGAAGCCGGTGGGGCTGACGATGAGGGTGAGCCCCTGCCAGCCGATCTGCCAGCGCTGGGGCAGTTTGCGGTGCTGTTCCCAGCTGCCGCCGCCCTTGGCCGAGCGGTGATAGACGGCGTCCGCCCGGTTCCACAGGGGGCTGACAGGCTCGTTTTTCCAGATGATCTGGGGGTCGGGACGGATGAGCAGGGTCTTGCCCCACCGTTCCAGCCGGTTGTGGCCGGTGGCGTCGATGAGTTCGTAGTCCTGCCAGGTATCGGCACAGCGCATAGGGTTCAAACTCCTTTCGGGGTGTATCAGTACAGGCTCTGCTGGCCGTCCTCCTCGTCGTCGCGCAGACGGCGGGGTACCGGCAGATGCAGGTGTTCGTAAGCCAGGCGGGTGACGCAGCGCCCCCGGGGGGTGCGGGTCAGATAGCCCAGCTGCATCAGGTAGGGTTCGCAGATGTCCTCCAGGGTGACGCTCTCCTCCCCCAGGGCGGCGGCCAGGGTCTCCAGACCCACCGGCCCACCGCCGTACAGCTCGATGATGGCCCGCAGGACCCCGCGGTCCAGCTCGTCCAGGCCCATCTCGTCAATGTCCATCTGTTTGCGGGCTGCCACGGCGGTGGGACCGTCGATGGCGCCGTCCCCCTGGACAGTGGCGAAGTCCCGCACCCGCTTGAGCAGGCGGTTGGCGATACGGGGGGTGCCCCGGCTGCACCGGGCCAGCTCCAGGGCGCCGTCGTGGTCGATGGGAATGCCCAGGATGCCGGCGCTGCGGGTGATGATGCGGGCCAGCTCGTCGGGGCTGTAGGGTTCCAGCTTGAGCAGGATGCCGAAGCGGTCCCGCAAAGGGCCGGTGAGCTGCCCCGCCCGGGTGGTGGCCCCGATGAGGGTGAAGTGAGGCAGGTTGATGCGGATGCTCTGGGCGCTGGGGCCCTTGCCGATCATGATGTCCAGGGCGTAGTCCTCCAGGGCGGGGTACAAGACCTCCTCCACCTGGCGGGACAGACGGTGGATCTCGTCAATAAAAAGAATGTCCCCCTCCTGCAGGTTGGTGAGCAGGGCGGCCAGATCGCCGGGCTTTTCGATGGCGGGGCCGGAGGTGATGCGCACCTGGACCCCCATTTCCTGGGCCACGATGCCGGCCAGGGTGGTTTTGCCCAGGCCGGGAGGGCCGTACAGCAGGATGTGGTCCATCGCTTCGCCCCGCTGCTGGGCCGCCCGCAGATAGATGCGCAGGTTGCTCTTGGCCTTGTCCTGGCCGATGTAGTCGTCCAGGGTCTTGGGGCGCAGGCTGTTTTCTTCCACCTCCGCCGGGCCCAGGTCGGGGCTGACCAGACGGCTGGGGTCGACGGTGTATTCCTGATTCTGTGCCATGGTACCTTCCTTTCAGGGATTCAGGCGCGGGACAACCCGCGCAGCGCGATCTTGATGATGTCCTGCACCGGCAGGGTGTCGTCCACCCGGGCCACGGCGGCCGCCGCGTCGGAGGTGCTGTACCCCAGGCTGACCAGGGCGGCCACCGCCTGGGCGGGGGCGCTCTGGGGGGCCGGGGCGGCGGACACATTGCCCGCAAAGCCGGTGCCGGCAGCCAGGCCCTTGCCCACCTTGTCCTTGAGTTCCAGGGCGATGCGCTGGGCCAGCTTGGGGCCCACGCCGTTGGCGGCGGTGAAGGCCTTGTGGTCCCCGGAGGAGGCCGCCAGGGCCACCTTTTCGGGGCTCATCACCGACAGGATGGCCAGCGCCGCCTTGGGCCCCACCCCGGACACGCCGGTGAGCATCTTGAAGCAGGCGCGCTGGTCCTCGGTGGCAAAGCCGTAGAGGGAAACGTCGTTCTCGCTCACCGACATCACGGTGTAGAGGGTGGCCTCCTTGCCGGGGGCGGGCAGGGCTTCGGCGGTGGACAGGGGCACCTGGGCCAGATACCCCACCCCCGCGCAACTGATGACCACGGTGTCCAGGGTCTTTTTCAGAACTTTTCCGTTCAGACAATAAATCATGGTGCTTCTCTTTTCTCTATCTTACCACAGGGTGAAAACGAATCAGCGGGGCTGGGTGCCCATGAGGCGGCTGCGGCTGCAATGGCAGTGGGCCACCGCCATTGCCAGGGCGTCGGCGGTGTCGTCCGGCTTGGGGATTTCGGGCAGGTGCAAAAGCATCCGGGTCATCTCCTGGATCTGCTTTTTCACCGCCTTGCCGTAGCCGGTCACCGCCTGCTTGACCTGCATGGGGGTGTATTCGTAGATGGGAATACCGCACTGGGCGGCGGCCAGCAGGATCACCCCGCGGGCTTCGGCCACCCCGATGACGGTGGTCTGGTTGTGCTGGTAGAACAGTTTTTCCAGCGAGATGGCTTCGGGCCGGTACCGCTTGCACACATCCAGAATCCCTTCGTACACCTCTTCCAGCCGATGCTCAAAGGGGGTATCCTTGTCGGTCATGACGGCGCCGTATCCCACCGGGGCAAACCGGTTGCCCACATATTCCACGACCCCCCAGCCCACAATGGCATAGCCGGGGTCGATGCCCAAAACGCGCATTTCGTTACACCTCTCCATTTTAACCGTAACAGTATACCACAAAAACGTCGTTGCGGCAAGATTTTGCCCCGGGAGGCCCTACCGCAAAGAAGCGATACACCGTCTATTTTCCCCGCCGCAAAAGAGGTTTTACAGAATTTTCGGATTTTTTTGAAAAAAGGGCTTGATTTTTTGCGCAAGGTTTGGTATAGTATACAAGTCGCAAGTTGACATGCGCGGTTAGCTCAGCTGGTAGAGCATCTGCTTGACGTGCAGGAGGTCACAGGTTCGAGTCCTGTACCGCGCACCACGATAAAAGACCCAGGAACGCAGGTTCCTGGGTCTTTTCTTTTTGTTTTACCGCAGTTTTGA
>NZ_JACJJP010000019.1 GCF_016900095.1 Gemmiger formicilis
GGTGTGGGCGCCGGGGTTGGGGCGGGGTCCGGTGCAGAGGATTCACCGGTGCAGGCACACAGCAGCAGCCCGGCGGCAAGGGTCAGGGACAGGCAGGCAAGGCGGGCGCGCATGGGACATTCCTCTTTTCCCGGCTGCTCCTGCAAGGACAGCGGGACAGCCTTTGTTTCTTATCCCCAGTATAGCATAAAGCGCGTTCCTTTCCCACCAAAAGACGAGAAAAGAACGCGCTTTTTTACAGATGTATCCTACTTGTATCCGGTTGCCTATTTCACCCGCAGCTGTTCTTCCAGACCGGGGCGCGGGGTGACATACACGGTGGTATACACCTCATACAGAACCATGCCCGGCTTGGCGCCGTTGGCCTTCCAGATATTTTTCACCTCGGTGGTATCCACCGGCACCTTGGCCCCGCCGTTCTGGCTGGAATGGAGCACCGCCAGTTCGGCCGCCTCCTCCTTGGTGGTGTCGGGGATGTCCTCGCCCCGGCTCATGACCACGGCATGGCTGCCGGGGGCTTTCTGCACATGGAACCACAGGTCCTTGCCCCGGGCGGTGTGCAGGGTGAGCTTGTCATTCTGGGTATTGTTGCGGCCCACCAGGATTTCAAAGCCGTCGCTGGAGCGGTAGCGCAGGAAATCGGCGGGTTTCTGCCGCTTGTCCCGCTGTTTGAAGTATTTCAGGTAGCCCTGGCTCTTCAGTTCGGCCCGGATCTCATTGAGGGCCTGCTCCCCGGGGGCGGATTCCACCTCATACAGCACAGTGGCCAGATACTCGATCTCGGTTTCCCCTTCCACCAGCAGTTTTTTCAGCATTTCGCCGGCGGTCTGCTTCTTCTTATAGTCCTTGAAGTACTTCTGGGCGTTTTCGTTGGGCCCCAGGCGGGGGTCCAGCCGGATGGTCATAGGCTCCCCGGTGTAGTAGTTTTCCACCGTGGCCTCCCGGTCTCCCTTGTGGATGGCCCACAGGTTGGCCTGGAGCAGTTCGCCGCACAGGCGCAGGGTATCGGCCTTCTGGCTCTGGGCCTGCTCCTCCCGCCGGGCCGCCTGTTTGCGCACAGCACGCTCGTACATGTTGTGCACCGCCTTGTACAGTTCCCGGCTCTTCTGGCGCAGGCGCTCGGCCCGGTCCTTGGTGGCGTAGTAATCCTCCAGCATGACGCTGTAGGAAGGGTACTGGGTCAGCTGGGCCTTGCCGCCGTACTGCTGCGGCGCAAAGAAGCTGAACTCCACCGGCTTGAGGGAACCGTCCGCCTGGGGCAGCCGCACCGCCGTGGGGTGTCCCCCGGCGGCGTGCTCGGCTTTGAGGTCATCCAGCGCAGCACACAGGGCCTGCCGCTGCTCCTCGTTCAGGTCACAGGCGGCCAGGGCGGTCTCGCCGCCGAAGGCACGCCAGGCGGCCTCCCGCAGCACCACCGGGCCCACGCCGCCCACCGACTTGCCCAGGGCCTGGGCCACGGGCAAGTCGGTCCGGCAGGCAGCCTCCACCACGGCTGCCCCGCTCACCGCCAGAAAATCCGGCTTGTTGGGCTTGGGCGGCAGAGTGTAGGGCAGGCCGGGCAGCAGCTGGCGGATCTCGCTGTCCTCAAAGTCCACCCGTTTGAGGGCGTCCACGATTTTGCCGTCCCGGAACAGCACCAGGTTGGAATACCGGCCCATGAGCTCGGCGGCCAGGGTGTTCACCACTAGGTCCCCCATCTCGTTGGTGCAGCGGAAGTCGAAGAAGACGACGCGGTCTCCCGGTTCCCGGCGCAGATCGATGAGGCGACCGCCTGTAAGGTGCTTGCGCAGCAGCATGCAGAAGCCCGGCGGGGTAAGGGGATTTTCAAAGGTTTCCTGGGTCAGGCAGACCCGGGCGGACCCGCTGCGGGCCGACAGAAGCAGACGATAGGTCTCGGTGCGGGTGCGCAGGGTGATGAGCACCTCGTCCCGGGTAGGTTCAAAGATCTTGTCGATCTTGGCATCCAGCAGCTTGTCCCGCAGCTCGGCGGCGACCAGGTCCAGGGTTGCGGCATCCAGTGCCATGGTTGTTCTCCTCTTTCCAAAAGACGGTTTTGCCCGGATGGCCAGGCAGATGAATCAAAGATAGGCAAACGGGTCGGTGTCGGCCAGGGACAGGGTGATGCGCACCTCGTCCGGCAGGGCGGCGGCCAGATGTTCGGCCAGCACCCGGGTGACCGGATGTTCGGTGGCCCAGTGTCCGGCCACCACCAGGCCGATGCCCTTCTGATGGGCCAGCAGGGCGATGTGATGGGCGGCCTCCCCGGTGACCAGGCAGTCGGCGCCCAGGTCGATGGCCTCCTGCAGGTAGCTGCCCCCTGCCCCGCTGACTTCCGCCAGGCGGGTCACGGGGTGATCGGCTTCCACATACTGGGGATGGGCTCCCAGGCGCCGGGCACACAGCTCAGCCAGTTCGGCGGCGGTGGTGGACTTTACGGTGCCGATGCGGCCGCAGCCTTCGGCAAAGGATTCGGTATCTTCCATGCCCAGAATTTCCGCCAGGGTATCGTTGACGCCGCCGGCGGTGGCATCCAGGTTGGTGTGCATGCAGATGGCGGAGATGCCATTTTTCAGCAGCAGCGCCGGCACATCGTCGGCGCCGATCTGCTTGAGAGGATTGAAGATCACCGGGTGGTGGGACACGATGAGGTCACAGCCGCTGTCGGCAGCTTCCTTCACCACATCGGCGGTGATGTCCAACGCCACCGCCACGGCGCTTACCGGACGGCCGGCATCCACCAGCAGGCCCACATTGTCCCAGCTGCAGGCCAGCTCCGGGGGTGCGAATTCTTTGAGAATCTGCAAAACTTGCTGTACGGTCACGGCCATTTTCCTGCCTCCACTTCTGCAATTAGGGCGTCCACCCCGTCGGCTTCCGGGCCGTCGGGCAGGCCCCTGCGGTATTTTTTCAGCTTTCCGGCCTGTTGGGCGCGGTATTCTTCGGCACCGGGCTGGCCCTGTACCAATCCGCACAGGCACCACAATCCGGTGGGGGTATGAGGGTTGCCGGTATAGCGGGCGTTCATAACGGCATACCAGCGCCCGGCGGCGTGGGCCAGGGTTTCCCCCTGCAGGGTAAAGCCTTTCACAGCCAGCCAGCGGCGCAGCAGGCTGTGTTTGGTGGCGGGCACCAGCACCAGGTTGTAGGCCGGATCGAAAACCCAGGGGGCGGCTTCCAGAATCTCCATGATGGTCTGGGCCCCCATACCGGCGATGACGATGTCGGTGACCTCCCCGGGGCGCAGCACCTCCAGCCCGGACCCCAGCCGGAACTGTACCTTGTCCCCGTAAGGGGCACAGGCACGGCGGGCCTTAGACAGCGGGTCGGGGCGAAGATCACATGCAAAAACCAGCGGGCAGCGTCCGCTGCCCACCAGCCATGCACTGAGTTTGCCGTGGTCACACCCGATATCCGCCGCAATGCCGCCGGGGCGGACGAATTCCGCCGCCGCCGACAGCCGGGCGTCCAGGTGCGGTACCGACTTACTGCTTGGCAAAGTATTCATTGAGCTGGGCGACCAGAGTGTCGGGGTCCAGGCCATGGACGGCGCAGGCCTGCTCCACGGTTTCGCCGTGGGCAGCCATGCAGCCCAGGCAATGCATGCCGGCGTTCTGGAAGATGGGCACACAGCCCTGGGCGGGGTCGTTCTTCAGGATGTCGATGATGATGGTATCTCTCTGAACAGTCATGGTAAATTCCTTTCCTGCAGCCGGGATTTCCCGGCTGGATGTTTGATTGTATCAGAACCGGCACAAGGCCGGATTCCGGCATAAAAAGATCAGGTCATCTGCCACTGGGCATACAGCCCGGCGCCCTGCAGCAGTACCAGCGAGGTGAGGCAGACGGTGGCCATCACGGCGGGCCGGGCCACGCTGCGGCGCACCGCAAAGGTGCGGGTACCGCCCAGCAAGATCAGGGCCAGGGGCAAAACCGGCAGCCAGTACCGCCCCTGCACGCCGAAGATGGTGGTGTAGTTGATGGGGGTCCAGCTGAGGGCCGCGAAGAAGGTCAGCCCCACCACCAGGGCCACGATGACCCAGCCCCCGGCGCGCACACGCCCCGGCAGGGACGGCGCATCGGTGTGGGGCAGGCAGGCTGCCAGCAGGGTCAGCACAAGGCCCACGCCCAGCAGCCAGCTGACCGTGATGGGATAGACGATGGGTTCGCCCAGCGCCGTGCCCAGCAGGCCCTGCAGCCAGGAGGCGCCCTCCGCACTCACCGAGCGCAGCAGCAGCTTGATGGTGCCGGGCAGGTTGCGGCAGATATAGCCGGCGGAGTAGGTGTAGATGGAATCGCCGTTGGCCTGGACGCTGTCCACCAGCTGTTCGGGGGTCAGGCCGCCCCACATGTGGGTCAGCCGCCAGAACATCACCGGAACGGCCACACACAACCCCACCGCCAGCACGCCATAAAAGACCTTGCGCAGGCGGGGGCTTCTGTGTATTTTCCAGTATACAAGGGCCAGCAGGGCGGCGGCAATGACCACGGCAACGGCAGCGCGGGTCAGACCCACGTTGTCCACGTCCCGGGTGGCATACACCAACGCGCCCAGGTTGAGGTTCACCCAGCCCAGCACCGCCAGCGCCAGAGCCAGCACCTTGACGAGGATGCCCGGGCGCACCTGCCATCCGCCCAGCGCCACGGTGGGCGCAGCGGGATGGCGGCGGGGGTCCAGATGGGCCGCCGGCACCATGAGCACCAGGGCGGGCACCGGCAGATAGATGGCCTTGGCCGGGCCGATGAGGAAGGCCAGAACCGCCAGCAGCACCAGTTCGGCACGACGGGCGGGACGCTGGCGCAGAGCGAAGCAGAGGGCGGTGAAGCAGAAGACCA
This sequence comes from Gemmiger formicilis, assembly GCF_016900095.1. Taxonomy (GTDB): domain Bacteria; phylum Bacillota; class Clostridia; order Oscillospirales; family Ruminococcaceae; genus Gemmiger; species Gemmiger formicilis_A. Next base: position 4,834 of record NZ_JACJJP010000019.1, read on the forward strand.
GCCCCAGCACGGTGGCGTCGGCGGAAAAGCTGGCTCCCAGCTGCAAGGTCTGGGGCAGCAGGCTCACACAGGTCAGAAGGCCTTTCCAACGTTTGGGAGCCAGGGCCACAGCCAGTGCCGCCAGAATCAGGTAGACCAGCAGATTGCCCAGGCGCCCTGCCAGCAGCATACCGTGGAAGCCGCGGCCCAGCAGACGCGCCAGGGCCACCCCCAGGGTCTGCCCCAGGTACAGGGTATGGTTGAAACTGCCGCCCACGGTGAACTCACTGGAAGTATCGGGCAGGTTTGAAGCAGTTGTATCCCCCAGGTGGGAGAGATATTCCTTATAGGCAAAGATACCAATATCCCCGCTCTGGGCCGCGAAATACGGGGCGTCGCAGGAACGGACCAACAGCCGCCAGCCGTCCTCTTCCCCGTTGGTCAGGGGCTGGCCCAGCAGCTCACTGGCTGCCTGGTAGCTGTTGGCCAGATGGGTGTATTCGTCGGGGCCCACCAGAGGCGGCGTCACCACGCTGAACGCGCCGCCCAGCAGCAGGCCGCCCACCAGCACCACGGCCCAGAAGGCCCGATGCCGCACCAACAGCGCAAAGGCCAGCATCACCGCCGCAAAGAGCAGCCCCCCCAACACGGCGGACAGGGTGCGGGACCAACGGCCGGAATAATCCACCACATACTGCACCGCCGCCGTGGCGTCCAGATTTTTGCCGGTATCGTACTCTTGCAGGGGCATGGCGCCGGACAAACCGGAATCTTCGGCGGGGGCGGCGACGGTTTCACTGACCCACAATCCGATGGGACAGCCGGCATCGTCGCCGATTGTGCCCTCATACCACACATGCAGATACAGTGTTCCCGGATCGGCGGGGGTATACGCCCGGTCAAAAATCACCGCGGCAAAGGTATTGTCCTTGAGGGTGATGCAGTCCAAAGCACCCTGGGCCAGAACCTGGCCGGCTTCATCGGTCAGCTCTGCGCACAGTTGTCCGGTGGCAAAGGCATGGTTGTAGGTGGTCAGGTTCAGGCGCACACCGTACAGCTCCTGGCCTGCCTGCACCGGCAGGGCCTGTACCAGGCCGTCCGGTTGCGGCAGTTCCACCGTCCGGCTGTAATCGTCGTTGACGATTCGGTACACCGGCTGATCATCCACCCGCTGGGACAGGTCATACCCCGCCCAGGCCAGCACCAGCACTGTCACAATCGCCAGCAGGAGCCTTGCCAACACAAGGCGGTGCCCGGCGACAAACTCTTTGATTTTTTGCAACGGTCTTTCGTCCTTTCCTGTCTTGCGTTGCCCGTCTGTGCGGGCGAAAAAGGATGGTTGCATACGGGTTTTATTATATCCCAAAACCGGGCAAAGCGCAACCGCACCGCACACAAAAAGCCGCGCCCCACCGGGGACAGCCCCGGCAGGGCGCGGCTTGGCGCTTATGGGTTATTTGTTGAAGCGATCGCGCAGGTTCTTGAAGAAGCCCTTGCGCTTTTCGTAGTTGTCGTCCTTGAGGGAATCATCAAAGGCTTTCAGGGCGTCGCGCTGGGCGCGGGTCAGCTTCTTGGGGATTTCCACTTCCACGATGACATACTGGTCACCGCGGCCGCGGCCGTTCAGATACTGGATGCCCTGGCCGCGCAGACGGAAGCGGGTGCCGCTCTGGGTGCCTTCGGGGATGCGCTGGGAAACCCGGCCGTCCACGGTGGGCACTTCAATCTCATCGCCCAGCACCGCCTGGCTGTAGGTAATGGGCACACGCACGGTCACATCGTAGCCGTCCCGCAGGAAGATGGGGTCGGGCTTGACGGTCACATGGACGATCACATCACCGGCCGGGCCGCCGTTGGAACCGGCATCGCCCTGGCCGCGCAGCGCGATGTTCTGATCATCGTCGATACCGGCGGGAATGTTGACTTCCAGCGTCTTGCGTTTGCCCACCTTGCCGGTGCCCCGGCAGGTTTTGCAGGGGTCCTTGATGACGGTACCGCGCCCGCCGCAATGGGGGCAGGGCTGCTGGCTCTGCATCACACCGAAGGGGGTGCGCTGCTGGGTCACCACATACCCGCGGCCGTTACACTGGGGGCAGGTTTCGGGGCTGGTACCCTTGGCGGCACCGGTGCCCTGACAATCGGGGCAGGATTCCTGCCGGTTGATGGTAACCTTCTTGGCGCAGCCGTGGGCCGCCTCCTCAAAGGTCAGGATCACACTGGCCTGGATGTCGTGGCCCTTGCGGGGCGCATTGGCGCGGGTACGCCCGCTGCCGCCGCCGAAACCGCCGAAACCACCGAAGCCGCCGCCGAAGATATCGCCGAAGATATCACCCAGGTCCACGCCGCCAAAGCCGCCCGCGCCGCCGAAACCGGCGCCGCCGTTGGCCGCGGCATAGTTGGGATCCACACCGGCAAAGCCAAACTGGTCGTACCGCTTACGCTTTTCCGGGTCGGACAGAACGTCGTTGGCCTCGTTGACCTCTTTGAACTTTTCCTCGGCGGTCTTGTCGCCGGGGTTCAGGTCGGGGTGGTACTTTTTGGCAAGCTTGCGGTAGGCACTTTTGATCTCGGCTTCGCTGGCATTCTTGCCGACGCCCAGGACCTCGTAGTAATCTCTTTTGTCTGCCATAGAATCACACCTTTATTTCTGTACAAGCCCCACAATGGCCGCCGCCGGAAATCCCGGTGGCGGCCCAATGGGAACTTACTGGATTTTGATTTTGGACAGATCAGACTTCATGGAAGTCGGCGTCAACGGCGCCGTCATCCGCCTGGCCGTTGTTGGGAGCCTGCTGGCCGGGGTTCGGCTGGCCCTGGGCGCCCTGCTGCTGGGCAGCCTGCTGATAAACCTTCTCGCTGATGGCGTAGAAAGCCTTCTGCAGGTCGTCCTGCTTGGCCTTGATGTCATCGATGGTGCCGGACTTCAGGGCTTCCTTCAGGGCGGACAGCTTGGTCTCGACTTCGCTCTTCTCAGAGGCGGAAACCTTGTCGCCCAGCTCGTTCAGGGCCTTCTCGGTCTGGAAGACCATCTGGTCGGCGTTGTTGCGGGTGTCGACCTCTTCGCGGCGCTTCTTGTCCTCGGCGGCATACTGCTCGGCGTCCTTGACAGCCTTGTCGATGTCGTCCTTGCTCATGTTGGTGGAAGCGGTGATGGTGATGCTCTGTTCTTTGCCGGTGCCCAGGTCCTTGGCGCTTACGTGCACAATGCCGTTGGCATCGATATCAAAGGTAACTTCGATCTGAGGCACGCCACGGGGAGCCGGAGCGATGCCGTCCAGGTGGAAGGTACCCAGGCTCTTGTTGTCGCGGGCAAACTCACGCTCGCCCTGCAGGACGTTGACTTCCACGCTGGGCTGGTTGTCGGCAGCGGTGGAGAAGATCTGGCTCTTCTTGGTAGGAATGGTGGTGTTGCGGTCGATGATCTTGGTGCAGACACCGCCCAGGGTCTCAATGCCCAGGCTCAGCGGGGTGACATCCAGCAGCAGCAGGCCCTTGACGTCGCCCTGCAGAACACCGCCCTGGATGGCAGCGCCCACAGCGACACATTCATCGGGGTTGATGCCCTTGAAGGGTTCGCAGCCCAGTTCCTTCTTCACGGCGTCATAGACAGCCGGGATACGGGTGGAACCACCGACCATCAGGACCTTCTTCAGGTCGCTGGCCTTCAGGCCGGCATCGGCCAGAGCCTTGCGGACAGGGGTCATGGTGCGGTCGACCAGATCGGAGGTCAGTTCGTTGAACTTGGCCCGGGTCAGGGTCATATCCAGATGCTTGGGGCCGTTGGCGTCAGCGGTGATGAAGGGCAGGTTGATGTTGGTGGAGGTAGCGCTGGACAGCTCGATCTTGGCCTTCTCAGCGGCTTCCTTCAGACGCTGGGCAGCCATCTTGTCCTGACGCAGGTCGATGTTGTTCTCGCGCTTGAAGTCCTCGGCCATCCAGTCGATGATGCGCTGGTCGAAGTCATCGCCGCCCAGGTGGGTATCACCGTTGGTGGCCAGAACTTCGGTCACGCCGTCGCCCATCTCGATGATGGAGACATCGAAGGTGCCGCCGCCCAGGTCGTAGACCATGATCTTCTGGTCGGCTTCCTTATCGATGCCGTATGCCAGAGAAGCGGCCGTGGGTTCGTTGATGATACGGCGCACGTTCAGGCCGGCGATGGTGCCGGCGTTCTTGGTGGCCTGACGCTGGCTGTCGTTGAAGTAGGCAGGCACAGTGATGACGGCCTCGGTGACAGGCTCGCCCAGGTAAGCTTCGGCGTCGGCCTTCAGCTTGCTCAGGATCATGGCGCTGATCTCTTCGGGGGTGTAGTCCTTGCCGCCGGCATGAACCTTTTCGGCAGTGCCCATCTTACGCTTGATGGAAGAAATGGTGTTTTCGGGGTTGGTGATGGCCTGGCGCTTTGCCACCTGGCCCACCAGACGTTCGCCGGTCTTGGTGAAACCGACAACGGAAGGCGTGGTGCGGGCGCCTTCGGAGTTGGCAATAACGACGGGTTCGCCGCCTTCCATAACGGCGACACAGCTGTTGGTAGTACCAAGGTCAATACCGATGATCTTACTCATAGTGTAAAACTCCCTTCAATTATCTTTCCCTTTGCCCTCTTGTCAGGGTCTGGGGTTGTTGTTTTGTTTATGGTTCGATGATGATTGGAAATATCTGATTTATCTGAAACGGGCTTTGCACCCGGTTCATGCTTTATTCGGCCACAACCACCGTGGCGTGGCGGATGATCTTGTCGCCGATCTTGTAGCCTTTCTGGAAGACCCGGACCACGGTGCCGCTCTCCTGCCCTTCTTCGGGCGGAACCTGCTGCACGGCGTTCATGAACTGCGGGTCAAAGGGCTTGCCCAGGGCTTCGATCTCCACAATGTGGAGGGTATCCAGGGCTTTGGCGGCTTTGTCCAGCGTCATCACAACGCCCTTCTTGTAGTTTTCGTCGGTGCAGTCGGCGTTGGCGGCCATATCCAGGGTATCCAGGATGGCCAGGATCTGGGTGACGGCGTGGCTGACACCGTCGTTGAACTTCATATCAGCTTCCCGGGCGGTGCGCTTGCGGTAGTTGTCATATTCGGCCGCGGTGCGCAGCAGCTGGTCTTTCAGCTCCTTGTTCTTGGCTTCGGCCGCTTCCAGCTTGGCCTGGGCGGCTTCCAGCTCCCGGTTCTTCTTGCCGAACCAGTCTTTCTTTTCTTTTTCCGGCTTGGCATCTTTGTCTGCCTTGGGGGCGGTGTCCTCGGCGTTGGGCTCAGCGGCGGGTGCCGTGTCAGCCGGAGCGCTCTGGGCTTCCGCCGCGGGTTCGGCCGCGCCGTTGGGCTTCTTGGTTTCGTTTGTAGAGCTCATGTCTGCTCCTCCTGCTTTTTTCCGGACATCTGCTGCCCGAGTTTGGTTGCAAAATATTCAAGGATGGGAATCATCTGCTGGAAATGCATCCGGTTGGATCCGATGAGAGCCACCGTGCCGGTAAGCCCACCGCCCGCCAGATACCGTTTGCTGACCACGCAGACACCCGGCATTTCGGGGCGGACATCCTCACCCAAAGTGGCGGTGAGTTTGTTGCCATGGGGTTCGATGAGGGTGCGGGCCGCTTCGCTGTCGGAGAAAATCTCCAGAAGCAAGCCCAGATTTTTGCGCACATCGGTCATCTGGGCCAGATGCTGCGCACCTTCAAAATAGACCCGCGGTGTGGTGCGCACCAGCGCTTCGGCGGCGCGGACCACCGGAGCCAGGCGCTGCCCGGCTGCCAGCAGCAGCTCGGCGCTCAAGGTCTCGGTCACGTCCTCCGGCACCACAAAGGTCAGGTTGCAGTTGAGCTGGGTGGCCAAAGTCTGGGCGTCGGCGCGGGAGAACCCGTCCGCCACGCGGGCCACCCGGGTCCGCACGCCGCCGGCGCTGGTCACGGCCAGCACAGCCGCGGTGTAGCGCCCCACCTGTACCACCTCAAAGTGGGCGATGCAGAGGTCGTCAGACCGGGGCGTGGTGACCGCCGCCGCCAGGCCGGTGGTCTCGGCCAGGGCGCGGGCTGCGCTCTGGGCCAGCTTTTCCGGCTCAGCGTCCATGGCGGCAAAAAGCTCATCAATGTGTTCGCGGTCCTGTTGGGGCAGCTCGGTGACGCCCGGGGCCCCCAAAAGATGATCCAGATAATAGCGGTAACCCTGTGCGCTGGGCACCCGGCCCGCACTGGTGTGGGGCTGTTCCAGCAGCCCCAGCTTGGTCAGGGCGGCCATCTCGTTGCGCAGTGTGGCGCTGGAGAGGGCCATGTCGAAATAATTGGCCAGCAGGCCGGAACCGACCGGTTCCCCGTCGGCCCCGTACAGGGCGACGACGGCTTCCAGAATGCGCTGCTTGCGCCGGTCCATTGCCATGCCGCCCACTTCCTTTCGTTCTCGTTTAGCACTCTCTATCTCCGAGTGCTAAGTCTATTATAGCTCACCTTCCCCCGCTGTCAAGAGTTTTTGTAGAAAAGTTTGAAAGTTTAACAGTTTTGACACAAAGCGACCCGCGGACACTTCCCGATGCAGGGTCGATCCGCGGGTCATGGGGTCATTCTTCCATCCATTTTGCCAGAAATGCCGCCGCTATGGCAATGGACGCGGCAGTGTGCTCGTCCGGAGCGGGGTCCTTGGCGGTTCCCAGCAGCAGCACGCCGCCTTCCACGTCCCCGTGGGCCACAATGGGGGCCGCGCACAAAATCTGGCGGTCGCTGCGTTCCAGTGCGCGCATGCGCCGTTCGGGATCATCAGGGGCGGTGTAGGGGGTGCGCATGGCCAGCAGTTTCTGCATGGCATCGGACACCGGACGGCCTTTCAGTTCCCCCTTGTTGGGGCCGGTGGCCGCCACAATGGTATCCCTGTCGCACACCAGCACCGGACGGCGCAGGTTTTTGGACAGCACATCGGCGTACACCCCCGAGATCTGTCCCAGCTCCACCAGGGGGGAATATTTCTTGAACACCACTTCCCCGCCGGAGTCGGTAAAGATTTCCAGCGCGTCGCCCTGGCGGATGCGCTGGGTGCGGCGGATTTCCTTGGGGATGACCACCCGGCCCAGCTCGTCAATGCGGCGCACGATTCCTGTTGCTTTCATATCGATTCTCCTTGAACTTCTGCTTTTGGTATTTGCTTCCTTGGCTGTTGGTATTGTCTGCATCCCCAGCCAAATTATGCAAGCAAAGACATTTGACCCTTGCCGGGCAGCGTGGTAAGATGGAGAAAATCATCCTACCGGGAGGCGTAGTATGGAGTTGTTGCAGACCACCCTGTGTTATCTGGAGAAAGACGGGCAGTACCTGATGCTGCACCGGGTGAAAAAGGAGCAGGACGTGAACAAGGACAAGTGGATCGGCGTGGGCGGCAAGTTCGAGCCCGGGGAGGATGCGGTGGCTTGTGCCCTGCGGGAAGTGTGGGAAGAGACCGGCCTGACCATGCACACGCCGCTGTACCGGGGCATTGTGGACTTTTTCTGTCCGCCCTGGCCTGCCGAGCGGATGCACCTGTTTACCTGCATCGATTTTTCCGGTGAGATGCGTTCCTGTGACGAAGGCGACCTGGAATGGGTGGACAAAAACGCCGTTCCTTCCCTGCCCATCTGGGAGGGCGACAAGATTTTCTTTGACCTGCTGGCCAAGGATGAGCCCTTCTTCCATCTGGCACTGCACTATGACAAGGACGTCCTGGTGCGTGCCTGCCTAAATGGCCAGGACCTGCCCCGGTGATTTTTCTTATTCCTTATATATAAAATAAAAGCGAAAACAGCCCCGCACGGTGTTGCATCCGCGCGGGGCTGTCTGTTTTCTGATTTAATCGGAGGTCGCCGTGGAGGTGGCCGGTTCGTCGGTGGATTCTGCGGAAGAATCGCCGCCGTCGCCGCCATCGCCGGTTTCGTCCCCGGTATTGTCCTCGGTGGGCGTCTCTTCTCCGGTGGTTCCGTCCCCGGTGTTGCTTTCGTCGGTATTTTCTTCCGGCACCAGCTCTTCGGAGGCAGTGTCGCTGCTGTTGGCGGCATCGGTCATGGTGGAATCCAGCTGTCCCTGCACCATCGCCTGGGGATCATCCACCGAGCTGGTGGGAGCCGGTGTGGCGGAATCCTGGGTCTCCACCTGCATTTCGCTTTCCTGCAAAGCGGTCAGGTACCACTGGCGGTTCTCGCCGCGGCTGAACACAAAGTCCATGTACTTGGTGGGCTCGGTGGGTGCCGTCAGGGAAAGTTCCCCTGTGGAGCTGTTGCTGATGGTAGGAATGTAACCCACGGTGACGTAGGTCTTGCCGGACTGGGTCCAGATTTTTTCCACTTCCGGGGTGTACAGGCCCACGGCGCCGGTAACCGGCACCAGATAGCCCTGGCGGTCGGCATCATAGTTGTAGATGAACTCTTCGGTTTCGAAGCTGCCCTCTTCCAGGGGGTAATCCGGTCCCAGAAGGTTGGTCAGGTAGGTGTCGATCTCCAGCTGGGGCAGGATCAGCGATCCGGTCTCGGTATCGCGCTCGTAGTCGTCCAGTGTACCGTCCTTCTGGGCCTGGTAGACGGTGCCCCAGATAGCTGCCTGACGGAACACGGTGGAATCCACCGCCGAAACATCATCAAAGGGCAGTACGTCGAACATAACCAGGCCGTAGACACGGTCGGCAAAGCGTTCACGGCGGTCAGAATCGTCCAGCGCGGCGCGCAGGGCAGCCACACACCAGTTCAGGACGGTGAACAGACCGATCACAACCAGGACAAGCGCCACAGCGCCCAGCATCTGGCGGGCCAGACGGCGGCTGTTGCGCAGTTGTTCCTCACGAGAATTTGCCATGTAGGGGTCTCCTTATAGATCAATCAACAGAAATACCAAAAGCGGGCGGCAGATTGCCGCCGCGTGTCATATGTTGCAGTATACCACAAACGCCGCCGCTTTGCAAAGAGCCGCGGCGGCGTTTTTAGGGTATTTGAAAATTTTACTTGTTCTTGTACATCTGCTCGTAGTATTTCTGGTAATCACCGCTGGTGACATGTTCCATCCACTCGGGGTTGGCCAGATACCAGTCGATGGTCAGCACAATGCCCTTCTCGAAGGGAGTTTCGGGGTACCAGCCCAGATCATTCTTGATCTTGGTGGGGTCGATGCCGTAGCGGCGGTCATGGCCCAGGCGGTCGGCCACATGGGTGATCAGCTCTTCGCTGATGCCCTCATCCTTCAGGCGGTCGTGCAGCTGGGCAATGACGGTCTTGACGATGAAGATGTTGGGGCGCTCGTTGTGGCCGCCCACGTTGTACACCTCGCCCACCTTGCCGTCGGAAGCCACCATGTCGATGGCCTTGCAATGGTCCATGACATACAGCCAGTCACGCACCTGCATGCCGTCGCCGTAGACCGGCAGGGTCTTGTGATGCTTGGCGTTGTTGATCAGCAGCGGAATCAGCTTTTCGGGGAACTGATAGGGGCCGTAGTTGTTGGAGCAGCGGGTGATGTTCACCGGCATGCCGTAGGTGTCGTGGAAGGCCATGACGAACATGTCGGCGCTGGCCTTGGAGCTGGAGTAGGGGCTGTGGGGGCACAGCGGGGTGGTCTCGGTGAAGTAGCCTTCAGGGCCCAGGGCGCCGTAGACTTCGTCGGTGGAGACCTGCAGATACTTCTTGCCTTCCTTCCAGGTGCGGGCGTCGGCATCATACCAGGCGTTCTTGCAGCACTGCAGCAGGTTCACAGTGCCCAGAACATTGCTTTCCACAAAGATTTCGGGGTTCTTGATGCTGCGGTCCACATGGCTTTCGGCGGCGAAGTTGATCACGTAGTCGGGGTCATACTCTTCCATCAGCCGGTTGACCAGTTCGCGGTCGCAGATATCGCCCTGCACAAAAATGTGGCGGGGGTCCCCCTCAATGTCCTTGAGGTTTTCCAGGTTGCCGGCGTAGGTCAGCTTATCCAGGTTGACCAGGCGGATATCCTCATGCTTTTCCAGCATGTAGTGCACAAAGTTGGAACCGATAAAACCGGCACAGCCGGTGACAAGATAGGTTTTCATAAATTATTCTCCATCCCAGTTTTTGAAAAAGTCATTGATGGCGTCTTTCCAGTCCCGCATATCGTCGCCCACGGTGCAGCGCAGAGCCCGGTTTTCCAGGGCGCTCCAGGCCGGGCGGTTGGCGCTTTCGGGGTGCGCAGCCGCATATTCGGCGCTGGTGCAGGGTTTGACGGTGCAGGGCAGGTTGGCCAGACGCATGATCTCGGCGGCAAAATCATACCAGCTGCAAACCCCGTTGCAGGTGCAATGGTAGGTGCCATAATCATGGCTGATTGCCAGTTTCAGCATATGATAGGCCAGGTCCACCGCATTGGTGGGGTTGCCCAGCTGATCGTTGACCACCGTGACTTCGCTGTGGGTCTTGCCCAGGTTGACCATGGTCTTGACAAAGTTCTTGCCGTGGTAGCCGTACAGCCAGGCGGTGCGCACGATAAAATGGCGGCGGCAGAACCGCTGCACATACTGTTCGCCCAGCAGCTTGGTCTGCCCATAGGCCGAGACCGGCGCGGGCACACAGCATTCATCCAGCGGGGTATGGCCGTCCGGACCGTTGGGGGTGCCGGGAAAAACATAGTCGGTGGACACGTGGATCAGGCGGGCGTTGATCTTGTCGCAGGCAATGGCCAGATTCCGCGGGCCCAGGGCGTTGACCTTGAAGGCCGCATCCCGGTTGGTCTCGCAGCCATTGACATTGGTGAAGGCCGCACAGTTGATGACGGTATCCGGCTGGTGGCGGCGGATATAGGCCACCGTGGCTTCCCGGTCGGTGATGTCCAGGTCGTCAATGTCCACGGGAATGACCGTCGCCTTGCGAAGACGTTCGGGCAGTGGCCCCAGCACGCAACCTTCGGCGCTGAGCTGCCGCTGCAGTTCGGTGCCAAGCTGCCCGCGGCAGCCAGTGATCAGAATTTTCATCCGGTAGATGTTCCCCCACTCTCAATACTTGAGCTTGTCATCGGCCACATTGCGCAGGTGGGCGCCGTACGGGCTCTTGCCGTAACGTTCGGCGCTTTCCAGCAGCTTGGCGCGGCTGATCCAGCCATATTTATACGCGATTTCTTCCGGTGCGGAAATCTTGATGCCCTGACGCTGTTCGATCATCCGCACAAAGTCGGCCGCTTCCACCAGGCTGTCCATGGTGCCGGTATCCAGCCAGGCATAGCCACGGCCCAGCAGCTGCACATCCAGCATGCCATCCTTGAGGTACATTTCATTCAATGTGGTGATTTCCAGCTCACCGCGGGCGCTGGGCTTGACCTTCTTGGCCCGCTCCACCACGTCGTTGCTGTAGAAATACAGACCGGTGACCGCATAGTTGCTCTTGGGATGAGCGGGCTTTTCCTCGATGGAAGTGGCCCGGCCATCGGCGTCAAAGGCAACAACGCCGAACCGTTCCGGGTCGTTGACAAAATAGCCGAACACGGTGGAACGGCCGGCCTCCGCGTTGGCGGCGGCGGCTTTCAGCCGCTTGGAGAACCCGGCCCCGTAGAAGATATTGTCCCCCAGCACCATGGCGCATGCATCCCCGGCAATGAACTCCTCCCCCAGCAGGAAAGCCTGGGCCAGGCCGTCCGGAGAAGGCTGCACCTTATACTGCAGATGCAACCCGTACTGGGACCCGTCCCCCAGCAGCTGTTCAAACCGCGGGGTATCGGTGGGGGTGGAGATGATCAGGATGTCCTGGATGCCGGCCAGCATCAGGGTGGACAGCGGATAGTAGATCATGGGCTTGTCGTACACAGGCAGCAGCTGCTTGGAAGTGACCATGGTCAGGGGGTACAAGCGTGTACCGGCGCCGCCGGCAAGGATGATACCTTTCATAGTTACAACTCCTGTTTCGCAGTGCGCCCGCCCATCCCAAAGGGGCAGAAATCGGCACAGTAATTATTTCTAATGATTATAACGTAAATTCATGGCCATGACAAGGGCCACCACAAAAATATCCCCTCACATTAGGTAAAGATGAATAAAACTCCCGCGTCAAAAGTATATGGGTTTGCATATTTCGTACATTTTTGGTAAAATATAGAATATAAAACATTGATCAGTATCCAAAAGCATACTCCCCTTTAGGGAATGGGTTATGGATTTTGTAAAATATTCTGTCGCACTTTACCCTCAACATGGCACAACCAGAATGTTTCCGCTATAGGAAGCTTTCTGTTTTTGTGAATATTCTGCTTGCGATGAGCACGGAACAGCGCAGCCGCGCACATCGTATGCGGGAAGGAAGTGATTGGGAAAATGTTGACCTTCAACATGGACGTGGAACCGCGCAGCCGGTGGCTTCGGACCACGCCCGGTGCCGCGGCGCTGGCCCAGCCATATTTCTGCACCGAAGCCGGCCAGTTTTTCGGCCGGGCCAGGTTTGCCACCGCCCGCACCGACAAGGAATGCTTTCTTCTGCTCTATACGGTAGAAGGCGCGGGCCTGATTGAGCAGAACGACACGCAGGTGACCCTGGGGCCGGGATGCGCGCTGCTCCTAGACTGCCGGACACCGCAAAACTACGGCACTGCTCCGGGCCACGACGCCTGGCACCATTACTGGGCCCAGATCGAAGGCAGCGGCGTACATGCCCTGGCATCGATTCTGTGCCCGGAAAAGCGCCCCGAACCGGTGGAACTGGCCCCGGATACGGCCCTGGAATCCTTTGGCACCCTGCTGAACTGCCTGGAGACCGAAACCGCCGCCAGTGCCGTAACCGCCGCATTGGCCCTGCACAACCTGCTGGCCGCCATGGCGCAGCGCCAGCTGGCTGCCGACTCGGCCGCGGCAAACCGCCGGATGATTGACGAGGCGGTGGCACATATCCGTACCCATTACGCCGAATCTCTCTGTCTGGATGAGCTGCTTGCCAGCGCTCACATCAGCAAGAGTTATTTTCTGCGCCTGTTCCGCCAGTACATGGGCACGACGCCGTATAACTTCCTGCTGTGCTACCGCATCACCAAGGCCAAGGAACTGTTGGCCCAGACGGATCTGCCTGTGGGTGCCGTAGCTCATCAGGTGGGGTTTGGGGATGAAAGCAACTTTTCCACCCGTTTCACCGCCATGGTGGGGCAAAGCCCGCTGCGGTACCGGAAAAGTACATTGCGCGCCAGATAGGACATTGCCATGCATACAACAAATACCCCGCAGGGTCGTGGAGCTTTCCACGGACTCTGCGGGGGTTCCTTTTTTATAGGCCGCATTTTAGACCACGTCAAACTGTACGGGGGTCAGGAACAGGCGGGATACCTCCGCCCTGTCACAGGACTGCCCCAGTGCCCACATCAGTTTGACGGCGGCGGCTTCGGGGGTCATGTCCCGGGCTTCCAGCACGCCGGGCAGTGCCTTGGCGGCGCGGCCCACTTCATACACGCCCAGGTCACTGCCCTCGTGGGGGACCTGGGTGGTAAACACCACCAGACGGCCTGCCGCGCACCAGTCCCGGACCGCCGCGAACAGTTCCCCGTCGTCCCCGCCGGGCAGTCCCCCTACCCCGAAGCTTTCCAGAATCAGGGCTTTGCAGTGGTCGGCCAACAGCGGAATGATGTCCGCCCGCATACCGGGAATCAGGCGCAGCACAAACACCGAGGGATCCAGCTTTTCATAAAAGCGGACCTGGCCGTATTCCGCCGGTCGGGGCAGAAACGGGATCAGCCGCAGGTCCCGGAATTCGGCGGTGTTGGGATAGTCAATGCTGGAAAAGGCGTTGAAGCTCTTGGTGCGGGTCTTGCGGGCCCTGGTCCCCAGAATCACCTTGCCGTCAAACACCAGCTGCACGCCCCAGGCCGTGTCGTGGCAGGCATACAGCACCGCCCGGTACAGATTGTTGCGGGCGTCGGTATCCCGGTTGTAAATGGACTTCTGGCTGCCGGTGAGCACCACCGGTTTGGGGCTCTGCTGAATCATGTAGGACAGTGCCGCGGCGGTATAGGCCATGGTGTCGGTGCCGTGGGTGATGACGAAACCGTCGTAATCGTCATAACGGCGGCGGACCTCGGCGGCGATCTGTGCCCACTGTGCGGGCCCCACGCTGGTGGAATCCAGATTGAACAGCTGGACCGCGTCCATATGGCACACACCGGCCAGTTCCGGCACACAGGCCAGCAGCTCGTCCGAGGTGATCATGGGGGCCAGCCCCCCCGCCGCAGTGGGACGGCTGGCAATGGTGCCGCCGGTGGCAAGTAACAGAATACGTTTCATGGATGACTCTCCTTAGTTGGTTGCTCTTGTCCGATTATAGCACAACCATGTCCGCTTGGACAGCCAGTTTTTTCGCTTTTTCGGCAGGGCGGTCTTGACAGGTCAATCCGGGCATGCTACAGTGTTAGCAAGCAAAAGTCTATTGTAATAGACCAGCCAAAACAAACCGGTCTGCGCCGGAAATTGTTGAGCAGACACGGTTCACCATCACGAAACGAGGTCAACTTTCATGGAAAAGATGCTGCGCCTGGCCGAAGGCGAATACCGCTTTGCTACCCTTGTATGGGAGAACGAGCCCCTGCCCAGCGGGCAGCTGGTACGTCTGGCGGCCGACGCTCTGGGCTGGAAGAAAAGCACTACCTACACCGTTCTGAAAAAGCTGTGTGAGCGGGGCATCCTGTGCAACACCGACGGTGTGGTGACCTCGCTGGTGAAGCAAAGCGCCGTACAGCAGCAGGAGAGCACTGCCGTGGTGGACCGGACCTTCGGGGGCAGCCTGCCCCGCTTTGTGGCCGCCTTTTTGAATGAGAAGCCCATCTCCGAGGCCGAGGCCGCCGAGATCCGGGCCATGCTGGATGCGGCCCGCACCGAACAGGAGGACAACCAATGAATGAACTGGTAAGGTCTCTGCTGACAGCAGGGATCGGCGGCGCGGCGGCGGCCCTGGTTGCCTGGGCTGTGTGCGCCCTGCTTCGACGGGCCCGGGCCCCGGGTTGGCTGTTGTGTGCCCTGTGGCTGGCGGTGGGGCTTCGGTTTGCGGTGCCGGGCGGGATTCTTCCCGTCACCATCCCCCAGCCGGAAAGCGAAAGCCTGCAGCACCTGGCCGTTGTGGCCGAGACGGTGCGGGATACCGCCCCCGAGCAGGCAGCCGCCCAGGCGGTACAGGCGCTGGACCTGGCGGGGCTGGAGCTGACCACCGCGGAGGAAACCGCCTTTACCGTCAACTGGGTCCTGTGGGCCGGGGTTGTATGGGCTGCGGGCGCCCTGTTCTGCCTGGGCCGGGCGACCCTGGCCGGTCTGCGGCTGCGCCGTCGGGTGGCCCTTGCCTGCAAAACGGAGGACGGCTGCTACACCTGCGCCGAGGTGCACGCTCCCTTCACCCTGGGATTCCTGCACCCGCGGATTTATCTGCCCGCCGACTTGCAGGGAGAAGCCCGCCGGGCGATACTGCTTCATGAGCGCACCCACATCCGCCGGGGCGACTGCCTGACCAAACCTTTGTATTATCTGGTAGTTTGTCTGCACTGGTGGAATCCGTTGGCCTGGCTGGCCTTCGCCCAGTTTGAGCACGCCATGGAATGTGCCTGCGACGAGGCCGCGTTGGGCGGCTGTACCGCCGCCCAACGCGGGCTGTATTGTGAAAGCCTGCTGCGCTACGCCACCCGACGGGTTCCGGGCGGTGCCCTGGCCTTCGGCGCGCCGGGCGCAGGGCAGCGCATCCTGCACGCGCTGCGCTACCGGGCCCCCGGCAAGGTGATGCTGGGCCTGTGCGTGGCGGTGGCCACACTGGCCGCAGCCGTGCTGCTGGCGCGCCCCACCCTGGCCCAGGAAGCCCCCGCCGACACGACTGATACCGCGCAGACTTCCCTTCCGGCAGCCAGTGTCCCCGCAGGGACGGAAGACACACCGGAAGAGGCCCCCCACACCGAAGAGGCGCAAAGCCTTTCTGTTTCGGGGGACGCCGTGAGCAACGACCGGTTTGATCCGGTGGGCGGCTTCATCCTGCCGCTGGAAGAGTACAAGTACTACTCCCGCAAGATGAGCTACTACCACAAGGGGGATGACCTGGCCGCAGAGGCGGGCACACCCGTGCTGGCCGCCGCCAACGGCGTGGTGACCTTTGCCCAGTTCCATTACAGTTACGGAAACTGCATTCTCATCGACCACGGTATAGATGCAGACGGCCGGCATTGGTACACTTTGTACGCCCATCTGCGGGACATGGCCGTGGCAGAAAATCAAGTGGTGACCCAAGGCCAGCAGATCGGCACGGTGGGCAGCACCGGAAATGCCACCGGCAACGCCCTGCATTTTGAGCTGCGCTGCGACGATACCCTGCTGGCACCCACCATGTACCTGCCCTACACCCAGACCGTGCCGGTTCTGGCGGCGGAGGAAGGTTTGCTGCTGCCCGACATGCTGGAGGATTCCACCATCCACAACGCCATCGCCAAGCGGGCCATCGACAGTCCGGCCCCGGACCATCTGGCCTATCCCCTGCCTGAAACCACCTCCGTCACCGTCAAATACGTGGCTTACGATCATGCCGGACTGGACCTGCGCGCCGACGAGGGCACCGATGTACTGGCCGCCGCCGACGGTATGGTCCTTTATGTCGGCCAGGACCGTGTCAACGGCTGGACGGTGATTCTGGGCCACGGAAGTGACAGCGCCGGCCGGCCCCTGACCACCATGTATTCCCACCTGCAAGAGAAGCCGGAGGTGCTCATGGGGCAGCTGGTGACCGCCGGGCAGGTGATTGCCCAATCGGGCAACACCGGCAATTCCACCGGCCCGCACCTGCACTTTGGCGTCTATCTGGACGGCAGCGCCGTGGACCCGCAATCCTGGCTGAACTGAGAGAATGCACCTTATGAAACACAAATTTTTCAACGGCACCGCCCGGCTGGCGGCGGTGCTGGTTTTTTGCATCCTTTTTTCCCTGTTCGGCAGCTGTTTTGCCGTTTTTGCCGCCACCCAGCAGGAACTGCAGCAGCAGTTGGATGCCGCCAAAGAGGCCTACGACGACGCGGCCCAGAAGCAGGAAGACCTGGAAAAGCAGGCAGAGCAGACACAGGAACAGATTGGGGAACTGAACGACCGGACCGAACAGATTACCGCCCAGCTGAGTTCGGTATACAGCGCCCTGGTGGACGCCCAGACCCAGCTGGATGCCGCCCAGGGAGAGGCCGACGCTGCCCAGGCAGCTCTGGAGCAGAAGCAGGCGGAATACGACACCCGCTGGGACGAGGCCAAAGAACAGCTGGCCGCCATGCAAATGCTGCATTACAGCGGCAGCCTTTCGATTCTGAGCCAGGTGACCGATCTGTTCCAGCTGCTGAACTTTGCTCGGGCCCTGACCGACATCAACGATAAGAACACCGAGGTCCTGACCCGTCTGAACGACGAAGCCGCCGCCCTGGAGGAGACCCGGAACCAAGCCCAGGCCGCTGCCGAAAAAGCGGAGGCAGCCCGGGACGAATTGCAGACACAGCAAGAGAATCTGCAGGCCACTTCCGACCAGCTGGCCCAGGCCCTGATGGAAGCCAACGCCAACCTGGATGAGCAGCAGGCCGAAGCCGAAGCCCAGGCCCAGATCACCGAGGAGGCAAAAAAAGCCTATCAGCAAGCCACCGCCGAGCTGGATGCCTTTGCCAAGAGCCAGAACAGCAAGTATACCTCCGCCACCCTGTACTGCAGTCTGGATTTCGGCTGTGCCCTGACCCCTGGTATGAGTATCAGCTGCAACTTCGGGGATCCGGACGGCATCGACGGTTCTCCTCACGGCGGCACCGATTTTCCGGCCGCCAAAGGTACGCCCATCTATGCAGTGGCGGACGGGGTGGTCAGCGCCGCCCGGGCCATGTCCAGTTACGGCAACTGTGTGCAGATCAGCCACGGCACCGCCGACGACGGCAACAACTACGCCACCCTGTACGCCCACATGTCCTCCATTGCCGTGAGCGAAGGTCAGACCGTGACCAAAGGGCAGGTCATCGGGTATGTGGGCAACACCGGTGCTGTCAGCGGCAAAAACGGCGGGTATCACCTGCATCTGGAACTGCGCATCAACGGAACCCGCACCAACGCCATGAACTACATTCCTCACTGAGTTTCCGCGCCGCACTTAACGATATTCGGTCTTTGCCTTTACCTTTTACAAAAACTGTGGTACAATACCGAATATCGTTAAGCCGCACCGGGAGGGATTGCTGGGATGGACCATATTGACCGTAAGATCATTGATATTTTGCAGCGGGATGCCCGCGCACCGCTGAAACAGATTGCCGACCAGGTGTTTTTGTCTTCCCCGGCGGTGTCTGCCCGCATCGCCCGGCTGGAGAAGGATGGCTGTCTGACCGGGTATCAGGCCCAGGTGGACCCGGTGAAGATGGGATATCTGGTCAAGGCGTTCATCAATCTGGACATGGACCCCCAGCGCAAGCCGGAGTTTTACCCCTATATCCAGGCCTGCCCCCAGGTGGTGGAATGCTGCTGCGTCACCGGAGATTACAGCATGCTGATTGAGGTGCTGTTTGCCACCACCCAGGAGCTGGACACCTTCATCAACCAGCTGCAGCAGTACGGGCGCACCCGCACCCAGATCGTCTTTTCCACCCCGGTGGAACATCGGGGTGTGCCGGTCAGCCGCCCGGAAGAAGAAACCGAATAAAGCCAAAGCCCTCTGCCAACTTTCGGCAGAGGGCTTTTTGTGTTGTCAGGGCAGGGCGTCCACCTCCGCGGCGGTCAGCGGCCCCAGGTTGATGTCATTTTCGTATTTTTTCCCGCCGGAATATATCAGGTCCACTCTGTAATAGGCAAGGTCCAGCCCGGCGGCGTCAAAGGCGGCTTTGGCATTTTTGAGCAGGGCGTTGGCGTCGGCCTCGGTGGGCAGGCGGTCGGTGTAGACCAGGTAGAAACTGGCAGTGAGGGGCGGCAGGTTACCGGGATCATAGGGCATATCCAACGTAAGGCCCCAATCCTCCGGAGTGCCCTCCCAGCTTTTGCCGGGCTGCACATCCAGCCAGTCCGGGTTCATCCCTGCATTGTTCAGCGCCGTGGTCATGTCCTGCTTGGCGGCTGCAATGATGCGCACCCGGGTGTTGTTCAGATTGGTCACATCCTCCTCATAGGTAGTGCTGCGCACCACACCCCAGGAAAGAATCACCGTAAAGCTGGTATCCTGGCTGGTCATGGACTGCACCCGCACCCAGTAGCTATACCCTGTATCATACCAGGCAGAGACGGCAGTAAAGTTGTTGCCGGGCCACTGTTCGTCGGCATATTCCACTGCGTGGTGCCGGGCCCAGGCCAGGCTGATGGGATCTCCCAGCGCATACCCGGCCGCAAACAGGATCAGCAGCACGATGAGGATGCCGCCCGCCAGAGCAGCGGCGCGGCGGCTTCTGGTGTGGGGACGATCAGCGGTCCTGACGGATGTCTTCTTCCCATGCATCATGGGGTTCCTCCTTTCTCAGTGCATAGCGGAACAGGGCGGCAGCCAATGCACCCAGGGCACACAGAACCGCATACAAAAAGCCGCACAGGATTCCCAGGCTCAGGCCATCGAAAAAGTTGTACCAGTCCCCCTGTGCCAGACGGCCGGCCAGATACTGTCCGCTGGGCCACAACATCACGGCTGTGGTCAGGACCCAGACCAGCAGGGGCAGCCACCGCGCCCGCCGGGGAGACAGCCACTGCACCCCGGCCCCCAGCACCGGCAGCAGGAGGATGTTGTAGCCCGCCTGGCCGGTGTTGGCCAGGGCCATTCCCAGAATGAGTCCCGCGGCGGTCATGGCCCCCTGCCAGGCATACAGGCGGCGGCGAATACGTCCCAGCACCCGGTCCCGGTGCAGGGACGGCGGCGGGGCTTCCTCGCCCCAGAGCTCGCGGCAGGCCGCACAGTGGGCCACATGTTCCTCCACCGCCCGGCGGGATGCCTCGCTGGCCACGCCGTCCCGCACCAGGGGCAGCAGGTCGCGGCAGATGTCACAGGGCAGGTCATATTCGTGGGTCACAGCAACCCCTCCTTTCGCAATGTATCCTTGAGCCAGTGGCGGGCCCGGCAGTCGATGACCCGGGCCGACCCAGGGCTGATGCCCAGCTCGGCGGCGATGCGGTCATAGGGCACACCCTGCACCCGCAGGGCCACCACCCGCCGGGTGCGCTCATCCTTCCGGGCCAGCAGCGCCCGGATGCGTCCCAACAGTTCCCGCTGCACGGCGGTGTCGGGCAGAGTGTCCTCCACATACAGTCCCAGCAGGTCATCATAGCTGACGGTGGGGCGCCGCCTTCGCAGATCCTGCAGCCACAGATGCCGGGCAATACCGAAAAGCCAGGTTTTCTCCCCTGACCGGGCTTCGTACCGGTCGATGCTCTGCAAGGCCTGCAGAAAGGTTTCGCTGAGCAGGTCCTCCGCCCAGGCCGGGTCATGGGTCAGGCTGACCAGATAGCGGTAGACGTCGTCACGGTAGGCGGCGTACAGTTCTTCCATCATCTTCACGGCGGCGTCCTTCCTCCTTTCCGGTCATCTGCCTATATGTCCGCTTTTGGGCCCTGTTGTTACAGATTTTTGCAAAAAAAGCCGGGCCCGCCATCTTCCAGCGGGTCCGGCCGAAGGGTATTCAGATTTACACGCCGCGGAAGATCTGACGCAGCACAGAGAGAAAACCTGCCGCCACCGCCGGGGCAAACAGCAAAAGAATCCACTGTCCCCCGTCCGGCACAAAGCGCAGATACCAGGGGGTGGGCGGGTTCAGTTCCACCCCGGTGAGCAGGGTTGGCACGCCGCCCACGCTGTCGGGGTCGATGCGCAGTCCGGTGACGGTGACCCCGCCCAGGTCAAAGACATAACTGCCGTCGCTGTCCTGCCAGGCGTAGACTTTCTGGGTTTCCCGGTAATCGATCTGGCCTGGTTTGAGGTAGTACAGCGTCACACTGCCCGGGGGCAACAGCTGTTCCACCTGCAGGTGGACCTGCTCCAGGTAGATTTCCCCTTCCCACAGGATGTGGGGATCGTTGTCGGTGGAAAGATACCAGTTTTCCCGGTCATCGGGGGCGGTGCTCCAGGGGTCTTCCCGGTAGTTCAGGAAGCTCTCATAGGTCAGGTCCTGGGGCGTCAGAGTCATCTGACGCAAAGACCCGTCCATCTTGTGGTTGAGCATGAGGGCACTGTCCACCAGGGCATACACCAGCCACAGCATCACCGCCAGGGCGTAGCAAAGGCCCAGCAACCGCACGGGACGGAAAACCAGGTTCCAGCGGGAATGCCCGCCTTTATGGGAAGACACGCGTTTCATTGTACCACCCCGCTTTCCGCCACAGCCACCGGTACAAAGGAGTACGCGGCGTCACGGCCCATGAATTTGTACAGGGTGGCAGGCTGGTCGGCGGTGATGCCTCCCTCAAACCGGTCGCTGAAGTCCCGTTCCAGGTAATCATCCGCCCGGTCCAGCACCAGATAGGTGCAGCCCTTCTCCTCCATATAAGCTTCCAGCGAATTCACCGAGCAGACCGCCTCGTGCTCATACAGTTCCCAGTTCAGGCTTTCCACCAGGTTCATGAAATCCGAATCCCAGCGGTTGGAGTAATCGCCGTCGCCCCACCACACGCCGCCGTAGCCGTTGACCACCTTGGCGGTGAGTTCGTACTTGTAATAGTACCAGCGGGTGGCGTCATCCCCCTGGCTGATCACCAGCACCCGGTCACCCCAGTCCAGCACCTCGTTCATCACAGCGGCGCGGGATTTCACGTCCGCCCGGGTGGTGTACACGCTGTCCGCGCGGGTCCAGAACCCGGCGGTGGGCACACCCCGCCAGGCAAAGATCCCCAGCACCCCGGCCGCGGCCAGGGCCAGCATTCCGGCCCCCGCACGGCGCTGCCAGGCACGGACGGGAATGGCGCTGCTCGCCTGCCCCAGCAGGCAGAAGGTGGCCAGCACCCAGCCCTGCAGGTAGGGGGTGAGGTAGCGCTCGTAATCCTTGAGGGCGCTGCCTTCTTCTTCCGAGAAATTGTAGAAGTACAGAATCAGATGGAACACATACAGCGCCGCAAAGCAGAAAGCCAAAGCCAGGAAGGCCGCCACCACCCGGCGGCGGGCATGGCCCTTGGGGGCGCTGACGGCGGCCGCCAGGGTGAGCACCAGAACCAGGGCCACCACCATGACCGGAGCCCCGACAAGGCAGACCTTGCGGGTAAAGAATGCCTGGCCCATAGCCTGCATGATCTGGGCAAAGCGTTCTTCCCGCCCGATGCCCAGCAGCTGGCGGATACCGCCGGAAAGTACAGCGCCGTAGCCCATCTGGCCGCTGCCCACGGTGGCGGCGCCGGAATCGGGGGCCATGGCGGCGGTGTAGCGGCTCCAGCTGAGGAAAACCGCCAGCACCGGCACGGCCAATACGGCGGTGCGCAGAAAACGGCCGCCCACATGGCGGGGCGTGACGCCTTCCGCCGGCCAGGCCGTACCGAAAAGCTGGTCAATGCCGATGACAAAGACCGCGATGAGACCATAGGCCAGACCAATGTCCTTGGTCATGGCCAGCATAGCCAGTGGCAGGGCCGTGGCATAAAAGCAGGTGCGGCGCCCGCCACCGGCGTAGTACAGGCACAGGCTGCCGCCGAACAGAGCGGCCAGGGGCAGGTCGGCCATGGCGTTCTGGTAGACGGTACTGGCGGTGCCCGCCGGGGCCGTGCTGAAGAAGAAGGGCAGCACCGCCCCCACCGCAAACACCAGAATGCCTTGTCCCCAGCGGGCCCGGGGCAGCACGGTGGCGGGGGCCAGGGCGGCCAGGGCCAGAATGTCGATGGCGGCCATACACTGCCATTCGGAGAATTGCCCCGGCGTGCGCTGGAACAGGTAGGACAGCAGGCTGGTGGCCGGATAGGTGAAGGAAGCGGTCAGATTGACCGGGTCAGCCACATACAGGGCGGCCCGTTCCGCCACCATCTTGGGGGCCAGGCCCCAGGCGGTGAACTCGTCCCACTGGGTGAACATGGGCTGCAGGATGCCGAAGAGCACCCACAGGAAAGCGGCGCCCCCCAAGAACAGCCAGAATCCGGCGCTGCCCATGGCGTCCCGGACGGCCCGGGCACCGGCGCGCACACCGCAGTACACCCCCGTTGCCAGCAGAATGGCCAGCACCAGAAACAAGCCCACGTGCAGCATGCCCGGCAAAGCCGAGATGTACAGCACCACCACCGCACCGCTCAGGGTGGGCAGCGGCAGCAGGGCGGCATCATACCGGGTGCAGGCTGAAAAGCAGAGGCAGAACGCGCCCAGAAACGCCAGCACAAGCAGGCCGGTCAGAATGGGTATCAGCATAAGGCAGGTCCTTTCTTGACAAGGCCGCCGGAAACCGGCGGCCTTGCCTTACAGCTGAATGGTATAAAGTGGTCCCACAAAATAGTGCTGGAACAGCAGCACTGCCCCGAACAGGGCATGGGCGCCGAACAGCGGCACCGCCCATCTTTCGGCCCGGTCCGCCGGAACCGACGGTGCCAGCATCCGGCGCAGCACCGGGACGGCCAGCAAGGTGAAGATCAGGAATACCGGCAGGAAGTACCGGGCCTGCAACCCCACCACCCGCACCATAGCCACCGGGGTGTAGGTGATATACATGGCGGCGATGGCTCCCAGGGCATAGACGACGGCAAAGACACCCAGCCCGGCCCCGCGGCGGCGGTCCAGTGCGGCAGGCTGGGGGGCACACAGCAGGGCGGCAACCAGCAGGAACACCGGCCCCACCAGGTTCAGCGCCTGGATGGGCATGTCCTTCCAGCCAAAAACACCAAGCTGACCCAGGAAAAACTCGTTTTCGCACAAGGTGCCCCAGAAGGTGGCCACACTGCGCAGCGGGTTGGCCAACAGAAAGGCCAGCTGCTGCCCGCCGTTCACCGCTTCCCCGCCCTGCCGGGCAATGACGGGATAGTTGGCCCGCAGCACCCGGGCATAGGTTTCGGTGGCCATGATCACGGCCCAGGCTCCCGCCAGACCGCCCAGGCTCCACCACCAGCGGCGCCCCCGGGCCTGCCAGGTGCGCAGCGGCACCAGCAGAAGCAACACAACCCACAGCAGGTTCAGATAAGGCTTGGCCACATTCACATACAGGCAGGCCGCCAGGTAGAGAACTGCGGTTTTGGTGGTCCAGTTTTCCCGCAGCAGCAGGGCGATCATGAGATAGTAGCAGGCCAGCAGGGTGGCGTCGTAGCTGAGGGAAGCCCCCATGAACAGGGACAGAGGCAGCAGCATGACGCCCAGCAAGACCGGACGACAGCGCCGGGTCTGCCGCAGGGCCAGCCAGCAAAGGGCGGTGTAAGCCAGCAGATTGCCCAGTCGGCCGCCGTACAGGCATCCCAGGGCGCCCAGTCCCACCAGCCGGGCCAGGGCCATGCCCACAGCCCCGGGCAGGAAGGGCAGAATCAGAAAGCTCACCGGCTCGTGCACCGGTTCTTCGGCCGGGGTATCCCTGTGGGCAAAATAGTCGGCAAAGCTGTCGGCAATGCTCTGGATGGCGCCGTCACTGCCCACCTGTTTGAGGGCATAGCCAGCGGAATCGTAGGGCTTTTCCTCCCCGGTATCGGGGTCGGTTCCCACTCCCACCGAGGTGTGGGCGTTCACCCACCCGCCGGGGAAGGCACTGACCAACGCTGCCACATCATCGGGATAGGTGCGGTTGTAATCGAAATCGAACCGGCCCGTGGAGATGGCATAGGTGCGCAGGTAATGATCGGTCTCATCGGGGGTCTGCAGCGGCGGATTGGCAAAGCAGAACAGTATGCCGCAGAGCAGCAGACACACCGCCCCTTTGGCGGGCAGGGTGCGCAGGCGGCGCAGGACCGCCGCGGCCGCCACCACCCCCAGGCACAGGGCCACACAGCCCAGGGTGGGCACCAGCGGGGAGCCCCGGCTGTCCAGGTAAAAGAAGACCCGCCAGTAGTATGCCCACAGCACACCGACCACAACCGCCACAGCGGCGACCAGGCCCCAGCGCAGGGCAGGATGGGCCGGAATACGGAAGGGTTTGTTTTCCTTCATCAAACGGAAACTCCTATTACGACAGAATCAAAAACCGGGCCGGCGGAAGCGCTGCAGCAGGCCGGCATGGCCGCCGCGCCCCAGGCCCCGCCGGCCCCGGTATGCGGACAGTTACAGGATGTACTGTCCGATCTTATACGAATCCAGATGACCGCGCAGAAACTCGATGGTTTCGGCCAGGCCCTGCTCAAAGGTATACTTGGGCGCCCAGCCGGTGAGCTGGCGCAGCTGGGTGGAATCGCCCAGCAGCCGGTTGACCTCGCTCTTTTCGGGGCGCAGGCGCTCGGCCTCGCAGACGATCTTGGCATTGGGGTTGATCTGGGCAATGAGCTCGTGGGCCAGATCCCCGATGGAGTGCTCCACGCCGGTGGCAATGTTCAGTTCCCGGCCGATGGCGGCGTCACAGTCCGCAATGGCCATAAAGCCGGCGGCAGTATCCTTGACATAGTTGAAGTCCCGGGTGGGGGTCAGGTTGCCCAGACGGATTTCGGTCTGGCCTGCCAGCAGCTGGGTGATGATGGTGGGGATGATGGCCCGGCCGGACTGACGGGGGCCGTAGGTGTTGAAGGGACGCACAATGGACACCGGCAGGTTGAAGCTGCGGTAGAAGCTTTCAGCCAGGCGGTCGGCGCCGATCTTGGTGGCAGAATAGGGGCTCTGGCCCTGGAAGGGATGCTTTTCATCAATGGGCACATACTGGGCGGTGCCGTAGACCTCGCTGGTGGAGGTGACCATGACACGGGCGGTGTCCAGCTCCCGGGCGGCGTTGAGCACGTTCAGGGTGCCTTTGATGTTGGTGTCCACATAGCTGTCCGGGCTGTGGTAGGAGAAGGGAATGGCGATGAGGGCGGCCAGGTGGAACACCCGTTCCTGCCCGCGCATGGCGGTGCGCACACCGTTGGGGTCCCGGATGTCCCCCATGAAGATATCCATCTCGTTTTTGATCTCCGGCGGCAGGGTGTCGATCCAGCCCAGGCTGCCGAAAGAGTTGTACAGGCAGAAGGCACGGACCTTTTCGCCCTTCTTGACCAGTTCTTCGGCCAGGTGGCTGCCGATAAAACCGTCGGCGCCGGTAACCAGAACAGTATGAGACATAAAACAGTTCTCCTTTGTAAAAGAGGCGCGGGCGGCAGGCGCCCGGCACAGGTATTCCAATATATTACAAATTAGTATACCCGATTGGGCGCTCAATTTCAACCTTGGGGACGCATTTTGCCCCTTGCTTGACACTGTGCTCCTTTTGCAGTATAGTAATAGATGTTCTATTCAGATGCGCCGCGGGGCGTTCGCCGCTCCGCCATGCAGAAAGGAAATTCGAGTTTTATGAACGCCGACGGTGACAGTAACCCGCGACGAAAGGTGAATCAGCGAGAATAACAAAGGCAAAGCCTGTGCCCTCTGCGGCATTGGGCTCTGCCTTTTTTTGCTGCGTCATCCCCTGTCGCACCTATGTTTCAACCATTTGAAGGAGTGTTTTTTTCGTGGAAAATCTTCCCGCCCAAATTCTGCTGCAGGTGGTTTTCATCCTGCTCAACGCGTTCTTTGCCGGGTCCGAGATCGCGTTTCTTTCCCTGTCCCCCATCAAGCTTTCCAAACAGGCCGAGGACGGTGACAAGACCGCCGCTGCCCTGTTGAAAGCGGTGGAAAATCCCAACAGCTTTCTTTCGGGCATCCAGGTGGCCATCACCCTGTCCGGCTTCCTGTCCGCCGCCTTCGGTACCGAAAACTTCTCCGGTTATCTGGACCGGTTCCTGCTGGAGACGCTGGCCCTGCCTTTGCCCGCCGGGGTGGCTTCGGTGATTTCCACCGTGGTGGTTACCATCATCATTTCCTTCTTTTCCATCGCCTTCGGCGAGATGGTCCCCAAGCGGGTGGCCATGCAGAAGCCCATGATGTTTGCCGTGCCCGCCATCAAGGTCCTGCGGGTGGTCAGCGTGGTTTTTGCTCCCATGACTGCCCTGCTGGACCTGTGCACCAACGGGTCGCTGCGGCTGCTGGGCATGAAGACCGAAGCCGAGGACGGTGTGGCCAGCGAGGAAGACCTGCGCCTGATGGTGGAGTCCAGCGGCGAGCAGGGCACCATCGACCAGGACGAGCAGGAATGGATCGAGAACGTGTTCGACTTCGGGGACACCACCGCCAGCAATGCCATGACCCCCGAGCCCGACGTGACCGCCTTCTCCCTGGAAGACAGCGACCAGGAGATCATGGAGACCATCCGCCGCACCGGCCTGAGCCGGTATCCCGTGTACGAAGAGGACATCAACGACATCTGCGGCATCCTGAACGCCCGGGACTTTCTGCTCAACCTGCAGGAGGAATCTCCCCGCCCGCTGAAGGAGCTGCTGCGTCCCGCCTATTTTGTGCCGGAAAGCGTCCACGCCGACCAGCTGTTCAAGGACATGCAGTCCCAGAAGCAGCATCTGGCCGTGGTGGTGGATGAGTACGGCGGCACCGCCGGCATCATCACCATCGAAGACCTGCTGGAAGAGATTGTGGGCGATATCTTTGACGAGTTTGACCCCGCCGAGCCCCAGGACCTGACCCAGGTGGGCGACGGTGTCTGGCGGGTGGCCGGCTCCATGCGGGTGGAAGATTTTGCGGAGGAAGTGGACTTCGACCTGCCGGAGGACCGGGATTATGACACGGTGGCCGGCATGATCCTGAGCTGCCTGCCCAGCATTCCCGAAGATGGCGCCACCCCCACCGTCCAGGTGTGCGGGCTGCAGTTTGATGTGCAGACCATTGAGGACCGGAAGATCCTGTGGGCCATTGTGCGCAAGGTGACGCCGGAACCCACCCCCGAGGAGGAGGACGCCCGCCGCAAACGCCGCAAGCGCGACCGCAGCGAGGAAGAAGACAAGAGCGAACACACCGAAAAAGAGTGACAAGAGAAACCGGGAGGCCTGCGGGTCTCCCGGTTTTTGTGTGCGGCCACGTTTTTTCCCGGTAGAGGGTGTGAATATTCCACCGGACCCTGTTTTTTGGTGGAAAAAGGCCCCGCGCCCTGCCGGCAAAACCGGTCATGGCGCGGGGCCGCAGCGCCGGGATGCTCTCAGCGCTTGATGTCGTAGTTCATGTTCATCAGGTTGCGGATGCTCTTGGCATCGTCGGTGATGTTGGCGTCGCCGTGGATGGTGTGCTTGATGGCGCTGGATGCCACCGCAAAGTTGATCATGTCCATGGGGCGGTACTGGTGCATCATGGCGTAGATCAGACCGCTGGCAAAGGCATCGCCGCCGCCCACACGGTCCAGAATGTTGAAGGTGAAGAGTTTGCTCTCGAAGGTATGGCCTTCGTACCACATGAAGGCTTTCAGGCTGTTTTCGGAGCCGGAATGGGCATAGCGCACATGGCGGGCCAGGCACTTGATGTTGGGATAGCGATCAATGAAATGCTGGAATACCTCGTCCTGCTGCTCATAGCTGGGCTGCAGGGGCACACCGTCCTTCCAGTCGCCCTTGGAGTGGTCCTCCTCATCCTTCCACAGATGATAGGGCTCAATGCCGAAGAGCACATCCACATACGGCAGGCACTTGGTGCAGAAGTCCCGGGCTTCTTCCCAGGTCCACAGGCTGCTGCGGAAGTTGCCGTCAAAGCTGACGGTCAGCCCCTTCTTCTTGGCGGCTTCCAGGCAGCGCAGCACAAAGTAGGCACAGTTGTCGCACAGAGCCGGAGTGATGCCGGACAGGTGCAGCCAGTCGTAGCCTTCCAGCAGTTCATCCACATCCACCTTGGTCAGGTCATATTCGGTAAAAGCGCTGTGTTTGCGGTCATAAGTAACCTTGCTGGGGCGGATGCCGTACCCGGTTTCCAGATAATAGGTTCCCAGGCGATGGGTGGGGGTTTCTTCCGGGGTGGAAAGAATCATGGGGGTGCAGTGGACGTCGTTGGAACGCAGCCAGCGCACCGCACTCTTGCCCAGGGAGTTGTTGGGCACCACACTGAAGAAGGTGCTGTCCACCCCCAGATTGGCCAGAGCCAGGGCAATATTGGCTTCGCTGCCGCCGTAGCTGGCTTCGAAGCTGGTGGCCATGCGGATTTTTTCGTAGTTGGGCGGGGTCAGCCGGAGCATGACCTCGCCGATGGTGATAAACTTGGCCGGGCTTTCGTTATCCACCAACAGCGGATTATAATTTTCCATAGCGTCCCTCTTTTCCGCCGGTACGGCTGGGCACCGGCTCTTGTTTGTTCGTCTCTTTCATTGTATTCGATTTTATCGGAGATTTCAACGGAAAATTGCGGCTGTTTTCGTAAAAACCGTGCAATATGACCCTGTTTCGCCAAATTGTCCGCCGGGCGGTTTTTCCTTTACACAGAGCGAAAAAAAAGGTATAATGTTTTGATAGTATGTCACTAATTCAGTGGGAAAGGAGCCCCCTTACATGGGCTTGCAAACCATCCAGTATATGTTCTTCCTGGCCGTGGTGGCCGGGGTCTACCTGCACCTTCCCCGCCGTGCCCAGCCGGTGTTGCTGCTGGCGGCTTCCTGGGTGTTCTACGCCCTGACCGCCGGGGGATATCTGGCTGTCACCCTGTGCATCGGCGCCTTCACCTATCTGTGCGGGCTGGGCATTGCCCGCAAGGACGGCGCCCACAAACAGGCCTTTGTCCGTCTGGGCGTCATCGGCAGTGTAGCCATCCTGGCTTTCTTCAAATACTTCGGCTTTCTCAACGCGGTGCTGCCCGCGCCCTTCCAAATCATCATGCCCCTGGGCATCAGCTTCTACACCTTCGCCGCCATTTCCTACCTCATCGATGCGGGGCGGGGCGACTGCGAGGTGGAATGCAGTCCGCTGTACTATCTGCTGTTTCTCACCTTTTTCGGCACCGTGACCCAGGGTCCCATCCCCCGGGCCGGGGCTCTGATCCCCCAGCTGCGGGCCGAGCACCGCTTTGACGCCCAGCGCACCGTGCGGGCTTTGCGGCTGTACGCCCTGGGCCTGTTCAAGATGGTGGCGGTGTCCGACGTGCTGGGCATGGTGGTGGACGAGGTTTTCGGCTCCTGGCAGAACTACGGCGGCGGAATGCTGATTCTGGCGGCGGTGTTCTACACCTTCCAGCTGTACTTCAACTTCAGCGGCTATTCCGAGCTGGCCCGGGCCACCGGCCTGGTCCTGGGCCTGGAACTGGCCGAAAACTTCAAGACACCCTTTTTCGCCACCAACTTTTCGGGATTCTGGAGCCGCTGGCACATCAGCTTTTCCTCCTGGCTGCAGGATTATCTGTTCATGCCTCTGGCCTGGGCCGACACCGAGCGCCTGACCGGCGGACGTCTGCGCCGGTTGCCTCCGGAAGTCTGCGTCTTCATCGTCTTCTTCGTGTCCGGTTTCTGGCACGGCAACACCCTGCCCTTTGTGGTGTGGGGTCTGCTGCAGGCACTGTACCGGGTGGGGGAAGAACTTTTGCACCGCCGCCTGGGCAAGCCCAAAAAGAAGGCTCCCGCCCAGGTGCTGTGGGGCAAACGGGCAGGCGTGTTTGTGCTGTGGACCCTGAGCATGGTCTTTTTCCGCATGGGGTCCGGCAACGGCACCGTAGGCGCCTGTTTCGGGTATCTGGCCGGCATGGTGCGGGGGCTTTCCCCCGTCCGGTTTGCCGGTGATGTCTACACCGCCGCGTACAACGGATTCTATGCCAACACCATGATGGTGGGAGCCTACTACGCCTTTGCGGCGGTGGTGCTGGCCCTGGCCCTCTTCCTCGACTACCGCCGCTGCTTCGGGTTCAAGAACAAGGGGTCCGAAGTGATGGTGGCGGCCATCCCCGGCGTTCGGCGCCAGGCGCTGTATCTGGTGCTGGTGACCCTGATTCTCATCGGCTACATCCTGCAGAACGGCGGGTTTGCGGCCGGTCTGGGCATGTATGCGGGGTACTGATCATGACAAACAGAAAGGCGGGTGCCCACGGCATGCTGCATATCCTCAAACGCCTTGCCCTGCTGCTGATTCCGGTATATCTGTGGCTGGCGTTCTTTGTGGCGTTTGAACCCAACAACTATTTCGGCCTGAAAGAAGACACCGATTCTTCCCAGCCGGTGGCCCGGGTGCGGGCCTACCAGCAGGCCCCCGGCGACCGGCTCATCATTGGAGACAGCCGCCTGGCCCACTTTGACATGGACCTGGTCCGCGAAGTGTCCGGCCAGGAATGGCAGAACCTGGCTTTCGGCGGCGCCAGCCTGCGGGAAAGCCTGGACCTGGCGGACTTTGTGCTGGATTCCGGCAACGGGGTGGATGCCATCCTGTTTGAGCTTTCCTTTTACACCGTCAACGCCAACTATGACACCGACCGCTTCTCCACGCTGGAGGAGACGCTGCGCAATCCCCTGGCCTACTGCCTGAATCTGGAATACAACGTCAACGCCCTGACCATGTTCATGAACATGGTGAACAACACCCCGGACAGCATCGAGTCCGGCGACTGGGGGCCGGCGGATTATTTCGACGCCGACGGCAACCCCATTCCGGTACACCGCAAGCTGTACGAGTATCCCGGGCTGATCGACGAGAAGTGCCGCAGCTGGTCGGTGAACGAGGAAGAGCTGGTGCGCCTGGGTGAGCTGGCCCGGCGCTGCAGCGAAGAAGGCGTGGAGCTGACCATCGTGCTGCCCCCCATGGCGGACCTGGTGCGCACCGAAGTGTGCGTGCCCTACCGTATCGACGAGAGGATGCAGCAGGAAGTCCTGCCGCTGCTGGCGGACTGGAGCGAGGAGTACGGCTGCACCGTGCTGGATTACGAGTGGGGCGGCAGCTGCATCACCGACGACGACACCCAGTTCTTTGATGGATTTCACCTGGACGAGAAATACGGTCTGCCGGACTGGACCCGGCAGCTGTTCACCGAGATGGGCGCCTGAGCGGCCCCGGTAAGGAAGCATAAATATGGCCTTGGATTTTTTGATTTTATATGAGCACACCGTGCGGGAATACGAAAGCGACCTGCTGCTGAAGCTGGAGCTGGAACGCCGCGGGTATTCTGTGGAGATCCGCCAGCTGCTGGACCCCAAACACCTGCGCCTGTTCGGGCGGGACAAGCCCGAAGTGCTGGTGGCCAGCTGCATGTATGACAACGAAGCCATCAACAGCCATGTGTACAACAACATCGGCCGGTGCAACAAGATCGTGAACCTGCACTGGGAGCAGATGCTCTCCGACACCCAGGAGGAGGGCGACTGGTTCAATATGAACGGCAACGCCAAGCGCTGTGTGCAGACCTGCTGGGGCAAGCGCACCGCCGCCCGGCTGCAGGCCCACGGCATGGAGGCCAAGAACACCCCCGTGACCGGCGCCGTGATGATGGATTTTCTGCGCCCGGAATTCAAAGGCTACTTCAAGGACAAAACCGCTCTGTGCCGGGAATTCGGCCTGGATGAGCACAAGCACCTGCATCTGTATATTTCCAGTTTCGGTTACGCCAGCATGTCCGACGCCGAGGTGGCCGAACTTTCCAAGATGGCGGGCACCGATTTCACCGGCTTTGCCCGCACCAACCGGCTTTCCATGGCCGAAACCCTGGACTGGTTTGACCGGTATCTGGCCGAGCACCCGGAGGTGGAACTGGTTTACCGCCGCCATCCCAGCGAATGGAACAGCCCCGCCCTGGACGCGCTGGCCAAAAAGCGCCCCAACTTTCATGTGATCTTTGCGGACAGCGTAAAGCAGTGGATTGTGGCGGCGGATTCCATCTCCATCTGGATGAGCACCTCCATTGCGGAGGTATACATGGCAGGCAAGAGCTGCCACATCCTGCGTCCCACCCCCATCGAGCACGAGTACGACCCGGTGATCTACAAGGGCGCCCGGTATGTGACCGATTACGACGGCTTTGTGGCCGCCATGGCGGAGGAGAATCCCCCCTTCCCCATTCCGCGGGAAGTGATCGAAGGATACTTTGACCCCAGCCAGCGCCCGGCCTATCTGCGCATGGCCGACCTGCTGGAGAATGTGTACAAGAACCCGCCCCGGGATACCCCCATGGGCGAAGGTTTCAAGCCCCACTTCAATCTGCTGAAATTCGTGGCCCTGTGGGGGGTACATCTGTTGTACCGCCACGGGTGGGAGCCCAAAAAGGTCTTTGCCTTCTGCCCGCCTCTGGCCAACTTCGCCCAGCGCATCTACGGTTATGTGGACAAGGCCCACGTCACCCCTGAACAGGTCGAGGCCATGACCGCGCGCATCCGCCCCTACGTGACCGCCCGCTGACCCGTCCCCACCCTTGCACCAAAGGAGCATACCATGCCCGACACACCCAAAAAGCAGGAATCCTTTCTCGGCAGCCTGATGAAATATTCGGTGGCCACCTATCTGGGCTTTCTGATCAGCGGCGCCGCCCTGGTGGTCAAGGGCGTTCTGCCCCCCGACCGCTACGCCGTGCCCGCCTCCTTCATGGCCTACACCACCTCGCTGATGAACGTGGGCATGCTGGGGTTGGACCAGGGACTGCTGCGCTTTTTCCGGGAACCGCCGGAAGGCGCCACCGGCCGGGGCATGTTTGCCGCCAGCACCCGCCTTTCTCTGCTGGTCATGGCGGTGGTGGGGCTGGTGGGCTCCGCTTTCTTTGCCGAACCCCTGTCCGCCGCCTTCGGCCTGGGCCAGAACGGGGCCATCCTGGTGCCGTTTTTGTTCCTGAACGCCGCGCTGTACATGCTGGTGCGGTATCTGAACGTGCTGCTGCGGCTGGAAAACAACGTCCGGGCCTACACCGCCGAAACCCTGTGGATGCAGGCCTGTCTGAACCTGCTGTATCTGCTGCCGGGATTTTTCACCAGCAAAACCTGGGTGTTCATTGCGGCGGCTGTGGCCAGCTTCGGCTGCGTGGCCATCGCCTTCTGGTTCAAGGCCAAGGCCCCCATCCGGGCGGGCAAGGTTCCTTACAAGGCGGTGTATCGCCAGATGGTCCCCTACAGCATTGCCCTGGCCCCCGCCGCCGTGCTCACCCCGCTGTTTCAGTCCGTCTGTCTGTCCTTCCTGGCCAGCAACACCTTCTCCCAGGGGTTGTTTGCCTTTGCCTACCAGCTGTCCATGCTGGTGACCACCGTACAGGCCGGTTTTTCCACCTACTGGGGCCCTTACGTGTTTGCCCATTACCGGGACGAGCAGGCCCGCATCGGACGGATTCACGACCTTCTGAACTTCCTGATTTTCGGATTTTTCTGCCTGCTGGTCATGTTTGAGGACATCATCTTCCTCATCTTCCCCAGCAAGGAACCCTGCATGCGGTTCTTCCCGCTGATGATGCTGGCCGCGGTGTTCCTGATCCTGATGGAAGGCACCGTCTACGGCAACGCTATCGCCCGCCGCCCCCACCACGACACCATCGGTGTGGCGGTGGGTGTGGGCATCGAGCTGGTGCTGTGCATCTGGCTGGTGCCCCATTACTCGGTGACCGGGGCCGCAGCGGCGCTGGTGGCCGGCAATGCGGTGATGTTTTTGTACCGCACCGTTACCGGGCAGTACTACTACCGTACCATCCCCAGCTACCCCCGCACCATCTCCGGATTTCTGCTGGCTTTGGCCGCCGGCGCCGTCGGGGTTGTATTTTACCAGCATTTTGTGGTAAAGTTTGTGCTGGTGGGAGCGATTCTCTTTATCTACTGCACCCTGTACCGTCCCCAGCTGCAAAAGCTGTGGCAGCTGGGAATGGGCCTGCTGCGCAAGCTGGCCCGCCGCTGAGGAGGTGGCCCTGATGGAACACCTGGGCACCGTGCCCCTGTCCACGCCGCGGCTGAACCTGCGGCGACTGACCTTTGATGATTGCCGCACCATGTTCGACAACTGGGCCGGAGACCCGCTGGTGACCCGGTATCTGCGCTGGGACGCCCACCGGGACTGGACCGTCACCGCCGAGTATCTGTACGAGGTGGAAAAGCATTATTGCGACCCCACCTTTTACAACTGGGGCATTTGCCTCAAGGACGGCACCCTCATCGGCACCATCGGTGTGGTGCCGGCGGAGCGGATTGCCGCCGAAGGCTGGCAGACCCTGCCCGCCGATCTGTGCACCACCGATATCTGGGAGCCCGGGTACGCCCTGGGCCGCACTTGGTGGGGGCATGGATATGCCACCGAAGCCATGGCGGCGGTGCTGGATTTCTGGTTTGCCCGGGTGGGTGGACCCTGGCTTTCCATCTGCCACGCCATCGAAAATCCCGCCAGCGGCCGGGTGATTGAAAAATCCGGCTTTACCTATGACCACGACGCGGTATACCACAAGTATGACGGCACACCCGTGCCCTGCCGCGCGTATTATAAAAACAACCCAAACAAGGAGATGTAAATGGACGACTTTACTCTGGATTTCACATCCGACCCTCTGAGTACCCTGGACGATCTGGACCCCTTCCCTTCCGACCCGGAAGAGGAACACCACGCCATTCCGGTGGTTCTGCTGGCCCTGGACCAAGGAAAGTTTGATGCCCAGCGCAGCCTGGATGAACTGGCGGCCCTGGCCGAAGCCAATGGCATGGAAGCCGTGGCCACCGTTACCCAGAAGCGCTCCACCCCGGAGGCCGCTACCATGCTGGGCGAAGGCAAGGTGGCCGAAGCCCGGCTGGTGTGCATGAACACCCGGGCCGAAGCGGCCATCTTTGACGGCGAGCTTTCGGGCAGCCAGATCCGCAACCTGTCCGCCGCTTTGCAGGTGGAGGTGCTGGACCGCACCATGCTGATTCTGGAAATCTTCAAATCCCGGGCTTCCACCAACGAAGGCAAGCTGCAGACCGAACTGGCCATGCTGCGCTATCAGCTGCCCCGCCTGCAGGGGCTGGGCGAAGCGCTGAGCCGCCAGGGCGGCGGCGGTGGCGGTGGCGGCGGTGCCCGCCGCGGCGCCGGCGAGACCAAGCTGGAACTGGACCGGCGGCACCTGCACCATCGCATCGAGCACCTGGAAGGACGGCTGAAGGAGCTGGAGAAGCGCCGGGGCGAAACCCGCCGTGCCCGTCAGAAGAACAATGTGCCGGTGGTGGCCCTGGTGGGCTACACCAACGTGGGGAAATCCAGCCTGATGAACGCCCTGTGCGGGGCGGAAATCTTTGAGGCTGACATGCTGTTTGCCACCCTGGACCCCACCGCCCGGCGCCTGACCCTGCCCAGCGGTCTGACCGTGGTGCTGGTGGACACCGTCGGCTTTGTGAGCCGCCTGCCCCACCATCTGGTGGATGCTTTCAAGAGCACCCTGGAGGAAGCCGCCTACGCCGATGTGATTCTGAAGGTGGCAGATGCCAGCGACAACGAGGCCGCGGCCCAGCTGGCCGTGACCGATGAGGTATTGGAATCCCTGGGGTGTTCGGACATTCCCCAGATCGTGGTGTACAACAAGTGCGACAAGCCCGGCGCCGTCTCCTTTGACCCGGCGGTGCTGCTGACCAGCGCCAAGACCGGCCGTGGTCTGGATGAACTGCTCAAGCGTCTGGATGAGACCCTGTCCCATCGGGTGCGCACCATCGAGGTGCTGCTGCCCTACGACAAGCTGTCCTTGGCGGATATCCTGCGCAGCCGCGGCAGCGTGGCCGAGGAGGAATACCGCGCCGACGGCGTGTACTACAAGGGTACCGTGAAGATTGACGATCTGCACCGGTTTGAAGAGTATATGCTCTGATTATCTTATATAAACGGCGGGCCCGCCGTACCGTGATGGTACGACGGGCCCGTTTTTTTGTATTTTGTATAAAATTGGGGTTACTTGCCGGCGGCACCGCTGGTGTCCCCCGCCACCGCCTTGATGGCGGAAACGGTGGCAGCCATGTCCTGCATGTTGCTGGGCACAATGATCTTGGTGGCCTTGCCGTCCGCCACCCGCTCCATGGCTTCCATGCTGCGCAGGGCCAGCATGTTCTCGGAGGGGGCGGCTTCGTTGATCAGGCGGATGGAGTCGGCCTTGGCCTTCTGCACCAGCAGCAGGGCCTGGGCCTGGCCTTCGGCCTCCCGGATCTTCTGTTCCTTGACGGCCTCGGCCCGCAGAATGGCACTTTCCTTCTCGCCTTCGGCGCGGGTGATGGCGGCCTGCTTCTCGCCTTCGGCCAGCAGAATGCTGGCGCGCTTTTCCCGGTCGGCCTTCATCTGCTTTTCCATGGCGGTGCGGATTTCCTGCGGCGGCTCGATGTTTTTCAGCTCAATGCGGTTGACCTTGATGCCCCAGCGATCGGTGGCTTCGTCCAGGGTGGCGGTGATCTTGGTGTTGATCAGGTCACGGCTGGTCAGGGTTTCATCCAGGGACATGGAACCGATGATATCACGCAGGGTGGTGGCGGACAGGTTTTCGATGGCGGCGATGGGCCGGGTCACGCCGTAGGCGTAGGCCTTGGCGTCAAACACCTGGAAGAAGACCACCGTGTCGATCATCATGGTGACATTATCCCGGGTAATGACCGGCTGCGGGGGAAAGTCGGCCACCTCTTCCTTGAGAGAAACCCGGCGGGCGATGCGCTCGATGAAAGGCACCTTGATGTGCAGGCCGGCGTCCCAGGTTTCTTTATAGACGCCCAGCGATTCGATGACGTAAGAGTTGGATTGCGGAACAATGACGATGCAGCGCACAATCACCACCAGTGCAACCACCAGCAGGATGGCGACGAGAATGACTCCCCAGGGCATGAGATTACCTCCTTCTACTTTGAAAAAATGCTATTTTTCGCCAAAGCGGCGCCAAAACAGGGGCGCGCCGCCGGCATGCTTATACGGTTTCTTCCACAGGCGCGGCGCACACCGTCAGGATGGCGCCGTCGGCGGCGGTCACCAGGCAGCGGGTGCCCTGGGGCAGAGCTTCCTCCGCCCGGGCCTGCCAGTCCAGGCCGTCCACCCGCACCCGGCCGATCTCTCCGGGCAGAATGGCCTGCAGCACCACACCCCGCTTGCCCACGCTGAGGGCCGAACCGTTGGTGACCGGGGCTTTTTTGTTGCGGCGGCGGGCCGCCAGGGTGGGAACCATGATGGCCAGGGTCACGGCGGACACCACCGCAAACACCAGGAACTGAACGGGCAGCGAATTGGTGAACAGACTGACGATCAAAGCCACGGCCGCCCCCACCGCAAACCAGATGGAAATCAAGGCGGTTGTGGCGGCTTCGGCAGCCACAAAGACGATGACGGCGATGAGCCATATAATGCTATCCATAGCTTCGAATCCCTCCTTCTGCTATCTGGCATAATCTTAACAGCCGGGGATTGTAAAGTCAATATACCCCCTTGTAAAATTGTGAAAGCTTTGCCGGGCGGTTCCTGTCGCTGCGCAAAAAATGCCTTGCCCTTCCCAGAATATGGCACTGCCTGGCCCCGGATGCAAAAAAACGACCGCTGCCCCAATGGACAGCGGTCGTTTTCTCAGTAGATTTTGAAGTAGCCCACATTCCGGGGATGGTTGTCCTCCACCAGAATGGTGAACCCGCCGGGATTGACCTCGGCGGATTTGCCGAAGGCCTGGGTGCACAGCAGGTGCGGGCCGCGGTTCAGGATGACTTCGGCGGTCTGGGTTTTGCCCACGCGGCGGAAGTGCAGCACATCCTCCGCTGCCTCCACCAGCTCGATGCTGCCGCCGTCGAACGCGTCGCAGCTGCGGCGCAGGTTGGCCAGGTTGGCCAGCGGGCCGCGCAGACGCTTTTCGGTGCTGTTCCAGTCGTAGAACGCCCGGTTGAAGGGATCGCGGTACCCCTGCATGGCAATCTCGTCCCCGTAATAGACGCACGGCACACCGGGCAGGGTGTAGATCAGGGCGTAGGCCAGCAGCAGACGGCGGATGGCGTCCTCCATCCGGGCAGCCGGGATACGCCGGCCGCTCTGCCAGAAGCGGTCCCGCCCGTTGGCGGGCTCGTCCGCAATGGCGGTGATGGCCCGCTCGGTATCATGGGTGGACAGGAAGTTCATGGCACAGTCCAGCGCCGGTTTGGGGTAGTTTTCGCAGATGGAAAGGATGCGGTCGGCAATCTCCTCCGCCTTGGCGCCACAGACAAAATCAATGGCGGCGTTGCGGAAGGGATAGTTCATGGTGGTGTCCAGGCCGTGGCCACGCAGGTAGGTGCGGCGGTGACCGAAGCCTTCCTTGGTGGTGGCGTCCTCCCACACTTCCCCGATGAGGAGTTTGTCCTCGCCATGGGATTTGACGGCAGCACGAATCTTTTCTATGAAATCATCGGGCAGTTCGTCGGCCACGTCCAGCCGGAAGCCGGAAGCCCCCAAATTGAGCCAGGTATCGATGACACCGCCCTTGCCGCAGACGAACTCGGTGTAGGAGGGGGAATCCTCCTGCACTTCGGGCAGGGTTTCGAAGCCCCACCAGCTGCGGTAGCCGCACTTGTAGCCGGAGTCGAAATCGTACCAGCCGCGGTAGGGCGAGTGGCGGTCACGATAGGCACCGCCGGGGCCGTAGCGGCCTTCCCGGTTGAAATAGCGGGAATCCGAACCGGTGTGGCTGAACACGCCGTCCAGAATGATGCGGATGCCGTACCGCTTGGCCTCGGTGCACAGATCGGCAAACTGCCGGTTGGTACCCAGCAGCGGATCGGCTTTCAGATAGTCGGCGGTGTTGTACCGGTGGTTGGAATGGGCCTCAAAGATGGGATTGAGGTAGATGCAGCTGATGCCCAGCCTTTGCAGGTAGGGCAGTTTCTGCTGGATGCCCACAAAGTCGCCGCCGTAATAGTCCATATTCAGGTAGCCTTCGGGCTGTTCGGTGGGCCAGAAATAAGGTTCGCCGGTCTTGTCCGGGCGGTAGATGCGGTCGGCAAAGGGCATGGGCTTGTTGGGCACGCCCTCGCAGAAGCGGTCGGGGAAAATCTGGTACATGGTGCCGTTCTTGATCCAGTCCGGTGTTTTGAAGTCCGGTTCATAGACGGTCAGCTGCCAGCAATCCCCTTCCACCCAGGTCAGTTCGCCCTCGGCATTGGCGCCGCGGCAGATTTTGCGGAAGTCGGTATACAGATCAAAATAATAGAAATACAGGCCCGACGTGGTGGGCTTCACCGTGACCGAGAAATGGTTGGAGCCCTGGTCCTGCCCGTCAAAGTCCATGCGGTAGTGCACAGGGTCTTCCCGGTCTTTGGTCAGCACCAGATGGGGGTCCACATAGCCGTAGTCCTGGGGCACATCCAGGTGCAGGGTGACCGCCGTGCCCGCCGGCACGGCCCCGAAGGGGGTCTTGAATTGGGGCAGGCGGCTGTTGAAAAAGGTATGCGACATAGATTGATCGTCCGTCCCTTCAGGGTGAGTTTACCCGAAAAGACCGCCGCACAAAAACGGCGGCGGTCGGGTTTCGGAAAGTCAGTTTACGGGCGGCTCAGCGAACCGGGGTGGCGCCCCAGATATCGCGGGCGTAATCCATCACCGAACGGTCGGCGGAGAAGATGCCGGCGTTGGCGATGTTCATCAGGCTCATGCGGTTCCAGGTTTCGCGGTCACGATACAGCTGCTGCACAGTGGCCTGGGCACGGCGGTAATCCTTGAAGTCGGCCATGACCATATAGGGGTCGCTGTTGCGCAGGTTGTTGGTGATCTCGCTGAAGTTTTCGCCGTTCCAGCCCTTCTCCAGCAGATCCAGCACCGCCATGGCAATGTTGTCGTCGGAGATATAGGCCTGGGGATGGTAGCCCATGCCCTTCAGAGCGTTGACCTCGGGGGTCAGCATGCCGAAGATGATTTCGTTCTCATGACCGGCGGCATCGGCGATCTCCACGTTGGCGCCGTCCAGGGTGCCCAGGGTGATGGCGCCGTTGAGCATGAACTTCATGTTGCCGGTGCCGGAAGCTTCGGTGCCGGCCAGAGAAATCTGCTCGGACACTTCGGAGGCGGGCATCAGCTGTTCGGACAGGGTGACGCAGTAGTCTTCCAGATAGACGATGCGCAGCTTGCCCTGCACAGCGGGGTCGGAATCAATGAGCTGGCCCAGCTTGCAGATCATGCGGATCATCTGCTTGGCCATATAGTAGCCGGGGGCCGCCTTGGCGCCGAAGATATAGGTCTTGGGGATGAAGTCGGCGTTGGGGTTGGCCTTCAGGTACAGGTACTCGGCCGCGATGTTCAACGCGTTCAGGTGCTGGCGCTTGTACTCATGCATGCGCTTGACCTGGCAGTCGAAGATGGAATCGGGGTCAATGAGCTGGCCGGTGGCGCGCTCCAGATAGTTGGCGAACTGCACCTTGTTGGCCCGCTTCACGCCGTCCAGCTTCTTCAGGAAAGCCTTGTCGTTGGCGAACTTTTCCAGCTTCTTGAGCTGGGAAGCGTCGGTCTTGAAGCCGTCACCGATGCTCTCGCTGAGCAGATCGGTCAGGCCGGGGTTGGCGCACAGCAGCCAGCGGCGGTAGGCAATGCCGTTGGTGACGTTCTTGAAGGCCTTGGGCTTGTACAGGAAGTAGTCGTGGAAGACGCTGTCCTTGATGATCTCGCTGTGCAGCTTGGAAACGCCGTTGATGGAATGGCAGGTGTAGGCGCAGATGTTGGCCATGCGGACCTGGTTGTCGCCCAGGATGGCCATATAGTCGATCTTGCCCTGGTCGCCGGGGAAAGCCTTGGCCAGGTCGGCGCGGCAGCGGCGGTCCATCTCGCAGACGATCTGCCAGATGCGGGGCAGGGTGGAACGGAAGATGTCCACATTCCACTTTTCCAGAGCCTCGCTCATGACGGTGTGGTTGGTGTAGGCAAAGACCTTCTGGCAGATGGCGAAGGCATCTTCCCAGCTGTAGGAGCACTCATCCAGCAGGATGCGCATCATTTCGGGGATGGCCAGGGTCGGATGGGTATCGTTCAGCTGGATGGCCACCTTGTCGGGCAGGTTGTCCAGGGTGCCGTACTGGTTCAGATGGTTGCCCAGGATATCGGCCACAGAGGCGGCGGAGAAGAAGTACTGCTGACGCAGACGCAGGATCTTGCCTTCGGTGTGGTTATCGTTGGGGTACAGGATCTTGGAGATCAGTTCGGCGGAAGCGCTCTGGCTGATGGCGGTGTTGTAGTTGCCGGCGTTGAAGCTGCTCATATCGAAGCTGGGCGCCTTGGCCTGCCACAAACGCAGCTTGGCCACGCCGGACGTGCCGTAACCGGCCACATACATATCGTTGGGCACAGCGATGACGCTGTTGTAGTTTTCGTACTTGACATGGTGGAAGCCGCCGTCCCAGGTCTCGATGGCCTGGCCGTCAAAACGGATTTCCTGGGCCTGGTCGGGATGGCTCTTGATCCAAACCTGGCCGCCGGGCAGCCAGTTGTCGGCAGTTTCCTGCTGCCAGCCGTCCACGATCTTCTGCTTGAAGATACCGTACTCGTACAGGATGGAATAACCGGTGCCGGGGATGCAGTCGGTGGCCATACCGTCCAGGTAGCAGGCCGCCAGACGGCCCAGACCGCCGTTGCCCAGACCGGCATCCGGTTCCTGGTTGTAGATGCTGTCGATGTTGACGCCGGCCTTTTCCAGAACAGCCTCGGCCACTTCGTTCAGGCCCAGGTTGAACAGGCTGGTGCGCAGGCTGCGGCCCATCAGGAATTCCATGCACAGGTAGTAGACCTGCTTTTTGCCTTCGCCCAGGGTGCGGGCCTGGAATTTCTTCTGCTGATCGGACATGATCTGGCGCACGATGGCGGCCATGCAACGGTAGATCTGATCCACCGAGGCAACGTCCAGCGTGACGTTGCACTCGCTCATCAGGGTATCCTTGAGCAGCTTATCGAACTCTTTTTCCGTATATTTCACCAAAACGACTCTCTCCTTCTACAGAATTTCGCGTTTTTGTCAAGCCGACACAATGGCGGCTTCTGGGTCCTGAGGCAGGCGGTTTGACACATGTTTAGCAAACCACTTGATTTTTATTATAGTAAAAATCTTCCTATTTAGCAAGGGTTTTTGCCCTCATCGCGTGAATTTTGCATTTTTACACAAAAGGGCTTTTTCTCGGCCCGGTTTTATACTATAATATAGTATACCTGTGAACAATAGCGTAGAGTCTGATTTTCCAGAAAGATTTTTATGCAGCAAAGGAGTTTCAGTATGCCTACTTCCAAAGTACGTTTGAATATTTGCGGGTCCAGCTATGTGATTGCCACCACCGAGAGTGAAGACTATATGCAGAACCTGGCGGACCGCCTGAACCTGGATATGAACGAGCTGATGTCCTCTTCCAACACGGTGTCCATCACCACCGCCGCTGTCATGACCGCCCTGAGCTACCGTGACGAGCTGGAAAAGGCCAGCGGCAGCGCCGACAACATGCGCCGCCAGATCAAGAATTACCTGGAGGACGCCGCTTCCGCCAAGATGGCCGCCGAGGAACTGCGCCGGGAAAACGACGCCCTGCGCAAGCAGGTGGACGACCTGCGCCGCCGCCTGAACCTGCGGGACACCGCCCTGAACGGATGAGCATGGCCCACAAGATTCCGGGGCCGGAGATCCTGGCCCCGGCCGGAAATGCACAAATGCTGAGCGCCGCTGTTTACAGCGGCGCTGATGCTGTTTATCTGGGTCTGACCGGGTACAACGCACGGCGCAGCGCCGGCAACTTCACGCCGGAGGAACTCTGCGACGCCGTGCGCTTTTGTCATGCCCGGGGGGTGCGGGTCCATGTGACCCTGAACACCCTGGTGTTCGGCAACGAACTGTCCGGTCTGGCCGATGCGGTGCGGGCCGTGGCTGAAGCCGGGGCCGACGCGGTGATTGCGGACGACCTGGCCGTGGCGGCCTTGGTCAAGCAGATCGCCCCCGGACTGCACCTGCACGCCTCCACCCAGATGACCATCCACACCCCCGAGGGGGCCCGGCAGATGGCTGAGATGGGCTATGACCGGGTGATCCTGGCCCGGGAGCTTTCCCTGGAGGAGATCCGGGCGGTGGTCAAGGCCAGTCCCATCGAGGTGGAAGTTTTCATCCACGGTGCCATGTGCATGGCGGTGAGCGGCCAGTGCATGATGAGTGCCTTTCTGGGCGGACGCAGCGGCAACAGGGGCGCCTGTGCGGGCCCCTGCCGCCTGCCCTTTGACGCCACCCCCGGGCTGCGGCCCGGCCAGCCGGGCACAGCCTGCCATCTGAGCCTGAAAGACATGGACCTGGTACCCCATATGGCGGCCCTGATGGACGCCGGGGTGGCCAGCGTGAAGATTGAGGGACGGCTGCGCACCCCCGAGTACGCGG
Organism: Gemmiger formicilis; assembly: GCF_016900095.1. Lineage (GTDB taxonomy): Bacteria > Bacillota > Clostridia > Oscillospirales > Ruminococcaceae > Gemmiger > Gemmiger formicilis_A. The sequence continues at coordinate 48,850 of NZ_JACJJP010000019.1, forward strand.
CCGCCGCCGTGGCCGCCTGCCGGGCCGCCCGGGAAGGCAAGGCCTACGATGAGACCCTGCTGCGGGACATCTTCTCCCGCTCTGGCTTCACCGACGGTTATCTGGTGGGACGCAACGACAAAAACATGTTCGGTGTACGCACTCAGGCAGACGCCGACGCCACCCGGGCGGCCACACCCAAGGCCCGGGAGCTGTTCCGCCGGGAACTGTCCCGGATTCCGGTGACCTTCTCGGTGGAAGTGCTGCCCGACAGCATTGCCCTGACCGCCGCCGACGCCGAAGGCCGCACCGCCCGGGCGGTGAGCCGCACTGCGCCCCAGCCCGCCCAGAAGGACCAGAGCGAGGCCATCACCCGGGCGCTGTCCAAGACCGGCGGCACCCCTTTCTGTGTGGGAGACATCCAGCTTCCGGAGGAAGCCCGCACCGCCTTCCTGCCGGGCAGCGAATGGAACGAGCTGCGCCGGGAAGCGCTGGAGCGCCTGCTGGAATTCCGCAGCGCGCCGGCCCCCAAAGAGGTACATCCCTGTTCCCTGCCCGTCTGGACGCCCCGCCGTCCCGGTCTGCCCAAGCTGGCCGCCCGCTTTGAGCGGGCCGAGCAGATTCCCGCAGACCTGGCCGACAAGCTGGCTTTTCTGGTTCTGCCGGTGGGACAGGCTGCCAAACTGCCCGAACCGTTGCGTTCCCGCACCCTGCTGGAACTGCCCCGGGTATGCTTCGGCGCCGGTGAGGAAGCCGTCAAGGCTGCCCTGGCGGCCTGTGAGGGCCAGGGCTACAGGGGTGTGGTGCTGAACAACCCCGCCCATCTGCGGTATGCCACTTCCCTGCCCCAGTACGGCGGCATGGGCCTGAACGTGACCAATCCCGTATCTGCCGGGCGCTGGCGGGACCTGGGCCTGCAGGGGATGCTGGTTCATCCCGAAACGCCCCTGCCCGCCATGAGCCTGATCGACCCGGGCCTGCCCACCGCCGCCCTGTGCTACGGCCACATGCCCCTGATGCTGACCCGGGCCTGTCCGCTGAAAAACGTGCGGGACTGCAAGGGCTGTTCCCGCAGCGGCAGCCTGCGGGACCGCAAGGGCCGGGATTTTCCGGTGCGGTGTTCCGCCCCTGCCATGGCCGGCATCCGCACCGTCTACAATCCGGTGCCGCTGTACATGGGAGACCGTCTGAAGGAATTGCCAGTGGATTTTGCTCTGGCCGCCTTCACCCTGGAAGATTCCGACCGGGTCCACCAGATTTTGGAGCTGCTGCTGGCGGGCCGTGGATTTGACAGCGAGTTCACCCGCGGATTATACTATACAGGTTGAACCTGCCCCCAAAAGGAGACAATATGGAACGCAAGACCGTGAAATTCAAGCGGCTGAATCCTGCCGCCAAGGCTCCCGCCTACGCCACCGCCGGCGCGGCGGCCGCCGACCTGTGCGCCCTGCTGGACGCGCCCCTGACCGTGGAACCCATGCAGCGGGTGCTGGTGCCCACCGGGCTGGCCATCGAACTGCCCGGCCCCGAGTGTGTGGCCCTGGTATATGCCCGCAGCGGGCTTTCCATCAAGCACGGCCTGTGCATGGCCAACGGTGTGGGCGTGGTGGACAGCGACTACCGGGGCGAATTGAAGGTGCCCATGGTGAACCTGGGCACCGAGGCCTATACCATCGCCCCCGGCGAGCGGGTTGCCCAGCTGTGCATTGCACCGGTGTGGCAGGCCGATTTCGTGGCCGCCGATACCTTGGGCGATACCGCCCGGGGCGAAGGCGGGTTCGGGTCCACCGGCCGGGGCTGAGAATCCCCCCCTTGCGGCCGGAAAGCTAAATTTCGCCAGGATTTGATTCCGCAACGCTATATAATAGCCAACGAAAGGAAACATCCCATGTCATTGATCCTTGCATCCGGCAGCCCCCGCCGCCGGGAACTGCTTGCCCTGATCACCAAGAACTTCACCGTCTGTGCCAGCGACGTGGACGAAAGCAAGATTGCGGCGGACTGCCCCGCCCATCTGGCCCAGGCGCTGGCCGTGGCCAAGGCCCGGGCGGTGGAGGTGCAGCACCCGGAGGACATCGTTCTCGGGTGCGACACGGTGGTGGAATGTGACGGCGAGGTTTTCGGCAAGCCAAAAGACGAAGCCGACGCGGCCCGCATGCTGCGGGCACTGTCCGGTCGCACCCACCTGGTACATACCGGGGTGTGCGTCTGCGGCGGCGGCAAGGCCGCCTACTGTGTGGAAACCTCCCGCGTTCACTTTGCCCCCATCGCGGAGGAGGATCTGCTGCGCTATGTGCGCACACCGGAGCCTTACGACAAAGCCGGAGCGTACGCCATTCAGGGCCACGCCGCGCTGTGGTGCAGCGGCATTGAGGGATGTTATTACAACATTATGGGTCTGCCCGTCCATCGAACGGCACAGCTGCTGAGCCAGTTTATGGCACTGTGATCGCTCCTGGCGCCGGGAGCCCGGCGCAAAGGAGAGCACAATGGCAAATTTTCTGACCCGATTTTTTCACAGCATCAGCGAGGGACTGCACAACATGTTTACCAAAGATATCGGCATTGACCTGGGCACCGCCAACACCCTGGTGTACATGAAGGGCCGGGGCATCATCATGCGGGAACCCAGCGTGGTGGCGGTGGACACCCGCACAGATGAACTGCGGGTGCGCAGCGTGGGCCACGAAGCCAAGGCCGTCATCGGCCGGGCACCGGGCTCCATCGTGGCGGTGCGGCCCCTGAAAGACGGCGTCATCGCCGACTTTGACATCACCGCCGCCATGCTGCAGAGCTTCATCCGCCAGGCCTGCGGCAAAAGCCTGTTTGCCAGGCCCCGGGTGGTCATCTGCGTGCCTTCCGGCGTGACCGAGGTGGAACGCCGGGCTGTACGCCAGGCGGCCGTGCGGGCCGGCGCCAAGCAGGTCACGGTGGTGGAAGAACCCATGGCCGCCGCCATTGGCGCAGGGCTGCCCACCACCGACCCTGTGGGCAGCATGATCGTGGATATTGGCGGCGGCACCGCCGAGGTGGCCGTGATCAGCCTGTCCGGCATTGTGGCCAGCCGCAGCGTGCGCTGCGCCGGCGATGCCCTGGACCAGAGCATCATCGCCTTCATCAAGCGCAAATACAACCTGCTGGTGGGCGAACGCACCGCCGAGCAGATCAAGATCGAGATCGGTTCCGCCTGTCCCCAGGACCCCGAAACCTCCATGGAGATCAAGGGCCGCAACCTGGTGGACGGTCTGCCCAAGGACATTCTGGTCCGCTCCGAAGAAGTCCGGGAGGCCATGAGCGAATGCCTGATGCGCATTGTGGACGCCATCAAGGACACTCTGGAATGCACCCCGCCGGAACTGTCCAGCGATATCATTGACCGGGGCATCATGCTTTCGGGCGGCGGCGCTTTGCTGCGCGGGCTGGACACCCTGATCCAGAACGAGACCGGCATCGAGGTACACATTGCCGAAGCGCCCCTGGACTGCGTGGCCCTGGGCGCCGGTGCGGTGCTGGACCGTCCTTCCCTGGCCGGACAGCGCCGGGAAGAACCCAGCTATCTGTAACCCAACAAACCAAAAGAGGCTTCCCGCTGTGGGAAGCCTCTTTTTCCTTGATTTATTGTGCCGCGGTGCGCTGTTCGCTTTCCCAGGCAGCCAGCAGGGATGCCGCTGCCTGTTCCAGCTGTTCCCGGGCCTCCACCACCGCCTGGGTGTCCACCGGGGTCATGGTTTCGGCCTTCTTGCGGCGGGTCTGCTTTTCCAGCGCTTTCTCCGCCTCCTTGATGTGGTTCTTGCTCTCCCGGTCCAGGGCTTTGCCCGCCTTGCTGCCCAGAGCCGTGTTCACCCGGTAGAGAGCGCTTTCCGCCGCGTTCAATGCCTCGATGGCGGCTTTGCGTTCCTTGTCCTGCCCGGCATACATGGCCGCGTCCCGCATGGCCCGCTGGATTTCCTCCTCGCTGAGGTTGGAAGTGCCGGTGATGGTGATGCTCTGATGCTTGCCGGTCTCCAGGTCCTTGGCGCTGACCGTCACAATGCCGTTGGCGTCGATGTCAAAGGTGACCTCGATCTGGGGCACACCAGCCCAGGCCCGCTTGATTCCCTTGAGGGTGAAGGTGCCCAAAAGCTTATTATCCCGGGCGAACTCCCGTTCCCCCTGCAGCACTTTGATTTCCACGGTGGACTGGAAGGGAGCCGCCGTGGTGAAGATCTTGGAAAACCGGGTGGGGATGGTGGAATTGCGCTCGATGAGGTGGGTGGCCACACCGCCCACCGTCTCGATGGACAGGGTCAGGGGGGTCACATCCATGAGCAGCAGGCTCTCTCCGCCGCTGGCCAGCACCTCGCCCCCCAGCCGTCCCCCCTGCACGGCGGCTCCCAGGGCCACGCATTCGTCGGGGTTCAGCGTCTTGGAAGGCTCCAGATCGATCATCCGCATCACCTTGGCCTGCACCGCCGGAATGCGGGTGGAACCGCCTACCAGCAGTACCTGATCCAGGTCGTTGGCGGCCAGCCCCGCATCCCGCAGGGCGTTCTTCACCGGCAGGGCGGTGCGCTCCACCAGATCGGAGGTCAGTTCGTCGAACTTGGCCCGGGTCAGGGTGGTTTGCAGATGCACCGGTCCGTTGGCCGTGCTGGCCAGGAAGGGCAGGTTGATATCGGCCTGGCGGGCGCTGGAAAGCTCCTTCTTGACCTTTTCCGCCTCCTCCCGCAGGCGCTGTACCGCCACCGGGTCGTTATGCAGGTCCACACCATGCTCGGCGCGGAAATTTTCCATCAGCCAGTTGGCGATGCGCTCGTCAAAGTCGTCGCCGCCCAGGTGGTTGTCGCCGCAGGTGGCCAGCACCTGCACGATGCCGTCCCCGATCTGGATCAGGGAGACATCAAAAGTACCGCCGCCCAGGTCGTACACCATGACGGTCTGGGCCTTGCCGTTGTCCAGCCCGTAGGCCAGGGCTGCGGCGGTGGGTTCGTTGATGATGCGCCGAACATTCAGCCCTGCAATGCGCCCGGCATCCTTGGTGGCCTGGCGCTGGGCATCGTTGAAATAGGCCGGTACGGTGATGACCGCCTCGGTCACCGGTTCGCCCAGGTAGGCCTCGGCGTCCGCCCGCAGTTTTTGCAGGATCAGGGCACTGATCTCCTGCGGGGTATAGCACTTTCCGTCGATGGGAATGCGGGCGTCACTGCCCATCTTGCGCTTGACGCTGCAGACAGTGCGGGCCGCGTTGGTGACCGCCTGGCGCTTGGCCGGGTCGCCCACCAGTCGTTCCCCCGTTTTGGTAAAGGCCACCACCGACGGGGTGGTGCGCTGCCCTTCCCGGTTGGGAATCACAACCGGGCGGCCGCCCTCCACTACCGCCACACAACTGTTGGTGGTGCCCAAATCAATTCCGATGATTTTGCCCATTGCGTATAAGTTCCTTTCCGAAAAAAGCCGGCCCGCAATGCCGGTTAGGCACAGAAATCCCGCTTTCCGCGCCCTGTTTACATTTATTTTAGCGCGAGGGTCGGGAAAATGTGTTGCCAAATCGTAAACAGTATGCGAAAATTGCGGGACGGCCGCCGCGGCGCCCCTTTGGGTTGACGATGCCGCACGGGAATGGTATATTTTGTACTATACCTGAACGGGTGTAATCGTAGAACAGGAGCCATTTTCGTGACGCAGAATTATACAAGTCGTGATATTTATAACCAATTATACAACGAGATCATGTCTCTGCAGCGCAAACCCGGTGCGGTGCTGCGGGAAAACGCCCTGTGTGAGGAATTCGGCGTTTCCCGCACCCCCATCCGCAGCGTGCTGCAGGAGCTGCGCATCGCCGGTCTGATCGAGGTCACCCCCTACAAATCCACCCACGTGACCCGACTGGACTTTGATACCATCAGCCAGCAGATTTATCTGCGGGTGGCGGTGGAAACGGCGGTATTGCTGGATTTCTGTGAGCTGTGCACCCCCGAACAGATGGAACAGCTCCACACCCGCAACAACGCCCTGCGCCGTCTGACCCTGCAGCCGGACCCGGCGCCGGAAGCCTTTTACCATCTGGACGGCTGTCTGCACGAATATTGGTTCACCGCCACCGGCAAGGACCAGCTGTGGGAGCTGATCCAGACCAACCAGAACAGCTATTCCCGCTTCCGGATGCTGGATCTGGTGGAAGCCCGCAACTTTGATGAGATTGTCAGCGAACACGACGATCTGCTGCGGGCCATTGCCGCCAAGGACACCGCCCAGGTACGTGACCTGTGTTCCAAGCATTTGTACGGCGGCGTGACCCGCCTGGGTCAGGAACTGCCCACCAAATTTGCGGATTATTTTGTGCCGGGAACCCACTGGCCGGACCCCGTGCACAAAAAGGAGGAGGCCGGCCAGGCATAAGGAGGGGACGCATATGGGACGTTCGGCTACGGTGACCCGCCAGACCCGGGAAACCTGTGTGACCGTGACCATCGATCTGGACGGCACGGGGCGCGCCGACCTGCACACCGGCATCGGGTTCTTTGACCACATGCTGGACGGGTTTGCCCGCCACGGGCTGTTTGATCTGACCGTGAAGTGTGAGGGCGATCTTTTCGTGGACAGCCACCACACCATTGAGGACACCGGCATCACCCTGGGCATGGCCATCGCCAAAGCCCTGGGGGACAAGGCGGGGATTGTGCGCTACGGCAGCTGTCTGCTGCCCATGGACGAAACCCTGGCCCTGTGTGCCGTGGACCTGGGCGGGCGGCCGTACTTTGTGTACGACGCGGCCTTTGCTTCCCAGAACTGCGGCGGTATGGACACCCAGATGGCCCGGGAGTTCTTTTACGCGGTATCCTACACGGCGGCCATGAACCTGCACCTGAAGGTGCTGTACGGCGAGAACGACCACCACAAACTGGAAGCGATGTTCAAGGCCTTTGCCAAGGCACTGGACGCCGCCACCCGCCGCGACCCCCGCATTGAAGGGGTACTTTCCACCAAGGGCAGCCTGTGAGCGCCCGCTCTGACAGATGAAAGGAGAGAAGAACCATGTACAAGGACATGATGAACACCATCGGCTTTGTGGAAGCCGCGGACCCAGAACTGGGCGCCGCCATGCAGCGCGAACTGGGGCGCCAGCGCCAGAACATTGAGCTCATCGCCAGCGAAAACATCGTTTCCCCCGCCGTTATGGCGGCCATGGGCAGCGTGCTGACCAACAAGTACGCCGAGGGCTACCCCGCCCACCGCTACTACGGCGGCTGCCAGTATGTGGACGAGGTGGAGAACATTGCCATCCGCCGGGCCTGCGAGCTGTTCGGCGCCAAGTACGCCAACGTGCAGCCTCATTCCGGCGCCCAGGCCAACCTGGCCGTCTACTTTGCCCTGCTCAACCTGGGCGATACCGTCATGGGCATGGATCTGTCCCAGGGCGGTCACCTGACTCACGGGTCCCCGGTGAACATGAGCGGCAAGAACTACAACTTCGTCTCCTACGGCGTGGACGAAAACGGCTTCATCGATTACAACGCCCTGGCCAAGCAGGTGGCCAAGGTCCGCCCCAAGCTGCTGGTGGCGGGCGCCTCCGCCTATCCCCGGGCCATCGACTTTGAGAAGCTGGGCGAGATTGCCCACGGCTACGGCGCCATGCTCATGGTGGACATGGCCCACATTGCCGGTCTGGTGGCCGGCGGCATGCACCAGAACCCGGTGCCCTACGCCGACGTGGTGACCACCACCACCCACAAGACCCTGCGCGGCCCCCGGGGCGGCCTGATCCTGACCAACAACGAATACATTGCCAAGCGGATCAATTCCGCCATCTTCCCCGGCACCCAGGGCGGCCCGCTGGAGCACGTCATCGCCGCCAAGGCGGTCTGCTTCGGCGAAGCCCTCTCCCCCGCTTTCAAGGAGTACGCCCACAAGATCGTGGAGAACGCCGCGGCCCTGGCCGACGGCCTGACGGCCCGCGGGGTGAAGCTGGTTTCCGGCGGCACCGACAACCATCTGATGCTGATTGACCTGACCGATGTGGACTGCACCGGCAAGGAGCTGGAACACAATCTGGACGAGGTGCACATCACCGCCAACAAGAACACCGTTCCCGGCGAGAAGCGCAGCCCCTTCGTGACCAGCGGCGTGCGTCTGGGCACCCCCGCCGTGACCACCCGCGGCATGGGCCCCGCCGAAATGAAGATCATCGCCGACTGCATTGCCGACTGCATCTTTGACTTTGACAACAAGAAAGACGAAGTGGCGGCGCGGGTGGCTGATCTGACCGCGCGGTTCCCTCTGTATGAATAAAAAGTGAGGCGTATACTCTGTTATGATTCGTTTTGAGTGTGACTACGGCGAGGGCGCAGCAGCTCCGGTTCTGGACGCTCTGTGCCGCACCAATCTGGAACAGACCCCCGGCTACGGGGAGGACACCTACTGTGACCAGGCCCGGGACCGCATCCGCGCCCTGTGCGGCACGCCGGAAGCGGAAGTGCAGTTTCTGGTGGGTGCCACCCAGGCCAACTTTACGGTGATTGACGCCGCCCTCAAGCCCTGGCAGGGCGTGCTGTGTGCCGACAGCGGCCACATCCATGTGCACGAGACCGGCGCCGTGGAGGCCACCGGCCACAAGTGCCTGACCCTGCCCGGCCATGACGGCAAGATCACCGCCGCCCAGGTCCAGGCCGCCGTGGACGCCCACTGGGCCAATCCCAGCCATGAGCACGAAGTCCAGCCCGGCATGGTGTACATCTCCAACCCCACCGAATGGGGCACCCTGTACAGCAAAAGCGAGCTGACCGAGCTTTCCCGGGTCTGCCGCGCCTGCGGGCTATACCTGTTTGTGGACGGCGCCCGCATGTCCTACGGCCTGGCCAGTGATGCCAACGACCTGACCTTGAAGGATTACGGCGCTCTGTGCGACGCCTTCTATCTGGGCGGCACCAAGTGCGGCGCTCTCTTCGGCGAAGCCCTGGTACTGACCCACCCGGCCCTGGCCAAGGATTTCCGCTATGCCATCAAGCAGCACGGCGGCATGCTGGCCAAAGGCCGCCTGCTGGGGCTGCAGTTTCTGGCCCTGCTGGAGGGCGAAGGCGACGCCATGCCCTACCTGGCCCTGGCCAGAAAGGCGGACGCCCAGGCCATGCGCATCCGGGACGCTTTTGCGGCCAAGGGATGCCATATGCTGTATGACTCCCCCACCAACCAGCAGTTCCCGGTGCTGCCCGAAGCCTGGATTCAGACGCTGGAACAGAAGTACAGCGTCAGTGAGATGAGCGCTGTGGAACCGGGCCTGCGGGTGGTGCGGTTCTGCACCAGCTGGGCCACCCGGGACGAGGACGTGGATGCCCTGCTGGCAGACATCGCCGCCCTGTAAAAAAGCAATGACAAACACAAACCCCCGCCTTCCATACCTACGGAAGGCGGGGGTTTGTGTTGCTTGCGATTTTGAGGGGGAATGTATATGTAAAACCGGTTGGGGACCGGTGTTGTTGGTTGTCTGGCCTTTGCCGGATCTTTGGCCGCGATTGCGGCCGGTCCTCGCATGGCAAAGGGCGCAGTGGGTATTTTCGGCGTTTGAGCCTTGTCGTTTGTTTTGCTGTTCCTTTTGACAGTTATAAGTATACCGGCAGATTGTGGCAAACGTATAAAAGGCATTTGAAGAATTTGGTAACAATATTTGAACGAATTGTGTCCGACAGAATCTGCCATGCCAGACTAATCAAAACCACCCGTTGAACGGGTGGTTTGAACAGGCCCTATAAGGGCCTATCTCCTGTGGTCGCTCCCTAAAGGGAGCCCCGAAA
>NZ_JACJJP010000001.1 GCF_016900095.1 Gemmiger formicilis
GCACAGGAGGTTCTTTCTCTTCACTAAAGTATTTTTTATCCACCCCCAGTTGAACTGGGGGATTTTATCATGCCTATTCGGCGCCATCAAAAAGCCGTGGATACCATTCGGTATCCACGGCTTTTTACCTTCTATTCTTCCTGTTTCAATGCTGACTGTGCAGCCCTGGACAACAGACGCCGGAATATCTCCCGTTCTTCATCCGACATTCCTTGGGTCATCCTTCGGAAACAGCCTTCCACCTGTTCTTTGATAATCGGATAAACAGCCCATGCCTTGGGTGTCGGGCAGATATCATAGGTTCGCTTGTCCTTGGCGTTCGTGCTCCGCTTCAGGAATCCCAATTCTTCCAATTTCGTGACCGTCTTTGCGATTACGCTCTTATCCAAAGAAAGTCTCTTGGTGATTTCATCCTGTGTCAGCATTTTGAAATCACATACAATCAGAATCACCACCGCTTGCGCCGCGGTAAGATCCTGTGCCGCACATCCGTTGTTCAGCCAGATGTGTGCCTTTCGGTACAGGATGGAAATGTCTTTGAACGGGCTGTCTGTGCTGTAGCTCATCTGAATGCCTCCCCTTTCTCTTCTTTCTTAATTATAGCTTATTTAGTGGCAATTGCAACCGGATATTGACGACGCAAGAGGGACGTGTTACACCAATATGGTGGCAATTGCCACCATATTTTTTTGTAAAGGAGTTTTTGCATGGAAAAAAGTGAAAAAATCTGGAATCGTAAATTCATTTTGCTTTTCATCACCAATTTGCTTGTGCTGGCCGCCTTTTATGCTTCTATTCCCATCATTCCCATCTATTGTCAGGAAATTGGGATTACCGGTTCCAAAATTGGCATCGTACTGACTGCCATGTCGGTGGCCACCATTCTTTTTCGTCCCGTGGCCGGGTATCTGCTGGATAACTTCAACCGATATCATGTGTACCTGTTGTTCCTTGCCCTGTTTTGCCTTTCCTTCCCTGCGTTCATTCTGTTTCCGGTGTTCGGCATCCTGATTGTCATCCGACTGTATATGGGGGCCGTATACTCGGTCTGCGGTTCTGCCACCATGACGCTGGCCGGGGATGTGTTGCCCGTTGCCAAGATCACCGAGGGAATCAATCGCTTCGCCTTTACCGTCTCCATCGGCATGGCCGTGGGTCCTTATGTGGGGTTACAGGTTCAGAGCCATATGAACAGCCAGGCTTCCTTTATGACCATCTTTGGGATCACGGTGGCGGCGCTGATCTGCGTTTCCTGCTGCCGCATCCGCTACCCCAAAACCACCCGGAAAAAGTTTTCGCTGCGCGATACCATTCACGGACCGGCACTTCCTTTTATGTTCAACATGATGTTTCTTATGATTCCATATGGCGCCGTGATTGCCTACTCCTCCATCTTCGCCCAGGAAAAAGGATTGAGCGCATTTCTGCCGTACTTTTACATTTTCCTGGTCGCCGGAATGCTGGTTTCCAAGTTGTCCACCCAAAAGATGATTGACGCCGGTCGCCACCGCATCCTGGTGTATATCAGTCTTATTCTTCTGATCGTGACCATGGTCAGTTATCTGTTTATGGACTCCGGCGTACACCTGCTTGCGGCCGGATTTTTCTTCGGCCTCGGGTACGGAATTTTGCAGCCCCTGTTCCAATCCTTTGTAACCGGGTCCACTCCTGCGCCCAAGAGGGGTGTGGCCAATGCCACCTATATGCTCTCCTACGATGTGGGCATCGGCATCGGCTCTCTGCTGATGGGATTTCTGCAGGAAACCACCGGTCTGCCCTTCGGCTTTGCAATTACCGCCATCGCTTATGTCATCGGCGGCATTGTGTACATCTCCTATGTGGACGGATATTATCAGCGGCTGAAGGCATCTGCCGAACACAATTGATACAGCAACATCGCAATAAAGAGCCAGCCGGCATTGTTTTTCCGGCTGGCTTTTTTGATAGACATTGAAACGGCTTCACAAAACCCTGGCAGAGCTCTTCGCCGCTTATTGGGAGCTATCCCTATCCCCTGCCACCAATCTCGGATGTGCTTTGTCAAATTCCAAGACTGCGGCATACACTCTTTCTGGTAAAGCGGTACACGCCGTAGAGCATCAACGACAGTACCGCAACCACGGCAGCACAGGCCCCCATGCCCGCCAACTCACCAGGAGTAAAACGATTGTCATTAAAATACATGATCATGGTATAGAAGGCTGCAATAATCAGAGTACCAACAATAGCAGGCACCAGGAACACCTTGGAAACCTGTCCTTTAACGGAGCGGAAAAGGTAAGACTTCGGGGCTCCGAGATGCCGAAGATCGTCGTACACATGCACATTGGTAAGCGCAATCGTCATACAGCGGGTGAAGGCAATTACAATGACTGCCGCAAAGCAAATCAGAGCGATAAAGATGAAAAGCATAAGAAATACAGCCATCGTGGTAACAAAATCGTTTTGATCCAATACCCGGAACTGGGGCATATAGAGCCAGTAGTTGCGGAACTCTGTGCTGTCCCGGTCCTCCCGGTCCATCACCGGAAAATCATAGGCTGCCACATTCTCCCGGTCAAACTCATAGGGCTTACCAGCCTCTTCTGCCAGCAGCTCGGACACCAGTTCATAGACATCCAGCTGCATCACTTCATCGCCGGAGCGGTCCACAATCTCATTATAAAGAGCCTTTGCAAATGGATAACTGGCATCTACATCCGCTACATCAAAAAACACCCATGTCTCTCGCCAAAGAGCAGATAGCCCCGCCGAAATGGCTTCGTACCCACCCCCTCCGTCTGGTAGTTCCCGGAGCCACGGTAAAAGCGTCCGAAAATCTTCGCCTGGTCTGTTTCTGAAATGCCGGGGCCTGTATCGGTAACCCGGATGGCCGAGAACAGTTCATACTGCTTCACATCCACCGTAATCTTCCCGCCTGAAGGGGTGTATTTCACAGCGTTGTCCAGCAAGTTGCAAAGAGCTTCTTCCGTCCACTTGGGGTCCAATACAGCGGTTTCCTCTGGCGGTTCTGCCGTCAAGGAGATTCCCTTTTGGGATGCCTTCGGTACATACTGTGCAACCGCCTGTTCTACCACGGGCGCAATTTCGAAGGCTTCAGGGTGCAATTCTAAAATTCCGTTTTCCAGACGGGAAGTCTTCACCAGAGCTTCCATCAGAGCCTGGAGCTTGTTCGCCTGTGCCGAAATCGCTTGGACGCACTCGGTCCCTTGCGGTGTCAGCGGTTGCTCAGCCAGCAACTGGGTATAAAGCTGCAGATTGGCCACCGGCGTCTTGGTCTGGTGGGAGATATCGGAAATCAGAGAACTGATCTGATTCTTCTGCTCTTTCACCTTTCGTGCGGAAAGTGAGCTGGCTCTCAGGTAACGGGCCAGCCGGCTTTCCAGGGCCGAAAGCCGGCTTTCATCGAAAGTTTCTTCCGCAAAGTTGCCGTCTATAGCGGTTTCCAGCATCTTGTCCAGCTGCTTTATAGTGTTAATAGTTTGCCAACGCTCCAATAACAACACAGCCACTGCCGCTACCACTACCAATCCGATAAAAATATAAATGTCCATCACTTCACCGCCCAGGTGTACCCTATACCGTATACAGTTTTCAGATATTCTGGCTTCGCAGGGTCCTTTTCCAGCTTGCCGCGCAACCGTTTTACAGTGACCGAGAGAGCGTTCTCCTCTACAAATTCAGCACCGTCCGTCCATACCCGGTCCACCAGTGTGGATCTGGACACCACATGGCCCCGATTCTCCACCAATACCCGCAACAATTTCTGTTCCGTTTTGGAAAGATCGATTTCAAGATCATCCCTGCGATACAGCATTTTGTCAAAATCAAAGACAAAAGGTCCGACTTCCAGTTTGGCAGAGGCGGGACGGCTGCCGCGGCGAAGCTGTGCATGGACTCTTGCCCGCAGCACCGCCAGTGAAAATGGTTTGGTAATATAGTCATCCGCTCCCGCTTCCAGCCCGGTTACCTCGTCCAGTTCCAGATCGTTGGCAGTCAGAAGAATCGTGGGCGTTTCGTTTCCTTGGTCGCGCAGCTTGCGCAGCAAATCAAGGCCACTGCCATCCGGGAGATTGATGTCAAGAATCAGAAGATCATAAGAGGGACCTGCCAGTTTTTCCTGAGCCTGGGTAAGACAATCTGCCAGGATAACCGCGCATTCTGGTCCACTTAGCGCCATACTGATGCCACGGCTCAACGTAGCGTCATCCTCCAAAAGAAAGATTTTTTCCATCTAGTGATACCCCTTGGGATCAGAAAGTACAATGGCCGTGCGCTTTTCCCCTTCAAAGCATGAAAACCATTTCTTAGATTATAGCAGCATGAGCATTTTTTGAAAACACATTCCGGGAAACGTCATGTAGCAAGCAATGCTTGTTGAGGGCAGTGCCTCCAATCCCCTCTTGAACACAGAATTTCACTCTGTGGCTGCGCGTTCTTCGAACGCTTCGAGAGGGTACGCCAAAACGCCGTCCCCCTTTGGTCAAGGCTGGAACAATTCGTTGCTTCCCTTATTATAGTAATTAACCGCCTGCGGCATGTCATAGCTCATGATTATATCAGGCGCTGTCTGCGCTGCGATCATTTGCATATAATCCTGCACTTCCGTCGTACGTCCGATTGCCACATACTCTACATTTATGTTGTATTTATCACCAAATTCTGTCTGCACCCAATTTGTATAATAATTATCCGTAGGATCCCAACCTTCATATGCCCTGTCATATACCGGAATCTGAATCGTAACTTCTTCTGGGAACCCTTCCGAATAGTCTTTAAAACCGGTTCCATCTTCTGTACGGTTAGATGTTGCTTCACTCCCCTGATCTTTGGCTCCGCATCCGGCCAATGTACCAACCACCATTGCCGCTGCCAGAACAACCGCCGCACTCCTCGCTGCTTTTTTTCTCATCTCAGCCATCCTTTCTTACCTTTCATCTCTCCATTTTGTGCATCAAACAATCAATAAGCGCTTGTTTTTTGTTTATTTTGTATAATCAGTATATATTCATCCGCCTTTCTCATGTAAGATAATAATGCGACATTTCGGGGAGTAATCTGTCATATTTTATCTATAATTTTACGACATGATAGTTATTGACCATGGACATCTTTTTTATTAAACTCAGAATAAAATAACAGAAGATTGGAGAAATGACATGGGCGTAGAAACTTTTTCTATTGAGGTAACTTTTCGCTTTAATCACGCACTGTTTCGGGTTGAAAGCATCAGTCGCGGAATTTTAGAAGAAAGCATGCCGGAGCACAGCCACGGACATGGGAATTATGAAATTCATTATATTTTTTCCGGCAAAGGGAGCGCCGTTATTGACAATTCGTTTTATTCCGTTTTGCCTAATACTCTCTATGTCACCGGCCCACATGTCATACATTCACAGACCCCTGACAAAGAGGATCCCCTGACCGAATATTGTATATACTTGTCTCTAGATACGAAAAATATACCGGATTCTAAAAAGAGTCCTCTGGCACATTTCTTTCTGAATCAGGTTTTCTGGTACGGACAGGATAATCAAAACGTACTGCCTGTACTCAATCAAATTTTCCATGAATTAACAGCTCAAGAATTGGGATACCTCGATCAAATCAGAGCTTTATTATGCCAGTTTATTATCGCTCTTCTGCGCAATTACAAACAAACCGTCAATTTTCCCACTCTATCCGCGCAAACCACTCTGTCGGAAAGACGTTCTCTTCTTATAGAACAATACTTTATTTACGAATATGCCACACTTTCGCTTGAAAGCCTTGCCAACCGCATCGGTCTTTCTCCACGTCAAACCCAACGTTTTCTAAGGGAACATTACGGGAAAACTTTCAGCCAGAAAAAACGTGAAAGTAAAATGGCAGCTGCACTCCAGCTTCTTTCCTCATCACAGGAAAGCATCACTTCCATTTCAGAAAAGCTCGGATTTTCATCTGTAGAATATTTTTCATCCTCCTTTCGGAAATATTATAAACTGTCCCCGCAGGAGTATCGCAGACGCCAGACATAACTATTAGAGAGCATTCTGTCCCTTTCCTGTAAAAAAGCGACATGTTTTTATATAGTTTGTCATGATTTTCTCTGAAAAATCCGACATAGTATATTTATACTGTAGATAATATGATTCTTGTGTAAACCGGAATATTGCTCCCGGTTATCCATCACACACAAGAGCAGAGGAGGAAAAAATGTGGAAACCAATTATACTCACACGTGACAGTATCTATATGCAGTATCCGTCTTCATGGTGGAGAGAAACATGGAGAGAAGCTTTAGTCAGTGGGAACGGGCATACCGGAGCCAGTTTTTACGGCGGGACAAAAGAACAGACACTCATGGTCACAGATGGCGGTCTATGGTATGGCGGAGAAGCGAACAGGCTTCCGGATGTTCACCATGCGCTCGAACGGATGCGCAGCAAAATGGATCAGGGAATGTTTAAAGAAGCCAGCTGGGAGCTTGTTAATGAATTAAAACGACAAGGTTATAATTCAAAACTGGAATCTCCTCTTCCTGTCGGCGATCTGAAAATACAAATTATTCCTCATGGGACATTTCACGATTATCTGAGGGTACTCCAGATGGATACCGGTGAAGCATCCTGCCAGTGGCAGGATCAGGACGTCCGTTATCGGTGCGATGGTTTTGTCTCCAGAGCTGATGATATGATCCTATATCGGATCCAGGCCTCCAGCCCTGTAATCTGCGCAAATTTCATGGCAGATATCCATACAGTTCCCGGGCTTGAAATTCCGGAAAGTTATCAGAAAATCGCGGTCCAAAAACATATCGAGGTAACGGATGACTGGATCTTATATGAATCTTCCAATCTTGATGACCGCTATTTTGGAATGGCAATACATATCATCTCCAACGGGACTCAAAAAGCTCAGTTTGGACGGATTTTTGTAGAAAGCGCTGATGAAATTACTGTTATGATACGTCCGTTTATTAAAGAAACCTCTAAAAGAGGTTTGCCAAAAGCGAAAGATTGGATTTTGTCACACAGCAAAAGCTATGACGACATGCTTGCATCGCATATTCCGTTACATGCAAAACTATACCACAGTGCCGAACTGGAACTGGACGGATATAATGAAAAAAGCAATGAATCTTTGCTCCATCAGGCGTTTACTTCCGAGCAGTCACCCGAACTAATGGAAAAGATGTGGAAATTCGGCAGGTATCTTTTCATCAGCGGTACATCGGAAAATGATGCTCCATTTGCACTCTACGGAATCTGGAACGGAAATTACCAGCCTATCTGGGCGCACAATATGGCAAATGAAAATACTCAGATGATCTACTGGCACAGTTTCGTCGGGAATCTTGCAGATTTCCACCGCTCATTATTCCGGTACTATAATTCCAAAATGGAAACATTCCGTGAAAACGCACAGAAACTGTTTGGCTGTCGCGGAATCTATATGACCGCCGGAACAACGCCGGGAGTATCCGAACCCACTCAGGTTGTTCCTGTTATTATCAATTGGGTCGGAGCCGCCGGATGGATAGCGCAGCATTACAGCACTTATGTATGTTACCGCCCGGAAGACGAAGATTATATAAAAACCGAGATATTACCATATCTTGAAGAAGTGGCTGCTTTTTACGAAGATTTTATTCAATACAAACAGGATGGCAGCATTAAAGTCTATCCCAGTGTTTCCCCGGAAAATACACCGCAGAACTTTATGCCGCCCCTTTCGGAAATGATCGCACACCCAATGCCGACGACAATCAATTCCACAATTGACCTTGCGATCATAAAAGAATTTTTCACGAATCTGATCCATATCAGCGAAAAATACAACTGTTTCCATGAACGCAGGGCAGGATGGGAAAAAATTCTCCGGTCAATCCCGCCTTACAAAACCAATGAACTCGGGGCTATCAGAGAATGGCAGGATGAACAGTTTGAAGACCGTTATGACCATCGTCATCTGTCACATATTTATCCGGTGTTTCCGGGCAACGAGGTCAACACTGTTGATCAGCCTCAGGAAATTAAAAAATACAAAAAAGCTGTCGCGCTTCGAAAAATAGATGCCCAGACCGGATGGTCCATGGCTCATATGGCTATAATATATGCTCGTTTTGACGAGGGGGAAACTGCAGCGCAGTGTCTGGATAACATGGCAAAATCATGCCTGCTCCCCAACTTTTTTACGCTTCACAATGACTGGAGAGGCATGAGTATCACACTCGACATCGACTCTGCCCCGGTTCAATTGGATGCCGCGCTCGGATACGTAGACGCGATACAGGAAATGATACTCTATGCTTCCAAGGATTTGCTGAAAATCCTCCCGGCACTTCCCAAAAGAATGAACGCCGGTAAAGTTCAGCATTTCTGTTATCCCGACGGGGAAATATCCATTAATTGGAACCGGTCAGAATACAGACTTGACATCGAAATGCAGGCTGCCCGTGCCCATACGATCCGTATTGTTCTTCCGGCATATGCAGATTCCTTTATCTGGGGAAACAGTAACGTCCGGAAAATTACTACCGGTATCTATGAAATTTCATTCAGGCAAAAAGGCGATATCATGAAAGGTCAAAATCAAAAATAAACTGTTTTTTCAAGGTGCTGACGGCATCAATGGCGACAGCACCTTTATTCTGATTTTAAAACTGCTGCCCGCTGCTTAATCCAGATGAAATACTTCCTTAAGATCCACAGACACCGGGCTGTTATCCGGATTTGTCTCCATGATATCCGCCATGAAATCCCACCATTTACGGTTAATCGCCGTATCTGCGCTCTCATCCCATTTTCCGGCGTCTTCAATCTCGATATATCCGTAAAGGACCAGCGTCTCCCTGTCAAGGAAGATCGTATAGTTTCTTCCGCCGTACTCGTGGATCATGTCCTGCATCTCCGGCCACAGTTCATTATGGCGTTTTTCATATTCTGCTTCCATTCCCGGATACAGTTTCATTTTAAATCCTTTTCTGATCATAATGGTTTTCTCTCCTATCTCTGATATTCATTAAAGCAGGTTTTATATCACTGTGTTTTCCCACAATTCTCTCATATATTTCAGATCCTGCTGCGCTGTCTCCATCTGCAGTTCCTCTCTCACGATCACGATATCCGGCTTATTCGTCTTCAGCCATCTGATGATCCTGTCATAGCGGATCACGCCCTCGCCCAGACATACCGGGATATATTCCCCGTTTTCGCCGAGGACGAAATCTTTCATATGGACCGCTTCTATCTTATCTCCAAGCTCAGACAGCCATTCATCCCAGTATGCGTCCTGGTCGATCTCCGGATGTTCCAGCACATTGGCCGGATCAAATATCATCCTGAGACGGGAACTGTTCATCTTATCGAAGACCATCGCCGTCGTCTCCAGGTCTTTGAGCGGGTGCCAGTACACCGGTTCAACGGCCATGTCGACTCCCAGGCGCTCTGCCTCTTCCACCAGACGCGCGATGCTGTCCATCATATACGGATGCCAGATCTTCTTTTCCTCATCTGTCAGATGCGGATATGCGGTCTCGGATCCGACGATGGACGCGCCGAGCATTTTATTGAACGCAAGGCATTTCTTAAATGTGTCTACAGCGTTTTTTCTCACATCGTCATCCGGATTTCCCAGATCCATATAACAGCCGAGAATGTGGATCTTTATCCCTTCTCTTTCAAAATCAGACCGGATCCTTTCTATGATCTCAGGCGTTACATCATCATAGGAACTGATCTCCGTAAATCCTTTCGGCAGCACCAGCTGCGCGGCGTCGATCCCCTCCCCTTTTAAATGTCCCGCCAGACGGTCTATCGGTTGTTTCCCATAATCATGGGTTCTTGCTGCGATCAGCATATTGTTCCTCCTACTGCACAGGGGCGTGCAGTAAATGCGCGCCCCTGATGTGAAACTATGTATTTAGATCCTGTTGTCCCCGGACATATTACGGCTGTTTGCCGATGTAGGCAAGGATGCCGCCGTCTACATCCGTTCACGAAGTCAGAAGCGTCGGAAGCAAGGAATACTGCCGGTCCCTGAAGGTCTTCCGGGTTGCCCCATCTTGCAGCCGGTGTCTTGGACACGATGAACTGGTCGAACGGATGTCTGCTTCCGTCAGCCTGACGCTCACGCAGCGGAGCTGTCTGCGGTGTAGCGATGTATCCGGGTCCGATGCCGTTGCACTGGATGTTGTACTCGCCGTACTCGGAGCAGATGTTTCTTGTAAGCATCTTCAGTCCGCCCTTGGCAGCCGCGTATGCGGATACAGTCTCGCGTCCGAGCTCGCTCATCATGGAGCAGATGTTGATGATCTTTCCGTGACCTTTCTCAATCATTCCCGGGATAACCGCCTTGGAAACGATGAACGGTGCGTTCAGGTCTACATCGATGACTTTGCGGAATTCATTTGCCTCCATCTCAAGCATCGGTTTTCTCAAATGCCTCCTCACTTTCGTCCGCCACTTTTTTCCCGGATGTATAACCAGGGCTTGCGGCAGTTCTTTTTTATTCATTGAGTCTAAGCTATTATGCTTAGTTCATTGTCGTTATACTAAGCAAAATAGCTTGTGTCAATCGGAGCAGGCAAAACAAATTAAATAAAATTGTTTAGGATTCTCTTGGCTTTACTAAGCATTTCTGCTACGCTTTTCCTAAAGACAACCAACGATTGGAGTGGACGATATGGCGATTGGCGAACGGATTCACTTTTTCCGTCTCCTGCGGGGGATGACTCAGAAATATCTCGGCATGGCGCTGGGTTTCCCGGAGAAGTCTGCCGATGTGCGCCTTGCTCAGTATGAAACAGGATCAAGAACCCCTAAGGCGGACCTTACCGCTGCCCTAGCACAGGTACTGGATGTCTCACCCCATGCCCTCTCTGTCCCGGACATAGACTCCTATGTGGGGCTCATGCACACCCTGTTTACCCTGGAGGACAACTACGGGCTTAAGATCAGCGAGACGGATGGAGAAGTCTGCTTGAAGGTCGATGTGCGGAAGAATAAGGACCCCGCCCGACTGCATGAAATGCTCTGCTCCTGGCAGCAGACTGCTGCCATGTTGGAGGCTGGCGAGATCTCCAAAGAGGATTACGACAAGTGGCGCTACCGCTACCCGGAGTTTGACAAAGCCCAGAGCTATGTGAAAGTGCCGCCCCAGGACCTCTTTTGACCCCTCACTTGTAGGCCACGGGAAAGGCCGTTTGTTGCATAAAATAATAATAAAAAGAAAAAGAGAGCTAACTGACTAATCAAAATCAGTTAGCTCTCTTTTTATGAATAATGAAAAAGTGTTGCCAAATCGTTGCCATGAGCCTTTTCAAAAGCCAAGGAATCGCTTAACTATGCGGTTTTTCAAGGCTTTGAAATTATTCGAACTCGATAGTGGCCGGCGGCTTGGTGGTGTAGTCAAACATAACACGGTTGACATGTTTGACCTCGTTGACAATACGGTTGGCCGCGGTGGTCAGGGTTTCGGTAGGCAGCAGGGTAACCTCTGCCGTCATGAAGTCGGTGGTGGTAACGGCACGCAAAGCAATGGCATAATCATAGGTACGCTCATCACCCATAACACCCACACTCTGCATATTGGTCAGCGCCGCAAAATACTGGCTGGGCCGCTGTTCCATAGGCAGCTTGTCCACTTCCTCGCGCCAGATGGCGTCGGCGTCCTGCACAATGGCAATCTTCTCGGGGGTAACCTCACCAATAATACGGATGGCAAGGCCCGGCCCCGGGAAAGGCTGACGGGAAACCAGATATTCGGGCAGTCCCAGTTCTCGCCCGGCCTGACGGACTTCATCCTTGAACAGGTTGCGCAGCGGCTCCACCAATTCCTTAAAATCCACGGTATCAGGCAAGCCGCCTACATTGTGATGGCTCTTGATCACGGCAGATTCGCCGCCCAGGCCGCTTTCCACAACGTCGGGATAGATGGTGCCCTGTGCCAGGAAATCGACCGCACCGATCTTTTTGGCCTCATCCTCAAACACACGGATGAATTCCTCGCCAATGATCTTGCGCTTGGCTTCGGGTTCTGTCTTGCCTGCCAGCTTGTCATAAAACCGCTTGCGGGCATCCACACAGATGAAGTTGATATCAAAGGCGCCGCCTTCGCCAAAAACCTGGCAGACCTCTTCCCGCTCATTCTTGCGCAGCAGACCATGGTCTACAAACACACAAGTAAGCTGCTTGCCAACCGCCTTGGCCAGCATGGCCGCGCAAACGCTGGAGTCCACACCGCCGGACAAAGCACACAGTACCTTGCCGTTGCCGATTTCAGCGCGGAGTTCCTGCACGGCATGCTCCACAAAGGAGTCCATCTTCCAGGTTCCGGCGCAACCGCAAACCTTGTACACAAAGTTGTGCAGAATCTGGGTACCGTTTTCGGTATGCAGTACCTCCGGATGGAACTGGACACAATACAGGCCACGGCTGGTATCCTGTGCGGCCGCCACAGGGCAATTGGGGGTGTGCGCCACAATGGAGAAGCCGGGAGCCGCTTCTTTGATATAGTCGTTATGGCTCATCCAGCAGACATTCTGGTCCGGCAAACCAGCAAACAAGGGGCTGGTGGTATCCAGGTCCACCACAGTCTTACCGTATTCCCGCTCCGGCGCCTTGCAGACGACACCACCCAAGCTGTGCATCATCAACTGGCTGCCATAGCAGATACCAAGAATCGGCACGCCCCAGCTATAGATTTCCGGGTCGATGGTCGGCGAATCCGGAAGATAAGCGCTGTTGGGACCACCGGTAAAAATAATTCCCTTGGGATTCTTGGCCTTGATGGTGGCGAGATCGGTACGGTAGGAATAAATTTCGCAATAAACATTACATTCGCGAACGCGGCGGGCAATCAACTGGTTATACTGACCGCCAAAGTCCAGGACAATGACTGTTTCCTGCTGCATATACTGCTCCTTTCCCCTTTCACTTCTAAATCCTATTCTGTGATTATACCATACTGCATGTACTTTCACAAGGTTTCCTTGCTTCTTTCCCACAGTAGACGCAAACATCCGGAATACAATTGAACAAATTTGTCTTCAATGATCAGAAAACCAATTTGAAAATTGGCGTCTGCCTTGTTCACAAACAAAAACAGAGGCAGACTTTGACATCTGCCTCTGTTTATAAGCGAATCATACTGTGCCGGATCGGCAACAGTGAACCCGTTCACAGGAAAGAGAAATTACTTCTCGATCTTGGAAACAACGCCGGAACCAACGGTGTGGCCGCCTTCACGGATAGCGAAGCGCATGCCTTCTTCCATGGCTACGGGGGTGATCAGCTCAACATGCATATCGACGTTGTCGCCGGGCATGCACATCTCGGTGCCTTCGGGCAGAGTGATGATGCCGGTAACGTCGGTGGTGCGGAAGTAGAACTGAGGACGATAGTTGTTGAAGAACGGGGTGTGACGGCCGCCTTCTTCCTTCTTCAGGATGTAGACGTGGCCATCGAACACGGTGTGGGGATGAACAGAACCGGGAACAGCCAGAACCTGGCCACGCTCGATCTGATCGCGGTCAATACCACGCAGCAGAGCGCCGATGTTGTCGCCGGCCTGAGCATACTCCAGGCTCTTGCGGAACATTTCCAGACCAGTGATGGTGGTGGTGAGCTTCTCTTCCTTCAGGCCGACGATTTCCATCTGGTCGCCGACATGAGCGGTACCACGCTCAACACGACCGGTGGCAACGGTGCCACGGCCGGAAATGGTCATAACGTCCTCAACGGGCATCAGGAAGGGCTTGTCAGCAGCACGGTCCGGAGTGGGGATGTAGCTGTCGACAGCGTCCATCAGTTCCCAAATGCACTTGTACTCGGGAGCGTTGGGATCGGTGGAGGTGCTCTCCAGAGCCTTCAGAGCGGAGCCACGGATGATCGGGGCGTTGTCGCCGTCGAAGTCCTGGCTGCTCAGCAGCTCACGGATTTCCATCTCGACCAGGTCGAGCAGCTCTTCGTCGTCGACCATGTCGCACTTGTTCATGAACACAACGATCTTGGGCACGCCAACCTGACGAGCCAGCAGGATGTGCTCACGGGTCTGGGGCATCGGGCCGTCGGTAGCAGCGACAACCAGGATAGCGCCATCCATCTGAGCAGCACCGGTGATCATGTTCTTGATATAGTCGGCGTGGCCCGGGCAGTCAACGTGAGCGTAGTGACGCTTCTCGGTGTGATACTCAACGTGAGCAGTGTTGATCGTGATACCACGAGCCTTCTCTTCGGGAGCCTTGTCGATGCTGGAGTAATCCATGAAGTCCGCATCGCCCTTCAGAGCCAGAACCTTGGTGATGGCAGCGGTCAGAGTGGTCTTGCCGTGGTCGACGTGACCGATGGTGCCAATGTTGACGTGCTCCAAAGAGCGGTCAAATTTTTCCTTTTCAGCCATTGGAAGTATCCTCCTTTGTTTAAGACAAATAGATGCCTGTTATAAGGCTATCATACTAAATTGTTTGAGAAAAATCAAGCAATTTTGCATGAATTTTTCCGGTTTACACGCAGAATCAGTTGTTCTTCGCACGTTCGGTCATGATCTTGTCCGCAATATTCTTCGGGACCTGCTGATAATCGGCAGGCTCCATGGAATACTGGCCACGGCCCTGGGTTTTGGAACGCAGGTCGGTGGCGTAGCCGAACATCTCGGACAAAGGAACCATCGCGTTGATACGCTGGGTGCCAGCCATAGCTTCCATGCCCTGAATCTGGCCACGACGGGAGTTCAGGTCGCCAATAACATCGCCCATGTATTCATCAGGCACGATAACCGCAACCTTCATAATGGGTTCCATGATGACCGGATCGCACTTCTTCATGGCTTCCTTGAAAGCCATGGAGCCGGCGATGGAGAAGGCCATTTCGGAGGAGTCGACTTCATGGTAGGAGCCGTCCCACAGAGTGACCTTGCAGTCGACAACCGGGTAACCGGCCAGAACGCCAGCTTTCATAGCGCCCTGGATACCGCTGTCAACAGCGGGAATAAATTCTTTGGGAATCGCGCCGCCAACAATGCCATTGACGAACTCGTAACCCTTGCCGGGGTTGGGCTCCAGCTTGATCTTGACGTGACCGTACTGGCCCTTACCGCCGGACTGACGAGCGTACTTGGTTTCCTGGTTGGCGGACTTGCGAATGGTTTCGCGGTACGCAACCTGAGGAGCACCAACGTTGGCTTCGACCTTGAATTCACGCAGCAGACGGTCGACGATGATCTCCAGATGGAGTTCGCCCATGCCGGCGATGATGGTCTGACCGGTCTCTTCGTCGGTCCAGGTACGGAAAGTGGGGTCTTCCTCAGCCAGCTTGGACAGAGCAATACCCATCTTCTCGGAACCGGCCTTGGTCTTGGGCTCGATGGCCACGCGGATAACCGGTTCGGGGAAGTTCATGCTTTCCAGAATGATCGGGTGCTTTTCGTCGCACAGAGTATCACCGGTGGTGGTGTTCTTCAGGCCAACGGCAGCAGCGATATCACCGGCGTAGCAGATGTCAATATCCTTACGGTTATTGGCGTGCATCTGCAGGATACGGCCGATACGCTCATCCTGATCCTTGACCGAGTTGTACACGGTGGTGCCGGCTTCGACGGTGCCGGAGTAGACACGGAAGAAGCACAGCTTGCCGACGTACGGGTCGGTCATGATCTTGAACGCCAGAGCAGCGAACGGAGCGTCATCGCTGGATTCGCGATGCTCCTCTTCGCCGGTCTCGGGATTGGTGCCCTTGATGTTCTCAACGTCGGTAGGAGCCGGCATATAGTCGACGATGGCGTCGAGCAGCTTCTGGACACCCTTGTTACGGTAAGAAGAACCGCAAACGACAGGAACGATCTCGTTGGAGATAGTAGCCTTGCGCAGAGCAGCCTTGATTTCGTCCTTGGTCAGCTCTTCGCCTTCCAGGTACTTCATCATCAGGTCTTCATCGGTCTCGGCAACAGCCTCGATCAGCTTGTCGTGATATTCCTGAGCCTGCTCCTTCATGTCGTCGGGAATCTCTTCTACGCGGACATCGTTGCCCATGTCGTCGTAGTAAACGTCAGCCTTCATATCGATCAGGTCGATGATACCCTTGAAGGTATCTTCCTGGCCGATGGGCAGCTGGATGGGCACACCGTTGGCATGCAGACGGTCATGCAGCATCTGCACGCAGCGGAAGAAATCGGCACCCATGGTATCCATCTTGTTGACGTAGACCATGCGGGGAACCTTGTATTCGTCAGCCTGACGCCAAACGGTCTCAGACTGAGGCTCAACACCGCCCTTCGCAGCCAGAACGGTCACAGAACCGTCCAGGACGCGCAGAGAGCGCTGCACTTCGACGGTGAAGTCGACGTGGCCCGGGGTGTCGATGATGTTGATGCGATGGCGGTTCTTTTTGAAAGCTACGGGATCTTTCTGGGTCTCGGTATGGCTCCAGTAGCAGGTGGTAGCGGCGGAGGTGATGGTGATACCACGCTCCTGCTCCTGCTCCATCCAGTCCATCGTGGCGGCGCCGTCGTGCACCTCACCAATCTTGTGATTGATGCCGGTGTAGTACAGGATACGCTCGGTGGTGGTGGTCTTGCCTGCGTCGATGTGGGCCATGATACCGATATTTCTGGTCATTTGCAGAGAAACGTCTCTCGGCGTTGCCATGGCTTTAACCTCCTAGGTCTTGCAAAAAGAATCAATAACGGTAGTGCGCGAAAGCCTTGTTGGCCTCAGCCATCTTGTGGGTATCTTCGCGCTTCTTGACCGCGCCGCCGACGTTGTTGGTGGCGTCGATGATCTCGGCAGCCAGACGCTGGGACATGGTCTTTTCACCACGGCTGCGGCTGTACAGAGTCAGCCAGCGCAGACCGAGGGTCTCACGACGAGCGGGGCTGACTTCCAGGGGGACCTGGTAGGTGGAGCCGCCGACACGGCGAGCCTTAACTTCGAGGCTGGGCATGATGTTTTCCATAGCCTTCTCGAACATTTCGAGAGGATCATTGCCGGTCTTTTCCTTCACGATGTCGAAAGCATCGTAAACGATCTTCTGAGCAACGCCCTTCTTGCCATCCAGCATGATCGAGTTGACCAGGCGGGTGACGATCTTGGAATTGTAGATAGGATCAGCCAGAACTTCGCGTTTAGCGACATTACCTCTTCTGGGCATCTTTCTTCCCTCCTTCACATAAATGATATCATCGGTACTCGAAAGTATAGAAACTCCCGTCATGCCACAAAAGGGTCAGCTGACCATTTTATGGCGAAAAGATGTTTCCTTACTTCTTGGCACCGGCCTTGGGGCGCTTCGCGCCGTACTTGCTGCGAGCCTGGTTACGGTTCGCAACGCCCTGGGTATCCAGGGTACCACGGATGATGTGGTAACGCACACCGGGCAGGTCCTTAACACGACCGCCGCGGATCAGGACGACGCTATGCTCTTGCAGGTTATGGCCGATACCAGGAATGTAGGAGGTGACCTCGATACCATTCGTGAGGCGGACACGAGCAACTTTACGCAGAGCAGAGTTCGGCTTCTTGGGGGTCATGGTACGCACAGCAGTGCAGACGCCGCGCTTCTGGGGGCTGTTCAGGTTGGTGTACTGCTTCTTCTGGGAGTTGTAGCTCTTCTGAAGGGCAGGCGCGGTGCTCTTCTGAACCAGGACCTCACGACCTTTGCGCACGAGCTGGTTAAAAGTAGGCATTTCTTTTCTCCTTTCTTTCGTTATTCTGCGTGGCTTGTCCCGGATCATCTGCCGCCAAAAGGCCGCACTGACCCCTTTAGGACATCACGCATTTGTTATTTTAAGGCATAAACAACGGGTTGTCAAGAGAATTCTCAAAAAAATCCAAAAGCGGTCATTTTCCCAGCTTGGCGGCGCAGGTTTCGGCATCGTCCAGCAGACGGCCAAATTTTTCCAGAGCCGCGTTCACCGGTGCGGGCGTGGTCAGATCCACTCCGGCGTGACGCAGTTCGTCCAGCGGCCAGGCGCTGCCGCCCATGGAAAGGAATTCCAGATACCGCTTGCGGGCCGGTTCCCCTTCTTTCAGGATGCCTTCGGACAGTGCCACGGCGGTAGAGTAGCCCGTGGCGTACTTATATACATAGAAAGGACGGTAGAAATGCGGAATGCGGGCCCATTCCAGCTGTACTTCCTCATCCATGACCAGTTCGGGGCCAAAATAATCCTTTACCAGGCTGCCATACAGCTTGTTGAGAGCCGCGGGGCTCAGGGCCTCTCCCCTTTCCCGCATGGCGTGGGCTTCCCGCTCGAACTCCGCAAACATGGTCTGGCGGAAAACCGTCCCCTTGAAATTCTCCAGATACTGGTTCAGCAGGAACAACCGCACATCGGGACGCTCTTCGGTCTTCAGCAGCTGCTCAATCATGAGGTTTTCATTGACGGTAGACGCCACCTCAGCCACAAACAGGGTATAGTCGGCATATTGGGCCGGCTGGTGGCGGCGGGACAGCAGGCTGTGCATGCTGTGGCCCATCTCGTGGGCCAGGGTGGAAACGCTGTCCAACGTGCCGGTAAAATTGGTCATGATATAGGGTTCGGAATCGTAGGTGCCGGTGGAGTAGGCACCGCCGCTCTTGCCCTTGTTGGGGTACACATCCACCCAGCGGGCGTCAAAGCCGCGCCGGACTTCGGCACAGTATTCTTCTCCCAAAGGCGCCACGGCGTCCAGCACCATCTGTTTGGCCTGTTCATAGGTGTAACGGGCGTTGGACTCTCCGGTAAGAGGCGCATACACATCATAGTAATGCAGCTCTTTGATGCCCAGCAGCCGTTTGCGCAGGGACACATACCGGTACATCAGCGACAGATGGGCCCGCACGGCAGCCACCAGGTTGTCGTACACCTCAACAGGGATGTTCTCCCCCGCCATGGACATGGCCCGGGAGGATTCATAATGCCGGGCGGCCGCTTCGGCGGTGGCCGCCTTGACCGCCCCCGCATAGGTGGCGGCAAAGGTGTTGATGTGGCCGCGGTAGGTCTTGTAAAAGCTGCGGAAAGAGTTTTCCCGCAGGGTACGGTCAGAGGAGGTCTGCAACAGAATATAGTTGGAGCCGGTAACCTGATGTTCCTCCCCCGCTTCGTCCTTTACGCTGTCAAACGCCAGGTCGGCGTCCTGCAGGCTGTCGGCGATGTCGGCCGGTGCTCCCATCACTTCGCTGAGGGAAGCCAGCAGTTTTTCTTCCGGTGCGGAAAGGGTGTGGGGCTTCTGACGGATCAGATTTTCCAGCACAAAGCGGTATTCTTTCAGACAATCGGCCTTCTGGATTTCCTGCAGGGTTTCCTCCGGCAGGGCCAGAATTTCCGGTTCCGCAAAGGACAGCGCCGCCACCGCCCCAGCATAGGCCGCCGAGATGCGGGCGTACATGCTCTGAGCCGCTTCGGCCCGGGTGTCCTCGCTGCGGCGCATGGAGGCGTAACAGTACAGGTTGGACAGGGTGCGGGACAAGGTGACGGATGCATCCAGATAATCCCGGATGGTTCGGGCATCCTTCAATCTGCCGGCAAAGGCTGCCACAGCCTGTACCTGCTTGTCCAGAACGGCCAGCGTCTGCTCCCAGGCGGCGTCGTCCTTGTACAGGCGGGTCAGGTCCCACTGGTATTGCGGGTCGATCTCGCTGCGTTCTTTCAATGTATCGGGCATGGATTTCCCTCCTTGGTCTTCCTGATAGTGTGGGCGATCACAGCCGCCCGTATTCATCCCCGCGAATTTTTTCCATATAGGCAAGGCGGGGCCTTCTTTATTATACACGCCCAGCTCCCAACATACAAATAACCCCGCCACAAAAACTTGCAGCGGGGTTATTTCAGTTACGATTGGGAATTACTCCACGTCGTCATAGGCGGCGTTCTCGGCATCCCGTTCCGCTTCGGCGCGGACCAGTTCAGCCTCGACCTCCGGCAGACCGGTGCCTGCGGGGATCAGTTTACCGATGATAACGTTCTCCTTCAGACCGGCCAGCGGGTCAACCTTGCCCTTGATGGCGGCTTCGGTCAGAACGCGGGTGGTCTCCTGGAAGGAGGCGGCGGAAAGGAAGCTATCGGTGGCCAAGCTGGACTTGGTGATACCCAGCAGCACCTGGCTGGCCTGAACCAGCTTCAGATCGGTTTCACCGGCATCGATGCGGGCCTGAATGTTCTCGTTTTCGATCATGACATCGCGGCGGTTGACCACGCTGCCCACGATAAAGTCGCTGGAGCCGGCATCCTCGATGCGGACCTTACGCATCATCTGACGGACGATGACTTCGATGTGCTTATCGTTGATTTCCACGCCCTGCAGACGATAGACCTTCTGGACTTCGCTGATCAGGTAGTTCTGGGTGGCGATACGGCCCTTGACCGCCAGGATATCCTGGGGATAGGCATGGCCTTCGGTGAGCAGAGCACCCTTGGCGATGACATCGCCTTCCATCACCTTCAGGCGCTGGCCGAAGGGAATGATGTAGCTCTTGGTGACCGGGGCGCCGTTGTCGTCCTGGCCCAGCACTTCCACGTGGCGGGTCTTCTTGGTATCGTCGATGTGGACGGTGCCGGCGATCTCGGACATGATGGCCATGGCCTTGGGACGGCGGCTTTCGAACAGTTCCTCAACACGAGGAAGACCCTGGGTGATATCTTCGGCCGATGCGATACCGCCGGTATGGAAGGTACGCATGGTCAGCTGGGTGCCGGGTTCGCCGATGGACTGTGCGGCGATGATACCGACGGATTCGCCCACCTTGACGCGCTGGCCGTTGGACATGTTGGAGCCGTAGCAGCGGGCGCACACACCCACATGGGCGCGGCAGGTCATGACGCTGCGGATTTCCAGCTCGGTGATGCCGGCCTTCTCGATCTTCTCCGCGTCGAACATATCCATCATCTTGTCCTTGGACACGATGACCTCGCCAGTCTTGGGATCCAGCACATCATGCAGCGCATAACGGCCGATCAGACGTTCGGCAAAGGATTCGATGGAAGCGTTGCCCTCGCTGATCTCGCTGACCAGGATGCCTTCGGTGGCGTGGCAGTCTTCCTCGCGGATGATGACTTCCTGAGAAACGTCCACCAGACGGCGGGTCAGGTAACCGGAGTCGGCCGTACGCAGAGCGGTATCGGTCAGGCCCTTACGAGCGCCTCGAGAAGAGATGAAGTATTCCAAGATGTTCAGACCTTCACGGTAGTTGGCGCGAATGGGCATTTCCAGGGTCTTACCGGCGGTGTTGGCCAGCAGACCGCGCATGCCAGCCAGCTGCTTGATCTGGTCCATAGAACCACGGGCACCGGAGTCGGACATCATATAGATGGGGTTGCGCTGGTGGTGGGTCTTCAGGTTGGTGGACAGGGCGGTGGAGACTTCCTCCGTGGCCTGCTGCCAGACTTCAACGGTCTTCTTGTAGCGCTCCTCGTCGGAGATAAGACCACGGTTGAAGTTCTTCATGACCTTCTCAATCTTCTTGTCGGCCGCGGCCAGGATGTCCGCCTTCTCATCGGGGATGATGGCGTCGGGCACGGCAACGGTGATGGCCGACAGAGTGGAGTACTTGTAACCCTGGGCCTTGATGGCGTCCAGCATGATGGCGCAGCGCTTGGTGCCATGCTTGGTCAGGCAGCGGCTGATGATGTCGGGCAGTTTCTTCTTGGTGACCTGGAAGTCAACTTCGTAGTCGAACTTGTGTTCCGGATCAGTGCGGTCCACATAGCCCAGGTCCTGCGGAATCGGGGTGTTGAAGATGATCTTGCCTACGGTGGTGGTGACCAGAGCACTCTCTTCCACGCCGTCGAAGGTCATGGTGCGGCGCACCTTGATGGGTGCCTGCAGAGTGACCACATGTTCGGCGTACGCCATGAGAGCTTCGTTCTCATCGCGGAAGACCTTATCATGGCCGGGATCCTCGGGGTTGACCATGGTCAGGTAGTAGGAGCCCAGAATCATATCCTGCGTGGGCACGGTGACGGGTTCGCCGTCGGAGGGCTTCAGCAGGTTGCCGGAAGCCAGCATCAGCATCTTGGCTTCGCGGCGGGCTTCGGTGGACAGAGGCAGGTGCACGGCCATCTGGTCGCCGTCAAAGTCGGCGTTGAAGGGGGTACAGACCAGGGGGTGCAGCTTGATGGCGCGGCCTTCGACCAGGACAGGCTCGAAAGCCTGGATGCCCAGACGGTGCAGGGTCGGGGCGCGGTTCAGCAGAACCGGATGGCCCTTGATAACGGTTTCCAGAGAGTCCCAGACCTCGGGAGAGGAACGCTCCACCTTCTTGCGGGCAGCCTTGATGTTGGAGGCAATGCCCTTTTCCACCAGGTCCTTCATGACGAAGGGCTTGAACAGTTCCAGGGCCATCTCCTTGGGAAGGCCGCACTGATACATCTTCAGTTCGGGGCCGACGACGATAACCGAACGGCCGGAGTAGTCGACACGCTTGCCCAGCAGGTTCTGGCGGAAGCGGCCCTGCTTGCCCTTCAGCATATCAGACAAGCTCTTCAAAGCGCGGTTGTTGGGGCCGGTGACCGGACGGCCGCGACGGCCGTTATCGATCAGGGCATCCACCGCTTCCTGCAGCATGCGCTTTTCGTTGCGCACGATGATGTCGGGAGCCCCCAGCTCCAGCAGGCGCTTCAGACGGTTGTTACGGTTGATGACGCGGCGGTACAGATCGTTCAGGTCGGAGGTGGCGAAACGGCCGCCGTCCAGCTGAACCATGGGGCGGATATCCGGCGGGATAACCGGCACCACGTTGAGGATCATCCATTCCGGACGCTGGCCGGACAGACGGAAGGCATCCACGCACTCCAGACGCTTGAGCAGACGCACACGCTTCTGGCCGTTGGCCTTTTCCAGTTCCTCGTGCAGCTCGTTGGACAGTTTGTCCAGGTCGATCTCAGCCAGCAGCTTCTGGATGGCTTCAGCACCCATGCCGGCCTCGAAGGTATCCTCGTACTTTTCGCGCATTTCCTTGTACTCGCGCTCGGTCAGCAGCTGCTTCTTCTCCAGCGGAGTGAAGCCGGGATCGGTCACGATGTAGTTGGCGAAATACAGCACCTTGTCCAGCTGACGGGGGCCGATGTCCAGCATCAGGCCGATGCGGCTGGGGATGCCCTTGAAGTACCAGATGTGGGAAACGGGCGCGGCCAGCTCAATGTGGCCCATACGCTCGCGGCGGACCTTGGCGCGGGTCACTTCGACGCCGCACTTGTCGCAGATCTTGCCCTTATAGCGGATGCGCTTGTACTTGCCGCAGTGGCATTCCCAGTCCTTGGTGGGTCCAAAAATGCGCTCGCAGAACAAGCCGTCGCGCTCCGGCTTCAGGGTGCGGTAGTTGATGGTTTCAGGCTTCTTGACCTCGCCGTAGCTCCAGGCACGGATCTGATCCGGAGACGCAAGGCCGATCTTAATAGAATCGAACTCTTTATTTTCCATTCAGCGAACCCTCTCATTCACTCAGGTGTGGCAGGCGGTCAGGACACAGATCCGGCATTATTCGCCGTCAAACAGGTCTTCGCTCTCGATGCTGGCCAGGTCTTCGGCATTGGGCTCCTGGTCTTCGTCCAGGTCATTGTCAAAGCCTTCGTCAGCGTCCTTCACGCTGTATTCGTCCTGCAATTCGCTCTCCAGCAGAACATTCTCGCCCAGGGGCAGATCGCCGCCTTCGAAGCCGGCTTCATCGTCGTCATATTCCTGACGGATGTCCACTTCGTTGCCGTCGACGTCCTGAACCACAATGTTCAGGCCCAGGCTCTGCAGTTCCTTGAGCATGACGCGGAAGCTTTCGGGAATACCGGGCTTCGGCACATCCTCGCCCTTGACGATGGCTTCGTAGGTCTTGACACGGCCCACCACGTCGTCGGACTTGACGGTCAGGATTTCCTGCAGGGTGTAGGCGGCGCCGTAAGCTTCCAGCGCCCAGACTTCCATTTCGCCGAAACGCTGGCCACCGAACTGGGCCTTGCCGCCCAGGGGCTGCTGGGTGACCAGGCTGTACGGGCCGGTGGAACGGGCGTGGATCTTGTCGTCGACCAGGTGATGCAGCTTGAGGTAGTACATATAGCCGACGGTGACCTTGGAGGGGAACTTTTCACCGGTACGGCCATCGTACACGGTGGTCTTGCCGTCGTCGGTCAGATCGATCTTGCTGAAGTCGATGATGTGGCCCTTGGTGCCCATCAGGCGGTCCAGCTTGGTGGGATACTCGGGGGCGTTCTCGCCATGCCACTTTTCGCGGGCTTCGGCGAAGCAGTCACGCAGGTCGCTTTCGTGGGCGCCGTCGAAGACGGGGGTCTGGACCTTCCAGCCCAGAGCCTTGGCCACGTATCCCAGGTTGACTTCCAGCACCTGCCCGATGTTCATACGGGAAGGAACGCCCAGGGGGTTCAGCACGATGTCCAGCGGGGTGCCGTCGGGCAGGAAGGGCATATCCTCCTGCGGCAGAATGCGGGACACAACGCCCTTGTTGCCGTGACGGCCGGCCATCTTGTCGCCCACGCTGATCTTGCGCTTCTGGGCGATGTAGCAGCGCACGCACTGGCGCACGCCGGGCTGCAGCTCGTCGCTGTTTTCGGGGGTGAAGACCTTGACGTCAACGACAATGCCGTACTCGCCGTGAGGCACGCGCAGAGAGGTGTCGCGGACTTCGCGGGCCTTCTCACCGAAGATGGCGCGCAGCAGGCGCTCTTCGGCGGTCAGCTCGGTCTCGCCCTTCGGGGTGACCTTGCCGACCAGGATATCGCCGGTCTTGACTTCGGCGCCGATGCGGATGATGCCGCGCTCGTCCAGATCTTTCAGGGAATCATCGCCCACGTTGGGGATGTCACGGGTGATCTCTTCGGGTCCGAGCTTGGTCTCACGGGCTTCGGATTCGTATTCTTCAATGTGGATGGAGGTGTACACGTCCTCGCGAACCAGCTTTTCGTTCAGCAGGACGGCGTCCTCGTAGTTGTAACCTTCCCAGGTCATGAAGCCGACCAGGGCGTTCTTGCCCAGGCTGATTTCACCGTTCTTGGTGGCGGGGCCGTCGGCGATGACCTCGCCGGCTTCGATGTGGTCGCCCAGCTCCACGATGGGACGCTGGTTGACGCAGGTGCCCTGGTTGGAACGCATGAACTTGATCAGTTCATAGGTGTCGGTGGTGCCGTCGTCGCAGCGGACCACGATCTTGTCGGCATCCACGGCTTCCACGGTGCCGGCATGGGCTGCCAGGACGCAGACGCCGGAGTCGGTGGCTGCCTTGTATTCCATACCGGTGGCCACGATGGGCTGCTGGGTCACCATCAGAGGCACGGCCTGCCGCTGCATGTTGGAGCCCATCAGCGCACGGTTACAGTCGTCGTTTTCCAGGAACGGAATGGAGGCGGTAGCCACGGAAACCATCATCCGGGGAGAAACATCCATGAAGTCGACCAGTTCGCGGGGGAATTCCTGGATGTCGTTGCGGTGACGGCAGGAGACGCGGGAACGCACAAAGCAGCCGTTCTCGTCCAGCTTTTCGTTGGCCTGGGCGACGATGTACTCGTCCTCCACGTCGGCGGGCATATAAACCACTTCGTCGGTGACATGGCCGGTGCCCTTGTCCACCTTGCGGTAGGGCGCCTCGATGAAGCCGTACTTGTTGATCTTGGCGAAAGAAGCCAGATAGGAGATCAGACCGATGTTGGAACCTTCGGGCGTCTCAATGGGGCACAGACGGCCGTAGTGGGTGTAATGAACGTCGCGGACTTCGAAGCCTGCGCGGTCACGGGACAGACCGCCGGGGCCCAGAGCGGACAGACGACGCTTGTGGGTCAGTTCGGCCAGAGGGTTGTTCTGGTCCATGAACTGAGACAGCGGGCTGGAGCCGATGAACTCACGGATGGCGGAAACCACAGGGCGGATGTTGACCAGGCTCTGGGGGGTGATCTTGTCCACGGATTCCTGGTTCTGCAGGGTCATGCGCTCACGCACAACACGCTCCATACGGGCAAAGCCGATGCGGAACTGGTTCTGCAGCAGTTCGCCCACGCTGCGCACACGACGGTTGCCCAGGTGGTCGATTTCGTCGGTGGTGCCGATGCCGTGATCCAGGCCGATCAGGTAGCTGACCGAAGCAAAGATATCGTCCACGGTGACGGTGCGGCTGATCAGCACGTCATGGTTGCGGCGCAGCAGTTCCTTCTGCTCTTCCGGATCGGAAGTGGCATCCAGAATCTTGCGGATTTCGGCGAAGGAGGCGCGCTCGTTGATGCCGCACTCCTCCACGTTGAAGCTGAAGAAGGGCTGTGCATCCACGCAGCCGTTGGAAATGACGATGACCGGGATGGGATCCTCGTTCTTGCGCTCCACCCAGACGGTGGCGCGGGTAACACCGGCGGCGTCGATCTCAGCGGCCTTCTCGTTGGTGATCTTCTCGCCCTTGGCAGCCAGCAGTTCGCCGGTCAGGGGGGCGATGATGTCCTCGGCGGCACGGTAACCGGCAATGCGGCGGGCCAGAGCCAGCTTTTTGTTCATCTTGAAGCGGCCGAAGCGAGCCAGGTCATAGCGGCGGGGATCAAAGAACAGCGCATTGATGTGGCTGCGGGAGTTTTCCACCGTCGGGGGCTCGCCGGGACGCAGCTTGCGGTAGCATTCCAGCAGGCCTTCTTCGGTGTTGTGGGTGGTATCCTTTTCCAGGGTGGCCACAATCTTGGGTTCGCCTTCGCCGAAGAACTGGCGGATCTGGTCGTCGCTGCCCAGGCCCAGGGCACGCAGGAAGGTGGTGATGGGCAGCTTGCGGTTCTTATCGATACGGACGTAGAACACATCGGAAGAATCGGTCTCGTATTCCAGCCAGGCACCGCGGTTGGGGTTCATGGTAGCGGTGAAAAGGTCTTTGCCGGCACGGTCTTTGGAGGAGGAATAGAACACACCGGGAGAACGCACGAGCTGAGAAACGATAACGCGCTCGGCGCCGTTGGAAATGAAGGTGCCGGAATCGGTCATGAGCGGGAAATCGCCCATGAAAATCTCCTGATCCTGCACTTCGCCGGTCTGCTTGTTGATCAGACGGGCAGTGACGTACAGGGGCGCGGCATAGGTGGCGTCGCGCTCCTTGCATTCTTTAATAGAATATTTGGGGTGTTTATCCAGACGGTAATCGATGAATTCCAGGACCAGGTTGCCGGTATAATCCTCAATGGCGGCAATGTCGTGGAAGACCTCGTGCAGGCCCTCTTCCAGGAACCAGTTGTACGAGTTTTTCTGGATTTCGATCAGATTGGGCATCCCGATCACTTCATTGATGCGGGAAAAGCTCATTCTGGTCGTGCGGCCATTTTGTACGGGCTTGACCTTTACCATAAAATGCGACCACTCCTATTCCGTTGAATTAGACAAAGCTGACCACGCAAAGGGCTCGCTCATGGGTCATCTTCGTCATTTTTAACAAAGTTTTCGTTTCGACCCGAACAGCGCGGTTCCTTTAGGGCGCTCTATTCCATTTTTGTGATACTGATTCAGTATATAAGATACAGGGTAATTTGTCAAGCATTTTCTGGAAATTGTGGCCGTTCCTGCGCATTTTTTACATTTCCACGATGATTCGCTTCAAATTATCGAACGCCCGGGTCCGTGTATGTAATTTCGTCAATTTGCTGTTTTTCCACACCCTTTTGCCGCTTGACAAACCGAAGCCCGCCTGCTTCCCCGTCATTTTGACCATTCCTATCGGAGCGGATTTGTATATCCTGGCTCTTGACACATCGCCTTTGGGCAGCAGAAAAGCCCGCAGGCAGATGCCCGCGGGCTTTTGGAAATATGATAAAGAATCAGTCCAGGAAATCCCGCAGTTTCTTGCTGCGGCTGGGATGGCGCAGCTTGCGCAGAGCCTTGGCTTCGATCTGGCGGATACGTTCACGGGTCACGTTGAATTCCTTGCCCACCTCTTCCAAGGTGCGGGGACGGCCGTCTTCCAGACCGAAACGCAGGCGCAGGACCTTTTCTTCCCGGGGGGTCAGGGTTTTGAGCACATCGGCCAGCTGTTCCTTCAGCAAGGTCTGGCTGGCAGCCTCCGCCGGAACGGGAGCGTCATCGTCGGGGATGAAGTCGCCCAGATGGCTGTCTTCCTCCTCACCGATGGGAGTTTCCAGGCTGACGGGCTCCTGAGCCACGCGCATGATCTCGCGGACCTTGTCCACCGGCATGTCCAGACGCTCGGCGATTTCCTCGGCGCTGGGCTCATGGCCGTTTTCATGCAGCAGCTGGCTGGAAACCTTCTTCACCTTGTTGATGGTCTCCACCATGTGCACCGGGATGCGGATGGTGCGGGCCTGGTCGGCGATGGCGCGGGTGATAGCCTGACGGATCCACCAGGTAGCGTAGGTAGAGAACTTGAAGCCCTTGGTGTGGTCAAACTTCTCCACAGCCTTGATCAGACCCAGGTTTCCTTCCTGGATCAAGTCCAGGAACTGCATGCCGCGGCCCACATACCGCTTGGCAATGGAAACCACCAGACGCAGGTTTGCTTCGCTCAGACGCTGCTTGGCGCGCTCCCCTTCCTTGCCGCCGTTCTGGATGGCCAGAGCCAGCTGCACTTCCTCGTCGGGGGTCAGCAGAGGAACACGGCCGATCTCTTTCAGATAGACCTTGACGGGGTCGTCGATAGCAACGCCTTCGGTGGCCAGAGCGTCCTCGAAATCGTCCACATTGTCTTCGGTCAATGCGGAATCAGCGGCATCCGCCACCGGGTCATCGTCCACAA
This sequence comes from Gemmiger formicilis, assembly GCF_016900095.1. Taxonomy (GTDB): domain Bacteria; phylum Bacillota; class Clostridia; order Oscillospirales; family Ruminococcaceae; genus Gemmiger; species Gemmiger formicilis_A. The sequence continues at coordinate 28,662 of NZ_JACJJP010000001.1, forward strand.
CCTCGATGCCATGGCTCTCCAACTCTTCGTAGAGCTTTTCCATCTGCTCCACGTCCAGGCCGTGGCCGCTCTCCTCCATTGCATCCCCGATCTCGCTGTTGGTCAGCTTGCCCGCACGACGGCCCTGTTCGATCAATGCGCGGATGGGATCTTTCTTTTCTGCCATAAGTAAATCTCCTTTTTAGCCGGCCCGCCCGATCACACGGTGCGGCCTGTTTTCTTCTGCCCGCAAAAGGCGGAATTTATTCAAAAGTCATCTGCCGCAAACGCAGTTCAGGTTGCGTCCGGCGGCGGGTCGTGGACTTTTTCCTTGGTAATAGATGCAAACAACTTCCGGAAATCTTCGTCACTGGTCTGTGCGGCCTGTTTGCTTTTCGGCGTGGCGTGACGCAGACGTTCGAGAAACATGTCAATGTCCCGGCGCACCAGCCGCTGACCGCTGTTCTGTGCCTGGACTTTCATGACTAGCGTATACGCAGCGTCTTCCAGACAGGAGGCCAGCGACGTGGCGTTGACAGGAATCTTCTTGTCCGTGCAATCATAGATGGCGCGGATGGCCGCCTGGATTTCCGGCTCCGGGACTTCCTCCAGATCCAGATGCTGGCGCACATACCCGATCTCGTCCGGGTCCTGCAGCATGGCCGCCACCAGCTGGCGGGCCGCCGCAGCCGCCCCCATGGCCTCCTGGCCGCCCCGCTCATAGGGAACCCGGATATCGGCACCGTTGCCCTGGGCCACCATATCATGCTGCTCTTTGCGATGTGCGCGGCGGGCAGCCCCCTTCAGCGCTCCTTCCATCTGGGAAAGAATGGCCTGTTTGGACACGCCCGTCTCCCCCGCAATCCGCCCGGCATACACATCCCGGGCCGTGGGCGAAACCGCCCCGGAAGCCAGGATGTCAATGGCTTCCCGAATGTATTCCAGCCGTCCGTCATCGGTACGCAGGTCATACTTCTGCTTTACCTTGCTCAGGCGGAACTCGGTGGGATTGGCGGCGCCGTCCAGGATCATCTCAAACCGTTCCTTGCCATAGTGGCGGATGAACTCGTCCGGGTCCTTGGCCCCTGGAATGGACAGCACCGACACCTTCACCGGCGTGTTGGAAAACAGCGACAGACTGCGGGCCGTGGCTTTCTGGCCCGCCTCGTCGGAGTCGTAGCTGAGCACGGCTTCCTCGGCGTATTCGCTGAGCAGCTTGACCTGCTCGGGCGTCAGGGCGGTACCGCAGGCGCACACGGCAGTGTCAAACCCGGCCTCGTGCATGCTGATCACGTCCATGTACCCTTCGCAGAGAATGAACCGTTTGGAGGCCGATTTCTTGGCCAGATTCAGCGCAAACAGGGTGCGGGACTTTTTATAGACCAGCGTTTCGGGGCTGTTGATGTATTTGGGCTTGGAATCATCCATCACACGGCCACCAAAGGCGATGATATTGCCCCGCACATCGATGATGGGCACCATCACCCGGTGACGGAACAGGTCATACAGATTCCCCTTGGCGCTGCGCTTGGCCAGCCCCGCATCCTCGATCTCGCTTTCGGAGAAGCCGCGGCGGCGCAGGTAATGCAGCAATCCGCCGAACTCATCCGGCGCATATCCCAGCCCGAAGCGCCGGATGGCGGCATCGGACAGGCCGCGTTTTTCTTTCCAGTAGCGGCGCGCCTCGGCCGCCTGGGGCGTTTTGGCGTTAAGCTGTTCGTAAAAGTACCGGGCAGCGCAGCGGTTCATTTCCAGCATCCGGCTGCGCTGGCGGCTTTCCTTGTCGTCCTCCTCCGGCATGGGCATTCCGGCCCGGGCGGCCAACTGCTTGACCGCTTCCACATACCCGAGGTTGTTGATCTTGCGCACAAAGGTGATGGCATCCCCCGCCGCTCCGCAGCCGAAGCAGTAGAAGCTCTGGGTGTCCGGATAGACGGTGAAGGAAGGGGTCTTCTCATTATGGAAGGGACACAGGCCCGTCAGGGTGCGGCCGCGGCGGCGCAGCTGCACATACTGACCGATGAGCTCCTCAATATCGTTGCGGCGGGCCACTTCCTGTACATATTCCTGCGGAATCATCGCGGGTACACCTCCTTACAAAACAAATGTGTTCCTTGGATCACAGCACATGCCATTTCTGGGGAACCAGCCAGTCCTCAAACAGACGGATGGCAAAATGATCGCTCATGCCGGAAATGTAATCCACCACCGCGCGGTCAATCCCCTCTTTATAGGCAATCTGCATATAAAAGTTGGGCATCAGGGAAGGATCGTCGCACAGGCGCGCGTACAGTTCCTCCACCACCTTGTCCACCTTTTTTTCTTCCCGCTTGGCCTGCTTGTCCACATAGACGGTGGAGTACATGAAATCCTTCAAAAGATGGTAGGCATCCTCCACGTTCGGCGAAAAGTGCATTTCTCCGTCGGCACTGTTGGCCACAAGATCGGTGATCATGGTAGTGATCCGCTGGCTTTTGGTTTTGCCCAGCACCCGCACCGCATCCGGCGGCAGCGCATCGTTGGAAAGGACCCCCGCCGACAATGCATCCTCAATATCATGGTTGAGGAAGGCGATGTGGTCGGCATACCGCACAGTCTGCCCCTCCAGGGTGCGGGCCCATTCCCCCGTGGTGTGGGTCACGATGCCATTGCGCACCTCCCAGGTCAGGTTCAGGCCTTTGCCGTCTTTTTCCAGGTATTCCACCACCCGCAAACTCTGCCGGTAATGGGTGAATCCCCCGGGACACAGGCGGTTCAGTGCCCGCTCTCCCGCGTGGCCGAAAGGGGTATGTCCCAGATCGTGTCCCAGGGCAATGGCCTCGGTCAGGTCCTCGTTCAGGCGCAGGGCCCGGGCAATGGTGCGGGCAATCTGGCTGACTTCCAGAGTGTGGGTCAGACGGGTGCGGTAGTGGTCCCCTTCCGGAGAAAGAAACACCTGGGTTTTCTGTTTCAGACGGCGGAACGCCTTGCAGTGCAGAATCCGGTCCCTGTCCCGCTGGTAACAGGGCCGCATGGGATCTTCCGGCTCGGGACGGGAACGTCCGCGGGAGTTTTCGCTCAATGCCGCATACCGGCTGAGCGTCAACCGTTCAATGGTCTGCGTCTGTTCGCGGACATTCATGTCTCTTCCCCCTTTTCCATCTTCCCTGCGGCAGTTTGGCCGATAAAATTGCTTTCTATATTATAAATACGATAAAAAAGCGCCAAACGCTTCTTGAAATTGTGAATTTTTCATGTATTTTGTTGCGCCGTGCCGGTCTCAGTAGGCCGCATAGCGCGCTTGTCCCACCACAGGCCGTGCGGTGCCCCGGGTCAGCTCGCACAGAGCCTCGCACAGAGGGCCTTCCTCCCCCGCCGGCATGCGCCAGCAAAGGGTGACGGCGTCGTCAAAGACCGGTTCTTCCAGCCTGGTATCCGCCTGCTCAATCATCCGCTTGGCCGTCTCAAACAAGGGATACGGCACACGCAGGGTACAGTCCACCACGCTGCGCATGCTGACCGGTTCAGCTGCCTGCAGCGCACCGGATGCCGCCGCCGTATAGGCCCGCACCAAACCGCCGGTTCCCAGCAATATTCCGCCGAAATACCGGGTGACCACCACGATCACATCCGAAAGACCGGCGTGCTGGATGCACTCCAGCACCGGTGTGCCTGCGGTCTTGGCCGGTTCGCCGTCGTCGGAATACCGCATGCGGCCATTGTGCAGCACATAGGCATAGACGTTGTGGCGCGCCGTACGGTTGGCGGCCCGCACCGATTCCAGAAAAGCCTGGGCGGCTTCCTCGGTGTCCACAAAGGACGCCGCACCGATAAACCGGCTGCGTTTTTCCTCGTATTCGAACCGCGCAACACCGCGGATGGTCTGATAATCGGGCATGGGCTGCTCCTTTGCTGTGTGGGTCATACAAGCAAAAAATACCCCAGATGTTGCCATCTGGGGTAAAACGAAACATGATTACTTGCCAACCTTGGCGTAACGGCGCTTGAAGCGCTCGACGCGTCCGCCGGTGTCAACCAGCTTCTGCTTGCCGGTGTAGAACGGATGGCACTTGCTGCAAACTTCGACGCGGATCTCCGGACGGGTGGAACGAGTCTGGATAACGTTGCCGCAGGCGCAGGTGATGGTGCAATCCATATACTTCGGATGGATGCCTTCCTTCATTGCGATTCACCTCTTTCTCGATCATGACTAACGGGAGCCATACTTAATATATGTGCTCATCACAATCTTGACTTATCGGCTACCAGCATACGCCATCCTGTGCGAACGGAGCAGCCTTTCAAACGATTGCCGTAAAAGTATACCAAAGTCCTTTCCATTTGTCAAGCCCTGATTTTCTCATCAGGAAAGTGTCTTGGCAAACGCCCGCACCCGCCGGGTAAATTCACGGGCTGCCGGAGAAAGGGCGTTTTTATCCAGGCAGGCCAGGCCGATGCTGCGCCCCGCCGCCGGCTCCAGAGCCAGTACCTGCACGCCGGTTTCCTGACTGGGCCGGGTCAAAAGAAGCTGCGGCATGATGGCCACCCCCTGCCCGCAGGCCACCATGCCCACCATGGATTCGTCGTCAATCACATAGCAGGCCGTGTGTACCCGCAGATCATTGCGCTTAAGAAAACTCTGGATATCCGCATCCGTGTCCGCCCGCTGGCTGACAAAGGGTACGCCGCGCAGCTCGTCGGCGCTGACCCGTCCGGCCCGTTTGGGCACAAAATCCTTGGGAGCGATACAGACCAGCGGGTCTGTATACATGGGCTCGAAATCCAGATCCTGGGAGCAGGAGTCGGACAGAAATCCCAGTTCTGCCGTTCCATTCTTGAGCCAGGCCGCGATATCGGCGTAGCTGCCCTGGTACACCTCTACCTTGATGCCGGGATAGTCCTTCTCAAAGGACGGCACCAGACGCGGCAGCCAGACCACGCAGGCGCTGTTGAACACCCCCACGCGCAGCACGCCCTTGTGAAGGCCGTTGACCTGGGCAATGGACTGGTCCAGGGATTCGCTGCTGGCCAGCACCCGGCGCACGGCGGGCATCAGGCTTTCCGCCGCCGCGGTCATGGTCACACCGGCCTTGGTGCGAGTAAATAAGGGAAACCCGCATTCGGATTCCATCCCGGCCACCGCATGGCTGATGGCCGAAGGCGTGAGATGCAGCTGTTCCGCCGCACGGGCAAAGGTACCTTCCTGGGCAATGGTGGAAAAAATCAGACATCCGAGCAGGGTCATGCGGCGCCTCCTTCTTGAGGTGAACGGAATTCATGGTTTATGTGAAAAAAATGAATTTTACTTATCACGCATACTGTACTATGATTAGTTAAGAAAGTCAAGGGTGCCGCACACGCCCTCGGCTGACACGATTCATTTTCCTTCCTCTTAATAGCCTCTTCGGTCCGCACAACCGACGAGGCTGTTTTTTTATTGCCTTTTTCCCCCGTATCCCCTTCTTGTATGGAAGATTGCCTTGTGGTACACTAACTGTATAGTAAAAAAGATTGAGTCTGTGCACCAACTCTATCGGTGCACCTGAAACGAGGAAGTTTATTTTGCAAAAATTCGCCAAAACCCGCGGTGTAAAGGGAGCCGCCTCCTGGTGTGCTCTGGCCGCCGTGGGATATCTGACTGCGCGCTATTTGTTGGAAGCGCTGGTTTCATTGTGCATGAGTCTGCGTGTGCCGGGCGCCACTCTGGCCAGCCCCACCGGCTTTTCCCAGACCGAAGCGGGCATCCTGTCCATGGTTGCCGCCATCGGCGGAATCCTGTTGCCCGTTTTTCTCCTTTTACGCCTGACCCGCCTGCGGTCCGAGGATCTGCGGCTGCTGATCCCCGCCCCCTGGAGCCCGGCTTTCTGTCTGCCTGTTTTTCTGGGGGTCGCCAACGCCGCCAACCTGTTCGGCGGGCTGCTAGGGCATCTGCTGGGCACCGAAGGCAACACCACTTCTCTGCCTGCCGGCGGCAGCGCGCTGGTGGTCAATTTCCTGGGGCTGTGCGTGGTCCCCGCCATTCTGGAAGAATTGTTTTTCCGCGGCGCCCTGCAAGGTCTGATGCGCCCCTGCGGCAGCGCCGCCGCCATTTTTGCCCCCGCCCTGCTGTTCGCTCTGCTGCACATGGACCTGGCCCAAGGTATCACCGCCTTTGTGTGCGGGGTGTTCCTGGGTTGGCTTACCGAGCGCACTGGCAGTATTTTGCCGGGTATGCTGCTGCACTTTGTCAACAACACCATCGCGTTTATCATCGCCTATCTGCAGTTGTATGCGGCGGATTCCACCGCCCTTTGCGCCGAACTGTTCGTGCTGCTTTTCTTCCCGCTGGTGGCTTTGTGGATGATCTGGCATGCCATGCGGCAGGGATTCCGCTTTTCCGCCGGACTGCGCCCCGGGGTGGACGCCTGGGACGTATTTTCCAGCCCCGCCTACACGGTGGCCGTTGTGTTCCTCGCCTTTTTCAGTGTTTACTCCAACCAGATCGGGTGATCCAATATGACTGATCAAGAACTGATGCAGACCGCGCTGGAAGAGGCGCGACTTGCTTTTGAAGCCGGCGAAGTTCCGGTGGGTGCCGTCATTGCCAAGGACGGCGAGATCGTCGCCCGTGCCCACAATCTGCGGGAAACCGGAAAAAATGCTTTGTACCATGCCGAACTGATGGCCATCGACAAAGCCTGTCAGGCGCTGGGCGGATGGCGTTTGTGGCAATGCGAGCTGTTTGTCACGCTGGAGCCCTGCCCCATGTGCAGCGGAGCCATTATCAACAGCCGACTGAAGCGGATTGTGTATGCGGCCTCCGACCCGAAAGCCGGGTGCTGCGGCTCTTTGACCGATCTCTTCGCACTCCCATTCAACCACCATCCTATCATCGAACACGGCTTGATGGAATCGGAAGCACAGCAGCTCTTACAACAATTTTTCTCTTCTTTGCGGCAAAAGCGTCTGGAAGCAAAAGCCCTGAAGAAGCAAAAGGAGACAACGGATGATTCCCAGTCATAATCAGCAGACCGTCTTGATCACCGGCGGCAGCCGCGGCATTGGCGCCGCTGCGGTTCTGGCTTTCGCCAAAGCCGGATACCGAGTTGCCTTTACCTGGCACAGCCGTCCGGACGCAGCGCGCCGTGTGGTGGACACCGTGCGCGAAATGACGCCGGAAGCACCTTGCCTGGCTATCATGGCAGATTCCGCCGATTCCGCAGCGGTGCAGGCCGCCGTGGAACAAACAGCTCGCGTTCTGGGCGGTCCGCAGATTCTGGTATGCAATGCGGGCATTGCCCAGCAAAAACTTTTCACTGACCTCACCGACGAGGATTGGCACCGTATGATGAGCGTGGATCTGGATGGCGTGTTCTACGCCTGCCGTGCCGTCCTGCCCGGAATGATCCGGGAAAAATATGGCCGCATTCTTTGCGTGAGCAGTATGTGGGGGCAGACCGGCGGCAGCTGCGAAGTTCATTATTCCGCCGCCAAGGCCGGCGTGATCGGCATGTGCCGTGCTTTGGCAAAAGAAGAAGGGCCTTCCGGCATCACGGTCAACTGCGTGGCTCCCGGCGTCATCGACACCGATATGATGGCGTCTTTTTCGGAGGAAGATCGAGCTGCCCTGGCGGAAGAAACGCCTGTGGGGCGCCTCGGCACCGCTGACGAGATTGCACGCACATTGGTCTTTCTGGCCTCTCCCGAAGCCGGCTACATCACCGGACAGGTCATTGGCCAGAACGGCGGCCTGGTCATCTGAAACACCACTTCCCCCCTTTCTGCATATCCTATGGCAGGAAGGGGGATTTTTTATGAATCTCTTTCAGAATGGCATTGACGTTTCCCGGTATCAGGGCAGCATCAACTGGAACAACGTGGCCGCCGCCGGCAAGCAGTTTGCCATCGTACGCCTTGGTTCCAGCAACACCAGCGGTCTGTATGTGGACCCTTACTTTTTGCAGAACGTGAACGGCGCCCACGCCGCCGGGTTGCGTGTCGGGGCTTATTACTATACCTATGCCACCAGCGAAAGCGCTGTGATCAACGAGCTGAGCCTGTTTTTGAATGTGCTGGAAGGATTGCAGCTGGAATATCCGGTTTTTGTGGATGTGGAGGACAACAAACTGGCCGCTTTGGGACGTACCCAACTGACCGGGTTGGTCCAATACGCTATGGACATCCTGTATCAGCGCAACTGGTATGCCGGATGGTACAGCTACACCAACTTCATCAACAATTATCTAAACCCGTCCCAGCTCTCCGGCTATCCCCTCTGGCTGGCCGATTATCGAAGCCAGCCAGGGTACACCGGCAACCATGCCATGTGGCAGTACTCCTCCACCGGAAGCGTGAGCGGTATCACCGGCGCCTGTGACCTGAATTACAGTTACACCGATTTTCTGCCTCTGCTGAAAGCTGGCAACTACAATGGATACGGCACTTCCGGCCCCGATATGGAAACGGTGGACGGCATACAGCTGGTGGTGTTCGGCGCACAGACCGAATACTTTTATACGGCCAACTTCAATGATGTGGTGGGGTATCTGCCGGTGGGCACCTATCCGGTGGTTCAGAAGAGCAAAGACAAATACAACGGATACGAGTGGGTTATCTTCCGGTATCGCGACGGTGAATACTGGACCGCTATTCTGGGCGACCGCAACCGCCTGGAAACCTTGAATTCATGCGAAGTACAGCTTTCCGAAGCCAAGGCCAAGATTGACGCAGCTAAGGCAGCGCTGGAATGAAGCCGCTTGATTTTGAAGCAAAAAACCGGTATAATAGGCAAAGGCCACGGGCCGCGGTTCCACGGTCCGTGGCACAAATGCCTCTTATAGTTGAATGGGATATAACAAGCCCTTCCTCAGAAGTTTCTTGGCATGGGTGAATCGGCATTTTTGAATCCGAACACTGGTTCGAACGTCATCAGCATTTTTACGGTTTCCTAACGCCAGAGAGATGCAACAATTTCGAGCAAACGTCACAAAATTTACCGAAACAGGCAAAAGAGCGCAAAATCAAGGAAAAGTCATATACGTCTCCGTAGCTCAGTTGGATAGAGCGCGAGCCTCCTAAGCCCGAGGCCCCCGGTTCGAGCCCGGGCGGGGACATGATCTTACAATCGCGGAAGATTTTTCATCGAATCTTCCGCGATTTTTTCTAAAGATTTCCGGGCAGCGCATAAGGCTGCCCGTCGTGAGACAGCCCGCGGAGACAAAGCCACCGGATACAGGTCGCTCATCAAAAAAAGCGGATGATTGAGTATTAGAAAACCAGATCTAAAAACTTTTCTATTTCAAGATGTGACCAATTGGATTAAAATGGACCATAGAGTTATTCAATCGAAATAGGACGGTGTTCTTATGAAACGTGAATTGGGAATTGCACGATGCGGGCTTGCCTGTTGCTTATGTTCCGAGAATACGACCTGCACCGGCTGTGATTCAGGTAAATGCCCGGATAAAAACCGGTGCGAAAATAGGCGATGCTCAATGTCCAAGAAAATCACGCATTGTTATGAGTGCGATGAAAAATGCAGGAAGGGGCTATTGGCTAAGTGTAAACCCTATGGGTTCACTGAATTTATCAGAAGATACGGGGAAGAAAAACTTTTAGATTGTCTGGAACGGAACGAGCAAAGTGGGGTGGTTTATCACCGCGAAGGCGTAAACGGCGATTATGACGATTTTGACGACGTGGAAGCTCTTATAGAGTTTATAAAAACAGGACACAGGTAAATCCTGTGGATAGATATGGGCAGGCTCAACAAGAAATAGGTACAGAAAATTTTATAATCACCACCAAAGTGTTTTATCTTTATAGTATTCGTTGAACCCAAATTTTCGTAAAACTCGTTGCGAAGAGAAATCCCCCATCTCTGTTTCTGCAAGGATATGTTTTGCTTCTTCTTCACTTTTTCCCACATGCAAATTGCTTCAATGCCTTCTGTCATATAGCCATGACGTTGATGAAGACTTTCCCCCCATAGACAACTTCCACTTCACCTTTTGCATTCGGAATATTCTTGAAGCAGCCTTCACCCCCTTTACCTTGATAGGCGCACGCCAATTCATCCTCAAATCCAGAAAGATTGTTTGCCAGCATGTCAAGCTGTTCCGGTGTAAGCGCTAATATTTTTAAGCGTCTTGTTTCGATCTCCATGTTGTCAAGTCCTTTGTCTGATGAGAAGGAGGAAACCACTTGCCTTGAAAAAAAATCATGGATGTAGTAAGATACAAATACACGGCAACACCGCGCCAGGCCGGGCGGCCGGCCGCTGCTGCGGTCTATCTGCAGGATCATTGCTGCCCGGCAATGGTCTTTCTTTTTTGCCGGTATTTTCAATTCCAACTCCGGGAGGACGCTGCCCATGCACGACACTGCCCCTGTTCTGCGCAAAAGGCTCTTTTTTGCCGTCGCCATCCTCGTCTTTGGATGGATGCTGGTGCTCAACTGTCTGACGCCGTACATTGCCGATGACTTTACCTTTGCTTATGCTTTCGACACCGGTTTGCGCCTGCACAGTCTGCCCCAACTGCTGAAAAGCCTGGCCTACCACTATTATGAGTGGAGTGGCCGTGTGGTCGTAAAATTCTTTGCCCAGGGGTTCACCATGTTCCCCAAAATCCTCTTCAATCTTTGCAACGCGGGTGCCTATGTTGCACTGGCTCTGGTGATCTATCGCCTGGCCCGGGGACGACGCACCGGTCGATATGACCTGGTCATCTTCGTTCTGATCCTGGCAGCTCTTTGGGAAATCAGCCCCGCGTTCGGGCAGACCAACCTTTGGATGTGCGGTGCCTGCAACTATCTGTGGGCCAGCCTGGGGTGCCTGACCTTCCTTCTGCCGTGGCGGTATTACCTGCAAAAAAGCTTTGCCGGCAGCTGGCGTTGGAATATCGGCATGGCGATTGCCGGTCTGTTGGCAGGATGGCTGAGTGAAAACACCAGCGCCGGCATGCTTGTCTGTCTGGTCCTTTGTCTGGCCGCACTGCGGATTGACCGCCGGATTATTCCTGTCTGGATGTGGACGGGTCTGGGTGGCTCCCTGGCCGGGTTTGCCATTTTGATTCTGGCGCGGGGCAACTACAACCGGGCGTCCGTGTATGGGGACTACGAATCTTTTCTCACCCGCTATGCGGTCCGCTTCTTTCAATGCCTGAACATGCTGAAGGAGTATGCCATGCCGCTGTTGCTGACCTTTGCGGTTCTATTTGTGCTTCTCTGCTATCAACGCAACGCCCGCGGCGGTGGGTTGTCACCTCTTGTGTGGCCCCTTATCCTGTTGGTGGGCGGGCTGGCCGCCAATTTTGCCATGATCCTGAGTCCCGATTATTACGAGCGCTCCACGCACGGTCCTTTCTGTTTTCTGACCGCCGCCTGTGCCGCCTGTGCAGTCCAGCTGAGCGGTGTGCTTCTGCGCAAGATTTTGACCTGCTGTGCCGCCTGCGTGATGCTGCTCTGCACTATACACGCCGCAGAGGCCGGATACGACATTGCCAGCTATTATGTCATGTACCGAACCCGGGACAGCCTGCTGCGTTCGGAAGTGACCTCGCTGGGGGATGCCGCTTCCAGCGCCGAGCTTGTCAGCTACGCCATCGAACCCTATACCCACTGGTGTGCTGCCTATGGCCTGCCCGATATCCGGGAAGACAGCGGCGATTCCATCGGTCTTTGCCGTGCCCGCTGGTACGGCGTCGGCGGGATCACAGCCACGGAAGCCCACACCTACCCCTTCCCCGGCCACATGAACGATGCCTATGCCGCGGGAGAAGCTGCCGCTGAAAGCGGAACCGAATAAAATCAAACAGCCCGGAACAGAAACGAAACTGTTCCGGGCTTGTCGTATTGGGGGTAACTTCTATCAATGGATTTTTGCTTCCGCACCGTTATTGGGGCGCAGTTTGCGGCAATACTGGGTACACAGTTTATCGGTGCACTGGGAACACTGCAGCGCCGCATTGGAGTGATCCCAGAAGCGTTCCGGATACATCATCACACACAGTTCCCACACCAGCCAGGCCGCGGCAGACATCACCACCAGTGAGGTGGCGAAAAAGCCGCCCATAAAAATCAGCGGAGAGAACATCATCAGATGGTCCCAGTTGAAGATCCGGCAGGTGGTACAGCAGCGATTTTTCATGATCAGACGAAAGGGACACCAGACCAACACACAGATCAGATCACACACATAGAAAAATACCGAAATCATGAAGAGCTGAATCTTGTCAATGACGGAGGTATAATACAGCACTCCGATGGCCGCAATAAGCGCACACCAGATCAGAAACACTTTATACGCCGCCTTGGTAATGGACACAATATAGTTTTTCAGCGCTTCGTAATTGATCTTATCCCGGATGGGCCGGAACCGGTTGGCAAACAATTTCTGAGACCCCAGCGGCACTTTGTTCTTGATGGGAAAAATCTGGAGAATCATATCCAGCACCCAGACAAGCCACAAAAGATGCAGCGGCGAAAGTTTCTTGAAGAAATTCCAGCCGTCCAGTATGGCAAAACCTTCCCGGTATGCAAAACACATCCCCATACAAAGGATAAAAATCAGGCATCTGCCGATCAAGCGTGCCACATAAATTTTTCTGGTCCTGGACATGATGGCCCTCTTTCTGTCATTGTTTCCTGTTTGAAAAAAAATCCCGAACGCAAAAGCGTTCGGGATTTTGGTGCGGATGAAGGGATTTGAACCCACACTCTTTTAAGGGAACTAGAACCTGAATCTAGCGCGTCTGCCAGTTCCGCCACATCCGCATATCTTGTTTGCCGCCGGTCTTCCCGGGCGACGTGTATTATTATACACATTCTTCCCTGTTTTGTCAACACTTTCCTGCCCTATTTCTTCATATATTTTTATGAAAAAGTTTGTATCACACAACAAAAAATCCGAACGCATAAGCGTTCGGATTTTGGTGCGGATGAAGGGATTTGAACCCACACTCTTTTAAGGGAACTAGAACCTGAATCTAGCGCGTCTGCCAGTTCCGCCACATCCGCATATTTGGTTTGTCGACCGGTCGACCCGAGCGACGAGTATTATTATACACATACCGGGGCAATTTGTCAACACTTTTCTCAAAAAAAGTCGCACATTTTACATTCGCGCTTTTGTTTCGTTTTATCGATCTTTTTTAAAAACAACAACAGGTACGGGGTTGGCCAAGGCACGTTTGCATGCTATAATAAAGAAAATTTTGCCCTGTCTAGGGCTATCCCGGGAGGACTATTTCTTATGTGGACATGCTCACTTCTGAAGAGGAACGCGCGATTGGCACTGGCCGGCACATACTGGCGCACGTTCGCCCTTTGTATTCTGTTGACTGTTGTTGGTGTAGGCAATTATTCGGCCAGCGCCGTTTACCAGCTGGAAAGCGGCATTGAACGGATGAACACCATGATTCACGGCAAGGTTTGGACCGGTGAGACACAACAGGCTGCTCTCATGCAAGAGTATCTGTCCTTGCCCGCCATTGTTTGGTACGTGATTTTTGCGGTTATGTTGGTGGCTCTGCTGATCGGGCTTTGCTGGAACGCATTTATCACCGCGCCCCTGACCATCGGGCGTAACCGGTATTTAATGGAGAACCGCCAGAGCCCCGCTCCCCTGGGCACCACCACCACTGTATTCCGTTACCCGTACCTGAATCTGGTCAAGGTCAGTTTTTTGGTATCGCTCAAGATTCTGTTGGGTTGTATCCTGTTCCTCATTCCCGGCATTTACTGGGCCTATTGCTATAAGATGGTTCCCTACCTGTTGGCAGAAAATCCCTATATGAGCACTGTACGGGCCATGGAACTGAGCCGGGAAATGATGATGGGCGAAAAGTGGCATGCCTTTGTGCTGCAGCTGTCCTTTATCGGCTGGTTAATTCTGTGTTCCTTCACCTTTGGCATCGGTCTTTTCTTCCTGGAGCCGTACTACCAGGCCACCATGGCGGAATTGTACGCCGCCCTGCGCAGCAAAGCCTTTGCCATGAACCTGACCGACGCCAGCGAACTGGGCGGTTTTGTCCGTCATTGAAAAATAAAAGAAAAAAGTCAAAAAAAGCCTTGACAGATACAGGTTGCTTTGCTATAATAGCTCTTGCAGTTCGGCGCTGCCGAGCTGCTATGGAAAGATGGCTGAGCTGGTCTAAGGCGCACGACTGGAAATCGTGTAGGGCCCTGAAAGCCCTCGAGGGTTCGAATCCCTCTCTTTCCGCCAGAAAAACCTTTCGGTTATACCGAAAGGTTTTTTCTTTTTCTGCATTTTCTTTCTGGATTATCTCAAATAAAAAAGGCAGCCGTCCTTTCAGCGGAAGGCTGCCTTTTTTATTTTGATCACTGCGGAATGAATTCAAAATCGATGCGGCCCAGCGGCACATCGGCACCGGCCACCTTGATCTTGATGGGGCTGCCCAACATCCAGGTACGCCCGGTCAAAGGATCGGTCAACGAAACACCCTCGGTAACAGCAGCCTCGCCCTTGCACAACTGTGCAGCGGGTACAAAGCCTTCCACGGTGTTCTCCAGGGCCACAAAGACGCCCCGTGCCGTGATGCCAGAGATGGTGCCGTCATATACCTCACCCAGGTGTTCGTGCATATATTCGGCCTTGTAGAGGTCTTCCACGTCACGCTCAATCCGCACGGCGTCCACTTCCTTGCGGCTGGACTGCTCGCTGGCATGGGTGGCAAATTCGGTATAGCTCTTGACCAGCCGTTCATGGGGAGCGCCCACCAGCATATCGGTCAGAATGCGGTGAATGGCCAGGTCGGGATACCGGCGGATGGGGCTGGTGAAGTGGGCGTAATCCTTGAGCACCAGACCGAAATGTCCCAGCGGTTCCGGACTGTACCGAGCTTTCTGCATACTGCGCAGAATCCCGGTGTGAACAGGAATCCGCACCGACGTGTCCCGGGTTTCGTCCAGCAGCGCGGACAGTTCCAGCTGGGTGGGGATTTCACTCTTGAACACAGGGTTCAGACCGCACGCCTTGAGGGTCGCCCGCAGCTTTTCCATCTTTTCGGCGTCGGGCGCTTCGTGAATACGATAGACAAAGGGGACGCGATGGGTGCGGCCGGCGTTGGCGGCACACTGGTTGGCCAGCAGCATGAACTCCTCGATCATGCATTCAGACACCCCCCGGCCACGCTTGACGATGTCCACACAGCGCCCGGTCTCGGGGTCGATGACCAGCTTGGCTTCATCGGATTCGATCTCCATGCTGCCCCGTTCCCGGCGCAGGGCCAGACGCTTTTCGTACAGTTCATTCATCACCGGCAGCTGGGCCAGCACCTCGCTGTACTTGGTCTGCAGGTCCTCCCCTGCCGTGCCGTCCAGCAGGGCGTTGATCTCCTTGTATACACCCTTCACCCGGCTGCGGATGACCGTTTTGACAAACTGGTAACTGTGGATGTTCCCCTTCTCATCCAGCCGCATCAGGCAGGAGAAGGCCAGCCGGTCTTCCCCTTCGTTCAGGCTGCAGATGCCGTTGGACAGCTGCTGGGGCAGCATGGGAATCACCTTGTCCGCATAATAGATGCTGGTGGCGCGCTCAAAAGCCTCCTTGTCCAGCGCGGTGTCCGGACGGACATAATGGCTCACATCGGCGATATGCACGCCCAGCTCATAACCGCCGGTCTGCAGGCGCATCAGGCTGATGGCGTCGTCAATGTCCTTGGTCTCAGCGCTGTCAATGGTGAAGATGGGCAGGCCGCGCAGATCCATGCGATGAGCCGCTTCGGCAGGATCGATCTGGGCATTGTCGTAGGCGGATGCCTCCTGCATGACCTCCTCGGGGAATTCCTGGCGCACGTCACGACCGTACAGGATGGCCTTGGCACACTCGCAGGCATAGTCGGAAGAGCCGAACCGCTCGGTCACGGAGGCACGGTGGTCCATATGACGGCCGCCGCGGCCGGTGAGCACGGCGCCCACCTTATCTCCCAGCTGGGCCCCGTTCAGCCCTTTCTTGTCCAGAATGATCCGCACATCCCGGCAGCCGTCGGGCTCCACCGCCATGCGGCCATCATCGGTCATGGTGATGGTACCCGCAAAGCTGTTGTGAGGCTCGGTGACCTCGATCACTTCACCCTCGGCACTGCCCTCCACGCGGGGACGCTCAAACAGCTTGACCAGGATTTTATCATGGGGCATGGCACCGTGCAAAGCACGGCCGGGAATGAAGATATCGCCGGTGCCGTCGTCCCGGGCGGCAAAGCCGAACCGGGCCGCCAGTTTGACCAGGGTGCAGGGAATGCCCGTGGGGGCAGCGGCATTTTCCATGGTGGCAAGGCCCGGGGCATACTGGCCGTCCCGCACGGTCAGAAGGCCGGTGGCCACCATGCCGGACACGGTGCTGCGCAAGCGGGTATTGTCCACCTGCAGGTTGTTCTGCAGTTCCCGCAGGGTATGGGGACGCCGCTTGACGGCGTTCAGGATATTCTTTTGCAATGGTGTCATCTGGTTTTTACTCCTCCCTGACGTCGCCCCGCCGGCCGGCGGGGCCCTTCCGTGCGGGCCGGGCCCGCAAGACCTTTCGTTTGTATTGACTTTCCCATAAAAAACGGCCCGCGGGTTCCGGCGGGCCGTTTTTTGTCGAATGAATTACAGGCGGGCGTTGACAACGCTGACCACCAGCGCGGCAATCAGGAACACAGCGCCCAGGATCTTGGTGAACTTTGCCAGCTTGGCATCCAGACCACGCTCACGGCCGGCTGCCATGAAGGTGTTGTCGCCCATGATAGCGCTGGAAAGGCCGCGGCCCTTCTGCTCCTGCGCCAGAGTGAACACAACGATCAACAGGCAGGCAATGATCAGGATCACGCCGAACACGATTTCATAGATTCCCATTTGTAGCACTCCTTCAAAGTCTCATGCAGGATATACTATACCACATCATACCCCGAATTGCAAGCAAATTTTGGCGTGGTTTCTGCAAAAATATGGTTGTTGCCCTTTTACAGGGTCATCTGTTCCATACTGTCGGCTTCCTTGAGCAAAGCACCGGCCGCCGGCAAGGTGCGAACCCGATACCGGTGCGGGTCGGCCAGTTCCAGTCCGGCCGCCGGACGCACCCGGATAATGCGGGAGTTCTTTTTCAGATTGACCACGTTGACACCGGCGGTATCGCGGGTGGTTTTTTCCGGAATCAGGGCACTGCCGGCCAGCAGCAGACGGGTGGTGGCCGGGCCCGCGTTGACGAAGATGGCCAGTTCCTGTTCCTCGGTCAGATGCAGAATACCGGCCAACTCCGCCTTGTCGCTGTAGGCTTTGAGCAGCTTGCGGCGGTTCTGCTTGGTTTGGTAGCTGGTCAGCGGCACCTTGGCGCACTTGCCGTTCTGGAAGAAGAAGAACATGTGACCGCTGTAGTCGGCGGTCACCGCCATGAAGATGGGCACTTCCCCGTCGTCCATGCCCAGGGTGGAGGCAACGTAATCTCCCAGCACGCTGGCTTTGGAGTCGGCAAAGTCCGCCGCACGGGTCTTGTAGACCTGGGCGTGGTTGGTGAAGAAGAGCAGCTCCACACTGTTGGTGGACTCGCAGGTGAACGCGATCTCGTCCCCGTCTTTCAGCTTCTGATCCCCCGACATACGCAGGCTCTGGGGGGTGATCTTCTTGAAGTAGCCTTCCCGGGTAAAGAAGAGATGCACCGGATAATCCGGAATTTCCTGCTGCTCTTCCTCGACGGATTCCTCGGGCAGATCGTAGAGGATCTCACACCGGCGGGGCTTGCCGTATTTCTTGGCCACATCGGAAAGTTCGGTCATGATGATCTTGTTGATGCGGGCCGGGCGCTTGAGGATGTCTTCCAGATCGGCAATCTCCTTTTCCAGCTCCTCAATCTCCTCGGTGCGCTTGAGGATGTACTCCCGGTTCAGGTGGCGCAGCTTGATCTCGGCCACGTACTCGGCCTGTACTTCGTCAATGCCGAACCCGATCATCAGGTTGGGGACGACTTCGCTTTCCTCGGCAGTCTCCCGCACGATACGAATGGCTTTGTCGATATCCAGCAGGATGGCCGCCAGACCACGCAGCAGGTGCAGGCGTTTCTGCTTGCCCTGCAGGTCATAGTAGGTGCGGCGGCGCACACACTCGGCGCGGAAGGCCGCCCACTCCAGCAGAATGCCCCGCACACCCAGCACCCGGGGCTGGCCGCCGATGAGCAGGTTGAAGTTACAGGCGAAGGAATCTTCCAGCGGGGTGGCCTTGAACAGCCGGGCCATGAGTTTGTCCGGTTCCTGGCCGCGCTTGAGGTCGATGGTCAGCTTGAGGCCGTTCAGGTCGGTCTCGTCGCGCATATCATTGATTTCCCGGATTTTGCCCGCCTTGACCAGCTCGGTGATCTTGTCCATGATGGCTTCCACCGTGGTGGTGGGCGGAATGCGGGTGATGTCAATGCAGTTGTTTTCCTTGTCGTAGGCCCAGACCGCCCGCACCCGGATGCTGCCCCGGCCGTTTTCCAGCACGTTGCGCATCTCGGCGGCGTCATACAGGATATTGCCGCCGCCCACAAAATCGGGAGCGGGCAACAGCTGCATGAGGTCGGCGTTTTCGTCCTTCATCAGGGCGATGGTGGCGTTGCACAGCTCGGTCAGGTTGAAGGAGCAGATGTTGGACGCCATACCGACGGCGATGCCCAGGGTGTTGTTGGCCAGAATGGTGGGGAACGTCACCGGCAGCAGGGTGGGTTCGGTGGTAGTGCCGTCGTAGTTGGGCACAAAATCCACTGTATCCTTGTCGATGTCCCGGAACAGTTCCTCGCACACCGGTTCCAGCTTGGCTTCGGTGTAACGGGCAGCAGCGTAGGCCATATCACGGCTGTAGGCCTTACCGAAGTTTCCCTTGGAATCCACAAAGGGCACCAGCAGGCTTTCGTTGGAGCGGCCCATACGCACCATGGTGTCATAGATGGCGGCATCGCCGTGGGGGTTCAGGTGCATGGTGCTGCCCACGATGTTGGCGCTCTTGGTGCGGGCCCCCTTGAGCAGCCCCATCCCATACATGGTGTACAGCAGTTTGCGGTGGGCCGGCTTGAAGCCGTCGATCTCCGGCAGAGCGCGGGAGACGATGACGCTCATCGCATAGGGCATATAGTTGGTTTCCAGCGTCTGGGTGATGGGGCTTTCGATCACCTCGCCTGCCGAGAGAATTTCTACGTTATCTCCCAGCTGCGGGCGGGCAGGCGCCTGTTTCTTTTCACGTTTCTTTGCCATGGTTCCTCCCCTTGTCAGGACACATCCAGATCATCCAGATACTCGGCGCCGTGTTCCGCAATATGCTCTTTCCGGCCCGCCAGGTTATCCCCCAGCAGCAGGTCGAACACTTCGGAAGTCTGCTTGGCGTCGGTGGGCAGCACCTTGATCAGACGGCGGCTTTCCGGGCTCATGGTGGTCAGCCACATCATTTCCGGGTCGTTTTCGCCCAGACCTTTGGAGCGCTGAATGGTGTACTTCTGGCCTTCAATGCGGCGCAGGATGTCCGCCTTTTCCGGCTCGGTGTACGCAAAGTAGGTTTTTGTCTTGGTGTTGATCTCATACAGCGGGCTTTCGGCGATATAGACGTAGCCCTTGTTGATGAGGGTGGGCGTGAGACGGTAGAGCATGGTCAGCACCAGGGTGCGGATCTGATAGCCGTCCACGTCGGCGTCGGTACAGATGACGATTTTGTTGAACCGCAGGTTGTCCAGGTTGAAGGTAGCCAGATCCTTGTTGTGGGACCCGCCCAGTTCCACGCCACAGCCCATGACCCGAATCAGGTCGGTGATGACCTCCGACTTGAAGATGCGGGCGTAATCTGCCTTCAGACAGTTCAGGATCTTGCCGCGGATGGGCATGATAGCCTGGAATTCGGAGTCGCGGCTCTGTTTGACCGCGCCCATGGCGGAATCGCCCTCCACGATATACAGTTCCCGGCGGGAGGCATCCTTAGTGCGGCAGTCCACAAACTTCTGCACCCGGTTGGCAATGTCCATCTGCTGGGTGATGTTTTTCTTGATGGAGATGCGGGCCTTTTCGGCGTGTTCCCGGCTCTGCTTGTTGATAAGCACCTGCTTGCAGGCTTTTTCGGCCTCGTCAGGGTTTTCGATGAAGTAGACTTCCAGCTGATGTTTGAGGAAGTCGGTCATGGCCTGGGCCACAAATTTGTTGGTGATGGCCTTCTTGGTCTGGTTCTCGTAGCTGGTGCGGGTGGAGAAGCTGGAAGACACCAAAATCAGGCAGTCCTGTACGTCGGCGAAGGTGATGGCGCTCTCATTCTTTTTGTACAGGCCCTTGTTTTTCAGCCAGTTGTTGATCTGATTGACGAAGGCCAGGCGCACCGCACGGTCGGGGCTGCCGCCGTGTTCCAGCCAGCTGGAGTTGTGGTAGTATTCCAGGGCCTGGGTCTGGTTGGAGAAGCAGAAAGCCACATTCATCTTGACCTGGTATTCGGGCTGGTCCTCCCGGTCGCGGCCCACGGCAGAACCGGAGCAGGCATGTACCGGGGTCAGGGCGTTGTCCCCTGCCAGTTCGGCGGCATGGTCCACAATGCCGTTTTTATAGTAGTAGGAAATCTTTTCCGGGCGTTCGCCAGAGCGGTCATTGAACACCAGGGTTACCCCAGCGTTGACCACCGCCTGGCGCTTGAGCATATCCCGGAAGGTTTCGGGGGCCACGGCGATGTCGGTGAAAACATCGGTATCCGGCATCCAGCGGATAACCGACCCGGTACGGCGGCCGTTGAAGGGTTCCTTTTTCAGGCCCCCCACGTTCTCACCTTTTTTGAAGTCCAGATGATAGTGGAAACCGTCGCGGTAGATATCGGCGGTCATCCAGGCACTGGCATACTGGGTGGCACACAGGCCCAGACCGTTGAGGCCCAGGGAGAAATCGTAGGTGCCGCCGCCTTCGCCGTATTTGCCGCCGGCATACAGTTCACAGAAAACCAGATCCCAGTTCCAGCGCTGCTCGGCCTTGTTGTAATCCACCGGAATGCCGCGGCCGAAGTCCTCTACCTCTACACTGTGGTCCGGGTAAAGGGTAACGTTGATTTTGTCGCCGTAGCCGTCCCGGGCTTCGTCAATGGAGTTGGAGACGATCTCAAAAATGGAATGGGCACAGCCTTCCACACCGTCGGAGCCAAAAATAACGGCAGGACGTTTGCGGACACGGTCCGCGCCCTTCAGACTTTTGATGCTTTCGTTGCCGTAAACCTGTTTTTTTGCCATGCGGCTTCCCCCTGCAATTGCGTTGTGCCAAGTCACTGTGTATTTTGCGCGTATTTATTATTTAACCATGAAATGGAAGGGTTTGTCAAATAACATCCTCATTGTATCACAACTCATGGTTGTATTGCAAGACAAAAGAACCGCCGGGGCATACTGCTCCGGCGGTATTTTGCACTGAAACGGCAGACGGGTCAGGTCAGTTGCCGCTGCCTTCTACCTCTTCTTTCAGGTAGGCATCCAGCTGATCCGCCGCTTCATTCAGCACTTCCTGGGCCTCGGAACTGCCATCGCCGGCACTGCTTGCCTCCAGCTGCGCCGCCTGCTCCTGGATATCCGCCAGCTGTTCCTTCAGTTCTTGTTTCTCTTTTTCCGCTGGCTCGGCATTTTCTTCCTGTGCAACCGGCTGAGAAGCAGATGACGAAGGCTCCTGGGCCGTGTCATCAGAGGAAGCCTCCGGCGTCTGGGTTTCCATGGCGGCAGCCGGGTCGGAGGCAGTCTGGGCATCCTCCGCGGGGGCACAGCCGAACAGGCCCAGAGCCAGACCGGCGGCCAGGAAAAGGGCGGCCAAGCGGAATACGATACGGTGTTTCATCGGTTCGTTCTCTCCTTTGCTGAGGCGTTGTTGTTTTTGGCATCTTCGGCACAAGAAAGCCTTCCTGTTTTTAGAATACCATGTTTCCTGCCGCCTTACAAGGCAGTTTTCCACGATACAACCGTAAAAGTTTGTTTACATCTCCTTGTCGTACCGGATGTAATAATATACGCTGATTCCCACCACCAACAGGTAGGCTCCCACCAGAAGAAGAATGAAAACCAGATCCGCCTTCATGAGGGCAAAGGCCAGCATCAGTGCGCCAAAAATATACAGCATACAATCGAACGCGCGGGCCTTGGCCCGGTTGGCCAGGGCTACATTGCGCTCATCCAAAGCCGCAACCTCCAACTGTTTTTCCAGTTTCGGATCCCCCTTCAGCGCCCGCTGCTTCAGCAGTTCCCCGCTTCCCCATCCAAAGGCACCGGCCCCGATCCCCAGACAGAGGTAGGGCAACGGGCCGCCCCAGGCTTCCGGCATTCCTCGCAGCATGAGGAACCCCACTGCTACAAGGAGCAAGCCAACCACAACAAACACAATTTCTTTTGACTTGGATTTCATCGAAAAGGCCTCCTTTTCAGTTCTGTTCAGATTCTTCTTCATACAGGAAAATTTCCTCAATGGGCAGGCCAAAATAGCGGGAAATTTTGAAGGCCAACAGAATCGACGGATTATACCGCCCGTTTTCCAGTGAACCGATGGTCTGGCGGGATACCTCCAACGCTTCGGCCAGTTCCTCCTGCCGGATTCCTCGCTGTTTTCGCAGCTCTTCCAGTCGGTTTTTCAGCACTGTCACCTCCTCGTTTTGGAAAGTTCGCTTTCCATTTCTGTAATTTCAGTATAACACAGTCTGGCAGAATGTCAAGTAGACTTTCCATTTTGCTGCAAAAAAAGAGCCCCTCCACAAGTGCGTGGAAAGGCTCTATGAATTTTGCAAAACGAAGGGGCGATCAGCCCATCATGCTGAAGAAGTCTACCTGGCTGGTCTCGGGCAGCTTGCCAAGAGCCCCCACATCCCGCAGCTTATCCAGAATGGACTGGGCCACGCCGGAAGCCTGCTGCAGTTCTTCGATGGAGATATACTCCTGCCCGTGGATGGTGGCCTGTTCCAGGGCAATGGCGGCGCTTTCGCCCAGGCCCTTCAGGGCCGTGAACGGCAGACGGACCTTACCATCCTCCACAATATACTTGCTGGCGTAGCTCTTGCCCAGCTCAATGGGCAGGAACTGGCAGCCCCGCTGCAGCATCTCATTGACCAGCTGCAGACTGACCAGGGCATCGTCGTCCTTGGCAGTACGCTCATCCTTGGGGATACGCTCGTTGTCCCGCAGATGTTCCTTGGCCACCCGGACACCGCCCACAGCGGCCTCGTAGTCGATATCGGCGCCGCGGACGGTAAAGTAAACCGCATAGAAGATGGCCGGATGATAGACCTTGAACCACATCAGACGGATGGCGGCCATGAGATAGGCCACGGCGTGGGCCTTGGGGAACATATACTTGATCTTGCGGCAGGATTCGATATACCAGTCGGGCACATCGTGTTCCCGCATGGCTTCCTCCCAGCCGGGCTTGAATCCGCCCTTGGCCACCTTGCCTTTACGCACAGCCTCCATGATGTCAAAGGACATCTTGGGTTCCAGGCCCTTGCGCAGCAGGTACAGCATAATGCTGTCACGGCAGCCGATCACCTCGGCGATGGTGCAGGTCTTGGAGCGGATGAGCTCGTCGGCGTTGTTGGTCCAGACGTCGGTGCCGTGGGACAAACCGGAAATCTGAATCAGTTCCGAGAAGTTCTTGGGCTGGGCGTCCAGCAGCATTTGGCGCACGAAGTTGGTGCCCATTTCCGGAATGCCGAAAGTGCCGGTCTGGCTTCCAATTTGTTCCGGCGTCACGCCCAGGGCCTCGGTGGAGGTGAGCAGGCTGTACACCTTGGGGTCGTTCATGGGTACCGAGTTGATGGGGATGCCGGAATACTCCTCGAAATACTTATAGAAGGTGGGCACATCGTGGCCCAGCTCGTCCAGCTTGAGCAGGGTATCGTGCAGGTATTTGAATTCGAAATGGGTGGTCAGCAGGCCGCCCTTCACATCGTCCGCCGGGTGCTGGATGGCGCAGAAGTCGTAGATATCAAAGGTATCGGGCACAACGACCATGCCGCCGGGGTGCTGGCCGGTGGTGCGTTTGACACCCGTACAACCGATGCACAGGCGGTTTTCCTCCGCACGGTTGACGGTGCGGCCCCGCTCTTCCAGGTACTTTTTCACATAGCCGTAGGCAGTCTTGTCCTGCAGACCGGAGACGGTGCCCGCCTTGAACACGTTTTCCTTGCCGAAGAGTTCCTCGGTATAGCGGTGCACGTTGGACTGGTACATACCGGAGAAGTTCAGGTCGATATCCGGTTCCTTGTCACCGTAGAAGCCCAGGAAGGTTTCGAAGGGAATGTCGTGACCTTCCATGATCATGGAAGTGCCGCAGACAGGGCACTTTTTGTCCGGCAGGTCGAAGCCGTCCATGGTATGGCCGTCATCAATCCATTCGCTGTGCTGACACTCCGGGCACAGGTAATGGGGCGGCATGCTGTTGACTTCCGAAATGCCTGCAAAGTGAGCCACAGCGGAAGAGCCGACGGAACCACGGCTGCCCACCTGGTAGCCGCCCGCATTGGAGAAGGCCACCAGCTTGACGGCAATGACATACAGAACGGCGTAACCATGGCCGCAGATGGAATCCAGCTCCTTCTTCAGGCGCTTTTGCAGAATATCGGGCAGAGGGCTGCCGTAGTCCTTCCGGGCATGCTCCCAGGTACCGGAGCGCAGCTGCTCCTCGGCCCCCTTGATGGAAGGCGGGTAGGTGCCTTTGGGAATGGCACGCAAGTTGCCGTCGATGGTGGCGGCAATCTTGTTGGGGTTGGTGACCACCACTTCATAGGCTTTGTCCTGGCCCAGGTAACTGAATTCCTCCAGCATATCCTGGGTGGTGCGGTAGAACAGCGGGGCCTGGTTGTCCGCATCCTTGAAGCCGTTGCCCGCCTGCAAAATGGCGCGGTAAGCCGCATCCTCCGGTTCCTGGAAATGCACGTCGCCCGTGGCCACCACCGGCTTGTGCAGTTCCTCCGCCAGGGCAATGACGGTGCGGTTGAAGTTCTTGACCACCTCAATGGAATCCACCTGGCCGTTGCGGACCATGAATTCATTGTTGCCCAGGGGCTGGATTTCCAGCACGTCGTAGTAGTCGGCAATGCGCAGCAGGTCTTCGTGGCTGCGGCCGGCCACAATGGCACGGTACAGCTCCCCCGCCTCGCAGGCCGAAGAAAGGATCAGGCCTTCCCGGTACTGGTTGAGGAGGCTGCGGGGCACACGGGGCTTCTTGAAGAAATACTTGGTGTGGGCCGCACTGACAATGCGGTACAGGTTTTTCAGGCCGGTCTGGTTTTTGACCCAGATGATCAGGTGGTAGTACTTCTTTTTCAGCACCTCTTTGTTGCCGCCCAGGCCGGTGTTAATCTCCTCCACGTTGTAGATCTCTTTTTCATTGAGGTCTTCCAGCATCTTCTCAAAGATGCGGGCCAGGGCCATGGCATCGTCCACCGCCCGGTGATGGTTGAAGGGCGGAATTTCCAGGTGCTTGTTGATGGTGTCCAGCTTATAGTTGCGCAGCCCCGGGAACAACGCCTGGGCCATGGGAATGGTATCGATATAGGGGTTATTGAAGGTGATGCCCGCCCGCTCGGCGGCCTTGTGCAGAATCAGCATATCAAAGCCACTGGCATTGTGGGCAATGACAATGTGGTCCCCGCAGAATTCCTTGAAACGGCGGATAGCCTCGTCCGGGGTGGGCGCGTCGGCCACCATGGCATCGTTGATACCGGTCAGCTCCACCACCCGGGCCGGGATGGGCCGTCCCGGATTGACAAAGGTGGAAAAACTCTTTTCTTCGTTGATCTTGCCGTTCTCCACAAAGACGGCGCCGATCTCGGTCATGACATCATTGTTGGTGTCCAGGCCGGTGGTCTCGGTATCGAACACCACAAAACTGCCGGTCAGGGGCATCTGAACCTTGCCGTACACCGTGGGCACCATGTCATCCACAAAGTAGGCTTCGCACCCGTAAATCAGCTTGAAATTGGGGTCGGAACCGTGGATATCGTCCGCAGCCAGCATGGCTTCCGGGTAGCCCTGGCAGACGCCGTGGTCGGTGATGGCAATGGCACGGTGGCCCATGCGATGGGCCAGACGCACCACCTTGCCGGGGTCGCAGAAGCCATCCATAGAGCTGGACTTGGTGTGCAGGTGCAGCTCCACCCGCTTGTGGCCTTCGGGGGCGGTGTCCTGGCGGGGTTCCCGCTCCACCTGCAGCACGTCGTAAGGCAGCAGAACGTAGTCCCGCTCATATTTATCGTAGGTATAGTTGCCCCGCACAATGAGGGTGGTGCCGGGCTTGAGGCCCTCCCACTTGGACATGTCTTCCCCGTCGTCCCCCAGAACTTTGAGGTTGATGGAGCCGTTGTAGTCGGTGATGGAGGTGAAATAGATCTTGCGGCGGTTGCCTTTGACCTCGGTGGCAAAGACATCGCCCCACACCGTAACCTTGCCGCCGTCGCCCAGGTCGTTGAGGGGACGCAGGTCGGCGGGTTTGAATGGCTTGCCATGGAAAAGTTTGGGCGCTTTGGGAGCCAGATTCAGCCCGTCGATGGTGAAGGGGGCCACCTCTTCCTTGGCCTTGAACTGTACGGCGGGGGTCTTTTCGGCCACACGGCGCTCCAGGTCCTCGGCGTTGAGCTGGGCAGCCACATCCTTCAACCGCACCACCGGCAGAGAGCCTGTGCGCTCCTGGATGAGTTCCGCCAGACGGCGGGGCAGCTCCACACTTTCCAGGATGGTGCGCCCGGCATTGACCCGCACGGTCAGGCCGTCCGGTTCAAAGGCCACCGGCTGGTTCTTGTCCAGGAATCCGTTGACCGGCATCCCCTGCTGCTTCAGCTCCTCAATGAGCAGCGCCACAGAATCCGGCGTGATGGCATTGTAATTGAAGTAGTTGCGCATGGCCAGTTCGTACCCGGCAAACACCGGTTCCAAAGAGGCCATCAGCCGGGCGCAGAGATCCTTATCCAGGGGCTCGGCACTGCGCAGGCTGATGACCACCTTGCGGGAGGTGCGGAACAGTTCCACTTTTTCCACCACCACGCCGCCGAAGCAGGCGTTGAACTGGGCGTCGGCCGTAAACTGCGGCCAGACCTGAGTGACAAAAGGTTTCAAGGCTTCTCCTTTTTATTTTCCAGGTATGTTGGAAAGGTAAAAATCGGGCGGTCAGCGGCCGGGGCGTTTTCTGTGGATATCACGGCGGAACTCTCCATTGCGAAGCAGCCGAAAGAACAGCGCCGCCGTAGCCACGGCAAGCACCAGAAAGATGATGAAGCCCGTCCACTGTGCCGTATCAAAGAAAACATAGGCACAAAAGCCGAACAGTGCTGTGGCCAACACCAGCAGCACTGCGGTAAAGCGCGGACAAGTGGCCACCAGCAGATCAACAACAAGTTGCAGCAGGTCCATGGGGTCTTTCCTCCGCGTGTCTGTTTACAGTTTATAGATCTCGTCCACAAACTGGTCCACAATATTATCTTTCAGCATACGCACCTTTTCGCCCCGGATAAACAGCAGGGCGCAGTCCTTGCCGCCGGCGATGCCGATATCGGCGTCGGATGCTTCACCGGGACCGTTGACGATGCAACCCATGATGGCGATCTTGATGGGCTTTTTGAACCCGTCGGCCCGCAGGCGTTCCTCCACCTGCCGGGCAATGTCCATCATGGGATACTGGGTACGCCCGCAGGTGGGACAGCTGATGATTTCAGGCCCTGCCACGGCGTAGCCCACCGCCCGCAGAATATCATATCCGGCCAGCACTTCGTTTTCCGGCTCGTCGGTCAGGGAAACACGCAGGGTATCGCCGATACCTTCCATCAGCAGCCCGCCGATGCCCATGCCGGATTTGATCAGGCCCATGCGGTTACCGCCCGCCTCGGTCACCCCCACATGCAGCGGATAATCGGTCCGGGCACTGAGCATGCGATAGGCCGCCATCATGCGGGGCACGTTGGACGACTTGATGGAGATGACAATGTTGTCAAAGTCGTGCTTTTCCAGCAAGCGCACATGGTACATGGCACTTTCCACCATGGCTTCGGGCACCGGAGCGCCGTACTTGGCCAGAATATGTTTTTCCAGGCTGCCGCCGTTGACGCCGATGCGGATGGGCACGTTTTTGGCGTTGCAGGCATCCGCCACCGCCTTGACGCGGTCGTCATCCCCGATGTTGCCGGGATTGATGCGAATCTTGTCGGCCCCCGCATCCAGGGCGGCCAGCGCGGCCTTGTAGTCGAAATGGATATCGGCCACCACCGGAATGTCCACCGCTTCCTTGATGGCGGAAACCACCGCGGCGTCCTTGGGGGTGGGAACCGTGACGCGCACGATCTGGCAGCCGGCTTCGGCCACACGGCGGGCCTGGGCCACATTGCCGGCAATGTCCTCCACCGGCACATTCAGCATCGTCTGCACCGCAATGGGGTTGGTGCCGCCGATGGTCACATTGCCGATCCTGACGGTTCGTTTGAGCTGGCGCATACAAAGACACTCCTTACATAAATTTCGTGATATCCTGGAAAGTAACCAAAATCACCAGGGTCAGCAATGCCACAATGCCTGCGGCGTTGAGCGCTGCCTGCACCTTTGCCGGGACAGTTTTGCCGGAAACACATTCCACAGCCAGAAACACCAGCTTGAATCCGTCCAGGCCGGGAATGGGCAGCAGATTGAAGATGCCCAGGTTGACCGTGATGAGAGCGGCCAGGCTGACCACGTCTTTCCAGCCGTAGCGCACCGCCTGGCTCACCGCGCTGACCAGCCCCACCGGACCGGAGAGCTGGTTGATGCTGACACGGCCGGTGAACATATCAATAAACCCGCGCAGGATGGCCCGCGCATAGTACAGAAAATACCGGCCCGCCCAGCTGGCCACCGTGCGCGGCGTTTTGGGAATACCATACACCTGGAAGTCCAGCACCATAGTGGTGGTGCCGTCCTCCGCCGTGGTGGAATCAAAATGCACGGCGGGCAGTTCGATCACATCCTTGCCGCGCAGCACGGTCATGGACGCTGTGTAATCCGGGGTACGCTGCAGTTCATACACAATATCCTCGGCCACAAAGCAGGCATGCCCGTTCACGGCCAGGATCTCGTCCCCTGCCTGCAGGCCGCTGGCCTGACTGGCGGGGGCATCCCCCAGAAAATCATAGATCATGCAGCTGGTGATGGCGTCCTGCCCGCAAAGCAGAACCACCAACAGGAAATATCCCAGCACAAAGTTCATCATGGCGCCGCACAGGATGACAAAAAAGCGATGGGAGGGCGGCGCTTCGTCAAAGAACTTTCCCTTGACCGCAGCGGGCAGAACCGGCCGACGACGGTCGTAGGTATCATGAGGCCGGGAAAGATGTTCCGGCATCTCTTCCGTTTCCTGGTCCTCTTCGGCCGGATTTTCCCCGGGCAGAAGATTGTACCCGCCCAGCGGGAACAGGCGCAGACTGTACCGGGTGCCGTTTTTTACCCGGGACCAGAGGGCTGGACCAAAGCCGATGGAAAATTCCTCCACCCACATTCCCACGCGCCGGGCCGCCAGAAAGTGGCCGGCTTCATGCACCAAAACAACCAAACCGAAAATCACGATTGCCACAATGGTGGTGAGAAGGGCGATTGTCATGAAACACCTCAATCAATGGAAACCGCAGCAGACCTTCCGGCCCGGCTGCGGCAAAAAATTACAGATGGGCTCGGACGTAGGCACGGGCCATGGCGTCACAGTCGTACACATCCTGCAGCGTATAGTCGCCGCCGAATGCTTCGCTGTCCACCACGCCTTCCACCAGACGGCCGATATCCAAAAAGCCGATCTTGTCCTGCAGGAACAGGGCCACAGCCTCCTCGTTGGCGCCGTTGGCGGCACAGGGGGCCAGCCCGCCTTTGCGGATGGCCTTTTTGCAGGCAGCCAGGCAGCGGAAGGTCTCCTCGTCGGCCACATCGAAGCTCAGGGATTTGAGCGCCGCAAAATCCAGTTCCGGCACCGGGCTGGGCAACCGGTCAGGCCAGGTCAGGGCGTACTGGATGGGAATACGCATATCGGGCACGCCCATCTGGGCAATGACCGAGTTGTCGGCAAACTGCACCGCCGAATGGATGATGCTCTCTCGCTGAACCACGATCTGGATTTTGTCTTCGGGCAAACCGAACAGCCAGACCGCCTCGATGAGTTCCAGCCCCTTGTTCATGAGAGTGGCGGAATCAATGGTGATCTTGGCCCCCATGTTCCAGTTGGGATGCTTGAGGGCATCCTCCTTCTTTTTACCGGCCAGCTGGTCCCGCTTCATGCCGAAGAAGGGTCCGCCGGAGGCGGTGAGCAGAATCTTGGTCAGCCGCTTGGCCGAATGCTGGTCCTGCAGGCACTGGAAAATAGCAGAATGTTCGCTGTCCACCGGCAGCAGGCGCACGCCTTTGCGGCGCACCGCATCGGTGACCAGATGCCCGCCGGTGACAAGACTCTCCTTGTTGGCCAGCGCCAGATCATGCCCGCTTTCAATGGCCGCCAGAGATGCGGGCAGTCCCGCAATGCCGACCACCGCATTGAGCACCACGTCCGGGCCATCCATGGCGGCCAGGGTACGCAGTCCTTGCGCGCCTTTCAGCAGGCGGGGGGCATCCGGCATGCCGGCCAGCTCCCCTTCCAGCCGATCACAGGCGGTTTCGTCCACCACCGCCACATAGCGGGGATGGAATTCCTGAATCTGCTTGAGAAGAAGTTCCACGCGGGAGTGCGCTGCCAGACCAAAAACGGTGTACCCGTGCATGCGGGCCACATCCAGGCTCTGGGTACCGATGGAACCGGTAGAGCCCAGCAGGGTGATGGTTTTACTCATACATTCACTTCCTGTTCAATCAAAAAGCGGAAAGATAAAAGAAATGGCGCACCGCAATGGACACAAAGGGCGCAATGAACATCACGCTGTCAAAGCGGTCCAGAATGCCGCCGTGGCCGGGGAAGATGGTTCCGTAATCCTTGATGCCCACCTGCCGCTTGACGGCCGAAGCAAACAAATCCCCCAGAATTCCCAGCACCGAGGCGATCGCCCCCAGGCCGAGAATGACCAGGTAATGATGGGGGTTGATATTCACGGTAAAGACCTGCAGTCGTCCCGAAAGCAAGCTGTACACAAAGGTAACCAGCAGCCCGGCCACCATACTGCCGATCACGCCGCCTACGGCACCTTCCACGGTTTTGTGGGGGCTGACGATGGGGGCCAGCTTGTGCCGTCCGAAGGCGCGGCCGGCGAAATAGGCCGAGGTGTCCCCGCCCCAGGCAAAGCAGAGGATCAGGAGGATGAAATACACGGCGTCGTACCCGTACTGGTCAACGGGCAGCTGTCGCTTGAGGTAAATCAGGGAATAGAAGCAGAACAGAATAACGCCGCCAAAATAGACGAATCCCGCCAGACGCCCGAAATCCAATGTGCCGTGGTTGGCGATGAGGCAGATATTGTAATACAACACCACCAGGAAGCTGACAGGCAGGATCACGGCGCGCACCGCCGCGCTGCTGGACAGCATGATCAGCAATGTGTATGGGACAGCCACTGCGAACAGATACCACTGGCGGCGGCCGAACCCCATGGCGGAATACACTTCGTGCATACCGATCAGGCAGATCACGGCCAGGACCAGATCAAAAAAGACGGTGTCAAAAAAAGCCAGAACAACGGCCAGAAGGCATAAACCCACAACAGCTGTTATGATTCTTGTTTTCATATGGGAAGAAGTTCCTTTCGGAGACAGGTGTGTGCCCCATCGACGGGGATGGTTTCAGTATATGCACATACCTGCCGGACTTTGCCAGATATGACGTATGCCGCGCAGAGCGCGGCACACGCAGCAGAAAGCCTGCAAATCAGACTTCCATGATCTCCTGATTTTTGGCGGCGCAGGTCTCGTCAATCTTCTTGACGAACTTGTCGGTCAGCTTCTGAATCTCTTCTTCCAGATTCTTCTGGTCGTCCTCGGTCAGTTCCCCGGCCTTCTTCATGGCCTTGAACTTGTCCATGGCATCCCGGCGCACGTTGCGCACGGCAACCTTGGCTTCCTCGCCCTGCTTCTGCACATCCTTGGTCAGCTGCTTGCGGCGCTCTTCGGTGGGCGCCGGGAAGATCAGGCGGATGGTATGGCCGTCATCGATGGGGTTGATGCCGATATCGCTGGTCTGGATGGCCTTGGAAATTTC
Organism: Gemmiger formicilis; assembly: GCF_016900095.1. Lineage (GTDB taxonomy): Bacteria > Bacillota > Clostridia > Oscillospirales > Ruminococcaceae > Gemmiger > Gemmiger formicilis_A. The sequence goes on from NZ_JACJJP010000001.1 coordinate 60,725, forward strand.
CTTGACCATCTTGGGGTCCCAGGGGGTGATGGTCAGGATGCGGGCTTCAGCCACGGCCACGGCCGCAATCTGGTTGACGGGGGTGGGGGCGCCGTAATAGTCAACTGCCACCTTGTCCAGAATGGCAGGGTTGGCACGGCCGGCACGGATGGTGGCCAGCTCACGGGAAAGGTGGCTGACGCAGTTGGTCATTTTTTCTTCATAGATCTTGGTCGTGCTGCTCATACATGTGTCTCCTTTTGTTCAAACGGCCTTGCACGGCCGTGTTTTTTTGTGTTGGGTCCGGAATCATTCGCAGACAAGTGTACCGATTTTCTCACCGCGGACAGCCCGGGCAATGTTGGAACCGTCGCCCAGATCAAACACCAGAATGGGCAGAGCATTGTCGCGGCAGAGGCTGGCGGCGGTGGAGTCCATCACGGCCAGGCGCTCGTCCAGCACACGGGTGAAGGTCAGGGTATCATACCGCACCGCATCGGGGTACTTATGCGGGTCCTTGTCATACACGCCATCCACCATGGTGGCCTTGAGCATGGCATCGGCACCGATTTCCAGCGCACGCAGAGCCGAAGCGGTATCGGTGGAGAAGATGGGGTTGCCGGTACCGCCGCCGAACACCACCACTTTGCCTTCGTTCAGAGCCGCGATGGCTTTGTCGCTGGTGAAGGTTTCGGCCACCTGAGGCATGACCGCACTGGTCATGACCACAGCGGGCACCCCCTGCTGACGCAGGGCATCCTTGACAGCCAGAGCGTTCATCACCGTGGCCAGCATACCGATTTTATCGGCATCCATGCGGTCCATTTTTCCGCTGGAACGGCCGCGCCAGAAGTTGCCCCCGCCCACAACAATGCCGATCTGGACACCCAGATCATGGGCTTCGCGCACACCTGCGCAGATCGACGAAATGGTCGCCTCATCAAAGCCGGAGCCCTTGCTGCCGGCCAGCGCCTCACCGCTGATTTTAAGCAAAATACGATTGTAACGGTTCTCCATAGTAAGCACCACCTGATGTTGTCATATGTAGTTATTTTACAATAGATTGCCCACAAAGTAAATAAGCGTTCGGAAAAAGGCATAAAAAATTCACACCGCCGTTGCCAGCCGTGTGAATCTGTAAAGCGTTGTTCTGTTATTCCCGCCACAGGGTAGCCGCAAATTCCTGCTGCATACACCGGCGGCACGCGGCATGACGGCACTCCATCTGTTTGGCGCCATCCGCCAGCACCAGCTGGGAGGGATCCGGGCAATGAGCGGGCAGCACAAAGTCCACCGCAAACCCTTTTTCCGGCTGCTGTGCCGGGCAGCACTTCCATTCCAGCGCCGCTGCATATTCCCGCACCAGCAAAAGCCCGGTGCCGCCCCGGGCCAAAAAGGGTTCTTCCGCTTTGCCCTGGGTCAGCAGCGCAAGGGCGGCCGCATCGGCGCCGGAACCGTTGTCCCGGTACAACAGCCGACGGTCCGCCGTGCAGGTCAGCTCCACCCTGTCTGCTCCCGCCCGTGCCGAATTGGAAAGCAGGTTGGCCAGAAGGCTGTTGATCAGATTGTCATCCGCTTCCAGCCACAATCCGCCCTGGGTCCTGTCGCGAAAGATTACCTGCAGCGGATGGTCGCAGGCTGCCAGTTCCTCCGACGCGCAGGCGCACAGAGCGCGCAAATGCCCGGTCAGTTCCATGGGCAGCGGCGCGCGCAGTCTGCGCAGCTGGGCGCCCAATGCCAGATCCGCCGCGTTATCCGCCAGGCGTTCCAGACGCCGGATCCGGCGATTCATCTCCCGCAAAGAATCCAGCCCCGTACTGCGCACCGGTTCCGGCGCCTGCTGGTCCAGATACCGTGTCAGGGCGTCCACTGCCCCCTGCAAAACACAAAAATCCTCCGCCAGCCGGCCTTTCAGACCGCCGCGAAGGGAATCCATTTTTTCCGGCCAGACCCGGTCGGTCAGATTGTCTGTGTTCATCGCAAGAGTCTCCTCTTTATCCGGACGGGCAGGCAGTTGGCTCAGCGCCCCATGGCACGACGAATCAATTCGGTCAGGCTGCGGATCAGTTCCAGATTGCTCAACCGGCTCCCCGCGGGCTTGTTCACCGCCCGGCACAGGCGGTCATAGCCTTCCGGTCCGGTACGGCGCAGGGATTCATTGATGCGCTGCAATGCAGAACAGACGGTTCCCGGCTGAATGTGCTGGCCATCCGCCGCATACTGGTACAACTCTTTGGCAATATAATCGTCCGATTCCAGAACGGTGCGAAGCAGGATCCGTTCCAGATAGTTCCAGCCGCCCAGCCGCCGGTTATAATGCATCTCACAAAGCATATCGTGCAGATATTCCCGCACACGGTACGAATTCCAGGCGCTGTCGCTGCCGCCGCAGCGATATACCGCCGCAAACAGCTCCGCCATTGTATATGGCTTAAAGATAATACAATCGGCCCCCATTGTCAAGAAACGGGATGCCGTTTTCTGGGTACAGGGCATAGCGGTGACCAGAATGCATGGGCGGGATGCAAGATCCAGCCGACCGATCTGCCAAAGCAGCTCTCCCAGGCCGGGACCTTGCAGCAGTGTATCCAGCACCAGGACCTGCGGACTGAGCCCCTTTTCCAGTATTTCCAATACCTGCAGTCCCGATGTGACGGCCGCACACACTTCCACCGATTGCTGCGCAGCGCCGTACAGTTTGATCGCACTGCACTGCCCACGGTCACTGTCCGCAAACAGCGCGCTGACCCATTCCTGCTTGTCCCCATTGCGCATCTTCTTCATCCCTTTGCTTTCGGCCTTTTCCGGTGCACATCCTTACGCCCGACCGTTCATCCGGCACATTCTTCCGCCACGGTACAGATATCGCGGATCACATCGCAGGCGTTTTCCGGCGGAATTGCATTTTCATACAGAAACCGCAGCAGTCCCCGTCCGAATTCCAGATCCGCCTCGGCCAAAGTACAGTGCACAGCCCGCGTACAGCTCTGTCCGGCTTCCCGACAGACAACCACCCCCAGCTGCCCTGCCTTGTCATACAGCGCATACCCAATACGGTGAGCCGCCTGCAAGCCTTTGATTTCCGAAAAGTCCCGCGCATACGATTCCAACAATTCTGTCTGTGCCGGATTCATCTTCCTCTTGTCTCCCCCACATTAAGATATTCGTCCGGGTGGGTAACGCCTTTTGTTCCGGGTCCGCAAACGGCGAACACACTCTGCAAAAGATCCTTGCCGTATACCGCAACCGGTTTGGATCTTCTTGATAAATAATCATACCGATTTATCCAAACAAAATCAATGGTCATGGGCAAAAACACAATTTACGATTTTATACGTCCTGCGCAAAAATTGCACGACATCTTTCTTTATGACGTTTTATAGACTCTTTTTTGAACAATATCGTTTCCATGTTTTCACAGTGCAAAAACGAGGTCATAAGGCAATCTGCTATTAATGATATGCATTATTGTTTTGTGGCATTCCCCTATATCCTGTTCCTGCACACGCTCCATATTTTTCCCGCACAGCCCTTGACATTTTATGACGGATACGGTATAGTAATTTGGTCAGGTAAATTTGGGCCTGTAGCTCAGTTGGGAGAGCGTTCGGTTCGCATCCGAGAGGTCAAGGGTTCGAATCCCTCCAGGTCCACCAGGAAACCGGCTTGCTTCAGCAAGCCGGTTTTGTTTTTGTTATTTTCCGGAAAGGAGCTTCCCATGGATATACTGGACATGCTCAAATCCCCCGCCGGATACGCTGCGCAGAATCGCAACATTCCTTCCGCGCTGAAAGCCACGGCGCAGAAACTGTGCTGGGAGTACAACCGTTCCGCTCCCGACGAGCCGGACGTGCGGCGGAGCATTCTCACCCAACTTCTGGGCACCTGCCATCCGCTGACCTTCATCGAGCCGGATTTTCACTGCGATTACGGGTTCAACATTCACACCTACGGACTTACCGTCATCAACTATAATTGTGTGATTCTGGATACTTCCCCTGTGCACATCGGTGCCGGGGCCTTCATTGCCCCCGGCGTCTGTCTGAGCTGTGCGGGGCATTCCATCGATGCCGGACAGCGCTCCGAGGGCATTGGCACCTCCAGGCCCATCACCCTGGAAGAGAACGTATGGATCGGTGCCAACGCGGTGATTTGCGGGGGCGTGACCATCGGCAAAGGGGCGGTCATCGGGGCCGGCAGCGTGGTCACCCACGACATCCCCGCCGGGATGGTGGCGGCCGGTGTCCCCTGCCGGCCGATCCGTCCTGTGACCGAGGCGGACAAAATCGCCCCCGATCAGCTGGCATTTTGATGCAGTCCACCTTCATGCCGGATATCGCAAAAGGGCGGACTTCCCCGCTCCGCGCCTGCACGGCGCGGGAGGAAGTCCGCCCTCTTTTTTGCCTTATGTAAGGGTTACATATTTTCTTCCACCGGCACAGCGCCGTAGTTACGCACGCTGAGCACATGGCAGCTGCCCTTGCCGAACACGGCGTCGATGGCTGCACGGTACTGGTCCAGCAGATCCAGCGGCACAAACGCCTGAATGGTACCGGCAAAACCGCCGCCCTGCAGACGCCATGCACCGCGGCCCTGCAGCACACGCTGGCTGATGGCCAGAGCCAGAGGCACACCCTGTTCCTTCACATTCTTGATGCTGTAGGCATTCTGGTTGTATTCAAAGCTGGAATGCCCGCCTTCCAGAATCAGTTCCAGGAAACGGTCAAAATCATCGGCTTTGACCGCCTCGCACAGCTGGGTGGCGCGGCGGCAATCGTTATAGAAATGGATGGCACGCACCACGGCGCGGTCTCCCACCTTCTTGCGCACGTCGGGGATGGCGGCGATGAAGGTATCTTCATCCACGTCGCGCAGAACCTTCTTGCCGAAGCAGGCCGCCACCGATTCCATCTCACGGCGGATGGCTGCATAGTCATCGGTCAGGTCCGCATGGCTGCCCTTGGTGTCGCTGATGCACAGCGCAAAGCCCTTGCCGGCCAGGTCAAAGTCCACCTTGTTGACGATGGGCGCGGTGGGGTCCTTGAAGTCGATGGTGATGGCACTGCCCACGGCGCAGGCGGTCTGGTCCATCAGTCCGGAGGGCTTGCCGAAGAAAACGTTTTCGGCATACTGGCCAATCTTGGCGATCTCCACCTGGTTCAGGCGCTCCATGTCGTTGTCGTTATACTCGCCGCGGAAGATGGCGCCCACGCACACCTCAAAGGCAGCCGAGCTGGACAGACCGGAACCGCGGAGCACATCGCTGGTGGAGAAGGCATCAAAGCCGCCCACCTTGCCGCCTTCTTTCACAATACCGGCTGCCACACCGCGAATCAGGGAGGCGCTGTGTTCCGCCTCGGGCTTCTGCGGGGTCAGAACAGACAAATCAATATCGTCGATCTTGCCGAAACCTTCAGAGATGAAGCGCACGGTGTTGTCATTGTTCTTGGCCACAGCCGCAATGATGTCCAGATTTACGGCGGCCGCCATCACAATACCATTGTTATGGTCGGTGTGGTTGCCGCCGATTTCGGTACGGCCGGGGGCAGAGTACAGCCGCACATCACGATCGGCGCCAAATTCCTTTTCGAAGCTTTCAATGGTTTTGATGTAACGCGCACGCTGTGCGGCAATGACCGCCGGGTCGGACGCATACAGCTTGGCGAAAGCGGCATCATAGGCGCCGTCTTGAATCTGCTTTTTCAGTACGCTGGAAATAGCCATGATCGTAACACCTTTCCGTTCCTGTGGGGCTTTGGCAACATGCACAAAAAGCCGCGTGTGATTTTGGCAGTCTCTTCTCAAAGAGGCTGTATCTATACTCAGTATAACAAATTTTACCGTTAAGTAAACAGTTTTTTTCTACGAGATTATGGACTTTTGATGAATAGCTTGCTATAATAAAAGAAATCCCGCGGCGCGTGCCGCAACATCCTTTTGGGGGCAAAACATGGCAAATCTGCTCAAACAATCCTATAAGCAAAGCTATACCGACAACGTGGAGCTTTCCATCTTCAACTGCGGTCACGAATGCTGCCAGCCGGGCCACACCTGGGGCCCCGGTGTCCGGGATCATTACCTGATTCATCTGGTGGTGGCCGGCAAGGGTGTGTACCAGGTGGGCGGTGCCGCCTTTAATCTGCAGGAAGGCGATCTGTTTCTGGCAAAACCCAATCAGCTGATCACCTACGCCGCGGACGAAGCCGAGCCCTGGGAATACTATTGGGTGGGCTTCAACGGTGCCTGTGCCAACAAGCTGGTACAGCAGACCCCGTTTACCGACCAGCATCCCCTGCATCACTGCAAGGATCCCCAGAGCGTGCGGGAAGCCCTGTACAACATTTACCTGTCCCGCGGGCCGGAACCTCAGTGCGAAGCGCTGATGACCGGATATCTGTACCTGTTCATGGCGCAGCTGATGAAGGAAGCCCGGGACACCATGCCCAACCCCGGCAGTTCCAGCAGCCAGTATGTGCTGGCGGCCATCAAGTATATCCAGTTCAATTATTCCCACGACATTTCGGTGGACGACATTGCCAAAGCTGTGGGGGTGAGCCGCAGCCATCTGTACCGTGTGTTTATGGCCAATGTGGGACAAAGTCCCATCGACTACCTCACCGGTTACCGGATCAGTGAGGCCTGTTCCCTGCTGAAAAACAGCCACCTTTCCATTGCAGAGATTGCCGTTTCGGTGGGGTTCTTTGACCAGTTCTATTTTTCCCGCGTTTTCAAAAAGGTCAAGGGTGTGCCCCCCAGCAAATATCTGGCCGCGCTGGAAAAGGACCCGCAGCTGTAAGTTCCGACCCAAAGCGCCGCAAAGGGCAGCGTTTTGGGCCTATTTTGTGTGTATCATCCTCAATTGAAGCCAAGAAGGAGTATTATGCCGAACCTGACCTCCATTCCATTGAAGAAAAACCAGACCATTGAGCTGGACATCCATTCCCTCTCCAACGACGGCAGCGGTGTGGGCCGCTGGCAGGGGCTGGCCATTTTTGTGCCTGGCACCGCCCCGGGCGATCGCATTCTGGCACGGGTGACCAAGGTGCTGAAAACCTATGCGTTTGCCCGCATGGAACAGCTGCTGGCCCCCGGCCCGGGGCGCTGCGAGCCGGATTGTCCGGTGTGCGGCCCCTGCGGCGGATGCAGCCTGCGGCACATCACTTATGAAGCCGAGTGCAAAGCCAAAACCGGGTTTGTGCGCGACGCTTTCGCCCGGCTGGGCGGCCTGGACACCCCCGTGGAAGAGGTACTGCCCTCTCCTCTGGAAGAGCGCTACCGCAACAAGGTCCAGCTGCCGGTGGGGCGTGACAGCGACGGACACATCGTGACCGGATTCTACGCCGGGCGCAGCCACCGGATCATCCGCACCCCCGACTGCCGCCTGCAGCCTGTCTGGATGAATGAGCTGGCCGCCCGTGCCTGTGCACTGTTTGAGCAGTACGGCGTGGAGCCCTATGACGAAGAAACCGGAAAGGGGCGCATCCGTCATCTGTACATGCGCCAGGGCTGGCACAGCGGGCAGCGGCTGCTCTGTTTTGTGGTCAACGGAAACGGTCTGCCCCACGAACCGGAAATCTGCAACGCCTTGCAGCAGGAGTTCGGGCTGACCACCGTGCTGGTCAACCGCAACACCGCCCGCACCAATGTGATTTTGGGGCAAAACACCCGGACCGTACTGGGCCCCGGCGTGATTGAGGACACCCTGGCCGGGGTTCCGCTGCGTATGGGCGTTCACGAGTTTTACCAGGTGAATACCCCGGCCGCCGAGCTGCTGTATGCCACGGCACGGCGGTATGCGGCCCTGCGCCCGGAAGATTTTTTGCTGGACCTGTACTGCGGTATGGGCACCATCGGCCTTTCCATGCTGCCCGACTGCCGTCGGCTGGTGGGGGTGGAGGTAGTGCCCCAGGCGGTGGATGCCGCCAAGGAGACCGCTGCACGGCTGGGCCTGGATGAGAAGCGGGCGGACTTTTTCTGCATGGATGCCGGCACCGCCGCCGCCCGCTTTGCCGCAGAGGGCGCCCGACCTGATGTGATTGTGGTGGACCCACCCCGCAAGGGCTGCGATGAAGCCACCTTGAATGCGCTGGTGGACATGGCCCCCCGGACCATCGTCATGGTCAGCTGTAACCCTGCCACCGCCGCCCGGGATACCCGGGCACTGACGGATGCGGGATATTGCCCCGAAACCATCCAACCGGTGGACCTGTTTCCCCGCACAAAGCACTGCGAGACCATCGTTCTGCTCCGGCGTTCCGGCAGCTGATTGCCTTCTGTACGGTCTTTTGGGGGCGGTTGTTTATATTCTGTTTCCTTCCTGTTCACGATTTGACCACAAATTCATGGCATAATAATGCCCGAACCTGATTTTACAATGTTTACAAGAAGGATGCGTGTTCAAAATGAAAGCATGGTTTCAGCGTTTTATGTCGGGACGGTACGGCGGCGACCAGTTCAACCGGTTTCTGGCAATTGCCTCTCTGGTCTTTCTGGTGTTGGGGCTGTTTTTGCCCGGGTTGTTCGGCGTACTGTTCTACACCATCGGTTTTGCCATGCTGATTTATTCGTACATCCGCATGTTCAGCCGCAACCATGCCCAGCGCATTGCCGAAAACCGCTGGTATTGGGAAAAGCGCAACGCCGTGATGAGCTGGTTCGGCGGCGTCAAAACCCGCTTTTCGCTGCGCAAGACTTACCATTACTATCGTTGCCCGCGCTGCCACCAGCAGCTGCGGGTGCCGCGGGGCCGGGGCCGCATCTCCATCACCTGCCCCAAGTGCGGCACCAGCTTTATCAAAAAGAGCTGATCCACTCTACAGCCGGAAAGGTTGACGCTGCGTGTTCGGATATGTTACGATCTATCGAAAAGGACTGGACAAAGCTGCCATGGACTGCTATCAGGCCTATTACTGCGGCCTGTGTCAGTCCCTGGCCCGCCACGGCACTGCGGCGCGGATGGCTCTTTCCTATGATATGACCTTTGCGGCTTTGCTGCTCAGCGCTTTGTATGAACCGAACACGGTGTTTTCCTCCGGGCGTTGTGTACCACATCCGCTGAAAGCACGGCCCCGGGCGGCAAATCCATATCTGGAATATGCCGCCGACATGACGGTGGCGCTGGCCTACTACAACTACCTGGACAACTGGCGGGATGACCACAGCCGTGCCGGTCTGCTGGCCGCCCGCCGTCTGGAAGCGCCTCTGGCACAGATTCGTCGCCGGTGGCCCCGGCAGTGCGGCGCCATAGAGAAGCGTCTGGCCGAGCTGAACCAACTGGAAGGGGTCGGCAGTACCGATCTGGATGCCCTGTGCAACTGTTTCGGAGCACTGCTGGGTGCCGTCTTCTGTTATCAGGAAGACATGTGGTCTCCCGTTCTGGACGGACTGGGGCGCGGGCTGGGCGGCTTTATCTACCTGATGGACGCTTACGACGACCTGAAGAAAGACAAGCGTCACGGCAGTTTCAACGCTCTGGCCGCTACGGCCGACGAGTACGGCAGCAACAAGGATGGCTTTGAGCAGCGCTGCCATGAACTTTTGACACAGCAGATGGGCCTGTGTGCCCAGAATTTTCAGCTGCTGCCTATCCTGAAAGACACACCGGAAGGACAGCTGCTGCACAACACGATTTACGCCGGGGTCTGGAGCAAATATGCTCTGGTGAAAGCCATGCGCACCAAATCCGGCAAACCAAGGAAGGGGACGCAAGACGAATGACCGATCCGTACAGCGTATTGGGCATCCAGCCGGGGGCAGACGAGGAAACCATCAAGAAGGCATACCGCCAGAAGTGCAAGCAATACCATCCCGACCTGCACCCGGACGACCCCACCTGTGAGGACAAATTCAAGGAAGTGCAGGCCGCATACAGCGAAATCATGCGCCTGCGCTCGGGCGGCGGGCGTCAGCAATCTCAGAGCAGCTACAACCAAAGCGGCGGATACAGCGGGTACGGCCGCCAGAACACCGGATACCAGGATCCCTTCGGATTCGGGTTTGATCCTTTTGGGTTCGGCGGATACGAAACCCGAAGCAACACCGGGCGGGAATCCCCCGAAATGCAGGCCGCCAACAACTACATCCGCAACGGCTACTACACCGAAGCACTGCATGTGCTGAACAGCGTGCCTGTGTCCGAGCGGACCGCCCGCTGGCACTACTATGCGGCGCTGGCCAATTCCGGCCTGGGCAACAACATCAACGCTCAGAACGAGGCCCGCACCGCCGTGAACCTGGAACCCAACAATTTTGAGTACCAGCGTCTACTGGACCGGCTGCAGAATCCCGGCCGCACCTACACATCCTATCAGCAGGCGTATACCCAGCCCGGTTCCCGCATGCAGCAGGGCAACTTCTGCCTGCAGGCCTGGCTGTATCTGATGATGTGCAATCTGTGCAGCCTGTGCTGCTGCGGCCGCGGCGGATTCTTCTGCTGCTGACCTGCCCATACGAAAACACCCCTGTCCCCGTGGCTTGATGCACATGGGACAGGGGTTCTTTTTGTATCAGGTTTTCAGCAAGGTTTGCAGCACGTGATACAGCGTTTCCAGGTTTTCCCGGAACTGAGGATAGAACTCATCCTGGGTGGAGTAATCGTAATACAGCGCCCGCTCCACACGGCGAACCGCCGGCAGGAACCGGGGGTGTTCCCTGCCCCCTGCCTGCCGCAGCAAGTCCGAAAGGCGGGTGCATTCCACCGCCCAGGACGCATCCGTACCCGCCCGCTCGGTCACACCGGCCCCCTGCAGATAGTCTGTCAGGGTCCGACCGGGGGCTTCGGTTCCGCACAAGGGCAGCTGTGCGTAGTATTCCATCCGGGCTGTGTCCGGGTCAATGGACTGCCCCAGGGGGTACAGGGCACAGGCCAACGGCCGGGCCGGATGCACGGCACAGCCGTCTCCTTCCAGGAAGGGACAATCCCCCGTGCGGGCCGAAGGACGAAGCACCAGCACCGGAAGGCAGGTGGACTGCCCGATCTCCCGGCGGCAAAAGGCATCTGCCACCACCCGGGGAGGCAGATGCATCCAGCGGGCCAGGCGGTACAAATCCAACCCCGACAGCACCAGATCACGACGGTTGCGGCAGCAATCTCCGCAGCCCGCACAGGCAAACTCAAACAAATCCGCATTTTCCAAACGCGGGCAATCCGCCAGTGACGTGGTCAGCTCCGGTTCCCCGGCACGGCCGGGTTCCAGGCTCACAGATGCACCTCGTTGGGTTCGGGACGGCCGGCGGCAAAGTTGCTGACCGCCTCAAAGGCGCTCTGGACCATGCTGGCTACATTCACATCGGTATAAAAAGCGGTGTGCGGGCTGACCACCACGTTGGGGAAGCTGCGCAGCAGAGCCAGTTCCCGGTTGGCCAGGGCTTCGCCGGTGCGGTTGTAGTAGCAGATGCCGTTTTCATCCTCCACCACATCCAGGCCGGCGCCACCGATCTTGCCGCTTTCCAGCCCTTCCACCAGGGCTTTCGGCTCAATCAGGGTGCCGCGGGCGGTGTTGATGAGGATGACGCCCGGATTCATTTTTTCGATGGCTGCCCGGTTGATCAGATAATGATTTTCCGGCGTGGCATTCAGATGCAGGGTGATGACATCACTCTCGGCATACAGAGTATCCAGGTCCACATACTCGGCCACATTGCAGACCTCGTCGTTGGGGTACAGGTCATAAGCCAGAATCCGGCAGCCGAATCCGGACAGATGCCGGATGACCGTGCGGCCGATCTTGCCGGTGCCGATCACACCGATGGTGCAGCTGGACAGATCCTTGCCCATCTTGCCGGGCAGGGAGTAATCCTGGGCAGCGGCGCGCAGCATGATCTGGTTCATCTTGCGGGTGGCCATCAGCATGAGCATGATGGTGTAGTTGGCCACACCCTCGGGCGGATAATGACTGTGGGAAACCCGCAGCCCCAATTCCTTGGCCGTGTCCAAAGGGATATGATCATATCCTATACTGCGGCACGGCAGGTAACGGATTCCCATTTCAGCAAAAGTACGCAGATATTCCGGGCGGATTTCACAAGGGTTGGTGCTGACCGCATCGCAGCCTTCCGCCAGATGCAGATTGCCAGGGTTCGGTGCTTCGGAAGTCCAGGCATAATCGATACCGTACTTTTCTTTGAAGGTTTCGCAATACGGCAGCTCATCAAACTCCCGCAGGGTGTAGAAAAAGATCTTCATGGCAAAAGCGCCTCCCTTTTACAGGCGAAAATCAAACACATCAGCCAGCCAGTCGATGCACAGCGGCAGCCAGGCCGCATTATGGGTGCTGGGAGAGCCCACTTCCCGGCTGCAGGTGCTGCTGCCGTGGGCGCCGTGGGTGAACAGGTGCAGCTCATAGTCCACATCACATTTTTCCAGGGCCTGGGCCAGCAGCATGGAATTCTGCACGGGCACCGACTGGTCCGCCACGGTGTGCCACACAAAGAACGGCGGCAGACCGGGCTTGACCTGATTTTCCAGGCCGAAATACTCTTTCAGCTCCTGATCCGTGCCTGCAAGGTTTTCGATGGAACCCTCGTGAGCGAATTCACCGGACGTGATCACGGGATATCCCAAAATCACTGCGTTGGGCATCAGCTGGGCGGGCTCGGCCTGCAGGGCCTTGCACACCGGCTCGCAGTCTGTCAGCAGCGCAGCGGAGGCTGCCAGATGGCCGCCGGCGGAAAAGCCGCAGATGGCCAGCCTGTCAGGGTCCAGGAACAGGGTTTCGGCGTTACGGCGCAGGTGCAGGATGGCGCCCGACGCATCGGTCAGCGGTGCGTACCGCAGCGGCGCCGCCTGACGGGATGTGGTGGTGTATTCCAGGATGAACACCTGGTATCCGGCCTGCAAAAACTGCATGGCCACCGGATCGGCTTCCCGGGGGCTGCAGTAGGCGTAACCGCCGCCAGGCAGGATCAGGATGCCCGGACGCACCTCATATCCGGGCATGGTTTCGGACGGCTGGCGCAGGTATCCGGTCAGCTGCGCCCCACTGGGCAGGGTATATTCGTACACGCGCATAAGATAAGCCTCCTGTTTTATTTCTTTTCCGGCAGCGGGTGGGCTGCGATATATTCGTCCAAGATGTTGGCCGCCAAACGGACCAGCTCCGGGCAAGGACGTTTTTTGTAGTATTCGGGCGTGCGGGGGCTGGCCACCGGGCTGCCTTCCGCTTTGGCCAGGCCCAGCAGTTCCCGGCAGACGATGCTGCCGCGGCCGTTTTCCTCGCCGTACCGTGCGGCAAGAGCCTGCACCTCGGTATACAGAGCGGTTTTCTGGGATGGATCGGGGCTGCCGTACAGTGCCCCCAGAACCAGCACAATGCCGGAAAACGCACCGCAGACTTCCCGCAGACGGCCCACCCCACCGCCGAATCCGGCGGACATGGTCAGGGCCTGCTCCGGGGTAAGGTTCATCTCGTCTGCAAAGGCCAGCGCCACCGACTGTGCGCAGTTATAGCCTTTCATAAAGTTGTTGTATGCCTTGTCGCCATGAATGGACATTGGTACACTTCCTTTATTTATTGGTAAAATTCCTGTTTTGGTTCAACCATTCATCCAATAGAATAGCGCAAACTTTTCTTTTTGAAAAGAGGAATTCACACGTTTTTGAATTTTTTGTAAAAAGGCCGCCAGCCCCTTGCACTTTGTGTGTCAGAGTGCTACACTATCATTAGCACTTGATTGTCAAGAGTGCTAAATTTGTACTGAATGAAAATTTACGATAAAGAAGAGGTCGATTGCAGTATGGCTATGCGTCAGTTCAAGGCCGAGAGCAAAAAGCTTTTGGACCTGATGATCAATTCCATTTACACCAACAAGGAAATTTTTCTGCGTGAGCTGATTTCCAACGCTTCGGATGCGTGCGACAAGCTGTATTTCAAATCCCTGACCGATACCAGCATCGGCGTGAACAAAGCGGACCTGAAGATTCACATTGCCGCCGACAAGGATACCCGTACCCTGACCGTGAGCGATAACGGCATCGGCATGACCAAGGACGAGCTGGAAAAGAACCTGGGCACCATCGCCAAGTCCGGCAGCCTGGATTTCAAGCAGGAAAACCAGAACGAGAACATCGATATCATCGGTCAGTTCGGTGTCGGTTTCTACTCCGCCTTCATGGTGGCCTCCAAGGTGACGGTCATCTCCCGTGCCCTGGGTTCCGACGAGGCCTGGAAGTGGGAGTCCAAGGGTGTGGAAGGATACACCCTCTCCCCCGCCGAGAAGGACGAAGTGGGCACCGATGTGATCATGGTGCTGAAAGAGGACGCCGACAACGAGGATTACAGCCAATTCCTGGAAGAGTACACCCTGGCTGATCTGGTCAAGAAGTACAGCGACTATGTGCACTATCCCATCACCATGTACCGGGAAAAGAGCCGCCAGAAGCCGAAACCGGAAGATGCCGGCGACGACTACAAGCCGGAATGGGAAACCTACACCGAGCTGGAAACCCTGAACAGCATGGTGCCTATCTGGAAGCGGGACAAGAAGGACCTGAAGGACGAGGATTACAACGAGTTCTACAAGAACCGTTTCAACGATTACACCGACCCTCTGCGCGTGATTACCTCCCGCACCGAAGGCACTGCCACCTACACCGCTTTGCTGTTTGTGCCCGGCCGCACGCCGTATGACTACTACACCAAAGAATACGAGAAGGGCCTGGCCCTGTATGCGTCCGGCGTGCTGATCATGGAAAAGTGCGCCGACCTGCTGCCCGATTATTTCAGCTTCGTCAAGGGCGTTGTGGACAGTGAGGACCTGAGCCTGAACATCAGCCGTGAAACCCTGCAGAAGGACAGCCAGCTGCGTCTGATGCGCAACAGCCTGGAAAAGAAGATCAAGAACGAGCTGCATGCCATGCTGGTCAACGACCGTGAAAAGTACGAGACCTTCTGGAAGTCCTTCGGCCGTCAGATCAAATTCGGCATCTACGGCGACTACGGCATGCACAAGGATCTGCTGGCCGACCTGCTGATGTTCTTCTCCGCCAAGGAGCAGAAGTTCGTCACCCTGGACGAGTACATCGAAAAGATGCCGGAAGACCAGAAGTGCATCTACTACGCTGCCGGTGACGATGCTTCCCGCCTGAGCAAGCTGCCCAACGCCCAGCTGGTGCTGAGCAAGGGCTACGACCTGCTGCTGTGCACCGAGGATGTGGATGAATTCTGCCTGCAGATCATGCACAACTACAAGGAAAAGGAGTTCAAGAACATCAACTCCGGCGATCTGGGCCTGGCCACTGACGAGGAGAAGAAGGCCGCCGAGGAGGCCGCCAATGAGAACAAGGATCTGTTCGAAGCCATCAAGACCGCGCTGAACGGCAAGATCAAGGAAGTAAAGGCCAACCCGACCTTGAAGGATCACCCGGTGAGCCTGTCCAGCGAAGGCGGACTTTCCATGGAGATGGAGAAGGTCCTGCGCAAGATGCCCGGCAACGGTGAAGGCATGGAAAGCACCAAGGTGCTGGAGCTGAACACCACCCATCCCGTTTTTGCGGCGCTGCAGGCTGCCCAGGCTGCCGGCGACACCGACAAGATCAACAAGTACAGCGAGCTGCTGTATGACCAGGCACTGCTCATCGAGGGTCTGCCCATTGAAGACCCCGTGGCGTATGCCCAGCTGGTCTGCGAACTGATGAAGTAATTTCTCCATCATTCAAATTGACAAACAGAAGGCGCCCCGCCCCCGCTCCGCTTTGTGCGGAACGGGTTGGCGGGGCGCCTTTTTTATCTGTTCAGCTTTCCTCGGCTTCCAGGGGAAGACGGATGACGGTGCGGGCACCATGGGGTTCGTTGTTTCCGAATTCTACCCGGCCGCCGTGGGCCTGTATGATCTGCACCACAATGTGAAGGCCCAGCACGTGCGGCGCGGGATCCGGCTGCGGATTGCCTTCCAGAACCGACAGCACCGCAGGCGGGTAGCCGCTGCCGTTGTCCGTAACGATGACGACCAGTTCCGATGCTTCCCGCCGGGCGTGGACGGCAATTTCGCACCCCGGATTGTGCCGGGCACTGTTGCCCAGCAGGTTGGAAAAAGCCCGGCCCAGAAGTCCTTCATCCGCGCGCAGAGTCAGTGCTTCCGCATCGGGGGCCAGGTCAAAATCCAGAGAACAGGCTTCCCCATAACCGGAATTGCAGAAATCGGTGACCGCCCTGCGCAGCAATTCTCCCGCCCGTACCGTCTTCAGGCGCAGGGGCTGGGCGTTATATTGCAGCTTGCTGGTCAGGTTCAGGTCTTCAATCAGGCGGCGAATGGTTTGCCCCTGGACCCGGATGGCCCCCGCCTTGGCCTGCTGGGCCGCCGGCACCGCCGGGTCGTGTTCCAGCTGTTCGGCATACCCGAAAATCAGGGACAACGGCGTGCGGATATCATGGCTGACCCCGGCAATCCAGTCGGTTCGGGCAGCGTCCCTCCGGGCGATGATGGTATTCTGACGCTGCAGAAGGGCGCTGGTCTGGTTCAGTTTGCGAGCTACCTCGGCGGTAAAGCCGGTAGCAGGCAGCTGTACCGCCCCGCCGGCTGCCAACGTATCCAGCCCATTGGCCACACTGGTCAACGCCTTGGCGCCTCGCCAGCTGAACACCATACACCCGGCCACAATCAAAGCCACAACGGCCAGCAGCGTGGGCACAATGCCCCGATAAATTCCCCGGAACAGTTCGGTGTAGGAGTAAAAGCTGTACCGGAACATGGTACCTGGCGTTCTGCCCAGCACCAGCAAACCGTTTTCGGTGATCCAGCAGAACACCGGATAGTCATCCAGGTACCAGCGGGTGAAGGAGGCCACGTCGGTGACGGTGTAGGTGCGGTCCAGTTGGGGCGGCAGGTCGTACCGCCACACCACATTTCCCTGCTCATCCAACAGCATGGCCCACTCATACCCGTACAGCCATTCCTCCTGGGTGTTTTCCCCATCCAGATGGTACCCATCCTCACCCCGGACCAAGGCCCGGGCAATCTGCTCCGCGCTGTACCGGACGTTTTCCTGGTATTTATCGGCGTAATAAGCCACAATGCCCCCAAACGCAGCCAGTATGGCAATCATCAACGCCAGCACGCCCGCCGCCACCGCCAGGGCGTAGCGGCGCAGCATCCGGCCGAAGGTGCGTATCATCCTTATTCCTCCGTGATCAGTTTGTATCCCAGCCCCCGGGCCGTTATCAGGCTTTGCGGATGGGAAGGGTCGGCTTCCACCTTTTCCCGCAGATGCCGGATGTGCACGTTCAGGCTGTTTTCATAACCGTAATACCCCTGTCCCCACACCGACTGGCACACCGCGTCGTAGGTGACGATGTGTCCCCGGTTGTCCGCCAGCTTTTGCAGAATGGCCCGCTCGGTACCGGTCAGGGTCAGCAGCGTTCCGTCTTCACGCTGCACCGAAGCATCCCCCAGTTCCACCCTACAGGCCGCCAGGTGCAGCACATCCGTCCGTCCCCTTTGTCCGCGCTGTCCCCAGACCCGGCGCAGAATCAGTTGAATGCGCAAAAGCAGTTCCTGGGTGAGAAAGGGCTTGGTCAGATAATCGTCCGCCCCCAGTCCCAGGCCAAACAGACGGTCGGCGTCGGCATCCCGGGCCGACAGGAACAAAACGGGAATCTCCCCTTCCCCGTTCAGTTCCCGGAACAGGGAAAAACCGTCCCCGTCCGGCAGGTTGATGTCCAGCACCATCAAGCCGGGGCGGGCCTTGGCAAAAACCTGTCTGGCCTGGGCGCAGGTTTCCGCCGTGCGCAGCCGGGTATACCCGGCCCCGCGCAGCGTCTGGCACAAAAGGTCCAGCAATTCCCGGTTGTCATCTATCAGCAGGATCTCCACATCCTGAATACGCTGCATGCTTATATCCTCTCTTCCCTTTGTATGGAACGCTTATATTATACGCTCCCTGTCACGGCATGGCCATCTTCCCGGGCAAAATTTAAGGCAAAATTAAGCCCGGCATCACCCCGGATTAAGGCCGGCCTTGTATGCTGTGAACAGAGAGGTTGCCAAGCAACCCTCGCCATGCGAAAGGAGAAAACATGCCATGACCAATATCATAGAGACCCATGATCTGTGCAAGATCTACGGCAGCCACGCCGCGGTGGAACATCTGGACCTGGTGGTACCACAGGGGAGCGTGTACGGCTTTATCGGGCCGAACGGTGCGGGTAAAAGCACCACCATGAAAATGCTGCTGGGACTGATCCATCCCACCCAAGGCACCGTGCAACTGCTGGGGCAGCCGATGAACGACCGCAACCGTCTTTCCATTCTGCGCCATACCGGCAGCCTGATCGAATCACCCGCCGGGTACGCCCATCTGACCGCCCAGGAGAATCTGCAGATAGTGGCGGATCTGAAGCAGGTTCCCCGCAAGGATATTGACCGGGTGCTGGAGATCGTCCATCTGCGGGAATACCGGCGGCGTAAGGTCGGGCAGTATTCTCTGGGCATGCGTCAGCGCCTGGGCATTGCCCAGGCGCTGCTGGGCAGCCCGGAACTTCTGATACTGGATGAGCCCACCAACGGCCTGGACCCTGCCGGGATCCAGGAGATGCGCAGCCTGATTGCCGAGATGCCCTCCAGTTGCGGTGCCACGGTGCTGATTTCCAGTCACCTGCTCAGCGAACTGGAGATGATTGTGGACCGGGTGGGCGTCATCAACAACGGCCGACTGCTGTTTCAAGGGCCGCTGGACCAGCTGCGCCGGCACAGCCGGGGAGATATCCTGCTGGAAACCCTGGACCCGGACCGGGCCCGTCAGGTGCTTCTCGCCAACCGGGTTCGCGTCCGCGACGGCAATTCTCCCCAGTGCCTGATACTGCCCGCCCTGACCGATGCACCTCTGGCCGAACTGGTGCGGCGACTGGCCGACCAGGGCGCCGGTGTGGTGGGGGTGACACGGCGTACCAAGACGCTGGAAGAAATCTTCCTGAGTCTGACCGAACACGGCGAGGAGGTGGGCTGAATGAAAGTCTTTTGGGCCGAGATCCAGAAAGCCCATCGCCGCCATGATCTGCCTGTAGCGGTGGGCGTTGCGCTGATTGTGGTGTTGTGGGCTTCCGCCAGTTCCCCCACCACCGCCGACGAATTGGCCACCGGATACAGCGGGCTGCTGTACACCCTGCCTATCATGAATGCGGTGGTCATGCCGGTGGGGATGGCGGCCCTGGCCAGCCGCATCTGGGACGCCGAGACCAAGGGCCAGACCTGCAAACTGCTGTTCACCCTGCAAAGCCGGGACAGCCTGTTTGCCGCCAAAGTTGCTCTGGGCATGCTGGAGAATCTGCTGGTCTGTGCTCTGGAATGTCTGGCTCTGCCCCTGCTGGGAGCATTCCGGGGTTTTACCGAATCCGTAAACGCCGGACTCTGTGTATGGCTGGTACTGTGTACCTTCTGCGTGAACGGCATGCTGTATTTTCTTTCCTTCCTGCTCAGCATCCGGGTGGAAAATCAGGTGGCAGCTTTGGCGGTGGGATTTTGCGGTGCCCTGATCGGGCTGTTTGCTGCCTTTATGCCCCGTTGGTTTTCCTATCTGGTTCCCTTCGGTTACTATGTACCTTTGAGCCCTGTGGGGATGAACTGGGATTCCGATACCCGCATTGCGGAATTTTTTGTGCGTCCGCTGTGTCTGCCTTTGCTGGCGGGCACAGTGATTCTGGCGGCAGCGCTGGCCTTGCTGTGCCGCCGGGCAATCCGGAACAAGGAGGTATAAGCTATGCTGCTGCGCTGTATTCTGGCCGAAAACCGCAAACTGCACGGTGCGGCCATCTGGCTGGTGTTTCTGATTGTGCCGATGCTGTCGGCTTTGTACGGGACCTTCAATTTTTTGCAGAACCTGGAACTGCTGGACTTCGACTGGTACAATCTATGGACCCAGCACACCCTGTTCTACACTCTCTTTTTCTTCGCCCCCATGGTAGGGGTGTACGCCGCCTACCTGTGGCGGCTGGAACACCTGGGCCACAACTGGAACCTGATCATGTCCGCTCCGGTACATCGTTCCTATCTGTTTGTGGCCAAATTCCTGGTGGTGGCCAAGATGACCCTGCTGACCCAAGGGTGGGTATTTCTTCTGTATCTGGCGGCCGGCAAACTGTGGGCCCGGCTGCCGGGCTGGCCGCCTGCCCAGATCATTCTGTGGCTGCTGCGCGGGGTATTGGGCAGTCTGGGCGTGATTGCCTTTGAACTGTTGCTGGCCATGGTCATCCGCAGTTTTGCCGTACCTGTTCTGGTGGGCCTTGCCGGCGGTGTAAGCGGGATGCTGGCCGTCAGCAAAGGATTGTCCCTGCTGTGGCCCTTTGCCCTGATGCAGGCCGGGATGAACGCCAACCGCAAGGAGGATATGCTGGGCGGGCAGCATCTGCCCTTTGTTCTGGCCTGCCTGGTGTGGGCGGGAATTTTTCTGGCCGTGGCAGCGTTATTGCTGCGGGCACGGGATGTACGCGCGGAATAATTTTTCTGGCTTTTTGAAGGATTTTGCGGTATAATGGGCCGGTAAACCTTGTTGGAGGAGGGACCTTGGCCGATGACTGCCAACGCTGCCGATTTTTCCGGGCCAACCTGCGGACGCCGGTACGAAAAGGAACTGGAAACGCATTTTCGGGATTGCCTGTTGTTTTATCTGGACGGGCGCATCAAGTTTGAACGGTACTGTTACGGTGAAGCCGCCTGTCTGGTGTTCAGTGTGTGGGCCCACGGTTTTGATGAAGACGGCCGGATCCGTTGGGACAAGGAGCCCGAGTTCGAAACCGACCAGAAGGCCCTGCCCCGGGTGCTGACCGATGTGCAGGAAGACGGCACCGCCCTGCAGTTTGACTGCGCCCGTAAACGGTATGTGATGACCGAAGAGTTTGACACCGACAAGATGAACGGCTACAGCCGATTCAAAGTATTTTTGCTTCGACAGACCCATCGCTGATCTGCAAAAACCGGGTATTCCTTCACGGGACACCCGGTTTTTTCTTTTTGGGTGTGTAACGAATTCATATTTCCGGCGTCTAATTTACAGGAACGTTCCCAATCCAAAGCAAGGAGGTGATGCCTGTGAACCGGAAAGACTTTGAGCAGATTTATCTAGAATACTACAAGCCCGTGTACGCTTTTCTGCTGACCCGCTGCGCAGACGAGTCTCTGGCCGCCGACCTGACCCAGGAAACCTTCTTCAAGGCGCTGAAAAGCATCGGACAGTTTCGCGGAGAATCCTCCCTGAATGTGTGGCTGTGCGGCATAGCCAAAAACACCCTGGTCAGCCATTGGCGGCGGCATCGGCGGGAAATGCCGATGGAAGAACCGCTTCTTGCCCAGGATTCACCCGCCTCCGCGCAGCCTTCCCCGGCTGTGGGGGTGGAGGCCGCCGAACAGAAGCTGGATCTGCACCGCGCGCTGCACGCCCTGCCGGAACCGTATCGGGAAGTATTCTGGCTGCGGGTATACGGAGAACTTTCTTTTGCAGACATTGCTGCGCTGTTTCAGAAAACCGAGACCTGGGCACGGGTGACCTTTTACCGTGCCCGCACCAAACTGAAGGAGGCCTTGACATGACTCTTCCCTGCTATCTGGTCCGGGACCTGCTGCCGCTGTACCACGACAACCTGTGTGCGCCGGACACCGCAAAGGATGTGAGCAAGCACCTGGAAACCTGCGAAAGCTGCCGCACCGCCCTGCAAGCCCTGGACATGCCCGACGGCGCTTCTCCCACGTATGAAGAAGAGGATCTGCAGCGGGCGCAGGCTCTGCAACTGCTGCACCGCAGGCTGCTCCGCAGCCGGGTCCTTACGGTGCTTGTTTCCGCGCTGGCGGTTCTTCTGCTTCTGGTTGCGGGGGCCTATTTCACCCATGCTTATTTTTCCACCCGGTATCTGGATGCCGACCCGGCAGCGCTTCAGGTCAGCCGGGAAAATGATGTTCTGTATCTGGCGTCCGGTTCCGGCGTGAAAGCCAACCGCATGAGCGCCACCGTATGCGAATACGGCGGCGACACTGTGGTAGTATTCAGTGTATACGGCAGTGTGTGGGACAGCTGGTTCGGCAGCGGTTTGCCCGCCGGCGGGCTGAACCTGGTGCGCAACGGTGAGGTGAAAAAGGCCTACTACCTGCCCTACCGGGACTATCTGTCCGTGTTTGACCGTTCCGATCCGGAATCGGCCGTGTTTCTCACCGAGAATTCGGAACTGACGGCTCTGCCCCCCGATGCCGTGCTCATGTGGCAGGCCGGAACGAATGGCTGAGGCCCCACCCAAAAAACACAGCAAAAAACCTCCCGGCCACCGTCTGGATACGGCTACCGGGAGGTTTTTATGTATTTCAGAACCGTTCCACACCCTGGGGGGTAACCCGGGCATAGATCAGCGGCGGTTCCGCCGGCTTTTGCGCCCCGATGGTCAGGCTGCGGCAGAAGGTTGCCTCCGCACCGCGGAACAGCGCGGGATCATCGGCGTACAGGGTGGCAATGGCCTGCCCGCTGTGCACCGCATCCCCCAGTTTTTTGTGCAGGACAATGCCCGCGGCAAAATCGATGGTATCTTCCTTGGTTTGCCGCCCAGCCCCCAGCAGTACGCTGGCAACGCCGATGTCCTCCACATTGTGGGCGGTGATATAACCGTCGGCCCGGGCGGAAATATCATACGAATAGCGGGCTTTGGGGAATCTGGACGGGTCTTTCAGCACCGACGTGTCCCCGCCCTGGGCTTCAAACATCTGGCAGCATTTGGCAAAGGCGGTGCCATTGTTGAGCACCGATTCTGCCAGCGCCCGGCAGGTCTTGAAGTCCCCCTTGCCGGCCAGCAGCAACATGTTGGTGGCCAGCTGCAGGCAGACCTCGGTGAGGTCTGCGGGGCCTTTGCCCTGCAGCACGGCCATGCTCTCCTGTACTTCCAGGGCGTTGCCGATGTTATGGCCCAGCGGCCGGTCCATATCGGTGATGAGTGCTGCCATCTTGCGCCCATGGGCCGTGCCGATGGAGACCATCAGACGGGCCAGTTCAATGGCATCGTCCAGGTTCTGCATGAAAGCGCCGGTGCCCATGGTCACATCCAGCAGAATGGCGTCCGAACCGGCAGCCAGCTTTTTGGACATGATGGAGGAAGCAATCAGCGGAATACAGCCCACCGTGGCCGTCACATCCCGCAGGGCATACAGCTTTTTATCGGCCACGGCAATCTCACCGCTCTGGCCGATGACCGACAGCCCGATGCGCCGCACCTGGGCAAAGAATTCTTCCTGGGTGAGAGACGTACGGGTGCCGGGCACCGCTTCCATCTTGTCGATGGTGCCGCCGGTATGCCCCAACCCCCGGCCGCTCATCTTGGCCACCGGCACACCGCAGGCCGCCACAATGGGCGCCACCACCAGGGTGGTCTTGTCCCCTACCCCGCCGGTGGAGTGCTTGTCCACCTTGATGCCGGGAATGGGAGAAAGATCCACCATATCCCCGGAATGGGCCATGACTTCGGTGAGGATGGCGGTCTCGGCATCGGTCATCCCTTTGAGATAGATCGCCATAAGCAGCGCACTCATCTGATAATCGGGGATGGTGCCCGCCACATAGCCGTTGACGGCAAAGGCGATTTCTTCGTCGGAAAGGACGTTGCCGTCCCGCTTGCTGGCAATGATGTCGTACATGCGCATGTTGTGGTCCCCCTTTCGGAGCGCCGCCGCGCAGCGGCAAAAACAGAGAAATGCCGCCCGCAGACGGCATTTCGTGGGTTTGGATGAATCAGCGGCTGCCCTTGTCGTAGGGGATGCCTTCGGCCTTGGGGGCCATGCTGTTCTTGCTGGTGAAGGCCAGGATGACCATGGAGGCAATGAAGGGCATCATATTGTAGATGTTGGACGACCAGCCCAACTGGGACAGGATGGTGGCATCCGCAATATTGGCCAGGCTCTTGAACACGGCAAAGAACATGGCCGCACCGAAGATGTGCACGGGCTTCCACTGGCCGAAGATCATGACCGCCAGTGCCAGGAAACCGGTGCCGGCCACGCCGACCTCAAAGTTCCAGGTCTGCACGCTGGGAATGATATACGCCAGGCCGCCGATGCCGCCCAGCAGGCCGGAAATCAGCACGCCGCTGTAGCGCATCTTGTAGACATTGATGCCCACCGAGTCCGCAGCCTGAGGATGCTCGCCGCAGGCGCGCAGGCGCAGGCCGAACCGGGTCTTGTACATCACGATATAGCTGATGACAAGCAGCACGATGCCCAGCGGCACGAAAACGCTGAGTTCCAGACCACCGATCTTGAACAGAAACGCATTGTTGGTGTAATCGATCTTGGCGGAGGTGGAACCGTTGAAGTTCTTGGCCAGGATGATGGCAATGGCGGTGGCCAGCATATTCAAGGCTGTACCGCCGATGGTTTGGTCGGCTTTCAGGTGTATGGAGGCAAAGGCCAGCAGTAAGGAGAAGACCATACCGGACAATGCCGCCACCAGAATGGACACCGCCACGATGACGAAGGCCGGCAGCGAGTTGGGCAGCATGGCCACCGCCAGAACGCCGCCCAGGCCACCGATGACCATGATGCCTTCCAGCGCGATGTTGATGATGCCGGAATGTTCGCTGAACATGCCGCCCAGCGCCACCAGCATCAGGACAATGCCATACAACAGGGTATACTTGATCAGCAGCAGCATGTCATTTGCCCTCCTTCTTGGTCTGTGCGGCCGGTTCGGCATTGGCGTCCGGGGCATCCTTGTCCGCATGGAGTTTCTTGGCGATGACGCCGCGGAACAGCATGGCGAAGGCACACAGATAGATGATGATACCGGAAATCAGGTCGGCGATCTCGGTGGGGAAATAGCGGGTAGGCAGGAAGCTGCCGCCCACCGTGATGTGCGAGATGAACAGCGAGGAGAAAATCGTGCCGATGGGGTTGGAGGACGCCAGCAACGCGGTGGCGATTCCGTTGAAGCCCATGGCCGGCAGGCTGGTGCTGTTCAGGGGGTTCCATTCGGCACCGGCGGACAGGTACAGCAGTCCGGCGCCAAAACCGGCCAGCGCCCCCGCGATGGTCATGGACAGGATGACATTTTTCTTTTCGTTGATACCGGCGTACCGGGCCGCATTCTTGTTCAGGCCCACCGCCTTGAGTTCATAGCCGAAGGTGGTTTTTTCCAGAATCACCCACACCACAACAGCCGCCGCGATGGCCAGGAAGATGGCGATGGTGGTGCTGGACGTATGGAAGAGGTCGGACAAACCGCAGGACGGAATCAGCGCGCCGGGCGCACGGTCCGCCAGTTTCCAGGTGCGGGTGTTGTTGGCGTCGTACATGGCGCCGGTACCGCGGGCGTAGATGATCTCGTTGACCATATACAGCCCGATCCAGTTGAACATGATGGAGGTGATGACCTCGTTGATGTTCAGATATGCCTTGAAGATGCCGGGAATGGCGCCCCAGACCGCGCCGAACAGGGCGGAGGCCAGCAGGCAGACATACCAGGGCAGGTTGAGGATCAGGGCGCAGTACAGCGCGCCGAAGGCCCCCAGGGTATACTGTCCGGCTGCGCCGATGTTGAACAGGCCGGTTTTGAAGGCAAAGGCCACCGAAAGACCGGTCATGATCAGGGGGGCGGAGTTGGTCAGGGTCTTGCCCACACCGTAGGGGAAGTCATAAAAACCGCCCTGGATGATGCGCAGGAACCCCTGGTCCCAGGCATGGCCGGGATTGATGATGAAGAGTGCCACCAGGCCGACCACCAGGCCGATCAGGATGCACAGAAGAGCGGCCAGCACACTGCTGCTGCGCTGCAGCATGCCTGCGCCCAGATTGCTTTTGTTACGGCTCATGGCTTACTGTGCCTCCTTTCCCTGCTTTTTGGCACCGGCCATATACAGGCCCAGTTCCTGCACCGTGGTGGTTTTGGGATCAAATTCGCCCACAATCTCGCCTTCGTACATGACCAGGATGCGGTCGGACAGGTTCATGACCTCATCCAGTTCCAGGCTGACCAGCAGCACCGCTTTGCCCTTGTCCCGTTCGGCCACGATCTGTTTGTGGATATATTCGATGGCGCCCACGTCCAGGCCGCGGGTGGGCTGAACCGCCACCAGCAGTTTGGGGTCCTTATCGATTTCCCGGGCAATGATGGCTTTCTGCTGGTTGCCGCCGGACATGCTGCGGGCGATGGTCACACTCCCCTGCCCGCTGCGCACGTCGTACTGCTTGATCAGGCGGTCGGAATATTCCCGCACAGCGGCCTTGTTGATGAAGCCGCCCTTCTGGAACTGGGGTTCCCAGTACCGCTGCAGGACCATGTTGTTTTCCAGGGAGTAATCCAGCACCAGACCGTATTTGTGGCGGTCTTCGGGGATATGGCTCATGCCGTCCTTGGAGCGCTGGCGGATGCTGGCATGGGTGATATCCTTGCCGTCCAGGGTCAGGGTGCCATGGGTGACCTTTTCCAGACCGGTGAGGCCGTATACCAGTTCGGTCTGGCCGTTGCCTTCGATACCGGCCAGGCAGACGATCTCGCCGCCGCGCACGTCAAAGGACACGCCGCGCACGGCATCCTTCTTGTGCACGCGGCCGGGCACGGTCATATCCCGCACCGACAACACCACATCTCCCACCTTGGCGGGGGCTTTTTCCACCGCGAACTGCACATCGCGGCCCACCATCATGCGGGAAAGCTCTTCCTTGGTGGTCTCGGCGATATTCACGGTGCCGATGCCCTTGCCCTTGCGCAGAACGGTGCAGCGGTCCGCCACCTCCATGATCTCGTTGAGCTTGTGGGTGATGAACAGGATGCTCTTGCCTTCCTTCTTGAAGCCCTTCATGATCTCTATGAGTTCATCGATTTCCTGGGGCGTCAGCACCGCCGTGGGCTCGTCAAAGATCAGGATTTCGTTGTCCCGGTACAGCATCTTCAGAATTTCCACACGCTGCTGCATGCCCACCGAGATATCGCTGATGAGGGCATCCGGGTCCACACGCAGGCCGTATTTTTCGGAAAGTTCCACAACCTTTTTCCGGGCAACTTCCTTCTGCAGAAAACCGGCCTTGCAGGGTTCCACGCCCAGCATGATATTGTCCAGAACGCTGAAGCATTCCACCAGCTTGAAGTGCTGGTGCACCATGCCGATTCCCAGGTCGTTGGCCACATTGGGGTCCTTGATGTTTACCTCTTTGCCGTTCTTTTTGATGACGCCCTGTTCAGGCTGGTACAGAC
The DNA here is from genome assembly GCF_016900095.1 of Gemmiger formicilis. Lineage (GTDB taxonomy): Bacteria > Bacillota > Clostridia > Oscillospirales > Ruminococcaceae > Gemmiger > Gemmiger formicilis_A. Next base: position 87,849 of record NZ_JACJJP010000001.1, read on the forward strand.
CAAACAATACGCTCATCAGCGTGGATTTTCCCGCGCCGTTTTCGCCCAGAAGGGCATGCACTTCGCCCCGGCGCAGCTGCAGGGTCACATCATCATTGGCCTTGATGCCGGGAAATTCCTTGGTGATGTGAAGCATTTCGATTACGAAATCCTCTGCCAATCTGCTCACGCTCCTTTCGAAATATATTTCTTGTGCTCATTATACAATTATTTGTAAATCTTCACAAGTTATTTGATCTACTTTTTTGCCAAAAATCGCGTTTTTTGACTTAACGAAAAAAAGCGGCGGGCACCACTTTCCGGTGTCCGCCGCTTACATGTTTGTCAGATTTCCCGATGCAAGGATCAGACCTGGTAATCCACCGTGACAAAGTCGCTGGTGGTGGGCTTGGTGGCATCGTCGGAGTTGTTGTCGACGATGATCTCACCGCTGCGGATCTTTTCCTTCACGGCCTCATACTCTTCCACGGTGAAGGTGGAGAAGTTCCAGCTGTCTTCGGCGGTGGGCAGACCGACGTAATCGCCTTCCTGCAGACCGTAGACGAAGTTGGTACCGGCGATGGTATCCCAGGTGCCGGCAGCCACGTGATCCAGGGCGTCGGTAACGCCCTCGCTCAGGCCCTTCATGGCGGAGGTCACGAACGGGTTGTAGCTGTACTTGCCGTCTTCCACACCCTGCTCGCCGATGTAGTTCTGGTCAACGTCAACGCCGATGACCTTGCCGTCATACTTGACAGCCGCTTCCAGGGCGCTGGTGTAGATGCCGCCGCCGCAGGCAAAGACGACCTGCGTGCCGGCAGAGTACCAGCTCTCCATCTTGGCGGTGATGTTGGCATCGCCGGAGAAGGCGCCGCCGTACCAGTACTTGATGTTGACATTGGTGCCCAGTTCCTGCGCAGCGGCGTCAGCGCCCTGCACATAGCCGTAACCGAAGCGGATAACGGCGGGGACAGCCATACCACCCAGGAAGCCCAGCTCGGTGAAGCCATCCTTCACGGCGGCGTAACCGGCCAGGTAGCCGGCCTGCTCTTCTTTGTAGGTGATGCAGTAAACGTTGGCGGGGATGGTCTCGGTGCCGATGTCAGCCACAGTCACGTCCACGGCAATGAAGTGGACGTCCGGGTATTCGGTGGCAGCCCAGGCCAGGGAAGGTCCGTACAGATAGCCGACGCAGACAATGGTGTTGGCGCCGTCGTTGACTGCATTGCGGATCAGGGTTTCGCGGTCCTCATCGTTGGCGTCTTCGCTCGGCGGCAGGTAGTAGTCCACCTGAATGCCGTTGGCTTCGCCAAAGGCCTCCACAGCGGTCCAGCAGCCCTGGTTGAAGCTCTCGTCGTCGATGGTGCCGACGTCGCAGACCTGGGCGATGCCGGTGATCTCGGAGGAGGAGGCGCCTTCGGCAGTGGCGTTGGTGGCGGTGCTGCCGGAAGTGGCAGCGGTATCACCGCTGCCGCCGCAGGCGGCCAGGGACAGCGCCATGACGGCTGCCATGCTCAGCGAAAGAATCTTTTTCATCTCGGTACTCTCCTTTTTCATTGGGAAAAGGTAAAATAAAGGGCGGACGCCTGCGTGCATAACACTCCACAGCGCCCGCCTGACAGCTTCAGTATACTGGATTTTTTTGTTTTTTTCAATGGAAAAAACAACGAAATCACATTACAAAAACATAACAAAACGCCCGTTATCCCAAAATGTTGACAGCCACATTGGGCGTTTCCGGCAAGGAGGATACATCCGAAAGCTTCTCCACCTTGATGACACTGTCGTGCAGGTTCTGATACAGCTTTTCATACTCTCTCTGACCGAAATAGGCCATGCGCCAGTTGACCTGCGGCAGCCCCACGGCATATTCCGAAGCCCCCACGCGATCGGTGGTGCCTCCGCCCTGGCCCCAGCCGCCGGCGCTGAAATACTCATACAGCTTGTGCTGCACGGTAAGAGAGTAATTCTTCATGGCGCTGGTCAGCACAACGGAATCGTTGCCGGTACTGTCCCAGTCGGTGCCGATGACCACGGCCCCGGTACCCTGTGCCGCATCAATGCAGCCCTGCAGGGTGCCGTCACCGGCCGCCATCACCGCTTCTATGCCGTCGCCGTACCATTCGGACATGCGCTGGGTCACAACGTCGTAAGCGTCCTCACTGCCCACATACCACACTTCCACACTGGCCTGCACACCCTGGCTCTGGGCCGCGGCGTCCACGCCCTGCAGAAAGCCGGTGCAGCACCGCACAATTCCCGGCATGGATTCCGAACCCACGAAGCCCAGCTTGGTGCGGCCATCCATCACGGTGGCATATCCGGCCAGGTAGGCAGCCTGCTCCTCATTGAAGAGCACGCAGTGGGTGTTGACCGCCGTCTGATAGGAGGTGTAATCCTCGGCGTGAGGTTCGGCGTCCAGACACAGATACGCCACCGAGGGGTAGTTGTTCTGGATGTTGTACAGCGCCGCCGCCATATCCTCGCCGCGGCACACCACCATGGCGGCTCCGCTTTCTGCCGCGGAGCGCAGTGCATTTTCCCGGGATTCCAGGCTGGCTTCCTCGGTCTGGTACAGCTGCGCCGTGTAACTGAAGGTATCGGCAAACGCCTGCACACCGCGCCACAGCGCCGCGTCCGGCCCGGTGTCGGTACCGTCGGTATCCGCCACAAATGCCACCGCCGCGCCCTGCCCGTTCAGGGGGGTATCCGTATTCTCTTCGTGCAGCACATACAGGCTGTCATCCACCAAAGGGGAGTCTTCCACCTGCGGAATGCCGGACGAGGCGGAGGACGGTGCCGAACAGGCACACATCGAAACAGCAAGCAGGCCGCAGAGAGCAGCCTTCCAGGAATGACGGAGAGTGTGAAAACGCTGGTTCTGATCCATAAGTGCAGAAAACTCCTTTTATTCGGGGTCGATCTCAAGATTTTGCGGGCCGAACCCATAGGGCAGCAGTTCACCCAAGGTGGTCTGGATATAATCCTGTTCGCTCTTGGCCATGATCACGACAAGAGACGGACCGCCGAATTCGTACAGTGCCTGGCGGCAGACGCCGCAGGGTCCCGTGACAAGATCGTTGGTCTTGCCTTCCAGGCTGCCCACAATGGCAATGGCCGCAAAGCGGGTCACGCCCTCGCTGACCGCCTTGAACAATGCCGTTCGTTCGGCACAGTTGGTGGGCGTGTAGCCCGCATTTTCAATGTTGCAGCCGGTAAAGACGCGCCCGTCCTTGCTCAGCAGGGCCGCCCCCACCCGGAAGTGGGAGTACGGCACATAGGCAAACCGTCTGGCCGCAAAGGCCGCGCGGATGAGTTCGGCGCGGGTTTCGGCCGACAGTTCCGCGCTCACAGTTCCGCCCCCAGGGCCACCTTCATCATGGCGGTGAAGCTGGTCTGCCGCTGTTCGGCGGTGGTGATTTCCGGGGAAACAAAGCTGTCCGAGATGGTCAGCAGGCAGGCGGCGTTCTTGCCCAGCACCTTGGCGTTGTGGAACAGGGCAAAGCTCTCCATCTCCACCGCCAGGCAGCCCTTTTCGTCCCGCAGGCGCTCCCAGTAGGCTGGCTTTTCGTCCGAGGGCTCCCGGTAGAAGACGTCGGCGGAATGGATGACGCCCTCAATGAGGGGAATGTTCTGGGCGGCGGCGCTGCGGCGCAGGGCCTCGTTGAGCGCCTGGCTGGGGCGCTGGATTTCATCGGTATCGCCGGACTGGGTCACGGCATAGTTGCTTTCGGAATAGGCACCGGTGGACAGCAGCACATCGAAAAGCTTGGCCTTTTCGGTATACGAGCCGGCGGAACCGATGCGAATGATGTTTTCCACCCCGTACTGGGTGTACAGCTCATAGGAATAGATGCCGATGGACGGCATTCCCATACCGCTGCCCATAACGCTGACAGGTCGGCCCTGGTAGGTACCGGTATACCCCAGCATACCCCGGACATCGGTGACCAGACGGGGATTTTCCAGGAAGGTCTCGGCAATGAATTTGGCGCGCAGCGGATCGCCGGGCATCAGGACGGTGCGGGCGAAATCGCCCTTTTCGGCGCGGTTATGAGGGGTAGACATAGCGGATCTCCTTTTTGTACGTTTGTATGCGGTTTTCTTCACAGGACAACCTGTCCCACCGCTTTGTTCTTATTAGTATACCACATTTTGGCGTTTTGTGCTAAACTGTTTACCAAAAGACGCAGTTTTTCACAAAGGAGAATCGTCCATGCTCCCACTACCCGATCACTGTACCTTGTGCCCCCGGACCTGCGGCGCCGACCGTGCCGCGGGCAAGCGCGGCGTGTGCGGCGCTGCCGACCAGTTGCTGGTGGCCCGCGCCGCTTTGCACCACTGGGAGGAACCATGCCTGAGCGGTGACCCCAACGCCACCACCGGAAGCGGCACCGTGTTTTTTACCGGCTGTGCCCTGGGGTGTTGTTACTGCCAGAATTACGCCATCAGCCAGCAAGGACTGGGGAAGGCAATCGACGAGAACCGACTGGCGGAAATCTTTCTGGAATTGCAGGAAAAAGGCGCCCAGAACATCAACCTTGTGACTGCCACCCAGTGGCTGCCCTGGGTAACAGCCGCCCTGGATGAAGCCCGCCGCCGAGGGCTTCGACTTCCGGTTATCTACAACACTGGCGGGTACGAAACACTTGAGACGGTAGAAGCGCTGAAGTCCTATGTGGACATCTGGCTCACCGACTACAAGTATGCCTCCCCTGCCCTGGCCCAAGAACTGTCCCGGGCCCGGGATTACCCCGCCGTGGCGGATGCAGCCCTTTGCCGGATGCTGCGGCAGACCGGGGCGCCGGTGTTCGGGGACGACGGCTATCTGCGACGCGGAGTGATTGTGCGGCATCTGGCTCTGCCGGGCCATGTGAACGACAGCCTGGCGGTACTGCGGCGTCTGGCCCAGATCCGCAAAGAAACCGGCATCCCCTTCCTGACCAGTCTGATGAGCCAGTTCACACCTTTCTACCATGCCGAAGAGCACGGACTGGGGCGGCGCATCACCACCTACGAGTATCGCAAGGTGGTGGAAGAAGCCATCGCACTGGGGCTGACCGAGGGATACATGCAGGAAAAGAGCAGTGCCCGGGAAGAGTATACCCCGCCTTTTGATCTGGAGGGTGTCTGATGTTGGGGACATTGTTGGGCTGCGGGTATCTGGCCTTGTTTTTGCTGGCCGGGTTCCTGACCGCCCGTCGGGCCTTGCCGGGGGCCTCCGCCGGGGCAGCCGTCGGATTGGGTTGTGCTTTCGGAGTCAGTTATCTGGCCGTTCTCCCTGCCTGTTTTGCTCTTGCGCTGGGCTTCGGCGTCGCGGCGGCGGCCTGTGCCGGCGCGGTGGCTTTTCTGGCGGTGCTGGGATTGCTGCTTGCCGGCGGACCCCTTCCACCTTTGCGTGCCGACCGCACGGATGCCGCCATGTGGGCCTGCGCCCTGCCCATGCTGGCTATCACCGCCTATCTGCTCCACACCCACGTACTGCATCTGGTGGATGGCGCCTACCACACCGGGCAAAGCTGCTATGGTGACATGGCCATGCATCTGGGGTTCATCAAGAACATTGCGGTCACGGGGCAGTTTCCGCCGCTGTATCCCCTTCTGGCCGGAGAAAACCGGTTTGGCTATCCCTTCCTGTGCGAATGCGTATCCAGCGTGTTCCTGGTGTTGGGAGGGAGCCTCCGCTTCGCCTACATCCTGCCCATGCTGCCTGCCTTTGTAGCGGTGTATCTGATGTTCTGGCAGCTGGCCCGCCATGTGCTGGGGTCCGTCGGGAAAGCCTGCCTGGCTTTCTGGCTCTTCTTTATGGGCAGCGGTTTCGGGTTCGTGTATTTTCTGAAAGACAAGGACACTTTTCTTTCCATCTTTACCGGGTTTTACACCACCCCCACCAACGACACTGCCCATAATGTAATCTGGGTGAACCCGTTGGCCGATCTGCTGATTCCCCAGCGGGCCACCCTGTTCGGGTGGTGTCTGCTGTTTGCCGCGCTCTACCTGCTCTGGCGATTCTGCATGGAAAACCGTCCGCGGCTGTGGCTGCCCCTGGCGGTGCTGGTTCTGCCCTTGCCTCTGATGCAGACCCACTCCGCCCTGGCCTTGGTGCTGTGCTGTCTGGTCTGCGGAGTGTATACCCTGGTGCACCGCCCGCGGGTGCGTACGGTACTGCTGCCCTGGCTGTGGCTGGCGTTGGTCTGCGGTGTCGCCTGGGCCGCCCAGATGTGGGGCACCGTCTTTGCCCAGTCGGTGGACGGGCAGCACATGCTGCGCCTGCACCTGAATTGGGTGAACAACACCGGCAGCGGTCTGAAAGACAATTATTTCTGGTTCTACATCAAGAACATCGGGGTGGTGTATCTGCTGCTGATTCCCGCCTTTTTCCACGCCGACCGCCGCCAGCGCTGGTTTTACGGCGGCGGGGTGGTGATCTGGGCCCTGGCAGAAATGGTGGTGTTCCAGCCCAACACCTATGACAACAACAAGCTGCTGTTTGTGTGGCACGGGCTGGGATGCATCCTGGTGGCGGGCTTGCTGTGCGATTGGTTCGGCCAGCTGCGGGCCCGTTGGCTCAGCGCTGCAGGTTTGGCTGCCGTGTGTTTCTTCGGGATGTTCGGCAGCGTACTGACCCTGGGACGGGAGGCCGTGAGCGATTACCAGCAATGGAGTGTCGCGGCCATCCGGATGGCCGACTATGTGGACGAACACGCCGAAGCGGATGCCCTGTTCCTGACCAGTGACGACCATCTGACACCGGTGTTTTCTCTGGCGGGACGGCAGATTGTCTGTGGCTCGGCAAGCTTTGTGTATTACCACGGTATGGACTACTCCGACGAGTACAGCGCCATGGTCAGCCTGTACGAAATGCCGGACGAGGTCACTTTACAGGCATGGGGCGTGGATTACGTGCTGTTTGACGGCGCGGTATATGCTCGCTTTCAAGCTGATGAGGACTGGTACCGGCAGCGGTATGAACTGTGGTACAGCGATGACGAGTACCGCATTTACAAGATTACCTAAAAAAGGGGAGGCTTGCCTTGGCGGCAGGTCTCCCCTTTTCAGGTGATTCAATTGAGCATGGTCCATCCACCCACCTCGGAAAATCCAATACGGTGGTAGATGCGCCCGGCAGCGGGGTTGTCGTAGAACAGGCAGAGGAATTCTCGTCCCTGCGCAAAGCTGCGGCGACAGAGTTCCGCAACCACAGCGCTGGCATAGCCGTGCCCACGTTCCTCGGGGCGGGTGGCCACCCCCACAACCATGGCACTGCGACTGCTGGCCGCGGTGGTCTGAGCGGTGGAAACGAGACGGCCGTCCTTGAAAGCCCCTATCATCATACCGCCGCATTTCCAGCACTGGGCCAGTTCTTCCCGTTCCTGTTGCTCTCCATGATAAGAATCGGAAAATTCTTCGATTCCACGCAACAGATCCAGAGCCTGGTCCAAATCCTCGATGCCAAGCTCCCGCACCGCAACGCCGTCCGGTGTTTGCGTTACAAAAGAGGGATCTACTGTATTGCAACGGCTCATATACGTTACTTGGTACTTTTTCTCCGGGAAGTACGGTGCCAGGCGTTCCATCAGGTCTTTTTTGCCGCTGATTCCCTGCACCTTACGGCCACGCAGAAATTCGGCAGCGGCAGCCGCGTCATACTTCGGGTTTTGGCTATACAGGATATAGCTGTCAAAATATTGCAGAATCAGGCAATCCCAGCCTTCCCGACCGGGGTTGGCCCACACCTGGACAGGAGGCGTATCCACCCCGACTGTTTCCACATCACCATAGATGAAAAGATTGATTTCCGGCTCCGCATCAATATAGGCAAGAATATTCTTGCGATCCGCTTGGGTACAGCGCAACATGACATGCTTCCTCCTTTTCGGATCACGGGGACAGGCAATTTACTTTTTATGGGATGTCCGTTTTTTGGACGCCGCGCGGGACGGTGCCTTGCGGGGCGCGCCTTTCTTGGTGGCCGGTTTGGGCTGGGGACGGATGCGCACAAACTGGATGGGGTTGCCGTTGGCCAGAATCCGTTCTTCCACTTCCAGCTCCGGGAAGGAAGCCAGGAATCGGTTGAGGCTCTTGGAGCCGAAGTTGCGCACGTCGAAGTCGGGATAACGCTTGATGAGCTGATCGCCCACCCGGGAGGTGCGCACCCAACCGGTGCCGTCGTCCATCTCGTCGATCATGCCGCGGACCAGCTTGTACACCGAGTCCCGGTTAATGGCGGTGTCGTCCCCGGCCGCTGCGCGGGCGGCGGCTTCGGCGGCATCCGTCACAGTATGACTGTTGGCGGGGGTGGCCGGCTCGTTCTGGTCGCTGTGGTCCAGAATCAGGTCCAGATATTTGAACTGGTCGCAAGCCTTGACAAAGGGACCAAGAGTCTTGCTCTCCCCCATGCCGATGACCAGTTTGCCGGCTTCCCGCAAGCGGGCGGCCAGGCGGGTAAAGTCACTGTCCGAGGACACAATGCAGAAACCATCCAGATTGCCGGAATACAACAGGTCCATGGCGTCGATGATCATCGCCGAATCGGTGGCATTTTTGCCGGTGGTATAGCTGTATTGCTGCATGGGGATGATGGAGTTGTTCAGCAAGGCATCCTTCCAGCTTTTCAGGCGCGGATCGCTCCAGTCGCCATAGATGCGCTTGGCTGCCGCCACGCCGAAGGATGCGGCTTCGTCCAGAATGACCTTGACGTATTTGGGCGAGATGTTGTCGGCGTCGATGAGGATGGCCAGTTTCAGATCTTCCATCCGGTTTCCTCCTTACTTCTTTCGGTCAAAATACATATACACCTGGCACGGGATCATACCGTTGTAGATTTTGCGGCGCTTGGTGGCTTTTCCGCCGAAATGGGCTTCAAAATCGGCGTCGGCGGTGATGGCATACAGTCCGGCACCGGGGTTGGCATGCCAGGCACGGCCCAGAGCGGCGGCCAGGGCGGCAGCCTCGGCGGCATCGCCCAGGCGTTCCCCGTATGGCGGATTGGTCAGCACGGTGGCCCCGGCTTTGGGCACAAAATCCTTCACATCCGCCACCTCAAAATGGCAGCGGTCCCCCACCCCGGCCAGCTTGGCGTTGGCGGTGGCCAGGGCCACGGCGGCGGGGTCAATGTCATAGCCGAAGCCTTCAAAGGCGGCGTCCGGTTTGGCCTGCTCGATGGCCTTGGCGCGCTCGGCCCGCCATACCTGGGCGGGGACAAAATCGAACTGTTCGGCGGCAAAGCGGCGGCGCAGACCCGGGGCGATGTTCAGGGCTTTCTGGGCTGCCTCAATGACCAGGGTGCCGGAGCCGCAGAAGGGGTCCTGCACCAGGGTATCCCGCCGCACGCGGCCCAGGTCGGCAATGGCAGCCGCCAGGGTCTCCTTGATGGGCGCCAGGGTGGCATTGCGGCGGTAGCCCCGCTTGTGCAGACCGTCGCCGGAAGTGTCCAGCATCATCTCCACGGTATTCTTGCGCAACGCAAACCGCAGCTTGTACACCTTACCCGTTTCGGGCAGGGTGTTGGTATGGTGGCCGGCCATCAGCCGCTTGACCACCGCCTTTTTGACAATGCTCTGGCAGGCGGGAACGCTGGAAAGCTGGCTGGACAGGCTGGACCCCTTGACCGGGAACTGGGCGTCGGCGGGGATGATCTCCTCCCAGGGAATGGAATACACACCGTCAAACAGTTCGTCGAAGGTGGTGGCCTGCCAGGTCTTGAGCAGCAACAGCACGCGTTCGGCGGTGCGCAGGTTCAGGTTGGCGGCGGCAATAACGGAAGCATCCCCCTCAAAAGCCACACGGCCGTCGGTGACCTGCACGTTCTGCGCGCCGATGCGGCGCACCTCAAAGGCCAGGGTGGATTCGGTGCCGAAAAAGCAAGGGGCTACCAGAGTGTAGTTGGTGGGCATGAGACATCCTTTCGTTGAATGGTCCGGAACGTGGGAAAACCCGCGTTATGCAAAAAAGGCAGGCCGCATTGCCCGGCCGGTTGGACCAGGCTGTACAGGGCCTGCCGCTGTGTGCGGTTCTTGTTTTTGGGCTCAGCGCCGACGGGAATAGCCGCCGCGACGATTTTCGGTCACGCGCTTGAGGTCAGCGATCTTTTCTTCGCTCTGAGACTTATAACGAGCCATCATATCTTCAAAGCTGAGATTTCCCTGCGGCTGTGTGGGCTTGGGCTGCCACACACGGGGCGGTGCTTCACGCTTGGCACGAGGCGCAGACCCCTGCTGCCGCTGCTGGGAGCCACCCTGCCGTGCCCCACGCTCGGGCGCGGGCTGCGTGCGCTTGATGGAAAGTGCAATCTTGCCGTCCGGCGCAATGGACAGAATCTTGACCTTGACGGTCTGGCCGTCGCTCAAAACGGCAGACAGATCCTGCACATACTCGTACGAAACTTCGGAAATGTGGACAAGGCCGTTCTTGCCTTCCGGCAAAGAAACGAAAGCGCCAAACGGCTTGATACCGGTGACTTTGCCTTCGACGATATCCCCAACCTGAAATGCCAAACTATGATACCCCTTTTTCCGGCAAGGTGCACAGACCCCGCCTGTTTTTATTTCAGAAAAGAGCGGAACGCCCTTCGCTGTTCGATGAAATGATCACTTGCCGCTGATATCGATCCAGATGCGTTCATTGGGCTTGGAATAGCCCTCGTCACGGGCAATGCGCTCGATAATGGCATCTTCGCCGTCGTCCAGCGTGCGCTGCAGTTCTTCGTTCTGGGCCAGCTGGTCATTCAGCTGGGCCTGCACGCCGACCAGTTCCTGCTGCTTGGCACTGATGGACATCTGGCAGCGTACCAGGCTGTATACCAGCGATGCGCACAGGACCAGGATAAATAACGGGAGCAAACGCCGCAATATACCGTTTTTTCGGGTCATGGTCTGCTCCCCCTCCTTTACCATGTCGGATATAGCAGATTTATGCAGAATCAATTATATAATATTTTCCTGGGTTTTTGCAACTGTTTTTTCTTCTTTGTTACTTTTTCCGCTCTTTTTTTCGCTTTGGCAGCCGTTTTTGTTTGTTTTCTTGCCGCAAAATGCCGTTTCAGATGTACAAAAGGTGCCAGAAAAACTCCTTGCAGGCGCAGGGCAGCGCCGGTGACCAGTGCTGCCCCACCCGCTGCCAGCCGGTACAGCGTGCGGGACACCGCCCACCGCCAGGCCAGCGCCCCGGCCCCCGCCCCGGCTGCCATATACCAGCGCGTGCCGCCGCCCGTGGAGGCCGAGGCCGCAAATCCGCACAGCAGCACGGCGGCGGCCACAAATGACAGCAAATCCCACACAAAACACAAAATGCGGCCATTGCCCAGCAGCAGCCCCGCAAAGCTGCGGAACATTCCCAGCAGCAGCCCGAGACCCAGGCACCACAGAAGGTCCCGCCCCACGGCCCACAGGGCCGGCGCGGCCGCCATCAGCGCAGCAGCCGGTTCAGCAGCCCGCCGCCGCTTTCCCGGTTCTCGGTGTATTGCAGGAACTCAATCTTGCCGGTGATGTGTACCTGGCCGGTGCGCACCGACAGTTCCCCGATCTGGATTTCCTGTCCGCCGATGGTCAGATCCCCCTGGGCCGTCTTGAGCAACGCTCCGCTCTCGTCACAGCTGATGATGCGGGTCACCCCGGTGACGGTCAGCCGGGACCTGTCCTCCAGTTGCAGGGTATGGGCCTTGGGCGCCGGAACTTCGGCGGACGGCAGAATGACGGACTGGCTGGTTTGTTCTGGCATAAGAAAAAGCCCCCTTGGTGCGGTATGGTAATACATATGCACCGGGGAGCTTGATTATGCCCCTTTACGGGGGGCAGGCCGTAAAAAATTCAGCCTTCCAGCACTTCGTACAGTTCGCGGGCAACATCCTTGCCCTTGGGTTCCTCCACCGAGAGGACCCGAACCTTGACCGGGCGGTTGCCAAAGGTGATTTCGATCACATCGCCCACCTTGACCGCATAGCTGGCTTTGGCCGGTTTGCCCCCCACCAGGATCCGGCCGGCGTCAGCCACTTCGTTGGCCAGGGTACGGCGCTTGATCAGGCGGCTGACCTTGAGATATTTATCCAGACGCATAAAGCTTCCTTTCACACAAAACCATAAAAAAGATGCCTGCCGGGCCAGACGAGCCGGCGGCAGGCAATGCGCTGCAAAAGCGCTTGATTACTTGACGGCGTCTTTCAGAGCCTTGCCGGCGCTGAAAGCGGGCAGTTTGGACGCGGGGATGGTCATGGGCTCACGGGTCTGGGGGTTGCGGCCCTGGCGCTCCTTGCGTTCACGCACTTCAAAGGTGCCGAAGCCGACCAGGGATACCTTCTCGCCGTTCTTCAGAGCTTCGGTGATCACATCCAGCGTGGCGCTGACAGCCTTCTCGGCGTCCTTCTTGGTCAGGCCGGCATTGGTAGCGACGGCGGCGATCAGTTCAACTTTGGTCATTGTTTTTACCTCCAAGTGATTTATATGCCAAAAGCGGGTCACACTTTACGGAAAGTTCCGCCTTTAGACGGTTTGTTCGGTTGCGCTTTTTTCAAATGCATCATTCCGACGGGAAAGCGCCTGTTCCGGATCCACGCCGACAGCACGGGCCAGGGCCACCGCCTGAAACAGCAGCTGCCCCACAGCCTGCTCGGCTTCGGGACCACCTGCGGCACAGGTCTGTGCCAGCCGGGTCATGTCCTCCGGTGACGGGACCGGTACGGCGGCCTCATGTTTGGCGGCACGCTTTTGCAGCTTGGCCGCGCGCATGAGCGCCGGCAGGGCCCGGGGTACGCTGGCCAGGTCTTTGGCCAGGGTGGTGCGGCCCTTTTCCATATTCTTGAGCGTATCCCAGTCTTTTATGCCTTCGGAACCGCTTTGGGCACCAAAAATATGGGGATGCCGCCAGATCAGTTTGCGGCAGACCTCATCACAGATCTGCCCCCAACCGCCGCGGCCGGTTTCTTCCTCAATACGGGCATGAAACACAACCTGCATCAGCACATCGCCCAGTTCCTCGCACAAAAGTTCGGGGTCCTTAAGATCGATGGCATCCACCGCTTCGTAGGCTTCCTCCAGGAAGTTCATGCGGATGGATTCATGGGTTTGCACCTTGTCCCACGGACAGCCATTTTCCGGATCACGCAGAATGGCGATGATCGCCACCAGATCGTCGGCTGTATAGCGGTCTTTTTTCGGATACTCGGTCATGATGTTCCCTGTGTCGGCACAGCGCGCCGGACTCTTATTGTACAACAGAAATCGGATTCGTCAAGCACTTTTTACAGCTGGGCGCCGCAATGATTGCAGAACAGCGCGTCCACATCCACCTTGGCGTTGCACACCGGGCAGGTCTTGGTGAGGTGGCTCGGGGTGATTTCTTCCTCGTCCTCGTAGGATTCCTCCTCCGGAGCGGCAGCCTCGGCGGTATCGGCCATATCGGTGGCCTGGGCTGCGGTTTCCTCCGCCTGGGCGGCTTCGTCCGCGGTCATACGGCCCTTGATTTCCTCAATGGCGGCTTCGATGGAAGCGATATGCTCAATATATTTATCCACCAGGGGCTGGTTCTCTTCGCCGGACTTATGCAGCGTATACACCAGAGCGCCAAGCTGACGCTGTGCCTTGGAAAGCTGGGTCTGCTGGTTGACCAGATCAAGCTGATTCTTGCCCTTATCCGCCAGATCCATCGCGGTCTTCTTGGCCACTTCCACAAACTGCATGCTCTGTTCCTTGATCTTGTCAAAATCGAGTTCAAACGTCATGGGGAATGCACCTCACATTCATATGATACTGACGCGGGCCGTGCCGGACACGACCCGCTGCTATCTGCATTATAGCCGATTGCAGCGCGCATTTCAATCTGAAATGGCGCCAAAATGTTACGTTTTCGTTAATATTTACCGGTTTTAGTACACACTCTTGTTTATTGTCCGATAAATTCCCGCAGCATACTGTCGGTAGGCACCACGGTTCCGGGCATGGGTTCAAAGGCCTCAAACCGGCTGCACAGATTTTGCAGGCGATCGGCGTATTCATGCGCCGTCATCTTGGGGGTGTAATGCCCCCACAGGCAGACTTCATAGCTGAAAGAGGTATCCAACACCAGGTCCGCCCGGCTCTTGAACGCCTTGATGTACCGGTCCTCCGACTGGCAGACATGGGGCCACAGCCGCAGAGTGAAATCCGCATCATGACCCCGGAAAAGATAGTCCCGGGTCAGGCGGCGGGCCAGCCGGATATCCCGGGTGGCCAACGTGCGGGAACCGTCTGCCGCCGCGTACTCCTCCCGCAGACCGGCATACATATGGATGGCCGTGCCCTTGGGAAGACTGTCAACCCCCAGTGCGGGATTGAAGGCGTGCAGCCCCTCGATCACCACCACGCCGCCCCGGCCATCGATGTGCCGGGTGGTGCCGGTGGGACGCTGGGTCAGGAAATCAAAGATGGGGGTTTCACACACGCCGGTTCCGGCCAGGTCTTGCAGACACTGACGCAGCACCGGCAGGTCCAGGGCTTCCACACACTCATAGTCGTCCGACCCGTCGGCCTGTTTGGGGTACCGCCCCTCCCCCACAAAGAAATCATCCAGGCTGATCACCGCGCTGCGGCGGCCGGATTCCGCAATCAATGCGGACAGTTTGCGGGCGGTGGTGGTTTTGCCCGCCGCCGAAGGACCGGTGAGCATCACGATCTGGGCGCCGCTTTCCAGGGCGGCGAGGGCGGCAGCTTCCAGCCGGTCATGGTAGCGCTGTTCGCACACCTGCACAAACCGTGTTTGATCTGCCGCCGCCAGATTGATCAGTTCACACTCCACCAGACGTTTGGGCGGTGTCCGTTTGGAAACAAGCGTCATAAAAACGTTTCACTCCCTTCTTGCGGTCCAGGACCGTATCGAAGCGATCAATGTATTCAGTCGGGTACTTGAAGTTGAAGATGCGTTCGATCTTGCCGCGGCGCTGCCCCGGCATGACCAGCTTAGTGGAACCGCCCGCCCCTGCCGACAGGATGGTGTGCACCTCTTCCATGATGTAGATGTTGTACAGGCATTCCCGGCCGGGTTTGCTCCAGCCGATGTTTTCCAGGTTCTGCAGGGTGCCTTTCTGGCGATACAGATAATAGGGACGGTACCCGACCTGATACAAGAGATCACAGCTTTGCAGCATGGCTGCCACATCAGCATATGCGGCAGCCCGGTGTTCCACCACCAGGTTGGAAGCGCGTTTCAGGGTCAGGGTATGCACCGTAATGTTCTCGGGGTCCAGGGAGATGGCGGTTTCCAGACTATGACGGAAGCCTTCCACCGTATCCCCGGGCAGACCGGCAATCAGATCCATATTGATGTTGTCGTGTCCCACGGCGCGGGCGGTGCGGTAACAGTCCAGAATATCCCGGGCCGTATGCTTGCGCCCGATGTTGCGCAGCACTTCGTCCGAGAAGGTCTGGGGATTGATGGATATACGGGTGGCTCCGTATTCTTTCAGGATGCGCAGCTTTTCCTCATCGGTGCAGTCGGGACGCCCCGCCTCCACCGTGTATTCCTGGATTTCGGACAGCGGAAACTCCTGCGCCATGCGCTCCATCAGCCGGCGCAGCTGGGGCGCCGTCAGGCTGGTAGGGGTGCCGCCGCCGATATACAAGGTGCGCACCCGCAGGCCGCATTCGTCCACCGCTTGCCGGGTGGCGGTGAGCTCCCGGCACAAACAGTCCACATAGGGGTCCACCAGGGCTCGGGTAGACTTGTCCCCCACCGTGCGGGAGACAAAGCTGCAATAGCTGCACCGGCTGGGGCAGAAAGGAATGCCCGCATAGACACTGCAGTCCATGGGCCGGGATGCCTCCAGCACCGGGTGCTGCAGGTCGGCAATGGCCAGGGCGGTGGCAAACCGTTCGGGGGTGCAGTCGTATTCCTGCAGGAAGCGGTCCCTGATCTGTTCTTCGGTGGCGCCGGCGTCCCGCATATCATGAATGATGCGCACCGGACGCACGCCGGTCATCATGCCCCAGGGCGGACGCATGCCCGTGTGTTCCCGCGCCAGGGTGTACAGCATCCGGCAAAGGGCATACTCCCGCTGTTTGGCGGGCATATCCCGGTCCACCGTTTCCATATGCCAGAACAGATCCCCGCCCCGGCGCAGATAGACAAGCTGTGCCACGCTGTGATCAATGGCCGCCACAACATCGGCGGCGGGATCCTCCAGCGGGCAGTCCGCACCGGCCAGCACCGCATCCGGGAAAAACATTCGGGCTACATGTTCGGCTTCATAGCCGGCCGCGGGACCGCGCAAAACGATTTGCATGGGGAGACCTCCTGCCATCAGTACCATTCGCCCAGCAGATAGGGATTGCTGCGGCGCTCCTGGCCAAGGGTGGAAAAGCTTTCGTGTCCGGGCAGGACTTTGGTTTCGTCCGGCAGAGGAAGATTGGCCACCAGCGAAAGGCTGGTGCGCATCTGCTGGGGGCTGCCGCCGGGAAGGTCCACCCGGCCGCAGGAGGAGGCAAACAGGGTATCTCCGCTGAACAGGCAGCCGTCACAGGCCAGGCAGACACTGCCCTGGCTGTGGCCGGGGGTGTGCCAGACCCGGAAGGTCAGTTCATCCACCGTGACGGTGCCGTTTTCCGGCCAGGCTTCGTCGATGATGTCCCGGGTCAGAGGGAACATCTGGCTGCCCTGGGCATCGGCAGGGTCCATCATCACCTTGGCGCCGGTCTGCTGTTTCAGGGCAGCCACGGTCCCCACATGGTCATAATGGCCGTGGGTGAGGAAGATATGGGTCAGGGTGGCGCCGGCTTCCTTCAGCGGATCCAGATAACGGGCAGCGTCCGCCGCCGGGTCAACGGCAATGCCGTGGCCCGCCTGGGTGATGATCAGGAAGGTGTTGGTGCAAAGAGGCCAGGGGCCGGAGATGTGCAGCAGTTTCATGGGAATATCCTCACTTTTTCCATTCGTCGGTATCGATCATGATGGTCACGGGACCATCGTTGGTCAGGGTAACCTGCATATCGGCGCCGAACTCACCGTGCTGCAACGCCTTCAGGGGCTGTTTGCGCAGTTCGGCCAGAAACGCTTCGTACAAGGTTTCGGCGGCTTCCCCTTTGGCCGCCCGGATAAAACTGGGACGGTTGCCCCGGGAAGTATCGCCGTACAGGGTAAAGTTGGAGACCACCAGAACGGACAGGCCCAATTCGGTGGCACTGCGGTTGAGTTTGCCCTGCTCATCGGTAAAGATGCGCAGGTTGGCACATTTGGTGGCCAGCTTGGGAACGATGGCGGCATCTTCCCCATCGCAGACCCCCAGCAGAATGACCAGACCGGGGCCGATGGTGCGGGGCTCGCCGCCGTTGACTACCACCGATGCCTGGGACACACGTTGAATGACAGCGCGCATGAAAATGTTCTCCTTATAATGAAAATCAGGGTTGCAGGCACAGCATGAAATAGCAGGAATCCGCCACAAAGAAGGTGGGAGCGGGATCCTCGGCATAGATCCGCTGCCATTGGTTCCACACCGATTCGTCCGTGGTCACATAGACGGCAGAAGGATCGTATTCCCCACGCAGCAGCCCGGCCGCGGTATCGGCACGGCTTTGGGCAGCGGCCTCGTGACTGCCGGACACCGCAATGTCCAGGTTGGTGGTCAGACCTTCCCGCCCGGCCAGAATGGCCAGCAGACGCAGACGGTCCTCCCGCACATCCCCGGCAGCCAACAGGGCGGTGCGTCCCGCGCCGATTCCCGCCGTCATGGGATGGCTGGCCACGTTCTCCACCGGATGGGCCATGCAGTCTGTAAAGTAGTTTCGCTTTTCAGCCGCCACGGCGGATAAATCCCACACCTGCACAATCAGCAGCAAAGCCAAAAGCACACTGGCGCACACCGCCGGGTAAGGCAACCGGCCGCAGGCACGGCGCAGAGTATACACACCCCAAACCACCAGGCAGGCGGCGGGCAGATAGAACATGCGGCCGCTGGCGCGGAAAATGCCGCACAGGTTCAACAGCCATGCCGGCAAAGGCAGGGTGAAGCCGGTGTTGCCCCAATACACATGGTTGCTCACCGCAAATACCGTCAGCAGACCGCAGGCAACAGCCACCGTCCAGTTTCGGCCCCACCAGGCCCTGACCGATTGCGGGCGGCGGAACACCGCCGCAGCGGATACAAGCAGAGCCAGGGCCAGCAAGACCAGCACGCCCAGACCCAGATAGTTGAAACCATCATACTGGCCGGGCTGCTGGGTCAGCACCGGCAAAAGGCGGGACCAGGTGTATCCGCCCCGGGAAGAGGGATTGAACAGGGCGTTCAGGTTCATGGAGAACTCCCCGTACCCGTCCCGGCTCAAGGAACTTTCCGTGCCGATGGCACCGCAGACCACACCGCCCACCAGGGCGGCAGCCAACGCTGCCAGGAAATCCAGGACGGCGCCGGGCATACCGCCCTTCAGACGCACGCGATCCACGCTCCAAAGGAGCGCACAGATCATGACCGGCGGCAGAAAATACGGATGGATACCCACGGCGGCAAAGGCCAGGATCACCAGCCACCAGCGCCGTTTTGGGGCACGCCCGGTCCGGCGCAGGGCTTCCCTGCTTTCCAGGTAGACATACAGGGCAAACAGGAACAGCCACTGGGAGGCCAGCGCCGTATGGCGGAAAGCCCGTTCCCACAGGGTGGGCAGACAGGCGAACAAAGCTCCGCCCAGCAGGCCGGTAACGGCCGCCTGTACTCTGCCGGTCAGGCCGCGGGCACAAAGCAGACCGCCCGCCGCTCCCTGCAAAGCAAAACACCCCAGCACGTACAGCCCGAACCACTGGAACGTAGCGGGCAGAAAGCCCCGCAGCAGTTTGAGAAAAATGC
This sequence comes from Gemmiger formicilis, assembly GCF_016900095.1. Classification (GTDB taxonomy): domain Bacteria; phylum Bacillota; class Clostridia; order Oscillospirales; family Ruminococcaceae; genus Gemmiger; species Gemmiger formicilis_A. The sequence goes on from NZ_JACJJP010000001.1 coordinate 106,630, forward strand.
TGACCCAGGGCAGGCTGTCGGTGTAGGAAACGGCGGTGCCGTCCGGTGCAGCCAGGGTATCGGCCACGCCCAGGGGGAAGGTCCAGTGGGAATTGCGGAACAACAGCCAGCCCGCATAATGCTGCTGGACGTCCAACTCATCGTAGCCGCCCAGGATCCAGTTGTCCCAGCTCACATGCAGCGGCGCGGTGCCGTACACCCACAGGAACACGGCCACCCCCGCCGCGGCGCCCAGCATTGCGGGCAACAAACGCAGCACAACCGAAGATTTTTGAAGTGGATTCTTCATAGATATCAGATACGGGTCACCGACATCACGTCCCGCACCTTCTGCAGGCGCAGCACCACATTGTTCAGATGTTCGGTATTGTTGATGCCGATGGTCAGGGACATGCGGGCACGTCCCTGGTCAGCGGCGCGGGCATCCAGCGAATAGATGGGCACGCGCATATCTCCCAGCGCCAGCGCCACATCCGAAACCAGATTGGCACGGTCCATGCAGACCAGTTCCAGGGTGGCCTTGTAGTCTTCCCGCACATTGTCGGCCCAGTAGGCACGCACCCAGCGGCCGGCATTTTCGGGGGACTTCATGCTCTCCCGCACGTTGCCGCAATCCTTTTTGTGGATGGACACACCGAAACCGCGGGTAACAAAACCGATGATCTCATCCCCGGGCAGCGGCGAGCAGCACTTGGCAAACTTGATGGGGCAGTTGTCGATGCCTTCCACCACCACGCCAGCGGTGGAGTGGACCTTTTTCACATCCACGGTGACCGGCTTGGGCTCGGAGGCTTTCAGGCGGTTGTACTCGTCCTTCAGCTTGGGCAGGACCCGGGCCATCTGCAGACCGCCGTATCCGATGGTGGCATACATTTCCTCCACCGTGTTGCAGTGGTTGCGCTTGGCCAAAGCGGCCATAAAGTTGTCGTACTGGTCCGCCGGAACGGTCATCAGATTGCGGCGCATCTCCCGTTCCAGGGCTTCCTTGCCTTCCACAATATTTTCTTCCCGGCGTTCTTTCTTGAACCAGTTGCGGATCTTGTTCTTGGCTTCGCTGGTCTTGACGATATTGAGCCAGTCGCGGGAGGGACCGCGGTTTTCCGGCCCGGTGATGATCTCGATGATCTCGCCGGTGGCCACCTGGTGATCGATGGGCACAATGCGGTTGTTCACCTTGGCGCCGATCATCCGGTTGCCCACCGCCGAATGGATGGCATAGGCAAAGTCGATGACGGTGGCCCCCGCCGGCAGGTTGATCACATCGCCCCGGGGGGTAAAGGCAAAGACTTCTTCAGGCAGAAGGTCGGACTTGATATCGCTGAGCAGGTCGGTGGCATCCACGCTGGAGCGCTGACTTTCCAGCAATTGCCGCACCCAGGCCAGGCGCTCTTCCAGCTTTTCGTTGCTGGTGGAAATGCCCGCCTTGTACTTCCAGTGGGCGGCAATGCCGTATTCCGCCATGCGGTCCATGTCCCAGGTGCGGATCTGCACTTCAAAGGGGATGGCTTCCCGGCCGATGACGGTGGTATGCAGGCTCTGGTAGCCGTTGGGCTTGGGGGTGGAGATGTAATCCTTGAACCGGTTGGGCAGCGGATGATACATATCGTGGATCAGGCCCAGGGCGGTGTAGCATTCGGCCACCGAATTGATGATGATCCGCACGGCATAGACATCGTAAATTTCCTCGAAGTCCTTGTTCTGCATATACATCTTGCGGTAGATGCCGTAGATGCTCTTCACGCGATGGCGGATGGCCGCGTTCTCGATGCCGTTGTCCTCCAAATGGGTGCGGATGGTCTGGCAGACTCCTTCCAGGAAAGCGTCGCCGTGCTTGTTCAGCAAGGACCGGATGGTCTCATAGCCCACAGGGTCCAGGTAGTGCAGGCTGCGGTCCTCCAGCTCCTCCTTGATGTTGGAGATGCCCAGACGGTGGGCGATGGGAGCATAGACCTCCATGGTTTCCAGGGCCTTGTCCCGGCGCTTCTGCTCGGGCCAGGCATCACCGGTGCGCATGTTGTGCAGACGGTCGCACAGTTTGATGATCATGACCCGTACGTCCTGGCTCATGGCCAGCAGCATCTTGCGCAGGTTTTCGGCCTGGCGGTCCTCCACATTGGAAAACTTGATCTGGGTCAGCTTGGTGACGCCATCCACCAGCAAAGCCACTTCGTTGCCGAACTTGCTGCGGATTTCGTCCACACTGACAGCGGTGTCCTCGGCCACGTCGTGCATCAGCGCCGCCGCAATGCTTTCGCTGTCCATGCCCAGTTCCACCAGGATCCGGGCCACCGACAGCGGATGGCAGATATACGGTTCGCCACTGCGGCGCCGCTGTCCGCTGTGTGCCGATTCAGCCAGCGCATAGGCGCGGTCCACCATAGCAAAGTCGTACGGACGGCCGCTGTCGATCATATCCTGTTTAAGCTGCTCATAGGTAATGGGCATTTTCACATCGTTCTCCATGGTGGTTCCTCCCCCTGATTTTTGGTATTCATCCGCAATGTCCGGCATTGGCGGGGTCATTCCCCCTGCCCCGCCGCCATGGCACGCAGTTTTTGCAGAATGGGCGCATCATCCAGATTCTTTTTCCCGGTGACGGCCGCGGGCATCCAGCGTCCGTTTTGCTGTTCCACCAGCCCCAGTTCGCACAGAGCCTGCAGGCTGGCCAGCGTTTTGCCGGTGTTTTCCGCGCCGGATGCCGCAAACACCGGCTGCAGATCTTCGGCACAGACGCCGCCTGCCCGGATGCGGCGGTACAGGTTGGCGGTATCATTGCGGTCCGGCAAAAACGCCTGCGCCCGGTCGGGCGGCAGGACCGTTCCGGCGCAGACGGCATCGAAAGCCGCTGCCTGTCGGGCCGGTTCGTTGCCCAGCCCCGCCGGACGCATGGCCTTGCAATGGGCCGATACCATCGGCCCGCTGCGGCCCTGGAAGACGCTGACCTCGATGGCCGCATCCACCGCCGTCCCCGGCTGGTAGGGCAGTTCCTGCGGGGAGGTGCCGAACACCGACACAAAGCAGGTGGAATCCCCCTGGCGCAGCCGCACCCGGGTGTGGCGGCCTTCGCTGCCCAGGGGCCAGAGCCCATCCACCACGGCGTTCTGCACCAGCAGCAGCGGAACCGGGTTGCCGCTGCCAAAGGGTGCCAGCCGGGACAGCTGCCGCACCGAGGCCAGGTCCAGTTCGCCGAGCCGGACGGCGGCGTCCAGCTTGAGGGTGCCGGGTTCCGGCACCGGGTATTCCCGCACCGCCCAGGCATTGATGGCAGCGCGGAAAGCCCCGATCTTCTCTTCCTCCACCAGCAGTCCCGCCGCCGCGGCATGTCCGCCGCTGCGGATCAGGCAGGAGGAGCAGGCGGCCAGCGCCCCGTGCAGGTTGAAGCCTGACGGTGCGCGGCCACTGCCGCGGCCTTCCCCGTTTTCGGTGGAGATCACAATAGCGGGGCGGCCGTAGCGCTCCATCAGGCGGCTGGCTACGATGCCGATGACACCGGGATGCCAGCCCTCCCCCGCCACCACCAGCACCCGGTCGTGGGCCCGGGCCGGGTCCGCCTGGATGGTCTGCAGGGCGGCAGCCAGAATCTGCTGTTCGGTCTGCTGGCGCTCGGCGTTGATCTCGCCCAGGCGGGCGGCGATGCCCGCCGCCTGTTCCTCGTTTTCACACAGCAGCAGCTTGAGGGCCACCGCCGCGGTATCCATGCGCCCCGCCGCGTTCAGCCGGGGCGCCAGCCCATAGCTGACGGTTTCGGCGGTGACCGGTTTGCCCGCGTAGCCCGCGTTTTCCAACAAGGCCTGCAAGCCGGGACGCATGGTCTCCTGCAGAACCGCCAGGCCCTCCCGCACCAGGGTGCGGTTTTCCCCCGTGAGGGGCATCACATCGGCGATGGTGCCCAGGGCCGCCAGCTCACCGAACATGTCCAGCAGCTCGGCGGGGTCACAGCCTTCCAGGGCGGCACAGAGTTTGAAAGCTACCCCGGCCCCGCACAAAAACTTGAACGGGCTTTCGTCGTCGGCACGGTTGGGGTCCACCACGGCCACGGCATCGGGCAGCTTCTCACCGGGCAGATGATGATCGGTGATGACCAGATCAATGCCCAGCTCCCTGGCATAGTCGGCTTCCTCCACAGCGGCAATGCCGTTGTCCACCGTAACCACCAGGGTGTAGCCTTTGTCGGCCAGACCCTTGAGGATTTCCTTGTTCAGGCCGTACCCGCCGCCGTCCCGGCTGGGCAGCTTGCACCGCACCTGGGCCCCCTGGTTGGACAGGCATTCAAACAGGATGGCGGTGGCCGAAACCCCGTCCACATCATAGTCGCCGAAGATGACGATGGGTTCCCCTTCCTCCACGGCCCGCTGAATCCTGGACACGGCCTTGTCCATGTCCTTGATCAGGAAGGGGTCGCTGAGTTCGTCCCGCCCGTCCAGAAGGTGCCGGGCCGCTTCAGGCGTATGAATCCCCCGCGCAGCCAGCACACGGCTGAGCAGAACACCGAAGCCTTCGGCTTGAAGGGCTTCGGCATCCTGTTCGGCAGAAGGATTCAGCTGCCAGGCACGGTAATTCATAGCGGTACGCTCCTTACAATTTACAATTCCACATTCCGGGTTCCGGCACCGAAATCCTGCCGGAAATCATGGGTCAGACCGTCCTGCCGCAGCATGGTTTCCAGCGTATCGATCTCGGTGGAAACATCCAGACTCACATCCAGCAGCAGGGTTTCATACAGTTTGCCGTAGGCCATATTCAGGGTGTGCAGAATGCCGGTGATCTCGCCGCGGATCTTGTCGGCGGCAGCCGCATCGGTATCCCCCAGCCCCATGGCGGTGTCCAGCAGTTTGCGGGTGGTGGGCAGATAGTATTCCCGGAAACGGCGCAGCCGGGGCACCTGTTCCGGGTGGTTGTGGGCAAAGCCCAGAATGGCGCCGCAGGTTTTCTGCATGGTGGCCAGTTCCTCGTCGGCGCTCTCCCCCAGCCGGCCCCGGCAGACCCGCAGATAATTGAGGAACTCTACGCCCTCTTTGCGCAGCTGCTCCGCCGCATCCGGGGCGGGTGCGGCAGACGGGGCAGCTGTTTCTTCCGTCCGGGACGGGGTGTACAGGGAATCATCCAGGTACAGCGTCCGCCCATCCGCAGAGACAAGCGCCCCGGGAATCTCCCCGCGGGCAATGGCTCTCTGTAATTCTTCCCGCACCCGGGTTTCAGGCTGCATGACGGTCCGGGCCAAGGTGGGAATATCACAGACCCAGTCCCGGGCGCCGCGCAGATAACTGCGCAGCCGGTTGTAACGTCCCCACAGCCGGACCCCGATGACCCCCATGACCGAAAAGCCCGCCGCAATGGGGGCAAAACAAGCCGCCAGAATGGGAAACACAACGTGTTCGTCCGGCGTCATGCCCAGCGCCTGGGGGCTGACCATGGCCAGAACGAACATGACCAGCGCCGCAATGCCGAAGCCGGCGGCAAAAATCCAGCCGCCCACCGACATGCCCAGATAGCCGTCCTGCTCTTTATTTTTCAGCTGGCGGTCCATCCGGCGGATCCAGGTGGGAAAAGGCACATCCTTGTTGTCCAGGCTGCGGCTGTTCAGTGCATCCCCCACTGACCGGACCACCCCGGCCAGACCGTCCAGCAAACCGGAACCGATTTCGGCGCCGGCCTGTACGATCTCGTTGACAGCCTCATCCACATCGGGGATGCCGGTATATTCTTCCGCCGGGCGGGATTGCTTGTCTTCCCGGTAGGGGTTGTTGGACGGCATATTCCTTTTCCTTTCCTATGCATCAAATTCAGGCGTCTGTGCGGGGCGGCGCACTCTGTTCCATCAGGGCAGCGGCACAGCGCAGCCCATCCACCGCGGCGGTCATAATGCCGCCGGCGTAACCGGCGCCCTCACCGCAGGGATACAGCCCCGGCAAGGCCACGCATTGCAGGTCCTGCCCGCGCAGCAGGCGCAGGGGGCTGGAAGTTCTGGTTTCCAGGCCGGTAAGCACCGCATCCGGTGCCCGGTATGCCGCCATCTTGCGGCCAAAGGCAGTCAGTCCCTGGCGCAGGGCGGCGGAGAGTTCCTGCGGGAGCAAACTGCCCAGATCGCAGGGTTCCACGCCCCGGGGATAGGTGGGCTGCACCGCTCCCAGTTCCAGGCGTCCCCTGCCTTGCAGGAAGCTGCCCACCGTTTCCGCCGGGGCGGCGTAGTTGGATCCGCCGGCCCGGAAGGCCGCCTGTTCCAGCTGCCGCTGGAAGGCCACAGCCCGGGCGGGATCATTGTCAAAGTCGCGGCCGTCCACGCTGACCACCACCGCCGCGTTGGCGTTGCGGCCGTCCCGGGCATGCAGGCTCATGCCGTTGGTGACCACGCCGCCTTCCTCGCTGGCGGCGGCGCAGACGCTGCCGCCGGGGCACATGCAGAAGGTGTACACGCAGCGTCCGCCGTCCACATGCTGGCTGAGCTGGTATTCGCCCCTGGGCAGGGCCGGATGCCCGGCCGCCCCATGGTAGAGGCTGCGCTCGATCTCGGATTGCAGGTGTTCCGCACGGAAGCCCACCGAGAAGGGTTTGCACTCCAGCGGCAAGCCCAGCGTGTGCAGCATGGAAAAGGTATCCCGGGCACTGTGGCCCACCGCCAGAATCATCCGATCGCAGGCAAAGTCGCCGCCTGTGGTCTTCACGCCGCACAGCACGCCGCCGCGCATTTCCAGACCGGTCAGCCTGGTGTTGAACAGCACGGTGCCGCCCAGAGATTCGATCTCGGCCCGGATACCGGTAATGACTCCGCGCAGCAAATCGGTGCCCACATGGGGTTTCTGCCGCCAGGCAATGTCCCGGGGTGCGCCGTGTTCCAGAAAGGTCTGGGTGACATAGGCGCACAGGGCATCCCCGGTACGGGTGGTCAGTTTTCCGTCTGAGAAGGTCCCGGCGCCCCCTTCTCCGAACTGGATGTTGGCGTCGGGGTTCAGCGCGCCGCCGGCCTCAAAGGCCTGCACGGCAGCGATCCGCTGTTCCAGGGCCGGGCCCCGTTCCAGCACCAGCGGGCGATACCCGTGCCGGGCCAGCAGCAGCGCCGCAAACAATCCGGCAGGCCCCAGGCCCACCACCACCGGCCGGTGGGCCAGCGGGGTCTGGCCCTGGGAAAAGTGAAATTCCGGCCGACGGGTGAAACAGACGCAGGGCGAGGCCCCGGCCAAAGCCGATTCCTCACCCTCGTCCTTGAGCGTGATGGCTACGGTGTATACCAGCACGGGCGTACCGTGCCGGGCATCCACCGAAAGTTTTGCGATGCCGGTTTCCGCCGGATACCCGGCGGAAAGTCCCAGCGTCTTGCGCGCCCGGCGCACGGCCTCGGCCCCGGGATCGGAGCAGGCCAGCGGCAGGCGGATGTTGCGAACCAAAAACACTGTGAGATACGGTCTCCTTATCGTTTTACTTGGTGGTAATGGCGCACTGCACCGTATAGCTGCCCACCGCAAAGATGCGGCTGGACGAAGGCACCTGGATGTTGACCGGCAGGGTCTGCTGGCCGGCCGTCACCGAGATACTCTGGCAGTCCACCTGTGCCAGAACGCTGTCGGCGGAAAGTTCTTCGATCTCATCCGCCGGGCCGTACAATGTCACACCGCTGATGCGGCTGGTCAGCACATCCACATCCACGTCACTGGGAATGTTGATGACCCGGATGTTGGTGTTGGCCACATTCAGGGTAGTGCTGGCCATGTTGGTGGTATCGAAGGTCAGGGTGACGGTGGTGATGCCATCCTGAGAGACAATGCCGTCCGGCAGTTCCACCGAAAGCTGATAATCCCGGTCAAAGGCAAAGCTCTGTCCCAGGTCCAGACTGGCCACGCTCAGCTCGTTCAGTTTACTGATGGTGCGGGCGGGTCCGGCCACGCGCAGGGTTTCGCGGTCCAGGGAATATTTCAGGCTGGAAACGTCAAATCCGGTGGGCAGGCCGATGAAGTCCACCGTCAGCGGCAGTTCCCGCACCTGCAGCACGTTCAGGGTAACGGCGGCGGTATCGCTGTCCATGGTGGTATACTGCGGGGTGACGGCGTTGCCGTTGGCGTCCCGCATTTCCAGGGCGGATTCCAGGGTGATGGAATCATCCAGCTTGTCTTCCGAGGCCACCGTGGCCACCACCGAGTCGATCTGTTCCAGCTCGCTGGTGGGGCCGGTGAGGGTAACTTCCGCCGGGATGCTGGACACACTGTTCAGAATGAACCCGTCCGCAATGGCGATCTGGGACGTATCGGCGGTGACCCGCACCGTCTTTTCGCTCACATTGTCGAAGACAACGGTCACGGTGGCGGGGTTTTCCACCGTCAGTTCGATGCCCAGGTTGTCGTAATCCGACGTAATGAACCGGGCCCCCAGTTCCAGGGTCACGGTACCCGCGCCGCGCACGGTGGAATACTTGGGGTAAACCATAATGTCGCTTTCCCGGATGCCGCCGATGATGGTGCCGCTGCCTTTGATGCGCACGGTCACGTTGGAGACGTCGGGCGTTTCCACAATGTCCAGACCAAGGCTTGTGTAGGTGCTGGACTGGTAGGTATAGGTGATGGTGTTGATGGTGACAGTCTTATCGCTTTCCTGGTCAAAATACATGGTGACAATGAGCCAGGCAAGCACCGCACAGGCCACTGCCGCGCACCAGAGCACGGCCGGGTAATCCCAGATCGTACGTTTTTCCCGCGCTTTGGGTGCCACCGCAGGCTGTTCACTTTTCTTTTTGTTCAGTGCCATGCTTCTGGGCACCTCCTTTGCCAAACAAACGAGCCCACACGGGTACTTTCTGTTCTTCCGGAGACTCGGGCGGGATGATTTCTTCCTGCAGCAGATTGAACAGGTTCTGGCGGTCCAGGCGGCGGATCAGCACGCCGTTTTTCGCCAAAGAGATGATGCCGGTCTCCTCGCTGACCACGATGACCACGGCATCGGAATTTTCGCTCATGCCCAGACCGGCGCGGTGGCGCGTGCCCATATCCTTGCCCATTTCCAGGTTATTGGACAAAGGCAGAACGCACCCGGCCGCCACGATCCGTCCGTCCCGGATGATGACGGCGCCGTCATGCAGGGGCGTACCTTCATAGAAGATGGTGCCCAGCATTTCCGGAATCACATTGGCCGACAGAGGCGTGCCGGTGCGGATGATCTCTTCCAGGTTGTTGTTGCGTTCCAGCACCATCAGGGCGCCGGTGCGGGTATCCGAAAGCTGTTCTGCCGCATCACAGATGGCCACCACGGCGCTCTGCCACACCGCCCGCAGGGACGGGTCGCTGCGCCGGATGCTGAACAGCCGGCCGGTCCAGTTGGCGCTCTGGCCCAGACGTTCCAGGGTGCGACGCAGTTCCGGCTGGAACAGCACCACGGCCGCAATGAAGCCCACCTGCAAAAAGTTGTTCAACAGCCAGCGCACGGTGCGCAGCTCAAACAGATAGGCCAGCGCAAAGCAGGCCAGCGCAAGCACCATGCCGCGGACCAGCTGACCCGCGCGGGATTTGCGCGCAAACAGAAACAGTTCATAAAAGGCGACGGAAATGACCAGAATATCAACCAGGTCTCGCACGCCAAAGGTGCGCAGGTTGCTGATCACACCGCCGAAAAAGTCGTAAATGCCGAGCATGCCGGTCACAGCCTCCTAACAGCCGCCGGGCAAAGGGCGGGCACGGTTCTCTTCTTCTCAGTATAACACACCGCAAGACCGGTGGAAAGTTGCCGGTTCAGGACTCCAGAAGGGCCACGGCGTGGGCCGCAATCCCCTGTCCCTGGCCGGTAAAGCCCAGGTGTTCCTCGGTGGTGGCCTTCACGCTGATGCACTCCACCGGCACATCCAGCGCCCGGGCAATGTTGGCCCGCATGGTCTGGATATGGGGCGCCAGCTTGGGAGCCTGACACAGAACGGTGGCATCCACGTTGCCCACCGTGTAACCGGCCTGCCGCACCAGATTGCCCACTTCCTGCAAAAGCCGCAGGGAATCAGCACCTTCATACCGGGGGTCTGTGTCCGGAAAATGCTTGCCGATGTCCCCCAGCGCAGCAGCGCCCAACAGAGCATCCGAAACGGCATGCAGCAGCACGTCGGCGTCGGAGTGACCCAACAGTCCCTTTTCGTAGGGGATGTCCACCCCGCCCAGAATCAGCCGCCGGCCTTCCACCAGGCGGTGCACGTCATAACCATGTCCGATGCGCATGGTGCTTTCCCCTTTCAGATCCTCTTTTGTGGTGATTTTCAGGTTGGCATAGTCTCCCGGCGTCAATACCACCGGCAGACCGGCCAGTTCAAACAGACTGCAGTCGTCGGTGACAAGGTCGGCCTTGTCTTCCGACACGGCATCCAGTGCCCGCAGATACAGTTCCCGCCGGAAGCACTGGGGCGTCTGGACCGCAAACAGGGTGCTGCGGTCGGGGGTGTTCAGCACCCGGCCGTCGGCAGCGGCCACCTTGACCGTATCCTTCACCGCAACGGCCGGCGCCGCAGCACCGGTCTGTTCGGCGGCATCGATGGCGGCGGTGATGACCTCTTCACTGACGAAGGGTCTGGCCGCATCATGAATGGCCACCATCTCGCCGGTGGCCGCAGCCAGACCGGCGCAGACGCTTTGCGCCCGCGTGGCCCCGCCCGGCACCGCCGTGCACGGCTTGGTGCAAGCCGCGGCCAGCTGACGGCAGGTTTCCAGGTTGGCGCCGGCCACCAGCACAATCTGGGTGATGCGTGGATGATTTTCAAAGGCACGCAGGCTTGTCTGCAGCACGGTCAGCCCGCCGGGCAGACGGTGGCTGAGTTTATCGAATCCCATACGGCGGGAGGCTCCCGCCGCCACCAGGATTGCGGTTACGGTTTGCGCCATGGCTGGCGCCCCCTTTCGGTTGAAACTACGGACCGGGGCACACAGCGTATACACACCCCAGTTTGACCATGCTATCATTATACAAGCATCCAACGGAAAAATCTACCGCTTTGGGGCGGATTCAAAAAGTTTTGAAATAAAAAAGCCTCCCGGCCGCAGCGGGAGGTAAAACGCACAAGTATACTTTTGACAAATCAAGCGCGACGACGCTTGTCCAGGCGGATTTTGTCCGCAATCATGGCAATAAATTCCGAGTTGGTGGGCTTGCCCCGCAGGCTGTGGATGGTGTAGCCGAAATACCCGTTGAGGGTATCCACATCGCCCCGGTCCCAGGCCACCTCGATGGCGTGGCGGATGGCCCGCTCCACCCGGGAAGCGGTGGTGCCGTTGCGCTTGGCGATTTCGGGGTACAGACGCTTGGTCACGGCGTTGATGTACTCGTGGTCTTCCACCGCCAGCAAGATGGCATCCCGCAAAAACTGATATCCCTTGATGTGGGCCGGAACCCCCACCTGGTGCAGAATTTCGGTGACGGTCAGCTCGTCACTGTCCTGAGAGAAGGCCTGCGGGCGTGCGGGTGTACCCGCCGCCTTGAGCACCCGGCTGACCAGGACCGACTCGTCAAAAGGTTTGACAAAAAAGAAGGAAAAGCCGTTGTCCAGCAGTTCCTGTTCGATCTCCTCACTCTGGAAAGCCCCGGTCACAAAAAAGGTGGTGTGGGTGCCGGAGGTATCCTGGGCTTCGTACCGCTGCTTGACCGTGATGGCATCCAGGTCCGGCATGAAGGTATCCAGCAGAACCGCCTGGGGATGGGTGTCCAGCAGCGCTTTCAGGGCTTTGCTGCCGTTTTTCTCGCACACCGTCACCGAAACGCCTTTGTCCTCCAGCGCCTGGCGGCACAGCGCCGTGGTCTGCGCGCCGGTATCGGTCATCAAAAACTTGATCTTGTCCATTGTGATACACTCCTCATTCATCAGCGGCCAGCCGCCCGGCCGCGCAGGTTTCTCTCGACAATGGAAATATTACCATATTTTACCAATTCTGGCAATAGGAAATTTTCGGGGTTCTTTCGCTTTTTGTCTCTTTTTGCGACAAAACCCGGCACGGTATCTCTTGTTTCGCCCTTTGTATGCCTTCCTTTTGCCGTGTTCCCCACCATTTTGGACCCGCATGTCACTGGAAAGACGATGGGAATATTACCAGCACAGCTTGCCTATGCCTGCCACACGGGTTATTCCTGCACCTCGTAGACAATGTTGCCGGTATAATACAGGGAAAGCATGACCTCCATCAGAGGTTCCCGATCCGGCAGCGACAGGTAACCGCGGTATGTAACCGTGTGGTAGCCGTATGCCTCATCCAGAATTTCAAAGGAGATGTCCCGGTAGCGGTCCAGAAACGACTCCAGCTCCATGCGCTGGCCTTGGAATGTTCCGTAGGCACCGTTTTCGCTCAGGAAATAAACATCCGAAAAGGCCATGCTGACCCGTTCGATCAGCAGATCACCCGACACCTGCCGGTTTTCTCCCTTCAGTTCTACATACCCCGTTTCAAAACAGAACCGAAGATTTTCCCCTGTCCGTTCAATCCGGTTCACCCGCATGTCGTGGAGGCTGTATGGCGCGGTGGGTTGAAAATGGTAGATCACATTCATGTGAATGCCCCTTTCCTGTTGTTTGGCTCCAGTATAGCAAAACAGGCAGAGGCTTGTCACCTCTGCCCGAAAGCTTTTTCTCATTGGGAAGTTACCAGCGCATCCGCCGTCTTGAGCATATTTTCCGCGAAGATGCCATACCCCCTGGTGGGATCATTGACCAGCACGTGGGTCACAGCTCCTACCAGGCGGCCGTCCTGCAGGATAGGGCTGCCGCTCATACCCTGCACAATGCCCCCGGTGGCGGAAAGCAGCCGTTCATCGGTCACCCGGACCAGCAGGTTGCGGTTAGGGTCCCCCGCTGTCATGTTCACCCGCTCGATGGTCACGTCGTACAGTTGCGGCTGGGTGCCGTTGATGGTGGTGAGGATCTGGGCCGGCCCGGTTGCCACCTGCTGGATGTTGGCCACCGGCATACTCTGCCCGGACACCGCCGGAGCGCCTTCGCTCAGTGTGCCGTACACACCGGCGGTGTCGTTGGCGGTGACGCTGCCCAGGGCCGCGCCGCCGGAAAATTCGCCTTTCAGCTCTCCCGGCGCGCCGGCCGTGCCTTTTTGCACCCCGATGATGGTCACGGGTACAATCTCCCCGGACAGCAGCGGAAAGTCGGCGCCGGTGTCGCTGTCACTCACCGCATGGCCCAGGCCCGCAAAAGTCCCTTTCTCTGTATCCACAAAGGTCAGGGTGCCGATCCCCGCCGAGGAATCCCGTACCCACACCCCGGCACGCCACACACCGCTGTCCCGGTCCTGCACGGGGGTCACGCTGCAGGTATGCTGCACCCCATCCCGCACATACACAATGTTCACCGCGTTTCCTCCTGCCGCCGTGATAGCCGCGGACAATTCCTCATTGCCGTGCACCGGGCTGCCCCCCGCCGAAACGATCACATCTCCCAGGCGAAGCCCTGCCTCCTTGGCCGGGTTTTCGCTGCCGAGAACGGTAAGCTGGTCGGAGAAGGCCACCACCAGGGCACCGTCGGCAAACATCTTGACGCCGAAAGGCGCCCCGGACACAGTGACCGTGCGGGTGGCGGATTCCACCGTGCGCACCGTTTTGACCGGCACTACCCCGAACAGACGCAGGGTCTGGTTGCAGCTGCCGGTATCCGTGGTGCCGCTGACGGCGGCAGTGTGCCCGCGCGACGGTTTCCCCGCCTGCAAAAACGGCATGGATGCCAGCGCCAGGGATTCCCCGGGCGCCACATAAAAAGTATCCGGAAGTGCGGCGCGAAGCCCCAGCACAACAGCAGCAGACAAAGCCGCAAGCAATGCCAACGCTCCCAGCAGGCGGCGCACAAGGCGCCTTGCGGAATAACCGGGCAATGGTATCCCCTCCTTTTCCATACCTCAGTATGTGCAGGGAGGGTCGAAATATTGCAGAAAAAAATCCGCCGCACGGAAAACCCGCACGACGGATCTGTTTTTACACCAGCATAAGCAGGGTGCCGGCCACATTCAAGGCCAGGCCAAGGGCTGCTTTTCGGCTGAGTTTTTCGCCAAAGACGATGGCCGAGAAGGCCACGGTAACCAGAATGCTGAGCTTGTCCACCGGCGCCACCACGCTGGCGGGACCATCCTGCAAGGCGCGGTAGTAGCACAGCCAGGACGCCCCGGTGGCAAGGCCGGACAGCCCCAGAAAGCCCAGCTCCCGCCGGGGAACCTTGGATACCTCTTTCTGCTTGCCTGTCACAAACACCATGACCCAGGCCATGACCAGCACCACACTGGTGCGAATGGCCGTGCCCAGGTTGGAGCCGATATCGCTGACGCCCACCTTCCCCAGAATGGAGGTCAGGCTGGCAAAGATGGCCGACCCTGCCGCGTACCAGAACCATCCCTTGGAGGAAGAAGTGGAGGACGTGCCGGATTTCTTTTCGATCATGAGCCAGGTTCCGGCCAGAATCAGCACCATGGCCACCGTCTTGACAGGGGTGACCCCCTCGCCCAGAAAGAGCAGCGCCAGCAGGATGGTCAGCACCGTGCTGGTTTTATCCACCGGTACCACCCGGTTGATATCCCCGATCTGCAGGGCTTTGAAGTAGCAGAGCCAGGATGCGCCGGTGCACAAACCGGACAGCACCAGAAACACCATGGCCCTGTCGGTGATGTCCTGTATGCCGGACCATTGGCCGGACACTGGCACCATGACCCAGGCCATGACCAGCACCACACAGGTGCGCAGCGCCGTGGCCACGGTGGAATCGGTCTGCCGGATACCACACTTGGCCAGAATGGCGGTGATACCGGCAAAAAACGCGGATGCAGCGGCAAACAGCAGCCACATAAAAAGGTCCCTCTTTTCCTGTTCAGGCAACAGATTATAAATTTGGATATTCCGTATTATTCGGTTTTCCAGAAAGCGCAGGAGTAGGCGGGCAGATCACTGCCGCCGCCGAAATCGTGAGGCTTGCCGGTGATCAGATCCACCGCACAGCCCGCCTCGGCGTTGAAATCGGCGTGGTAGGGCTGGCTGTCGGCGTTGATGGCCACCAGAACCCGGTCTTCCCCACTGCGGCGCTCAAAAATCAGCTGTTTGGGCTGCACCAGAATGTTGCGGTAACTGCCGTGGCACAGCGCCGGGCTGGCGGCACGGGCCCCGGCCAATGCGGTGATCCAGTCGGTCAGTTCGTTGTGTTCCGGCTTTTCGATGGCCGGGCGCAGGGCGGGGTCACCGTCCTTCTTCTCCCCGGTGATGCCCCATTCACTGCCGTAGTAGATAGCAGGGGTGCCCGGCATGCCGAACAGCAGACCGTACAGCGGCTCCAGCTCCTTCTTGTCGGCCAGAATGCTGGCCACGCGGGTGACATCGTGGTTGTCCGCAAAGCTCAGCAGCTGCCGGCCGGTGTACAGGCACCAGGGCTCGGAGCCGAACTGCCGGTTCAGGCTGTAGGAGATCTCATGCATATTGCCGGTGTTGAAGCTGGAATACAGTCCCTTGTAGCATTCGTAGTTGGTCACCGAATGGCAGGCATGGTCGTTCATCCAGCGGTTGTAGTCCCCGTGCAGGGTCTCGCCCACCAGCACAAAGTCCTCCTTGAGGGAGGAAGTGTACTGCCGCAGCGCCCCCAGAAAATCCAGGTCCAGGCAGTAGGCCACGTCCAGGCGCAGACCGTCAATGTCATAATCCCGCACCCAGGAAGAGATGGCGTCAAACAGATGTTCCCGCACCGCCGGGTTGTGCAGATTCAGCTTGACCAGCTCGTTGCAGCCTTCCCAGCTTTCGTACCAGAAACCATCGTTGTAGTTGGTGTTGCCGTCAAAGTGAATGTTGAACCAATTCTTGTACGGGCTGTCCCAGCGCTTTTCCTGTACGTCCCGGAAAGCCCAGAACCCACGGCCCACATGATTGAACACGCCGTCAAACATCACCTTGAGCCCGGCATCGTGCAGCGCTTTGCAGACGCGGCGCAGATCCTCGTTGGTGCCCAGGCGCACATCCACCTTCCGGTAATCCCGGGTGTCGTAGCCGTGGGCGTCGCTCTCAAACAGGGGGTTGAACAGCACGCAGGTGGCGCCCAGTTCCCGGATATGGTCCACCCAGTCCAGCACCCGCAGAATACGGTGTTCGGGCACCCCGTCATTCTGCAAGGGCGCCCCGCACAGTCCCAGCGGGTAGATCTGGTAGATGACAGCATTTTGATACCACATGGTCGATCTTCCTTTCCTGAGCTTAGTCACCAAGCTCAAAAGCGTTTTTTCCAGTATCGGCGCAGACGAAGGCGATAAACCAGGGTCAGCGCGGTCACGGCACGGTCACACAGAACAAATGCCAGATTACACAACAGAACCAGCGGCACCCACAAGGCCAGGGTGGCGGGCATGGTTTCGGCCAGACCGGGCAGAAACACCAGCAAGAGCAGCGCATACATAATGCCTGCCGACAGATTGAATACCGCCAGTTTGGCCGCCCAGCGCAGTGCTGCAGGGTGCAAGTGGTCCAGCACCGTCTTCCACACAGGATAAGGGCCCAGCACCAGCGCATAGAAAAAGGACAGTTCCGGGTCCGGCACAAGCAGAAGTCCCAGCACCGCCGCGGCCGCATACTGGGTCAGGGCAGCACGGGGACCATATTCCACCAGCGGCGGGATCAGCAAAAAGGAGGCCAGCATGGGCGCGGCATAGGTACCGATGCCCAGTGCCGTGCCCACCAGCAGAATGACCACCGTCAGGGCAGCCAGCACGCCGCAGAGCGCGATGCGGCGGCTTTGGGTATTTTTCATGTGCAAACTTCCTAGAATCTCGACGCAGCGCGCCTTGGTTTTGTTCTTATTATACATGGTGTACAGTGTCTTTGCAATTCCTTTTGCCCATCAATTTTCTTTTGTCAGGGCATACATCTGTTCCACCGTACAAAATTCATATTCCTGGTCTGCAAACCAGTCCAGTATTTCCGGCAGCGCCTGCACCGTCTGTCTGGTGGCCGCGGTATCGTGAAGCAGCACAACGCAGACATCCCGGCCTTCGGCCCCCTCTTTCACGTTGCGCAGGATGGCGGCGGCATCTGGGTGTGCGGAAGTGGCGTCTTCTCCGCAGACGTTCCAGTCAATCCAATGATACCCTTTCTCTTCCGCCTGGGCCACAAGGTCTTTCATGATATCACTGCCACCGTAACGGTGGCTGACTGTGTTGGTACTGCCGCCGGGAAAACGCAGCCAATGAATCTGCTCCACATCCACATAGGCGGACAGGGTCTGCCGCAGCTGTTTGATGTCCAGCCAGAAGTCGGTGGTACTGCGGTAGATTTCCGCATACCGGTGGCTGGCACTGTGCAGCCCGATCTGGTGGCCGCCGGCCGCAATCAGGGGCAACTGATCCAAGTAGGGCTCATTGATGGGCTGGGCCGTGACAAAAAAGGTGGCCGGCGCCTGATACCGTGCCAGAATCTCCAGAATGGCGGCGGTGTTTTCGGAGGGGCCGTCATCAAAGGTCAGGCAGGCATATTTTCCTTCCAGCACGGCGGCAGCCTCCACCGCAACCCGGTCATCCGGGATTGCGGTTTCCTCCTGCCGGTTACGGAACCTTTGTCCGGCCAGGATTCCCACCAGCCCGCAGAGAAGAAGCAGGGCTACCAGGCTGCACAAAACGGCTTTGCCGGATACGCGCATGGAACCTTCCCCCTTTGTATGGTGTCGTTCCATCTGTATGCGCCGGCGGCTTCCGGCATACAAAAACGCCCCGGAACCGATGGTTCCGGGGCGTGCTGCCAACAAACGTCAGAAGCGCAGGGCCACGCGGCCACCGCGACGGCGGCGGCGCCAGGTGGACGGCGCGAACAGCGCCAGCATGGGGAATAGTTCCAGACGGCCGGCCAGCATATCGAAGCTGAACAGCCATTTGCACCAAGGGGAGAAATCCGCAAAGGAGCCCATGGGGCCCACAATTTCCAGGCCGGGGCCAACGTTGTTGATACAGGTGGCCACGGCGGTGAAACTGGTGATCAAATCAAATCCATCCAGCGAGACAAGCAGAATGGAGAGGACAAACAAAGACAGATACACACTGAGATACACGCTGGCACCGCGGACAGTCTTGTCGTCCAGGGGACGGCCTTCAAACCGGATGGTGGTGACCGCATGGGGATGCAGCATGTGCTGGACCTCCCGCACGCTGGACTTGACCAGGATGATCACGCGGGAGACCTTCAGGCCGCCGGCCGTGGACCCGGCGCAAGCCCCCAGGAACATGAGCATGACCAGGATGGTACGGCTGAAAGAGGGCCAGGCATTGAAATCGGTGGTGGCGTACCCGGTGGTGGTGACAATGGAAGACACCTGGAAGAAGGACAGACGCAGCGCCTGGGCAAAGTTGCTGCACATCTGGCTCAGGTTGACGGCAATGGCGAGGGTGGACGCCGCCACCACCCCCAGGTAGGTCAGCAGTTCCTCGGAAAGGAAGGCCTGGCGGAAATGCCGCAGCAGAATGTAATAATACAGGTTGAAGTTGATGCCGAACAGCAGCATGAACACCGCGATGACCATCTCGATATAAGCGCTGTTGTAGGCACCCACGCTGAGAGCCTTGCAGCTGAAACCGCCGGTACCGGCCGTGCCGAAGGAATGGATGAGGGCGTCGTACAGCGGCATGCCCCCGGCCAGGAGCAGCACCACTTCCGCCGCTGTCATCACCAGATAGATGCGGTAAAGGATTTTGGCGGTGTCCTGCAGTTTGCTGGACAGCTTGCCCACGGTAGGTCCGGGCACTTCGGCCCGCATCAGGTGCATGGCACGGCCGTCGGTCATAGGCACCACGGCCATGACAAAAACCAGGACGCCCATGCCGCCCACCCAGTGGGACAGGCTGCGCCAGAACAGGCACCCGCGGCTCATGGCCTCCACATCAGTCAGGATGCTGGACCCCGTGGTGGTGAAACCGGACACCATCTCAAAGAAGGCATCGGTGTAGTCGGGGATATCCCCGGAAAGCAGGAACGGCAGCGCGCCGAAGGCACTCATCAGCACCCAGGCCAATGCTACCACCACCAGGCCGTCCCGGGCATAAATTACAGTATCCTTTGGTTTGCGCAGACCAAGCACGCAGCCCAGCACCACCAGCAGCAGAATGGGAACCAGGAAAGCAAACAGTGTATTCTCGCCGTACAGCAGGGCGCAAACCAACGGCAGCACCAGCAAGGCCGCTTCTGCCATGAAAATGCGGCCCAGAACAAAAGCAATCATTCGATAATTCATCTGGCGCGCCCCTTACCGTACAATCTCTCGCAGGTCGTTAATGGGCGTGCCGGTGGTTACAACCACCACGTCATCCCCCTGGCGCAGGCAATCGGAACCGGACGCAATGATGGTCTGCCCGTTGGCGCGCACAATGCCCGCAATCAGCATGTCCTTTTTCAGGGTCAGGTCCCGCAGGGGAACCCCCACAAAGGGAACGTCCGGCCCCACATTGAATTCCAGCATCTCCACCCGGCCGCCGAATGCCCGGTGCAGGGTGCGGATGTTGGAGCCGAAAGAGTTCTGCATGCCGCGCACATACTGCAAAATGGTCTCAGCGGTCACATCTCCGGTGGAAACCACGCTGTCCACCATGCCGTTGGCCGTGGCCAGATCCGCGAAGGAACTGCGGTTGATCTTGGCCACCACCTTGCAGGAGTTGAGCTGCGCCGCATACATGGAAAGGATGATGTTGGTCTCGTCCATGCCGGTCAGGGCCACAAAGGCATCCATCTCGGCCAGGCCCTCCTCTTTCAGCAGTTCACTGTCGGCGGCATCGCCGTTGATGACCAGAATGCCCGGCAGACGCTCGCTGATATCCCGGCAGCGGGCAGGATTGTTGTCGATCACCGTAATGTGCATGTGCATGTCCCGCAGCTCTTTGAGCAGGTAATAGGCCATGCGGCTGGCACCGATCACCATCACATTGGAGGCACGGCCCTTGAACAGCCCCAGACGCCGGAAGAAGTGCTCCAGCTCCTGGGGGGTAGCGGTCAGGTAGACCTTGTCCCCTTCTTCCAGCACGAAATTGCCGTCCGGAATGCTGATATCCCGTCCCCGCACCACCGCGCACACCAACAGTTTGACGTGCATGTTGCTGTACAGATCCGACAGCTGCAGCCCGCACAGAGGGTTGCCATGGTTCAGGCGATATTCGATCAGTTCAAACCGGCCGCGGCAGAACTGTTCCAGCTTGATGGCGTTGGGAAAGCGCAGCACCCGGGAGATTTCGCGGGCGGTGGCCTTTTCCGGGTTGACGAACATGGAAAGGCCCAGTTCCTGACGCATGAACCGCAGCTGTTTTTCGTATTCCGGGTTGCGGATACGGGCAATGGTGTGCCGTGTACCGATCTTTTTGGCAACCAGGCATGCCAGAATGTTGATTTCATCACTGGATGTGGTGGCCACCAGCAGGTCGGCTCCCGTTTCGAAGGCCTGGCTCTGGATATCGTAGCACCCGCCGTTGCCCGGCACGCCGCGCACGTCAAAAATATTCACAATGCTTTCCACGCGGTCGGGGTTGATATCGATTCCCACAATGTCGTGCCCTTCTGCCGTCAACTGCTCGGTCAGAGCACGGCCCACTTTGCCAAGGCCGACGATCACGATTTTCATACTGCACCTCTGCACATAGTACCTGCGCAAACACATGCTGTTTTGCGTATTTTTCCATTTTATCTTTGGCTATTATACGAGAGGCTACGACAAAATTCAACTGTTTCTTTGCTGTGTCTTAGTTTACCAGGCCGATTCTTTACCGCTTCTTTGCTGCAAGAGGTTGATTTTTTGCGGCTGTGCCATGCAAAGACACCTATGCAAAAAAGGTCTTGCATTTTGACTGCGGGTATGCTAAAATAGCCATTGCAGCGCCGGTGGTTCGTCCGGTGTTATGCGGAAGTGCTGGAATCGGCAGACAGGCACGTTTGAGGTGCGTGTGTCCATGACGTGTGGGTTCAAGTCCCATCTTCCGCACCAATGCAGCGGGTTCATTCCCGCCCGAAGCCCCGGCTTGATGCCGGGGCTTTTCTTTTGCCCTATTCTGCCGGCACCGGGCTGCAATTGTACACCGCCAAGGAGGCCTTGTATGGCAACCACCCATGATACCGCCCTGACCAAAGGGCCGATCACAAAAAGTCTGATTCTGTTTGCCCTGCCCATGATGGCCGGGAATCTGCTGCAACAGCTGTACAACGTGGCCGACACCATCATCGTGGGGCGGTTTCTGGGGGCCGACACCCTGGCAGCCGTTGGTTCCTCCTATACTCTGATGACCTTTCTCACCTCCATCCTGCTGGGTCTGTGCATGGGCAGCGGCGCGCTTTTTTCCATCCGCTGGGGCGAAGACGACCGGGCCGCACTGAAAAGCGGAATCTTTCATTCCTTCCTTTTCATAGCCGCCGTGGCGGTGGTGCTGAATGTGGCAGTGTTCGTCTTTCTGGACCCCATTCTGGTCCTGCTGCAGGTTCCCCGGGCCATCATCCCGCTGATGCGCACCTATCTATGGTGCATCTTCTGGGGAATTCCGGCTGTGTTCCTGTACAATTATTTTGCCGCCCTGCTGCGGGCGGTGGGCAACTCCATGGTGCCCTTGATCTTTTTGGGGATTTCGGCGGTGCTGAATATCCTGCTGGACCTGACCTTCGTGCTGGTATGCGGTTGGGGTGTGGCCGGGGCCGCCATTGCAACGGTCATCGCCCAGTATGTATCCGGCATCGGCATTGGGGTTTATACCCTGCTGTGTCTGCCCTCCCTGGTGCCGGGCAAGGAGGATTGCTGCTGGAACCGCAGCGTGCTGAGCGAGATTGTCTCCTTTTCCCTGCTGACCTGCGTGCAGCAAAGCATCATGAACTTCGGTATCCTGATGGTACAGGGACTGGTCAACAGTTTCGGCGAGGTGGTCATGGCCGCCTTTGCCGCTGCGGTCAAGATTGATTCCTTTGCCTATATGCCGGTGCAGGATTTCGGCAACGCCTTTTCCACCTTCATCGCCCAGAATTACGGCGCCCACAGCCGGGAACGCATCCGCAAAGGCACCCGCAGTGCGGTGGTGAGCGCGGCGGTCTTCTGCGTGATCGTGAGCGCCGTTGTCTGTCTGTTTGCCGCCCCGCTCATGGGCATTTTTGTGGATCCCTCCGACCCGGCCGTGGAAGAGATCACCGCGGTGGGCGTCCGATATCTGTGGATTGAGGGGGCCTGCTACTGCGGTATCGGCATTCTGTTCTTGCTGTACGGGTTCTACCGCGCCGTGCGCCGCCCGGCCATGTCGGTGGTACTGACCGTCTTTTCCCTGGGCACCCGCGTGGCCCTGGCCTATGCTCTGGCACCCCGGGTGGGGGTGTGGGGCATCTGGATTTCGGTGCCCATCGGCTGGGCGCTGGCCGACCTGGTGGGGGCTGTGTACTACTTCCGCCACCGTGCGGCCCTGCTGCCGGAACCATAACATGAACAACACAAAACGCCCCGGCTGACATCAGCCGGGGCGTTTTTGGTGCGGATAACAGGAATCGAACCTGCACGTCATGGACACTGGACCCTAAAACCAGCGCGTCTGCCAGTTCCGCCATATCCGCTCAACACACACCAGTGTACCAAGCGGCGGCCAATTTGTCAATCGGCGGACAGACTTTGCAGATAGGCGGCCGGGCCGCTCTCGTACAGATCGCCGCCGTGGGCGTCCAGCAGGACGGTCAGCGGCATGTCCTGCACGGTCAGGCGGCGCACGGCCTCGCAGCCCAGATCGGGCCAGGCAATGACTTCACAGCTGCGGATGCTGGCGGCCATCAGGGCACCGGCGCCCCCCAGCGCGGCCAGGTACACCGCCCCATTCTTGACCACTGCGGCCTTGACGGCGGCATCCCGTTTACCTTTGCCGATCATACAGGCAAGGCCCAGATCCAGAAGGCGCGGGGTGAACTTATCCATGCGTCCGGCAGTGGTGGGGCCCGCCGCCCCGATCACCTGACCGGGACGTTCGGGGGTCGGTCCCACATAGTAGATAGCAGCGCCGCGGATGTCGAAAGGCAGCGGTTTGCCGGCATCCAGCAGTTCCATCATACGGCCGTGGGCCGCATCCCGGGCGGTGTACACGGTACCGGAAAGCAGCACTGTATCTCCCGCCTGCAGAACAGACAGGGCTTCGCGGGTCAGCGGTGTGTGGAGTTCATACTGCATGGCGGTCACCTCCCCTGCCGTGCACGGCGGTGCAGTTCCTTGATCTCCTCATGATGGCGGTTGACCATGTCTTCCAGCTTGGGGTCCGCGATTCCCACCCCGGGCCGGGAGGAGGAAAGCGGAATATCAATGCCGGAAGTGCGGGTTTCGCGGCGGCCCACACCTTCCAGGGAGATATCAATATCGGATTGACGTTTTGCGGGCATAACTCTTTCTCACTTCCTGATGGCGTATTTACAGTTCGGCGGTGGCGCGGCGGGTGACATGGCAGCCGATGTTGACTGCCACCGGCAGGCAGGCTACATGGGTGGGTGCCTGTTCGATGGCCACCCCCAGGCAGGTGGTGGCGCCGCCGAATCCCTGCGGCCCGATGCCCATGGCGTTGATGGCCTCGCACAGCTCTTTTTCCAGGGACGCATAGTAGGGATCCGGGTTGGGACAGTCCAGCGGGCGCAGCAAGGCGTGCTTGGCCAGCAGAGCACACTTGTCGAAGCTGCCGCCCACACCCACGCCAAGAATGATGGGCGGGCAGGGATTGGAACCGGCCAGGCGGACGGTCTCCAGCACAAAATCTTTCACACCCTGCACCCCGTCGGCGGGTTTGAGCATGGCCAGGCGGCTCATGTTCTCACTGCCGGCCCCCTTGGGGGCCACCGTGATGCGGCAGCCGTCCCCGGGAACCAGCTCCACGGTCAGGAACGCCGGGGCGTTGTCCTCGGTGTTCTGCCGCTTCAGCGGGTCGCCGGTGATGCTCTTGCGCAGGTAGCCCTTGGTGTAGCCCCGGCGCACCCCTTCGTCCACCGCTTCCCGCAGGGTTCCGCCGGTGATGTGGGCGTCCTGTCCCAGTTCCACAAACACGCAGGCCATGCCGGTGTCCTGGCAGATGGGCAGTTCCTTTTCGGCGGCGGCGTCCAGATTGGAGCGCAGCAGTTCCAGGGTGGTGCGGGCCAGAGGCCAGGGCTCGGCCTGGATGGCCTGCTCTTCCGCCGTACGGATATCCTCCGGCAGAAAGCGGTTGGCCTGAATGCACAGCTGTTCCACCGCCTCGGTGATGGCGGCGGCCTGAATTTCGCGGATGCTCATGTCCGGGCCACACCGCTTTCCCGCGCGGCTTGCGCCACAGCGTCGGCCACGGCCTGTGCCACACGGGGGTCAAAGGCCTTGGGCAGAATGTTTTCTTCGTTGAGTTCCTCGTCGGGGATCAGGGAGGCGATGGCCCGGGCGGCGGCCAGCTTCATGGGCGCATTGATGTCCCGGGCACGCACGGACAGGGCCCCCTTGAAGATGCCGGGGAAGGCCAGCACATTGTTGACCTGGTTGGGGAAGTCGCTGCGGCCGGTACCCACCACACGCACACCGGCGGCCTTGGCAGCGTCGGGCATGATTTCCGGAGTGGGGTTG
Organism: Gemmiger formicilis; assembly: GCF_016900095.1. Lineage (GTDB taxonomy): Bacteria > Bacillota > Clostridia > Oscillospirales > Ruminococcaceae > Gemmiger > Gemmiger formicilis_A. The sequence goes on from NZ_JACJJP010000001.1 coordinate 131,141, forward strand.
GCCATGGCAAAGACGATGGCGTCCGGAGCCATGGTGGCAGCCATTTCGGGCGTCAGTGCCCCGGCGATGGACGTGCCGATGAACAGGTCGGCCCCGCGGATGGCTTCCGCCAGACCGCCGGTGACCCGGCGGGGGTTGGTGGATTCGGCCAGAGCCGCTTTATGGCCCACAAAACCGGCGGGACGACCGGGCACCAGGATGCCGTGCTCATCCACGGCGATGATGTCCCTGGCACCGGCAGTCTGCAGCATCTTGATGATGGCAGTGCCGGCAGCGCCGGGGCCGTTCTGCACAATTCGGATGTCTTCCAGACGCTTGCCCACCACCTTGAGGGCGTTGAGCACACCGGCCAGCACAATGATGGCGGTGCCGTGCTGGTCATCATGGAAAACGGGAATATCCAGGTCCCGCTCCAGTTCCGCCTCAATCTCAAAGCATTCGGGGCTGCGGATGTCCTCCAGGTTGATGCCGCCGAAGGTGGGCGCAATGGCCTTGACCGCCGCCACAACCTCTTCCTTGGTGGTGGCGTTCAGGCAGATGGGGAAAGCATCCACCCCGCCGAATTCCTTGAACAGCACGCACTTGCCTTCCATGACCGGCAGGCCGGCTTCAGGTCCGATATTGCCCAGGCCCAGCACAGCGGTACCGTTGGTGACCACAGCCACCGTGCGGCCCTTGAGGGTGTAGGTGTAAACGTCGTCGGGGTTTTCCTTGATTTTGCGGCAGGGCTCGGCTACACCGGGGGTGTAGGCGGTGGACAGGGCATCCTTGTCCCGCACTTCCACCAGACTGTTGACGGTCAGTTTGCCACGATGGGCCTTGTGCATGGCAAGAGCGGCGGCATTGTAATCCATGGGTCGACTTCCTTTCTGTGATGGCATCTTCCCCGCCGAAGTTGCGGGGCGCAGATCAATGTTGGCGGTTGGGTTCCAGCTGGGCGGCACCGTAGTTGGATTCCAGGCGAATGACACAAAAATGGTCGGGCCAGCGTTCCCGGACAGCATCCCGCAAAGCAGCGGTCAGTTTGGTGCCGCGATGGTCGCGGGCGGAAAGATATTCCGGCGGCACGGCACAGTCAAACACCACATTGGTGTGGCTGTTGCCGGGCACGATGCGCAGGTCATGAATGGCGGCGGAGGGTTCCAGCTCGGCCGCCTTGTTGCGGACAAATTCCCGCAGTTCCTTGGCGTGGGGATCATCCACCACCACAGGATCATAGTGGATGGTGGCGGTCAGGCCATCGTCCTTGGCCAGGTCCCGCTCGATATTGTCGATGATATCATGGCTGGCCAGCACATCGGCAGCAGCGGACATTTCCACATGAAAACTGACCAGGCGGTTGCCGGGGCCGTAGTCGTGCAGCATCAGATCATGGATGCCCAGTACCCCGGGATAGGACATGACCTTCTCTTCGATGTGGCGGATCAGCGCCGGGTCGGGCGCTGCACCCAGGATGGGGTCCAGGGTATCCTGCACCAGGCCAAACCCGCTGTACAAGATAAACGCGGCCACAGCCAGGCCCGCCAGACCGTCCAGCCGATCAATGCCAGTGATGGACGCTGCCAGGCTGGCCACCAGGACTGCCGAGGTGGAAACCACATCATTGCGGGCATCGGCGGCGGTGGCAATGAGGGTTTCGGACCCGATGAGGGTACCGATCTTGCGGTTGAAGAGGGAGATCCACACCTTGAGCAGGATGGATGCCACCAGAACCACACCGGTGAGCAGACCGAACTCCACCGCATTGGGGTGAATCAGTTTGGTCACACTCTCTTTGAGCAGCTCAATGCCGATGACCAGAATCATCACCGACACGGCCAGACCGGCCAGGTATTCGTACCGGGCATGGCCGAAAGGATGTTTGTCGTCCGCCGGGCGGGCCCCCAGGCGAAAGCCCACCAGACTGACCACGCTGGAGCCGGCATCGGACAGGTTGTTCACGCCATCGGCGGCAATGGCCACGCTGCCGAACAGGGTGCCCACGGTAAACTTGCCCGCAAACAATAGCAGGTTGCAGAAAATACCGGCCACACAGGCCAGATTGCCGTACGCGGAACGCACGGATGGGTTGGAAGTATCGTCACTGTTTTTGACGAACAGACGGATGAGCCAACGGGTCACAACCCGGTCTCCCCTTTCTTTTTTTGAATGAAACCACAAAATCATTCCGGCTGAAAAAGCAGCGGAGCCGCACAAGGCGGGTCCGCTGTGTAAAGTGTCTTCGGTTTATGCTCTGTCTGCCGGAAGACAGGGCGGGTTTATCTCAATCAGTCACGCACGATGCAGGCGTCACGCTCGGGGCCGACGGAGATGTACTTGATGCGGCAGCCCACGGCCTGTTCCAGGTATTCCACATAGGCACGGGCCTCGGCGGGCAGATCTTCGTACTTGCGCACGCCGGTGATGTCGCAGTGCCAACCCTTCATCTCCTTGATGACCGGCTGGGCGTCGTCCAGGGTCTTGCCGCTGGGGAAACGGCCGGTGACGGTGCCGTCGGACAGACGGTAGGATTCCACCACGGGGATGGTATCCATGTAGTCCAGTACGTCCAGCAGGGTCAGGGCCAGTTCGTCACAGCCCTGGCACTGCACGCCGTAGCGGCTGGCAACCACGTCGAAGGGACCCACGCGGCGGGGACGGCCGGTAGCAGCGCCGTACTCGTGACCATGCTCACGCAGGACATTCTTCTCGTCCTCGGTCATGGCCAGCTCGGCGGTGAAGGGTCCTTCGCCCACGCAGGAAGAATAGGCCTTCATGATGCCCACGGACAGGTTCAGCTTGCGGCCCGGAATGCCGGCGCCGATGGGCGCGTAGGCGCTGATGGTGTTGGAACTGGAAGTGTAAGGATAGATGCCGTAGTCGATGTCACGCAGAGCACCCAGCTGAGCCTCGAACATGATCTTCTTGCCGGCGTCGTCGGCCTGGGCCAGATATTCGCCCACGTCGCAGATATAGTCCTTGAAAGCAGCGGAGTAATGTTCGCACCAGGCCCACATATCCTCCACGCTCACCGGCTTCTGGTCATAGATGCTGACCATGGTCAGGTTCTTGGAATCCACGATGGTTTCCAGGCGCTTGCGCACACCCGCATCCATATGCACCAGATCGCCCATGCGCAGGGTCTTCTTCATGAACTTGTCGCCGTAGGTGTAGGCGATGCCGCGCTTGGTGGAACCGAACTGGGCGCCGGTCTTGGACAGACGGGCCTCTTCCAGACCGTCCTGGTCCACATGGAAGGGCATGGTGATGGTGGCACGGTCGGAAATCTTCAGGTTGGCGGGACTGATCTCGATACCCTGTTCCCGCAGTGCGGCAATTTCCTTTTCCAGGTGGACAGGGTCGATGACCATGCCGCCGCCCATGACGCAGACCACGTTGGGACGCAGAATGCCGGAGGGAATCAGGTTCAGCACGAACTTGCCGCGCTCGTTCTTGACGGTATGGCCGGCGTTGTCACCGCCCTGGTACCGTGCGACGATGTCGTAATCCTGGCTGAGAAGGTCGACCATACGGCCTTTCCCCTCATCGCCCCAGTTGATGCCGGTAATTGCAGTAAGCATGTTTTGCAACCTCTCTTTTTTGGTTCAATGTACAGCCTTTTCCGCCCGGTCCCCTAGGGGGCCGATTTGTTCAAACCGGGATACGCCGCCGGATATGATTATACCAGAGATTGACCCAAAATACAAGGCACGCCCCGCAGGTTCCTACAAAACTTGCGGGGCGCGAATTCACTTCATTATGGATTGTCTTCGTCATTCCGTTGGGCAATGCGGGCCTGTTCCGCCGCCTGGGACGCCTCCACCTGAGAAACTGCGTCCGGGGCTTCCAGAATCATGTATCCGTAATCGTCCTCATACACCACCTGGGGCGCCTTTGTGTAGGCCAGGTTTTCCCGGGCCACGGTGGGGTCGATGAGAAGAAAGACCTTCCCTTCAGGTGCCTGCCGGTGATCCATGCTCTGCAGCCATTCGTGCAGGTTCATCCGGGTCATGTCGTCCACGGTCCACACATCCAGGGCGCCGTCGGACAGCTCGGTGAGCACGTTGGCATACCAGAAGGTGGCATACCCCCGGGTGTAGCCGTTTTCCACCAGCCAGTCGCTGACGGATTCCAGGTGGGCATCGCCCCGGGGCGGGTCCTGCACAAAATGCAGGGTGGTGGAAACGCTGACGCAGACCAGCGCCGCCGCAAAGGCAGCCGCCAGCCAGGCCCGGGAAATGCCTTCCCGCAGCGGGAGGGTCTGTCCTTCCGCCGCCAGCACCCCGAAGGCCAGCGGTACCACGGGCAGCCAGTAGCTGCCGTTGATGCCGATCATATCGTTGAGGAAGGCAAACACCATGCCGTCGACGAGAAGGCAGGAGAGAAACACCGCCAGAAGAGCCCGGTGCTCAAAGCAGAGTTCCCGGCGGCGCAGCACAAGGTGTACTGCCGACACCACCATCGCCCCCGCAATCAGGAGACTGACCGCCCCCAGCAGTCCCGCCACGCTGAACAGAGGCACAGGGTCGCTGTAATCCAGGACGCCGCGGTCCCCCGGATACCCGAACAGCGCCAGGAAGTCGCCCCAGGCGGTGAGAAGTTTGCTCAGATCCAGCGCTGTCCAGCCGCGCTGCCCCTGATCGGAAAAAGTATACTCCGCCGCCAGCACCTTGGCATTGACGGCGTATCCCACCGCCGAGCACAGAACCGTGCCCAGAGCCGCCAGGGTCAGGCGAAGCTGCGGAAGTGCCAGAGGCTGGGTCGGGCGATTGCGGTTCCACCGCACGGCCAGCAGAACCAGAGATGCCGCCAGCAAGGGCGCGTACAGGTTCATCAGGATGCGCACGCCGTTGAGTCCCGCGGCAAAGGCCAGCGCCGCCAGAACAGCCGCCCGCAGAACCGTGCGGCGGACCGAGGCTTTCCGGCCGGCCAGGCGGAGCACCAGCCCCATGCTGAGCATGACGAACACCATATGTACATAATAGAAGCCGCCGAACACCCCATGGAACAGCTGCCAGAACCCGAAGGGACACAGCAGCGCCCCCGCGATCCAGGGCGCACTTTTGCGCAGGCGGGCGCCATAGGCAAAGTACAGCGCCGACACCGCCACCAGGGCCGACAGAAGGCCCTGGGCCAGGGTACGGGCGGCGTGCCAGTCCTGCGGGAAAACCGCCAGCCCCAGTTTGAAAAGCAGCTGTTCGCAGAAAACGCGCAGCTCGGTGGAGTAGTACCAGTTGGCGGAAAGAAGCGAGCCTTCCCGGTTGAGCTGGGCGGCCAGTACCATCTCGGAGGCCATGTCGCTGTCCAGCAGGGAACGCCCGTACAGGCGCATGAACAGGACACCGAACAGCCAGGCTCCCGCCAGCCAGACCCACGGCAGCACCGCGCCGATCCGCCGCCGGATTCCGGGCTTCGTTTTAACTGCGGACACGGTGGGATTCCTTCTGCTTCAGAAGCGGATGGCGGGTCCCGTCGGGTTCCTGCACCACGGTATGATTCAGCTGGTCCTGCAAGGCCGCCCGCACGTCCGCCACATACCTCCGGCGCAGCTCCGCCCGCTCGGCGATTTCCGCCTCGGTCAGGCCGACGGTTTTAGCCTTGTGGGCCAGTTCGTTGATACGGTCAATTTCATGTTTCTGCATGGTCTTCCCCCATAAAGTTCCGGCACGGCCGGTAAGATTCCTGTTCAGTATACCATGTCCGGAGGAAAATTGGAATGTTGTACTGTACATTTTGCGAAAATGATGTATAATGGAAAAGCATCACTTTACAAAAGACAGGAGAAATCCCATGAAACTGACCAACATGACCCGCCCGGTGGCTGTTCTGACCGCCGCCGCGCTGACCCTGGGCCTGGCCGGCTGCGGCAAACAGGAAGCCGAAGCCGCCAGCTCTGCCGAGACTGCTTCCCCGGAGACCGCTTCCACCGAGGAAACCGCCGCCGATCCTTACGCCTATCTGGCCGACTTTGATTACAGCTCCATCTTTGATGAGAACGGATATGTGTCCGGCGTGACCGCTTCGGATTACATCACCCTGCCGGACGACCTGGGTCTGACCCTGTCGGATAAGGCCAACACCGTCTCCGACGCGGACATCAGCGACTACATCAACAACAACATTCTGGTGAACTACACCGAGACCAACCAGGTGACCGACCGCGCTGCCGCCGACGGTGACTCGGTGAACATCGACTTTGTGGGTTCCGTGGACGGAGAAGAATTTGACGGCGGCTCCTCCGAAGGATATGACCTGACCCTGGGCAGCGGCACCTTCATCGACGGCTTTGAAGAGCAGATCGTGGGCCACATGCCCGGCGAAACCTTCGATGTCAACGTCACCTTCCCCGAGGATTACCCGGCCACCGATCTGGCCGGCAAGGATGCCGTGTTCTCCACCACTCTGAACTACATTTCCGAGACGGTGACTCCCGAGCTGACCGACGACTTCGTGAAGGAGAACCTGAACGAAAGCCTGGGTCTGAGCGATGTGGCTTCGCTGAACGCCTACATTTCCGACATGCTGCTGTTCAGCCAGCAGACCAACGAACTGTACAGCCAGCTGAGCGACACCCTGAGCGTGCAGGGCGAAGTTCCCGCCGAGCTGACCAAGTATTTCGAGGATTACTATCTGGAAAGCCCCTACCTGTATGCCCAGATGTACGGCGTCAGCCTGGATGAATTCATGCAGGCCAACGGCTACGACAGTGCCGCCGCCTACCTGGAAAGCTCCCGCACCTACATCGACGGCGCCATTCAGCAGACCCTGATTCTGCAGGCTCTGGCCGAAAAGTACGGCATCACCTGTACCACCGAAACCCTGGAAGACCAGTTCCAGCAGTACTTCGGCAGCGCCGATACTTCCAGCTATGTGAACTACTACGGCGAAAACTATCTGAAGATGAGCATCCTCAACGACCTGGTGATGGAACACCTGGTGGAGGAAGTCAACGCCTGATCTTACCCCGCAACAACGCCTCCGACGCACCCGCGCCGGGGGCTTTTTCTTTTGTGCGCAGGCCCTATTGACAGCCTGCATGCAGGGTGCTATACTGTGCCCAAAGGCGACTATTAGATGTTTTTCTAAATATCTTATTGCAAAAAAGGAGGTGCCTAGGATGGGAGATGCCTTCAAGGCGTTGGCCGACCCCACCAGACGCAAGATTCTGGAACTGCTTTCTCAGGGAGAGATGACCGCCGGAGAGATTGCGGCCCATTTCGACATGGCCAAGCCATCGGTCAGCCATCATCTGAACATCCTGAAGGCCGCCGGGCTGGTCACCGACGAGCGGCACGGGCAAAACATTGTATACTGCCTGAACCTGACGGTGTTTCAGGAAGTGGTAAAGTGGTTTTACGACTTTGGATTCATGAAGGGAGAGTCCGAACATGAAGAGCAATAAACTATATTGGATACTGGGAGGCGTGTGCCTGGTGAACCTGCTGGGCCACGCCCTGTGCCTGCCCATGATGCCGGATCAGGTGCCTATTCACTGGAACTGGGCCGGTGTGGCCGATGGGTTCGGGCCAAAATGGAGTTCCCTGGCCCTGGGGTTGCTGCCGGTGGGGCTGCTCCTGCTGGCCATGGCGCTGCCGCGCATCGACCCCAAGGGAGAGAATTTTGCCAAGTTCCGTCCCATCTGGAACGGGGTTGTCCTGGCCATGGTCCTGTTTGGCTGCGCCGTCGGCTGGCTGAGCGAGCTGGCCGTTTTCGGTGTCGTCAAGGACGGCAGCGGCGCTTCCGGGCTGCTGGTGGGCGGCGGACTGGGCATTTTGTTCATCTTGCTGGGCAATTACATGCCCCGCATCAAGCAGAACTATACCTTTGGGTGCCGTACACCCTGGGCCCTGGCGGATGAACACAACTGGAACCGCACCCAGCGCATGGGCGGGTTCATCTTTATCGTCATCGGGACTGCCTGCCTGATTTCCGGGGTGTTTGCGGGGGCTCTGGGATTTTCCGGCACACTCTTTGTGCTGATGGGTACCACCCTGCTGGGCTGTGTGTGGATCTATCTGTATTCCTTTCTGGTATTCAAGGGACTGATGAAGTGAGGAACCTGCCATGCTGACCATCGAACATCTGACCAAGACCTATCCCGGCGGCAAGACCGCCGTACGGGACCTGAGCCTGCATGTGGAGTCCGGGGACATCTACGGATTCATCGGCCACAACGGCGCAGGCAAAACCACCACCATCATGGCGGCGGTGGGGCTTTTGCCCTTTGAGGCGGGAGATATCCGCATCGGGGGCATCTCCATCCGGGAAGACCCGCTGGCCTGCAAACGGATGTTTGCCTACATCCCCGACGATCCCCTGCTGTACCCTTATCTGACCGGGCAGCAATATCTGGATTTTATGGCGGATGTGTTTGAGGTTTCCCGCGCGGACCGCACCCGGCGCACCGAAGAGTTGGCCCAAACCTTCGGGCTCAACGACGCTCTGGGTGACCTGACTTCCTCCTACTCCCACGGGATGAAGCAGAAACTGGCCATTCTGGGCGCGTTGATCCATGCCCCGCGGCTGCTGATTCTGGACGAGCCCTTTGTGGGGCTGGACCCGGAAGCGGTGGTGGCCTTAAAAGGGATCATGGGAGAGTTATGCCGCCGGGGCGGCGCGGTTTTCTTTTCCACCCATGTACTGGACGTGGCCGAACGGTTGTGCCGCAAGGTGGCCATCATCCGGCAGGGCCGGCTGGTGGCTGCCGGTGAGACTGCCGCACTGACCGGCGGCAAAACCCTGGAGGAGACCTTTATGGAGGTGGTGCATCATGGCGAAGCAGACCCTGCGGGCCATAACCCGGCTGCTGAAACTTGACCTGCACCGTCTGGGCGGGTGGAACGAGTTTGTCCACAGCCGGGACCCCAAAACACGCCGGCGCTGGTTGGGCCTGGCCTTTTTGTGGTTGTTTTTGCTGGCCATGGCAGTCTTTTACCTGGTCATGATGGCCATGGGCATGGCCGCTTATGGGTTGGCGGATCTTCTGCCCGGCTGCCTGTACACCGGTGCCGCGGTGGCCCTGCTGGTTTTTGAGACTCTACGGGCTGGGACCTTTCTGTTCAGTGCCGACTTCCGGGACGGGACCGCTCCCCTGCCGATGCCCTCAGCCGCCCTGCCCCTGAGCCGGTTGCTGGAACTGTATCTGTGTGATCTGGCGCTGTGTGCGCTGCTGCTTGGCCCGGGGCTGGTGATCTATTCCATGGCCCACACCGACGTTGGCACCGGATACTGGGCCACGGCGCTGTGGGGTCTGCTTCTGGCGCCACTGCTTCCTATGGCGCTGGCCTGTCTGCTGGGTGCCATGACTGCCTTTCTGGTGCGGGGAATGCGGCACAAAAATCTGATTTCCGGGTTGCTGCTGGTGGCCTTTACCATGGCGGTGCTGGCCTGGTCCATGAGCCTGACCACCCTGCCCGCCGACACCGACGGTGCCGACCTGATGGCCATGCTCAGACCCGCTCTGACTGCCGCTGCATCCGGCTATCCTCCCGCGCACTGGTTCGGGCGGATGTTGTCCGGCGGCCCCGGCAGTCTGGCGGCACTGGGATGGCTGAGCCTGGTTTCCCTGCTGCCTGCCGTTTTGGCGGCAGGTGTGGTGACGGCAAACTATACGTCCTTATGTGCCGCCCTGCATTCCCCCGCCGGGCGGCGCCGTGCCGCCCGGGAGGCAGGCGTGCATTCTCCCCTGACAGCGTTGTATCTGCGGGAAGCCCGGCGGTACACCGCCTGTGCCAGCTGGCTGGCCAACACGGTGGTGGGGTATCTGTTGATGGCCGCCTTCCCCCTGCTGCTTCTGTTCGGCGGCAGCCGGGTCATGGAAAGCCTGGAACTGACCCCCGAAGCGGCCGGGCGGTATCTTCCGGTGATTCTGGGCCTGCTGGCGGTGCTCATGCCGGTGACCGCCTGTTCCGTTTCTCTGGAAGGTTCCCAGTGGCCGCTGGTGCGCACCTTGCCGGTGAGCAACCGGAATCTGTTGCTGGCCAAAATTCTGCTGAACCTGACCGTTGCCCTGCCCTGCTGGGCCGTGGCCGCTGTGGGGGGATTGCTGGCGGTATGGCCCCGGGGTACGGCAGCTCTGTGGCTGTTTCTGGTACCGGGGCTGTACTGCCTGTTCGGCGCGGTGGCAGCTTTGCGCATCAATCTGGCCTTTCCCCGGCTGCACTGGCAGACCGAAACCCAGGTGGTCAAACAAAGTACTTCCTCTCTGCTGGCCATGCTGGCCGGGTTTGCCGCCGCCGGTATCCCCGGGCTATGTCTGCTGTTTTTTCCGGAAACCATCGTGTACGCGGTTCTCTCCTGCTTGCTGGTTACCCTCACCCTGCTGCTGTGGCGCGGATGCCTGCGCGTGGACTTACAGAAAATCCAATAAAGCAAAAAGGCCCCCGGCCTGCCGTGTACGGCAAGTCGGGGGTCTGATATTTGTATCGGGCCTGACCCGTCAGGCTGGGATCAGCGCAGCACCAGGTTGCCGTTCTCGGCATCCACGGTGATGGTATCGCCGGCCTGATTGGCACCGCCGATGATCTGCTTGGCCAGCATGGTCTCCACATGGGACTGGATATACCGTTTCAGCGGACGGGCACCGTAAATCGGGTCGTAGCCGCCGTCGATGATGGCATCCTTGGCCGCATCGGTGACCTTCAGGTTCAGCTGTTTGTCGGCCAGACGCTTGCGCAGGTCGTTCAACATCAGGTCCACGATGCCGCCGATTTCCTGCTTGGTCAGGCTCTTGTAGATGACCGTATCGTCCAGCCGGTTGAGGAATTCGGGGCGGAACTGCCGCTTGAGCAGGGCGTCGATCTTCTCCCGGGCTTCGGCGGAAATTTCGTTGCGGCCCTGGGCACGGCCCTGTTCCAGGTCTTCCAGAATGATATCGGAGCCCAGGTTGGAGGTCAGAATCAGGATGGTGTTCTTGAAGTCCACGGTGCGGCCCTGGCTGTCGGTGATACGGCCGTCATCCAGCACCTGCAGCAGGATGTTGAACACATCCGGGTGGGCCTTTTCCACCTCATCGAACAGCACCACGCTGTAGGGATGACGGCGGACGGCCTCGGTCAGCTGACCGCCTTCCTCATAGCCCACGTATCCCGGAGGAGCGCCGATCAGGCGGGATACGCTGAACTTCTCCATATATTCGGTCATGTCGATACGGATGAGGTTTTTCTCATCGTCAAACAAGGCCTGGGCCAGCGCCTTGGCCAGCTCGGTCTTGCCGACGCCCGTGGGACCCAGGAAGAGGAAGCTGCCGATGGGACGGCCCGGGTTGGCGATGCCGGCACGGGAACGCAGGATAGCGTCCGACACCTTCTGCACCGCTTCGTCCTGGCCAATGACCCGCTGATGGAGCACTTCGGGCAGGCGAAGCAGCTTCTCCCGCTCGCCTTCCACCAGTTTTTCCACCGGGATACCGGTCCAGCGGGCCACAATACGGGCAATCTCCTCATCGGTGACACGGTCCCGCAGCAGGCTCTGTTCCTTCTTCTCGGCGGCAATCTTTTCTTCGCTTTCCAGGTCACGCTGCAGCTGCGGCAGCTTGCCATACTGCAGTTCGCCGGCCTTGGCGTAGTCGCCCTGGCGGGTGGCCTTCTCGATGTCGGCTTTCACCGACTCCACCTCGGCACGCAGGCTCTGCACCTTGTTGATGGCGTTCTTCTCGTTCTCCCACTGGGCTTTCTTGGAATTGAAGCTGTCACGCAGTTCGGCCAGCTCCTTTTCCAGGTTTTCCAGCCGCTGGCGGGACAGGTCGTCGGTCTCCTTCTTCAGGCTGGCCTCCTCGATCTGCAGCTGGGTAATATGGTGCTGCAGATCATCCAGCTCCGCCGGCATGGAATCCAGCTCGGTCTTGACCATGGCGCAGGCTTCATCCACCAGGTCGATGGCCTTATCGGGCAGGAAACGGTCGCTGATATACCGGTCGGACAGGGTGGCGGCGGCGATGAGGGCGGCGTCCTGAATCTTGACGCCGTGGTACACTTCGTACCGTTCCTTCAGGCCACGCAGGATGGAGATGGTGTCCTCCACCGTGGGTTCTTCCACCATGACAGGCTGGAAACGACGTTCCAGGGCGGGGTCCTTCTCGATATATTCCCGGTATTCATCCAGCGTTGTGGCGCCGATGCAGTGCAGCTCGCCCCGGGCCAGCATGGGCTTGAGCAGGTTGCCCGCATCCATGGCGCCGTCGGTCTTGCCGGCACCCACGATGGTGTGCAGCTCATCGATGAACAGGATGATCTTGCCTTCGGATTTCTTGACTTCGTTCAGAACGCTCTTCAGACGTTCCTCAAACTCGCCGCGGTACTTGGCACCGGCCACCAGAGCGCCCATGTCCAGGCTGAAGATGGTGCGGTCCTTCAGGTTTTCGGGCACATCCCCCCGCACGATACGCTGGGCCAGACCTTCGGCGATAGCGGTCTTGCCCACGCCGGCTTCACCGATCAGCACAGGGTTATTCTTGCGCTTACGGGACAGAATCCGGATGACGTTGCGGATTTCGGTATCACGGCCGATGACCGGGTCCAGCTTGTTCTTGCGGGCCATATCCACCAGGTCCTGGCCGTATTTCTGCAGGGCGTTGTAGGTGGATTCGGGGTCATCACTGGTGACCCGCTGGTTGCCGCGCACGGTGGACAGCTGGGTCATAAACTTTTCCTGGGTGATGCCGAACTGCCGGAACAGGTCCGACGCGGCACGCCCCGGGCGCTGGAGGATACCCAAGAAGATATGCTCCACGCTGATATATTCATCCTTCATCTGCTTGGCCTGATCCTCGGCCGCGTTGAAGGCACGGTCCAGGTCATTGGAGATATATACCTTTTCGGGGTCACGGCCGCTGCCGGTCACATGGGGCAGGGCGGCGACCTTCTCGGTGGCGGCAGCCAGGAAATTGCCCGGCTCCACCCCCATCTTGGTCAGCAGCTGAGGGATCAGGCCGTCGTCCTGCTGGCACAGCGCAACCAGCAGATGTTCCTGCTCGATGGCCTGGTTCTGATATTCCACCGCCAGACGCTGCGCGGCCTGGATGGCCTGAACGGTCTTTTGGGTACATTGGTTAATGTTCATACGGCAAACCTCCTTCACAGCTTGCGTGTATCTATATTAGCAAACGACAGCTTTGAGTGCTGTCCGAACCAGTCCGACCGGGCTACGGTTTGTTTTTCCCTCTACTTTCCCCTTTGGAATGAGCCGGGCAGCTGGGTTTCGGGGTTGGATTAGCACTCTCGCCTATCGACTGCTAATATTGTAGCACATCCTGTCGTAATGTCAACGGGGTAAATTGAAAATTATTTGTGAACATCACCCCGGCATAAGGGGGTACAAACCTTGCAAAACCGGGCACAACACGGTACAATAAAAAGCAAAGAATTTGCACAGCGCCAACAGCGCCGGCATAGAGGGAGGCTACCTTATATTATGGAAAAGGAAAAACGTTCCATCAATACCATCTGCGTTCAGGGCGGTTACACGCCGGGCAACGGCGAACCCCGCCAGATCCCCATCATCCAGAGCACAACCTTCAAGTATGATACTTCGGATGAGATGGGCAAGCTGTTCGACCTGGAGGCCAGCGGCTACTTCTATTCCCGTTTGCAGAACCCCACCTGCGACCATGTGGCCGCCAAGATTGCCGAGCTGGAGGGCGGCACCGCCGCCATGCTGACCAGCTCCGGCCAGGCCGCCAACTTCTTTGCGCTGTTCAACATCTGCAACGCCGGCGACCACATCGTGGCTTCCAGCTCCATCTACGGCGGCACCTTCAACCTGATCTCGGTCACCATGGCCAAGATGGGCATTGAGGCCACCTTCGTGGACCCGGACTGCACCAATGAAGAGCTGGAAGCCGCCTTCCGCCCCAACACCAAGGCAGTCTTTGGCGAGACCATCGCCAACCCCGCCCTGACCGTGCTGGACATTGAGCGCTTCGCCAAGGCGGCCCACGCCCACGGCGTGCCCCTGATTGTGGACAACACCTTCCCCACCCCCATCAACTGCCGTCCCATCGAGTGGGGTGCCGACATCGTGACCCACTCCACCACCAAGTACATGGACGGCCACGGCGGCTGCGTGGGCGGCGCCGTGGTGGACAGCGGCAAGTTCGACTGGATGGCCCATGCCGACAAGTTCCCCGGTCTGACCACCCCCGATGAGAGCTATCACGGCATCACCTATGCCGAGCGCTTCGGCAAGGAGGGTGCCTTCATCACCAAGGCCACCGCCCAGCTCATGCGTGACTTCGGCTGTGTGCAGAGCCCCATCAACGCCTACATGCTGAACCTGGGGCTGGAGAGCCTGCATGTGCGCATTGCCCGCCACTGCGAAAACGGCCAGGCTGTGGCCGAGTTCCTGGCCAACCATCCGAAGGTGGCCTATGTGGATTACTGCGGCCTGCCCGGCAACAAGTACTACGAGCGCGCCCAGAAGTACCTGCCCAACGGTTCCTGCGGCGTGGTCAGCTTCGGCATCAAGGGCGGCCGTGACGCCGCCGCGGCCTTCATGGGCCATCTGAAGATCGCCGCCATCGAAACCCACGTGGCCGACGCCCGCACCTGCTGCCTGCACCCCGCGAGCACCACCCACCGCCAGATGAACGACGAGCAGCTGGCCGCCGCCGGCGTGCGTCCCGACCTGGTGCGCATGAGCTGCGGCCTGGAGGACAAGGCCGATCTGATCGCCGACATTGCCCAGGCCCTGGACAAAATCTGAGTAAAGGGAGTTTGGCCCCATGCCGCTTATCATTCCACAGGATCTGCCCGCCTACGCAGAATTGTCCAAAGAGAACGTCTTTGTGATGCACAAGGAACGCGCCCGCGGGCAGGATATCCGGCCTTTGCGCATCCTGATCCTGAACCTGATGCCCACCAAGATCGTCACCGAAACCCAGCTGGCCCGTCTGCTGGCCAACAGCCCCCTGCAGGTGCAGCTGACCTTCTTGCAGACGGCCACCCACAACACCACCCACACCCCCCAGGAGCACATGCAGGCCTTTTACAAGACCTTTGACGAGATCCGGGATCAGCGCTTTGACGGGCTGATCATCACCGGTGCGCCTCTGGAGGACATGGACTATACCCAGGTGGATTACTGGGACGAGCTGTGCCAGATCATGGACTACAGCAAGGAAAACGTCTTTTCCACGGTGCACCTGTGTTGGGGGGCGCTGGCCGGACTGTACTACCATTTCGGCGTGCGCAAGGTACATCTGCCGGAAAAGATGTTCGGCGTGTTCGAGCATCACGTGACCCGGCCTTCCAATCCGCTGGTGCGCGGCTTTGACGAGGTGTTTTATGCCCCGCACAGCCGCTGGGCCGGGCTGAACCGGGAGGACATCGACGCCTGCCCCGATCTGCGCATCCTGGCCGAAAGCGACGTGGCCGGTCCCATGCTCCTTTCCACCGAATCGGGACGGCAGATCTTCGTGATCGGCCATCCGGAATATGACAAGTACACCCTGGACGCCGAGTATCGCCGGGACGTGGCCGCCGGACGCAAGATTCATGTGCCGGTGAATTACTATCCCGACGATGACCCCAGCCGTGACCCCATCTTCCGCTGGCGGGCCCATGGGTATCTTCTGTACACCAACTGGCTGAACTACTACGTATACCAGAACACCCCCTATGACCTGGGCAATCTGGAGGCGCTGGGCGACTGCCGGGCGGACCATGCATGAGCGCGCCCAGAATCAGCGCCTGCATTGTGGCGTACTGCGACTATGAAGAAGTGTGTGCCGCCGTGCGCAGCGTTCTTGCCCACACCCCTGCCCCGGATCTCCGGTTGTTTGTGGTGGACAACGCCAGCCCCGACGGCTGCGGCCAGCGTCTGGCCGCCGAAGATTTCGGCGATAGCCGGGTGGCCGTTCGCTGTCTGCCGGAAAACGTGGGGTTTGGCCGGGGGCATAATTCGGTGATGGAGGAACTGGACAGCGATGTGCATTTTATCCTGAACCCGGATGTGCTGCTGCAGGAGGATGTGCTCACCGGCATGGCCGCCTGGCTGCTGGACCACCCCGGGGTGGTCATGGCTACCCCGCAGCTGTATTTTCCGGACGGGCGCATCCAGCATCTGCCCCGGCGCAAGCCCACTCCCTGGCTGCTGCTGGCCCGCCAGCTGGCCGACCGGATGCCGGACAGTCCCTTTGCCAAGGCGGACAAGCACTATACCATGCAGGATGAGGATCTGAGCGTTCCCCGCCCTATTGAGTTCTGCACCGGCAGCTTTTCCGCCATGCGCACCGATGTGTTCAAAAAAATCGGCGGTTTTGACCCCGAATACTTTATGTATGTGGAGGACGCCGACCTGACCCAGAAAGCTCTGCAATGCGGGCAAGTCTACCTGCTGCCCCAATTCAAGGCGATCCACGCCTGGCACCGGGCCCCCATGCGGGACGCGGGCAAGTTCAAGATGCAGCTGGTGAGCATGGGCCGGTATTTCCGCAAATGGGGCTGCGGCCGGGGCAAGGTGTGAAAGATTTTTTCTTTTGCCGTGGAGCAGCCCAAAAAGCGCTTGCCAAGGTTGGCACCGTATGGTATAATTACTAACGTTACCGCGGTTCGGTTCCGGGTGTATGCCCCGTATTCGGGGACGCCTTGTTGCCCGCTGCTGTGCCGACGGCCAATTATTGAAAGAGAGGTATTTTCCCATGAGCCAGAAGTCTGCCATTGAAAAGCAGCCCATCATCGCCAAAGCCGCCATCCACGAGGGTGACACCGGTTCTCCGGAAGTTCAGGTCGCGCTGCTGACCGCGCGCATCAACCACCTGACTGAGCACCTGAAGACCAACAAGAACGACAATCACAGCCGTCGTGGTCTGTTCAAGATGGTCGGCCGCCGCCGTAACCTGCTGGCCTATCTGCAGAAGAAGGACATCAACCGTTACCGCGCCCTGATCGCTGAACTGGGCCTGCGCAAGTAATTCTTGGCAAAACGGGCAGGGCGCATTTCGATGCGCCTTGCCTTTTTTTATTCTCTGGTTCCTTCCCTTTTCGTTTCCCCAGGACTTGGGCACACCGTGGTTTGTGCAGTAAATCGAACGCCGCGCCCCACCGGCGCGACACTGGATTTATTGCTCAAAGCACAGGCGCCTTGGAAATATATCCATGAAGGAGAAAACACTATGGCATTGGAATTTTCTTCCCGCAAAGAGACCTTCCCCAACTACCGCAAGTTTGAGACCACTTTTGCGGGACGCCCGTTCGTGGTCGAAACCGGCAAGCTGTGCGGCCTGGCCAACGGCAGCGCCATGATCCGCTACGGCGAAACCTGCGTGCTGTGCAATGTCACCATGAGCGAAAAGCCCCGTGACGGCATCGACTTTTTCCCCCTGAGCGTGGAGTTTGAGGAGAAGCTGTACGCCGCCGGCCGCATCCCCGGCAGCTTCATGCGCCGTGAGGGCCGTCCCGGCGAGCACGCCATCCTGTCCAGCCGCGTGGTGGACCGCCCCATCCGTCCCCTGTTCCCCAAGGAGATGCGCAACGACGTCTGCGTGACCATGACCGTCATGAGCCTGGATCCCGACAACTCCGCCGAGATTGCCGGCATGAACGGTGCTTCCCTGGCCATCGCCATGTCCGACATTCCCTGGAAGGGCCCCATCGCCGGCGTAGCCGTGGGTCTGGTGGACGGCCAGATCGTGCTCAACCCCACCAAGGCCCAGCGTGAGGTCAGCGACCTGTCCCTGACCCTGGCCGCCAGCATGGACAAGATCGTCATGATCGAAGCCGGCGCCAACGAGGTGGACGAAGCCACCATGATGGAAGCCATCAAGACCGGCCATGCCGAAATCAAGAAGATGCTGACCTTCATCAACAGCATTGTGGCTGAAATCGGCAAGCCGAAGATCGAGTTCACCCCCGTGGAGCTGGACTACGACCTGCTGAAGGAGATCAGCGCCGCCCATCTGGACGAGTTCAAGGCCGCCATGGACACCGACGACAAGAACGTCCGCGACGCCGCCCTGCTGCCCATCATGGACAAGATTGCCGAGGAGCATCCCGATCTGGACACCTCCACCCTGGACCTGATCAGCTACAAGATGCAGAAGTACGTGGTGCGTCGCTGGCTGCTGGACGAAGGCAAGCGCGTGGACGGCCGCGGCATCAACGAGATCCGTCCCCTGGCCGCCGAAGTGGGCATTCTGCCCCGTGTGCATGGTTCCGGCCTGTTCACCCGCGGCCAGACCCAGAGCCTGACCATCTGCACCCTGGGTTCCACCCGCGACGCCCAGACCATGGACGACCTGGGTGACACCCCCACCAAGCGCTACATCCATCACTACAACATGCCGCCGTACTCCACCGGTGAGGCCCGCGCTCCCCGCAGCCCCGGCCGCCGCGAGATCGGCCACGGCGCTCTGGCGGAACGCGCTCTGATCCCCGTTCTGCCCTCTATGGAGGAGTTCCCTTACACCATCCGCTGCGTGTCCGAGATTATGTCCTCCAACGGTTCCACCTCCCAGGCTTCCATCTGCGGTTCCACCCTGGCCCTGATGGACGCCGGCGTGCCCATCAAGGCCCCTGTGGCCGGCATCTCCTGCGGCCTGATCACCGAGGGCGACCGCTGGATGACCATGCTGGACATTCAGGGCGTGGAAGACTTCCACGGCGACATGGACTTCAAGGTGGGCGGCACCCGCCGCGGCATCACCGCCATCCAGATGGACATCAAGATCGACGGTCTGACCTACGAAATCGTGGAAGAGGCTCTGGAGAAGTGCCGCAAGGGCCGTCTGTATATTCTGGACGAGATCATCAAGCCCTGCATTGCCGAACCCCGCAAGGAGCTGTCCAAGTACGCTCCCAAGATGTTCAGCATGCAGATTCCCGTGGACAAGATCAAGGACGTCATCGGCAAGGGCGGCAAGGTCATTCAGGAAATGTGCGCCAACTTCAACTGCAAGATCGACATTGAGGAGGACGGCCACGTCTTCATCTCCGCCGTGGATCTGGACGACGCCAAGCGCGCCATCTCCACCATCAAGACCATTGTGGAAGATCCCGAAGTGGGCGCTATCTACAAGGGCCGCGTGACCCGTCTGATGAATTTCGGCGCTTTCGTTGAGATCGCCCCGGGCAAGGAAGGTCTGGTCCACATCTCCAAGCTGGACGACCACCGCGTGGAACACGTGGAGGACGTTGTGGCCGTGGGTGATCCCATCTACGTCATGGTCACCGACATCGACCAGCAGGGCCGCATCAACCTGTCCCGCAAGGACGCCGTGGCTGCCATTGCCAAGAAGCGTGCCGAGCAGCAGAAGCAGCAGTAATTTTGCTGTAAACCCCTTCTGACAAAACAAAACGCACCCCCGTACAGCGATGTGCTGCGCGGGAGTGCGTTTTTCTATGTTTGCAGGTCAGGAAAAGTCGTGATTTCAGAAATAGCTGCCCACAGCGGTGATCTGTCCGGGCAGATCGGCCCGGTAGTTGGGGGCTTCGGGATACAGGCTGTTGATGGTCACCCCGTTGTCCCCTGCCCGACCGGTGGAGTGGATGTACTCACCGCCGCCCAGATACATGGCCACATGTCCCGGGAAATAGAGCAGGT
Source organism: Gemmiger formicilis (assembly GCF_016900095.1). Taxonomy (GTDB): domain Bacteria; phylum Bacillota; class Clostridia; order Oscillospirales; family Ruminococcaceae; genus Gemmiger; species Gemmiger formicilis_A. The sequence continues at coordinate 150,656 of NZ_JACJJP010000001.1, forward strand.
CCCCTGCCCGGATTTCGGAAAGGGGAATCTCGTGGATGGGATATCCTTCCTTGATCTGGGCGTCCCGCCAGATGACGATGCCGCACAGCAGATACGCCATGCTGCAAAGGCCCGAGCAATCAATGCCCATGGGCGTCTTGCCGCCCCAGCGGTACTGGGTGCCCGCATACAAGCGGGCAGCAGCGGTCAGGGCCTTGCGCAGTTCCCGATGGGTCTGGGCACAGGGCGTCTGCCACAGGGTGTCCAGAGCGCTGGCGCAGACATATCCCTGGCGGCTGTCGGGCAGCTGGACCTTCTGCCAGCCGTCCTCGGGTTTCCCGCAGACGGCCAGCCGGCCGCCCCGGGGCACGCCGGTCATCACATAGGCACCCTGGACCTTGGGTTGGGACAGCACATCCACAAAGTTCTTGTGCAGCACAATCTTCTGGGGCAGTTCCATAAACGCCCGGGCGGCATCCCCCTGTACCAGGGCTTCCGCCTCCACCCGGCCGGTATAACCGTAAAAGGTTTTGACGGGCAGGCGGCCCAGGGCGTCCGCATCCCCGGTGATCTCCACCGGCATGCCCAGCAGGGCTTCGTCGGTGACACAGGCTTCCTGGGGGGTGGCGGCGCAGGTGTCCGCCTCCTCATACAGAGGGCAGATAGAACGATTGATAATGGCTTGCATGGCACACTCCTTGTCTGCGAGCTTCAGTCGGCCTTGGCCAGGGTTTCCCGGTAGCCGTCCAGTTCCTTTTGGTTGCCCAGCACGAAATGGCCGGGTTCAATCTCACACCAAACCGGCTTGTCCTGGGTATAGTCATGACAAGCCGGGTCATATACCAACAGTTTCTTGCTGCGCTCCGCAATAGGGTCCGGCTGGGGAATGGCCGACAACAGGGCCCGGGTGTACGGGTGCAGCGGATGGGCAAAGAGCTGTTCGCTCTCGGCCAGCTCCACAATATCCCCCTTGTGGATGACGGCGATGCGATCGCAGATAAACCGCACCACCGAAAGATCGTGGGCGATGAACAGATAGGTCAGCCCCCGCTCCTTCTGCAAAGCGGACAGCAGGTTCAGCACCTGGGCACGGATGGACACGTCCAGAGCGGAGATGGGCTCGTCGGCCACAATGAACCGGGGTTCCATGATCAGCGCCCGGGCAATGCCGATGCGCTGGCGCTGACCGCCGGAGAATTCGTGAGGAAAGCGGGAGGCAAACTCCGGCAGCAGTCCCACATCCGAAAGAGCTTTGGCCACCTTTTCCCGGCGCTGGTCCTCGGTGAGGTGATGGCCGGGAGCGTACAGACCTTCAGCCACGATATAGCCCACCTTGGCGCGCTCGTTCAGCGAGCTCATGGGGTCCTGGAAGATCATCTGGATATCCCGGGTGACCTGGCGGTCCTCCTGGGGCGTCAGTTTGCCGGAAATCCGGTGCCCGTCAAAGCGGATTTCCCCCGCCGCCACCGGATTGGCCCGGATGATAGCCCGGCCGATGGTGGTTTTGCCGGAACCGGATTCCCCCACCAGGCCGAAGGTTTCGCCCTGATAAATATCAAAGGAAACATCCTTTACCGCCACAAAAGGGCGGCGCTTTTTGCCGAACTGCACCCGCACGTGGTCCAGTTCCAGCAGTTTTTTCCGTGTATCAGCCATTGGCGGTCCCCTCCCCGGTCAGTTTCAATGCGCGGCCCTTTTCCCGCAGGACCCGGATGTGCTCCGGCGGGTCCACCTTGGGTGCCCGGGGGTCCAACAGCCAGGTGCGGGCCGAGTGGGTGGGGCTGACCGCAAACATGGGCGGGCGCTTGACGAAGTCGATCTTGAGCGCCCGGGGATTGCGAGGGGCAAAGGCATCGCCATGCACCTCGTGGAAGAGGTTGGGCGGAGTGCCCTCGATGGAATAGAGGGGTTCGCCCTTCACTCCCAGCTGGGGCAGGCTGGAAAGAAGCGCCCAGGTATAGGGGTGACGGGGATCATAGAAGACCTCGGCGCAGCTGCCCACCTCCACGATGTCGCCGGCGTACATGACGGCGATACGGTCGGCCACGTTGGCCACCACGCCCAGGTCGTGGGTGATGTAGATGGTGGTCAGGTCGTATTTCTTCTGCATCTGCTTGATCAGTCCCAGAATCTGGGCCTGGATGGTCACGTCCAGAGCCGTAGTAGGCTCGTCACAGATGAGGATTTTGGGGCGGCAGGCCATGGCGATGGCAATGACCACCCGCTGGCGCATACCACCGGAAAATTCATGGGGATACTGCTTGGCCCGGCGCTGGGGGTCGGGGATGCCCACCTCGGCCAGCAGCTCATTCACGGCGGCGTCCGCAGCGGCGCCACGCAGATTCTGGTGCAGTTCCAGAGCTTCCTTGATCTGCCAGCCGATGGTCTTCAGCGGATTCAGGCTGGTCATGGGGTCCTGCAGCACCATGGCGATCTCCCGGCCGCGGATGGTCTGCCACTGTTTGTCGTCGGTAAAGGTTGCCAGATCCTGGCCGTTATACAGGATATGACCGCTCTCAATATACCCGTTCTGGTCGTTCAGGCCCATGAGGGTCTTGACCAGAACGCTCTTGCCGGAACCGGACTCGCCCACGATGGCCAGGCTTTCGCCCTTGTACACATCCAGCGAGATGCCCCGGATGGCGTGCAGCACCTGTCCCCGCAGGGTGAATTTGAAATTCAGGTCCTGAATGGAGAGGAGGGCCGAATCATTTTTCTGCATGAGCGTCTCCTCCTTACACATGGTTTTTGGGGTCGGCGGCGTCGGCAAAGGCGTTGCCCACCACATACAGGCTGATGGTGATGATGGCCAGCACCGCCGTGGGGAACAGCAGCTGATACCGCAAACTGGCCTGGCTCATCAGCAGGCGGCCGGCCTGGACCAGGTTGCCCAGGGAGGGGATGTCGGTGGGCAGGCCGATACCGATGTAGGTGACAAAGACCTCGTTGCCGATGGCCGAGGGAATGGCCAGGGACATGCGCAAGGCAATGACCGACACCAGGTAAGGCAGCAGGTTTTTGGTGACGATGCGGCCGGTGGTGGTGCCCAGGCAGCGGGAGGCCAGGTTGTAATCCCGGTCACGGATGATGACGATCTGGTTGCGGATGAACCGGGCCATGTCCAGCCAGCCGGTGAGGCACAGCGCAAAGATGATGGTGCCCACGCCGGGGTTCATGATGTAGGAGACCAGAATCAGCACCAGGGTCTGGGGTATGTTGTCAAAGATGTTGTAGAGTTCCGTAAAGAAGGTATCCAGTTTGCGCACATAGCCCCACAACACACCGATGAGGGTGCCGAAGAGCGCTTCGAAACAGGCCACGGCCAGACCAATGCCCAGAGACGTGCGGGTACCGGCCCAGGTACGGGCCCACAGGTCCTGCCCGATGGAGTTGGTGCCGAACCAGAATTCCGAGTCCGGGGCGCGGTTGATGATCTGCACGCCGGTGGCGGGGTCGTTGTTGATGGTCTTGGGGTCGTGCTGGTTGGGCAGCAGCGGCTGGATGAAGGTAAACAGAAGCACCACCGCAATGACGCAGAGGAAGAACACCGCCACCTTGTTCTTGAAGAAGGCGCGCAGGGTGGCTCCCCAGTAGGAGTAATTGGAGTAGCCGCCGCGCTCGGCGCGGGAATGATCGAAATCGGCGAGGGTAAACAGCTCATCTTCCGGCAGGTCTGCGTAGGCGACGGTGGGATCGGCCTGCTTTTGCAGGTCCTTGTTCAGCGCCGTTTCCAGCTGCTCGGCTTTCATTCTGCGGAATGTCATCAGCGTGCTCCCTCCTTTCCGGTGAAACTGATCCGCGGGTCAACCAGGGCCATAAGAATATCACCGAAGAGCAGACCCAATACCGACACGGCGGCGTAAATCAGAACCAGCGCCTGGACCATGGTGTTGTCCTGCAGTTTGATGACCTGCACCAGCAGACCACCCATGCCCGGGATGGAGTACAGGCTTTCCACATACAAAGACCCCATGAGGGTGAACAGGATGGAGTTGGGTATGTACTGCACCAGCGGCACCACCGCGTTGCGGAACACATGGTTGCGGCTGATCCGGGCCGCCGGCACGCCCTTGGCCCGGGCCAGGCGGATATAGTCCTTGTTGGCCTCGTCCACCATGTAGCGGCGCAGCCACATGGCGTAGTAGGCAATGTTGCCGATGGAAAGGGAGAAGATGGGCAGAATCCAGGTTTCCAGACTGCGCATGTTGAACAGCATGGAAACGCCCAGCAGTTCGCTGCCGTACAATTGGATCAGCAGGTGGTACACGGCGGAAGGGACGGCCTGCACAATGACGATGAGCACGGTGCCCAGCTTATCCCACACCTTCAGACGGGTGCGGGTGGACCGGGCCATGAGGATGCCCAGCGGCATACCGATCACCAGCGATACCACAAAGCTGATCAGGCCGATCTCGATGGAGATGGGGGCTTTCTGGGCAATGATCTTGGCGATGGAATAGCCTTCCCGGTATTTGTTGGAGACCCCCAGGTCCCCGTGCAGGATCTGGACAAAGTAGTTCAGCACCTGCTTGGGCAGCGGTTGGGTCAAGCCCAGCTGCTGCAGACCGGCTTTGATCTGCGCGTCGCTGAGTTTGTCAAAATTGTTGAAGTAGCCCTCAATCGGCATCTGACGCAGCAGCACAAACACGATGACAATGACAATACACAAGGTCACCAGCGCGTGCAGCACACGTTTGAGCATGTACTTGGCCAATGGGTCCTTCCCCTTTCCCTTTTTGATATCCTTATAACCCGGCTTTTTACGGCCTTGCGGCGGGGTCCGTGGCTGGACACGGGCCCCGCCGCAAAACCGCACACGCCGCGCCGGCACAAAACGTGCCGGCGCGGCGGATATGGCGGTTTTGAAACTATGGTTTATTCTTCCGTGGAGGCAATGGCCTGGGCACGGGCTTCTTCCCACTCTTTGTAAGCGGTCTCGAATTCTTCCATGCTCACGGAAGTATCAGACAGATGCTGGTACTTGTAGCGCTGCAGGGCCACGCCATAAGGCGCGTACTCCCCTTCCATGGGGTTCAGGTCACTGATGATGTACCCATCACCGGCGGAAACGCTGAAGGGAATGGCAATGGCATGTTCGATGATCATGGCCTCGGCCTCGGCAAAGGCGGTGTAGCGGGCGGCATCGTCATCGTAGATGGCTTTCGCCTCGTCCACCTTGGCGCTGTACTCTGCAAACAGAGCCTGGGTCTCGGGGTCTTCGCTCAGATCCCAGAAGCCGTAGCTGTTGTCGGCCACGAAAGGCTCGGTCCAGGTCTGCGGGTCGGCGTAGTCGGCGCCCCAGTTGCACTTCATCAGGGCGTAGTCGCCGCCGCGGCGCACCGCAGACAGGAAACCGGTTTCGGGACCGGCCTGCACAATGATGTCGATGAAGTCGGAGCCCAGCAGGCCTTCGATCTGCTGTTCCACGACCTGGCATTCCTTGTCCCAGTTGGTGGTGCTGGGGTTGTAGGGCATGAGCACCTTGACGGGGAAGGTGGCCCCCTCGGCGGTCAGCTCTGCCTTGGCGGCATCCCGGTATTCGATGGCCTTGGCCTCATCGAAGCTGTCTCCCTGGGTATAGGACAGCAGCGCGTCATACTGGGTATAATCCTTGCCGCCGCCCACGGCGAAGTTGGCCGGGGTGATGGTGTTGTTCAGCAGGTCGGAGGGATTGTAGGGCTCGCTGACGGTCAGGGCCTTGACGCGGTCCAGAGCCGCCATGATGGCTTTGCGGAAGTTTTCGTTGTTGACGGCCAGCTTCCAGTTTTCCGGTTCATACTGTTCGTCGAACTGCGGGTCGAAGTTGAAGCTGTAGAAATAGCTGAAGGAGACGTCCGGACGGGAACCGTGAACCAGGTTGGCGGTGCTTTCATCCGCCAGCATGGCGTCCAGCAGGTCGGAAGGCACGGCCGCGTAATCGACCTCATCCGACTGATACATGGAAACGCTGACGTTGGTGGCTTCGGCGTTGTAGGTCTGGCGGATCTCGTCGATGAAGACGTTGTCCTTATCCCAGTAAGACTGGTTCTTGGTCAGCACGCGCTCCTGCTGGGGCAGGTAGCTGGACAGGATGTAGGCGCCGTTGTACAGCAGGTTTTCGTTGTCCAGGCCAAACTGGTCGCCGCACTCCTCCAGGAAGGGGCCGTACACCGGCATGTAGGAGGTGTAGGACAGCACGCTGAGGAAGAAGGGGCAGGGCTGGTCCAGGGTATACACCAAGGTGTAGTCATCCACGGCCTTGACGCCGATGCTGTCGGCATCCACCGGGTCCACAACCTCGATGGGATCGCCGGCATCATCCACGGCGTTCTCGCCGGTGGCCAGGCCCAGGGTTTCCAGGGTCAGCAGATAGGCGGTGTAATCGTAGTAGGCCTGGGCGTTTTTCACCACAGCGCCGGTGGAGTACATATACTGGTTGTCGGCGGCATTGCGGGCATCGTTGACATACTGTGCGGTGGATACCCAGTCATTGGCGGTCACATCGGCCACCTCGTTGCCGTCCTTGTCCACCCACTTGACGCCCTGGCGGATGTGGAAGGTCCACTCGGTCATGTCGTCGTTGCTCTCCCAGCTTTCGGCCAGGGACGGGATGATGTTGCCGTAGGAGTCGTACTCCACCAGGCAGTCCACCACGTTGGCGCCGATGGCGTATTCATTGGTCAGGCTGGTGGTCAGGTAGTTCAGTGTGGTCACTTCGCTGGAGTACAGCGTCCGGTAAACGGTCGCCCCCTCGGCGGTGGTGCTTTCACTGCCGGCGCCGCAGGCCGCCAGCGATACACACATGGCACCGGAAAGCGCCAGGCTGATCAGCTTTTTCGTCGTGTTCATTTGGACTCACTCACTTTCCTTCTCTCGGTCCCGAAGGGCCGTAATAACCGGCGCACAGGGTTTTGTGCCTGATTTTCCCCAAAAAAGACAAAAAGCAAACAAGCCCACACCCATGTGGACACTGTTTGCCCTTGAAAAAAGCCTCGGGCCCGTCGACCCTCGGCGCGTCTTTGCGGAAAATTGATTGGTCCCAGTATACCAAAAAGGTAGCCGAATGTCAACCTTCCGTCCCGCTTGCCGCCGTATATTTTGCATAAAAATACACAGCATTTCCGGTTCTGTACATCCCCTTCCCCTGGGCCTTTTCTGCCGTCTGCAGACAAATGCCCGGAAACCGGACGGCAGGACGCCGCCGGGCTTCCGGGCATCTTTATGTTATTCGTCAGTCCCCTGGGGGAAGATCATGTCAATCCCGGTCTGCAGGGTGTCCCGGTCAATGGCTCCCACCGCCCGGGCCACGGCATTGCCCTCCGGGTCGATGAAATAGGTGGAGGGCAGCGAGTAGACCGAATAGGTCAGGGCGGCATCCTGGTCTGTGTCAAAATACACCGGGAATGTATAGCCTTTCTCGGCCACAAATTCCTGGGCATCGCTCAAGGTTTCCCGGGCCCCGTCGGTCATGTTGACCATCAGGAACTGCACATCTTCTCCCAGCTCCTCATACGCCTGCTGGAAATCCGCCATTTCGCTCTGGCAGGGACCGCACCAGCTGGCCCAGAAGTTGACCACCACCGCCTTGCCTGTAAAGTCAGAAAGCTTCACAGCATTGCCGTCGGCGTCATAGACGGTGAAATCCGGAGCCGCCTGGGCAGATGTTTCTTCCCCGCCCCCATCGGCCGCCTGTTCCTCGCCGGCTGCCGGGGTGGTTTCCGGTGCCGGGGTGGCCTGGCTGACCTGCAAATCGTCGGGCGTGCGACCTGCACTTAGGTCTTTATACAACATCGAAGCACCGGTGATCAGAAGCGCAAAGGCCGCCACACCCGCCAGCAATACAATCTTTTTGTTCATCATCTTTCTCCTTTCAGCTCAGCAAGGTCAGCCAACGGCCCAGAAGTCCGGTGGCCATCAGCACGCCCACCAGCACAAGGAAGCCGCCGCTGATGCGGTTGATCACGGTATAGTGGCGTTTGATCCAGTCAAAGGCGGACTTGAGTTCATCGATAAGCAGGGCGCTGGCCACAAAGGGCACGCCCAGGCCCAGGGAATAGGCCAGCAGCATCCAGACACCGGTCCAGACGCTCCCCTGTTGGGAAGCCAGCAAGAGGGCCGAGCCCAGGAAGGCACCCACGCAGGGGGTCCAGCCCAGGGAGAAGATCAGCCCGAACAGCAACGAGGAGAAGAACCCCGGCGTGCGCACGGCGGTGCCGCCGGCCATGCCGCCGCGGAACAGCTGCACCCGCAGCACCCCCAGAAAGTTGAGGCCGAAGAGGATAACCACCACGCCGGAAACCAGGTTGACCACGGTCTGGTGGGATTTGAGGAAGCCGCCCACCGTGCCGGCCAGAGCACCCATGGCCACAAAGACCAGGGTGAAACCGAGGACAAAACCCAAAGCGCCGGTAAGAGTCTTGCGCATGCTGCGCTGACCCCCGGCGAAGTAGGACACGTAGATGGGCAGCATGGGCAAAAGGCAGGGCGAAACGAAGGTGATGATACCTTCCAGGAAGGAGATCAGATACTGCATGAGAAGAGTTCCTTTCTGCGGTCGGGTGGGATTTGACGGGGCGATGGTTTTTGGCTATACTGGCGGTATAAGGAGGTGACGGCCTTGCCGTTTGAAACCTTGTTTCCCGTATGGGACCAGCTGACGCCCGCCCAGCAGCAGACGCTGCGGAATTCCGCCGTGCTGCGCAAGGTGCCCCAGGGCACCATCGTGCATGACGGATCGGCGGATTGCCTGGGGTATCTGCTGGTGCGCAGCGGACAGCTGCGGGCGTATTATCTTTCGGAAGAAGGGCGGGAGATCACCCTGTACCGCCTGTTTGAGCGGGATGCCTGCCTGTTGGCGGCTTCCTGCATGATGCCCAGCATCCAGTTCGATGTGACCATCGAAGCGGAGAAGGACAGCGAAATGTACATCGTCCCCCCGGACGTGTATAAATCGGTGATGAAGGAGTCGGCCGCCGTGGCCAACTACACCAACGAGGTCATGAGCACCCGGCTTTCGGACGTGATGTGGCTGATGGAACAGGTGATGTTCCGCAGCTTTGACCGGCGGCTGGCCGGGTTTCTGCTGGAGGAAAGTGAGCTGGACGGTACCACCGTGCTCAAGCTCACCCACGAAAAGATTGCCAACCACCTGGGCACCGCCCGGGAGGTGGTGACCCGGATGCTACGGTATTTCCAGAGCGAAGGGATGGTCAAGCTGTCCCGTGGGACGGTGGAACTGACCGCCCCTGACAAACTGCGGGCCCTTCGCGGGGACGACTGAAAACGCAGAAAGCACGCCCCGCCGAAGCGGAACGTGCTTTTGCGGGCTCTGTTACAGCAGGGCGAGGATGCGGGCCTTGGGCAGGGCGCCCACCGAGCGGTTCACTTCCTGGCCGTTCTTGATGACCACCAGGGTGGGAATGCTCATAACGCCGAACTGCGTGGCCAGGGCCGGCTGTTCGTCCACATTGATCTTGCAGACCTTGATGTCGCTGCACTCGGCAGCAATCTCATCCAGGATGGGGCCCACCATACGGCAGGGACCGCACCAGCTGGCCCAGAAGTCCAGCAGAACGGGCTTGTCGCTGTGAAGCACTTCGTTTTCAAAAGTAGCGGTCGTAATATGAAGAACAGACATGGTCGATAACCTCCGTTTGTTGTTTGGTTTTGGGTTTCCCCTTTGAGTATGGTACTACTATACCCGCTTTTTTGCAATTCTTCCGTAACTATGTCACCAAAGGAAAAAGTCATACCTTGCCCGTTGTTTCCCCGGCAAATTTCACAAGTTTTTTACCGGGGCACCCAAAAAGATTTTTGTGGCAAAATTTTGTATTTTGTCCACGGATATGGTACAATCAAAAATAAGCATAGAACCGCCCGGTGCCGCGCCTGTCGGTGCGAATTCCGGACAGAAAGTATATTGGTTTTGTGAACTGTAAGGAGAGTGTTTATGGCGTACTATTTTTCTGAACCGTCCCGCACATTTGGTGAATATCTGCTGGTGCCGGGGTATTCCTCTTCTGAATGTGTGCCCGACGCGGTAAGTCTGCGTACCCCGCTGGTCAAATACCGCAAGGGTCAGGAAGAGTGCCCGCTGGAAATGAACATCCCGATGGTGTCCGCCATCATGCAGTCTGTCTCCGGCGAAAAGCTGGCCATCGCGCTGGCCAAGCAGGGCGGCGTTTCCTTCATCTACGGTTCTCAGACCATTAAGGAAGAGGCCGACATGGTCCGCCGCGTAAAGGCCTACAAGAAGGGCTTTGTGACCAGCGATTCCAACCTGCCTCCCGAGGCCACCCTGGCCGATGTGCTGGACCTGAAGGTCCGCACCGGCCATTCCACCGTGGCCATCACCGCGGACGGCACCCCCCACGGCAAGCTGCTGGGCATTGTAGCTTCCCGCGACTATCGCCTGTCCCGCATGTCCACCGACCTGAAGGTCACCGAATTCATGACCCCGCTGGAAAAGCTGGTCACCGCCCCCGCCACCACCAGCCTGCATGACTGCAACGACATCATCTGGGACAACAAGATCAATTCCCTGCCCCTGATCGACGAGGAAGGCCATCTGCAGTACATGGTTTTCCGCAAGGATTACGACAGCCACAAGGAAAACGTCAACGAGCTGCTGGACAAGAACAAGAGCTATGTGGTGGGCGCCGGTATCAACACCCGCGACTACGCCGAACGTGTTCCCGCTCTGATCGACGCCGGTGTGGACGTGCTGTGCATCGACTCGTCCGAGGGCTTCAGCGAATGGCAGTCCCGCACCATCACCTGGATCCGTGAGCACTACGGCGACAGCGTCAAGGTGGGCGCCGGCAACGTGGTGGACCGCGACGGCTTCCTGTTCCTGGCCAAGGCGGGCGCTGACTTCGTCAAGATCGGCATCGGCGGCGGTTCCATCTGCATCACCCGTGAGACCAAGGGCATCGGCCGCGGTCAGGCTACCGCTGTCATCGAGGTTGCCAAGGCCCGCGACGAATACTATGAGCAGACCGGCATCTACATTCCCATCTGCTCTGACGGCGGCATTGTCCACGACTACCACATCACCCTGGCTCTGGCCATGGGCGCTGACTTCGTCATGCTGGGCCGTTACTTCGCCCGCTTTGATGAAAGCCCGACGAACCGCCTGCGCATCAACGGCAACTACGTCAAGGAGTACTGGGGCGAAGGTTCCAACCGCGCCCGCAACTGGCAGCGCTACGATCTGGGCGGCGCCCAGAAGCTGAACTTTGAGGAAGGCGTGGACAGCTACGTTCCCTACGCCGGTCCCCTGGCCGACGGCGTGCAGACCACCCTGTACAAGGTGCGCTCCACCATGTGCAACTGCGGCGCCCTGAACATCCACGAGCTGCAGCAGAAGGCCCGTCTGACCGTGGTTTCCTCCACTTCCATTGTGGAAGGCGGCAGCCACGACGTCATCCTGAAGAACAGCCCCAACAACTGATCTTCCCCATTCTGACAAAGAGGAGCCCCGCTCCGGTCGATGACCGGAGCGGGGCTCCCTTTTTGTTCTTGTATTTTTGTCAGCCGGCAAAGCCCAATTCAATGCTGCCGGAACGGCATTCCGCTTCGATGGAAACGTTCGTGTTCCCCTGACGATGGACTTCCCCGTTGATCTGCTCCCCGTTCACGGTCAGGGTACCGCCCTTGTTCTCGGCTTCCAGGCGGTAGTCAGCAGCCTGGCCCTGCAGGGTGGCGGACACACGGCCGCTCTCCGCTTCCACATCCAGCTGGCGGCTGACGACAACCTGCGTGGACGAAACCGCACCGCGGGCCGCATCCAGAGAGATCTCGTCGGCCGTGAGGGTGGCTGCCGACACAGCGCCGTCTGCTTCTTCCGTCAGATCCACCTTGCGGGCGGTGATGTTGCCCACCGTAACCTGGGCGCCCATAGAATCCACTTCCAGTTCGTCCAGAGTCAGGTCCGGCAAGACCGCACTGCCGCCGGTAAGCTTGAATTCCATACGACGGGGCTGGTTGTCGACAGGCAGCACCAGGGTCAGGCTGGCATTGGCGGCTCCGTTGGCGGAAAGCCGGGCATCCAGCTTGGCATCCCGGTCCAGCTCTTTCTGGTCCACCACCAGTGCGTCGTTGCCCACACCGCTGCCCCGCAGGATGACGGCGCTGACAGACTCATCCACCATAACCGTCAGGTTGACCTGAGACAGCTCCAGATCCACCTCGGTGAGGTTCATGGAATAGGTGGTCTCCCAGTCGGACGCGGCCTGGGTGTTGGCCGCCGAATCCGCAGAAGTGGCCGCCGGCGCCGCCGAATCGGCCGGTGCCGGGGTAGCTGCATCCGGTAACTGAGCAGCTGTGGAAGAGGACTTTTCGGCCATGATCGGTGTTTGCGCAACCACCGACGTGGCGCTGTCACGGCCAAAGCCGCGGAATCCGGTGGCAGCGGCGGACATCACCAGGGCCAGCGCCACCAACAGCAGAATCACAATAAAGAGAACCAGCAGTCCCGGGCCGTGCAGACCTGTGCGGGTGATGGGTTCGGCGGCGGGGTTTTCTTTGTAGGGATTGCCGGAGGCGGGTTGCGGCGCCTGGACGGTTTGGTCCGCCTCTCCTGCCCCGTTCAGGCCCGCCCCTTCCAGAATTTTGCGGGCCACCGTTTCGGGGTCACCCAGTTTCTCGGCGGTCTCGGCCTCATGATCGGGCCCGGCTGCATCAAAGTATTCGGAATAATAGTCCAGCGCATCCCGGCGCTCCTGCGGCGGCATGGCGGCCAGAAGCTGCTCCAACTTGGCAAGATATTCATACTTGGTCATGGTGTTTCCCCCCAAAACAATGTGTCGATTTTTTGTGTGTAGGTTCGCCATTCGCCCTGATAGCCCTGCAGGCGAACACGCCCCAGGTCAGTGATGCGATAATAGCGTCGGTTGCGGCCGTTGGCGGTTTCGTCGTGTACGGTCAGGCACTGGTCCTTTTGCAGGCGGCGCAGCACCGGATACAAAGAAGATTCCGACACGTCCAGCACCTCTTTGATCTGCTGGGTGATGCGGTATCCGTAGGAACCGTCCTCCTGCTGGGAAACCACGGCCAGCACAACGGCGTCCAACAAGGCCGCACTGGATACAAAGGTCATGGTATTCTCCCTTCTTATATGTCTTTATATATTATATATCATATAATATAGTACAATGCAATAGCTTTATCCCCCTGTGTGCAAAAAAAATTTGCCGCGGAAAAATTCCGCGGCAGACAAAAAGGAAACCCCCGCCTGAGGGAAAGGCGGGGGTCCAAAAGAAAGGAGGAGAAGAACACATGAAAAAGTTTGTTTTAGCTTTGCTTGCAAGTAAATTGTAACCCTTTTGCAACCAATTGTCAATGCCTATTTGTTAAGGTTTTGTAACTATTTTCATTCTTTTGTTACCTTTTCGGGTGTTCTCCCCTTGTTTGTTCGTTTCAGCCGCGGGGGGCCAGGGTCATGGTGGCTTCAAAACTGGATTTGCCATCCGGCAGAATTCCGGCAAAATACCATTTACCGTTTTCCATCTGATGACGGTACAGCGTGAAAGCCCCGCCACGGCGCACTTCCTTATGGTAATAGATGATCAGATCCTGCACAAAGTTGGATTCCAATGTCTCCATGGGCAGTGCGTCACAGATCACATCCACATACCGGGCGTTGTTCATATGCCCGTTCATATCACACTGGCTGTAGGCGGCCACGTGTCTGCCCACAATCTCGCAGTCTTCCAGCGAAGCCTTGTGCATCTTCATGGGCAGTTCTTCCGGCACCTCCACGGCCCAGTGGGCGGTGGTGAATTCTTCCGGATGCTTGCGCAGAATCATGCGGCGGTCGGTGTCGATCACCACCCAGCGGCTGTCCACCAGCGCCACCGGTTTGCCTTCGGCGTCCTGCACCACAGTGATGCGCTTGTTCACCGCCCGCTTCATAGCTTCCGGCTTGGTGATCAGGGTCAGGTGCTCATCCACATGGGGAACACGGTCAAAGTGCAGCGCCTGTTTGGCAAGCACGTAGGCGGTGTGGGTCTTGGCGTAGACTTCGTCGGTCAGGCCCAGGGCGATGGCGTGTTCCCCGGCGATCTGCTGGGCATAGCGCAGCACCGACGCCGGCTGCACATAACCAAAACAGTCACCGTCGTGGCGGTACACCTGGAAGGATTCGGTATATTCTGTCATGTCCAAAGACATGGGCGGCATCTCCTTTTCTGATTCGATTTGTTTATTATAGCACGGTGCAGGCTGCCGCGCCAGCATTTCCGGGACAAAATACCCGCTTTGCCCAACAAAAACACCCTTTCCGTGGGCCGGAAAGGGCATTTTGCAATCAGTAATTGTCCCGCATCTTCTTGCACAGTTTGCGCCAGATATTGAAGCCGGACAGGGCCACCGCGCCCAGCAGGAAGATGACCACCATCCAGCTGCCGCCGCTCTCGTCGTAGCTCTTCATCTGGCTCCACTGGCTGTCCATCTCGGCGTTGATCTCATCCGGCAGGGTGACGAACACCTCCGCCTTGGACATAACGTCCTCCCCGGGATAGGCGATGGGGCTGTACTTCAGGTCATCGTCCAGCATCTCCCACACCGCCGTGATGGGGGTGGAATAGCCAATGTAGTCGCAGTTGGCGTAGCCCACCGACGTTTCACACATATAGTTGATGAACATTTCGGCGGCTTCCTTGTTCTTGCTGGTGGCCGGAATGCACATGCTGTCCACAAAGAAGTTCACGCCCTCTTCCGGGTGGACAAAGGCCAGGTCGGGGTTGTCCTCGATCATGGTCAGGGCGTCGCCCGCATAATACGGGGCCATGGCGGCCTCGCCGCCCTCCATCTTATCGAAGATCTCGTCCATGACATAGGCCTGCACGATGGATTTCTGGTCCTGCAGGTCTTTCATGACCTGATTCACCTCCTCCACCGAGGAAGGGTTCAGGGACAGACCCGCCCGCTTGGCCGCAATGGCGTAGGCATCCCGGGAGTTGTTGAACATGAGCACGTTGCCGGCATACTGCACGTCCCACAAAGCGGACCAGCTGGTGGGGGCCTCGTCCACCATGGTGGTGTTGTAGATCAGGCCGGTGGTACCCCACATGTAGGGCACGCTGTAGGCGTTGTCCGGGTCAAAATCCCAGCCCAGGTATTCGTCCCCGATGGCGGCAATGTTGGGAATGTTGTCGTAGTCCAGGGGAGCCAGCATTCCTTCGGCGATGAGTTTGCCCACCATGTAGTCGGAGGGAAAAATCACATCATAGCTGGCGCCGCCGGACTTCATCTTGGCATACAGGCTCTCGTTGGAATCAAAGGTGGTGTAGTTGACCTTGATGCCGGTGAGTTCCTCAAAGGCGGAGACCACGTCCACGCTGTCGTCCGAGCCGTCGGAGATATACAGGCCCCAGTTGTAGACATTCAGGGTGATGTTGTCGTCGGCAAAGCGGGTCCAGTCGTAATCCCCGGAAACCGAGATGTCCTCGTTGATCACGATTTCTTCCGCGGCAAAGGCGGGGGTGGCAACGGCGGGCAGCAGCAGCATCAGGGCAGCGCCCAAAGCGCAAAAACGTTTCAGCTTCATCTTGCCCCTCCCCTTCACACTTCGGCCGCGCCCTTGCGGATGGCCGCCTGGTTGCGGCGGTAGGCGCGGGAATCCATATGGTTGGAAATCAGGATGATGGCCAGAATGACCAGGAAGATGATGGCCGACAGAGCGTTGATCTCGGGGCTGACCTTCTTGCGGGTCATGCTGTAGATGGCGATGGGCAAGGTCTGCATGGTGCCGCAGTTGAAGTAGGAGATCATGAAATCATCAATGGAGTAGGTCAGGCAGATCAGGAACGCCGACAGGATGGCCGGGGTAAGCTGGGGCAGAATGACCTTGAAGAAAGCCTGCCGCGGCGTACAGCCCAGGTCCAGCGCCGCATTGTACAGGCTGGGGTCCAGCTGGCGCAGTTTGGGACCCACGTTGAAGATCACGTAGGGCACGTTGAAGGTGATGTGGGCGATGAGCAGGGTTGCCCAGCCGAAGATGCCGCCCTCTCCCCCGATGCCTGCCTGCTGAAGCAGCACAAAGAGCAGCATGAGGGAAACACCGGTGATGATTTCGGGGTTGACCACCGGCACATAGCTGATGTTGTTGACAATCAGCTGGGTGCGGCGGGACATGGAATTGATGCCGATGGTGGCCAGGGTGCCCAGCACGGTGGCCAGCACCGAAGACACCAAAGCCAGCACAACCGACAACCCCAGAGCGGACAGGATCATCTCGTTGTGGAACAGGCTGCGGTACCAGTCCAGGGTAAAGCCGGAAAAGACGGTACGGCTCTTGTTTTCATTGAAGCTGTAGGCGATGAGCACCGCAATGGGCAGGTACATGAACCCGAAGATCATCACGATGTAGGCGCGCTGGAGCAGGCGTTTGTGTTGTGTTTTCATTACATGACCCCCTCCATTTCCTCTTCGTCAAAGCTGGATGTGAAGCTCATGCACAAAAGCACAATGACCATCAGGGCCAGGCTCATGGCAGAACCCAGGTTCAGGTTGTAGGAGTTGCCCAGGAACTGCAGTTCGATCAGGTCGCCGATGAGCAGGTTGGAACCGCCGCCCAGCATGCGGCTGATGATAAAGGTGGACACCGCCGGCACAAACACCATGGTGATGCCGGTGGCAATGCCCGGCTTGGACAAGGGAATCAGCACCCGCAGCAGGGTCTGGAAGGTGTTGCACCCCAGGTCCTGGGCCGCCTCGATGATGGAATCATCAATCTTGGTCATGGCGGTGTACAGCGGCAGAATCATATAGGGCAGGTAGTTGTACACCATGCCCAGCACCACCGCACCGGAAGTGTTGATCATGTTCAGCGGGCCCAGGCCCACCAGGCCCAGCAGCTTGTTGATCAGACCGTTTTTCTCCAGCAGGGTCATCCAGGCGTAGGTGCGCAGCAAAAAGTTCATCCACATGGGCAGCATGATCAGCATGAGCATGATGTGCTGCTTGTTGGCCCGCAGGCGGGACAGAAAATACCCCACCGGGAAGGCCAGCACCAGGCAGATGATGGTGGCTTCGGCCGCCAGCAGCAGGCTGCGGGCGAACACCGAGGAATACCGGCCGATTTCGGAAAGGTTCTGCAGGGTGAAGGTGCCTGCGGAATCGGTCAGCGCATACCAGATAACAATGAACAGGGGCACCACGATGAAGATGGACATCCACAACAGATAAGGTGCCGCTGCCCAACGGGAAGCTTTGGAACGAAGCATGCGGCGTCACACCCCTTCCCGCGACATGATGTGAATCTCGTCCGGGCCGATGTTCATGCCGATGATCTCGCCGGGCTGGCTGGCCTGGGTGGAATGAATCAGCCATTCCTTGCCTTCCACATCCACATGCATCTCAAAATGCACGCCCTTGAAGATGACTTCCTTCACCAGGCCGGTGAGCATACCGGTGGACGGGGGCACAATGGCCACGTCCTCGGGGCGGACCACCACCTGCACCGGCTCGTTGACGCCGAAGCCGCGGTCCACGCAGGAGAAATCATGGCCGCAGAAGCTGACCAGGAAGTCCTTGAGCATGATGCCTTCCACAATATTGGAATCGCCGATGAAGTTGGCGATAAAGGCGTTCTGGGGTTCGTTGTAGATATCCTGGGGGCTGCCGATCTGCTGGATGTTGCCCTTGTTCATGACCACCACCGTGTCGGACATGGTCAGGGCTTCTTCCTGGTCGTGGGTAACATACACGAAGGTGATGTTCATCTCCCGCTGCAGACGCTTGAGTTCCAGCTGCATCTCCTTGCGCAGTTTCAGGTCCAATGCACCCAGAGGCTCGTCCAAAAGCAGAACCCGGGGCTGGTTGACCAGGCTGCGGGCAATGGCCACGCGCTGCTGCTGGCCGCCGGACAGCTGGTGGATGCTGCGGCGCTCGAAGCCTTTCAGGCCCACGATCTCCAGCATTTCCAGCACCTTCGGCCGCAGCTGTTCTTCGGGCATCTTTTTCAGACGCAGACCGAAGGCCACATTCTCAAACACATTGAGATGCGGGAACAGTGCATACTTCTGGAACACCGTGTTGACCTGACGCTTGTAGGGCGGCAGGCCGGTGATGTCCTTGCCATCAAAAAGAACATTGCCGGACTGCGGGGTGATAAAACCGGCAATCACGCGCAGAGTGGTCGTCTTGCCGCAGCCCGAAGGGCCCAGAAAGGTGACGAACTCTTTGTCGTGAATGTCCAGCGAAAGGCCGTTCAAAACCTTTTCCCCGTCAAAGTCAACAACAATGTTCTTGAGCGATACGATCAGCGAATCATTCATTTTATACTGCATCCCCCTTTGCGGAATCTGTGCCGGCGGCTCCGGCTCCATGCGGATACCTGCCGGTCAGCGCCCATGATACCACCCCGCAAAAGGTTTGTTACACCGTCGGTTCGGTTGGGTTCGGACCGCGGCTACAGTGGCACATACAACGCTTGTTCTGTGTTCAATAGATGCAAAACACAAGTTTCATTATACCGTGTTCCCGGGGGCTGTCAATCAATTTTTGTATAAATATAGGGAAAAAGCGTGCAAAGTGACATTTTACGTCGAAATGTTCAAGTGTCTGTCCCCATGCGAAAACAGCCCGCACCGGACTCCGGCACGGGCTGTACGGTTACATTTTGGCGGGCGGCAGCCAGAGACAGATGCGCAGCACATCGCCTTCCAGCGCTGCGTTCACCCGTCCGCCCATGGCCTCGGTCAGCTGCCGGACAATGGACAGGCCCAGCCCCGCCCCGCCGTGACCGCTGCGTCGGGCGGTATCTGCCCGCCAGAACCGGTCGAAGAGATGTTCCGGGTCGATGGCCGCCGGGTCGGCCACCGGGTTGGAAAAGACAAGGCCTTCCGGCGTCTGGGCTATGGAAAATCTGCCGGCGGCATGGTGGATGCCGTTGGTGACGAGATTGCGCAGCACACGGTCCAGTGCTTCGGTATCGGCCAGAACCGTGGCTGCCTGATCAGGGAAATCCAGCTGTGGCTCCAGCCCAGCGGATTCCAGCTGGGGGACCAGGGCAGCCAGGGATTCACACACCGCCGGCCACAACGCCACCGGGTGCAGGTCCATGGGCATAGTTTCCCCCGCTTGCAGGCGGGTATACAGAAACATTTCGTCCAGCAATCCTTCCAGGTCCTGCAGGCGCTGCTCCACCGTATCCAGCCGCCGGGCCCGGATTCCCGGATCGGTTTCGGTGCGCAGCAATTCCAGATGCCCGCAGGCGGCTGCCAAAGGTGTGCGGATATCGTGGCTGAGGGCCGCCATGGTATTTTGCAGCTCCTGTCCGGCCTTTTTCGCCTCCAGGGTCTGCTGCCGGGTCCGGTCCAGCCGACCGTTGATGGCCCGGGCCGCACGCACCACCGGGCCCAGCCGCACCGACACCGGCAGGCTTGTGTTGGAATCCGGCGGGGTGTTCTCCAGCCAGCTGGCCCAGGCGGAAAACTGATGCAGCAAGCGCAGGACCAGCACAACCAGCGCCACAACCGCGCAGCCAAGCACAAGCACGGCAGCAAGCATACAAAACACCTCTTTCCTGTCCGAAATTTTCAGGCCTGGTCCCGCCTGCGCAAAGACAGGTCGGTGAGAAGGCCATACACCACCACCCAGGCCAGGCATGTTACCGCGATGTGCAGGTACTGTTCAGACCGGAAGTCAGGCGTAATCATCCGGCCACAGATACAAATGGTAAACCGGGTCAAATCCGGCAGGTGCAGTATCTGACAAGCAAAGCCCAGCACCAAAGCCGGCAGCCCTGTCCCCACGCATAGGGCGACCAGCGCCATCCAGCCTTCCCGGCGGATCAGCGTGGACAGGAAAAAGGCACACATAGAAATGGCCCAGCCCACCAGGCAGGCCGCCAGGTACATCTGCAGCCAGTCCAGCCAGGTGCCGCCCACCGCGCCGAACACCAGCAGCGGGTACAAGGCCAGCGGTACCAGCAAGTAGGCTGCCATAAGCACCGCATTGTATACCAGCAGACACAGGGCCCGCCCCACCACATAGGGCCAGCGGCACCCCAGGGCAGGAAAAATATTCTTGACGGCCCCTCCCGTATAGTCCTCCGCGCAGTAAACGCCGGTGAACACCGCAATCAGGGAAATCCAGAATCCGCCTTCAAACAGCATCTGGTGCATGTACCTCTGCAGAGTATATCCCGCCAGCGCCGCACCATCGGCTATATCCTCGGCCGTGATCTCGGCCCCCTGGGCCTGCATAGCATTGACGGTTTCCGGGTCCGAAAGCAGAGTGATAAACGCATAGGACAAAGCGATCATTCCCAGCCCCAAAAGAAGCCCGGTCAGCAGGTATTTCTGACGACGCAGCCGGTACCAGTCCATCCGAAGCACTTCAAACATGATTTTCCACCCCCATCATCTGCAAAAAGTAATCTTCCAGTTCCTGGCGGTGGGTACCGATGGACTGCACCGCCACCCCGCCGTCCAGCAGGACAGCGTTGATGCGGGCCGGGTCGGCTGGATCATAGATACGCAGCTCCCCTTCCGGGCGCACGGTGTAGTCGTGCAGGTGGAGCTTGTCTTCCAGCAAGGCTGCTGCACGGTGGGGGTCCGGAGTTTGCAGGGCGATATACGCCCGGCACCGGCTGGAAAGCTCCGCCGCCGTGATTTCCTGCACCATCCGGCCGTCCCGGATGATGCCGTAGCAGGTGGCGAATTTTTCCAGCTCGCCCAGAATGTGGCTGCTGACCACAATGGTCACACCATGCTCGGCTTGCAGCTGCTGCAACAGCAGGCGCACGTCCCGGATGCCCTCCGGGTCCAGACCGTTGGTGGGTTCGTCCAGCAGCAACAGGTCGGGGCTGCCCAGCAGGGCCAGGGCCAGTCCCAGGCGTCGACGCTGACCCATGGAAAAGTGTTTGGCCGCTTTTCTGCCCATATGTTCCAGACCGGTCTGGGCCAGCACCCGACCGACTGCAGTCTTTTCATCATCCAGGCCCAGAAGTTTGGCCTGCAGAAGGCAGTTGTCTGCTGCAGACAGCGATCCGTACAGACCGGCGTCCTCAATGAGGATGCCCACCCGACGGCCACAGCCGCCTTGGTGCAGCGGCTGCCCGAAAATTTCAATCTGTCCGGCCGTCGGGTTGGCCAACCCTGCCAGCAGTTTGAAGGTGGTGGACTTGCCGGCCCCGTTGGCGCCGATAAAGCCATAGATTTCCCCCTGGGGGACCTGCATATCCAGATGGTCCGCGGCAGCTTTGCCATGATACCGCTTACAGAGTCCCCGGGTACGAACAGCGATTTGCATTTGACCCTCTCCTTTGTTTGGTATGCCTTCATTGTACCGGGCAAAGGCCAAACAATCGCAAAGGAAATATAAAGAAAGAATAAAGTTTGCCTTATTCCAGCCGGAACCCGATGCCCCACACCGTCTTGATATAGGTATCGGTACCGGTGGGGCGCAGCTTGGCCCGAATGTTGGAGATGTGCACGTTGATGGTCTTGTCTTCCACAAAGGCCTGTTCCTGCCAGACAGCCTCGTATATTTCCTGCCGGGTGAAAACTTTTTTGGGGCGGGCCGCCAACAGGGCCACAATCTCGTATTCGTGCAGGGTCAGGGGAATCTGGTTGCCCTGCACTGTCAGGGTGCGGGCTTCCGGGTCGATGCGCCATTCCTTATATTCCAATACGGAAGATTGGGGCGCTGCTCCCGCATGGCGCAGCTGTACCCCCACCCGCAGCCACAGTTCCTGCAAGGAAAAGGGCTTGGTGAGGTAATCGTCGGCCCCCAGTTCCAGCAACTCCACCTTGTCCTGCAAGGCCGTGCGGGCGGACAGCACAATGACCGGCACGCTGCTTTTGGCGCGGATTTCGGCCAGAAGCTGCTGCCCGGTCAGGCCCGGCAGCATCAGGTCGGCGATGATCAGGTCCACCCCGCCCTGCTGCCAGTACAGTCGGCCTTCGGTGCCGGAAAATGCCTGGGTACAGCGGCAGCCGCGGGCGGCAATGTATTCGGTCACAGCGTTGTTGATATCGGTATCATCCTCAATGATCAGGATATGCGGCATGGTATCTCCCCCTGTATGCAGCGGTACTGCTGTTATCATACCGCAAAAAGATTCTTCTGCAAAGGGGTTGACAATTTCCGGGCCCGATGTATTATTGTATTAGATGGTTAATACAATAATACAAAGGAGGTGCCGCGATGGAATGGAACATCGAATCCGGCCGACCGGTGTACCTGCAGCTGGTTGAACAGCTGGAGCTGGCCATCGTGACCGGCGCCATGCCTGCCGGGTCCAAGGTGCCGCCGGTGCGGGAACTGGCAGCCCAGGCGGGGGTCAACCCCAACACCATGCAGAGGGCGTTGCAGGAACTGGAAAGCCGAGGGCTGATGCAAACCCATCGCACCGCCGGGCGCACCGTATCTGCCGGAACCGAACAGCTGGACGAAATCCGTCGCCAGCGGGCCAAGGCCCTGGCTGAGGAGTTCTGGAAACAGATGCAGGCGCTGGGCATCAATGCCGAAGAAACCGCCGCGCTACTGTGCGCGGCTGCCGAAAAGGAGACGATATGATGCAAGTAATCTATCAGGCCAAGGGGCTGTGCAAACGCTATGGCCACAAAACGGCCCTGGATAATGTGAACTTTGAAATTCTTCCCGGACGCCTGGTGGGGTTGCTGGGCCCCAACGGCAGCGGCAAAACCACCTTGCTGAAACTTTCCGCCGGACTATTGAGCCCCAATGCCGGGCAGATACTCATCGGCGGCCAGGTTCCCGGGGTGGCCACCAAAGCCATCACCTCCTACCTGCCCGATCGCATGGCCCTGCCGGTGGAAATGCGGGTGGACGATGTGGTTGCCCTGTTCGCGGATTTCTATGCGGACTTTGACATGCCGAAGGCGTCCCGGATGCTGGCCGATCTGAAACTGGATCCGCGGCAGCGCATCGGCACCATGAGCAAAGGCACCCAGGAAAAGATGGAGCTCTGCCTGGCCATGAGCCGGGCCGCCAAGTTGTATTTGCTGGATGAACCTTTGGGCGGCGTGGATCCGGCAGCCCGGGAGTACATCCTGAATACCATCCTGCGCAACTACAACGAGGACGCTGCCGTGGTCATCTCCACCCATCTGGTGGAGGATGTGGAGCGAATGCTGGATGAAGTGCTGATTCTGAAAGAAGGGCAACTGCTGACCCACCGCCCCGTGGACGAACTGCGGGAGGAAAGCGGCATGAGCCTGGACGAATATTTCCGCACAACCTTCCGCGTCTGATCTGAAGGGAAAAGAGGGATTTTGCCATGATGAACAAGCTTTTGAAATATGAATGTCTGGCCGTGGGACGGATTCTGGTGCCCATCTGGGCCGGCACGGCGGTATTCGCCTTGCTGGCCGCGATGATCGGGCGGTTGGACAGCGTCTTATCCGGAACGGTGGGAACACCGGTGTCGGCCGTTCTGGAATCTTTTTTTCAGATTCTCACCGCCCTGTTTCTCTTTGCCACCATTGCCGCCTGTGTGGTGCTGAACATTCAGCGCTTCTACAAATTGCTGGGTGACCAGGGATATCTGATGTTCAGTCTGCCCGCGGCGCCCTGGCAGCACATGGCCGCCAAGCTGCTGTGTGCCTGCGGCTCCACCATTGCTTCCATTCTAATCTGCATTGGCTGTACCTGGATGGCCAACGCAGACGGCGAGGCGGAAGCCGCCCAGACGGTTTCGCAGCAGTTTTCCCTGCAAAGCAGCATAGGCACGGTGTTTCTGGTCGTGCAGATGGTGCTGGCCATGATCTCCGCCTATCTGTACCTGTATCTGTGCATGGCCATCGGCTCCCGCTGGCCCCAGCAGAGGATGCTGGCCAGCATTGTCACCTATTTTGTGCTGGGCTTTGCCCTTCAGATGGCGTTTGTGCTGCTGTTTGCATTGGCCGCCATCGCAATGACCCATCTGCCGCAATCCGTATTGGATGGTTGGACCCGCTTCTTTCTGGAAATGAGCCTTCACGGCGAGATGGTCGCCGGCATCATGGCCGGCAGCGTGCTCTTGCTTTTTGCGCTGGCAGATGGTATTCTGTGGGCAGTAACCCATCGTCTGATCAGCAAAAACTTGAACCTTCCCTGACTCAAAGGAGGCATCTTATGGAAAAACACCAATATGTCTGCCCGAAGTGCGGCTGCCAGGAATATGTGGCCGACCGGCTTCAGGCCACCGGCGGCAATTTTGCCAAGCTGTTTGATATCCAGAACAAAAAGTTTACCACTGTCAGTTGCTGCCAATGCGGCTACACCGAGCTGTACCGGGAAGTGGGCGGCGACGGCTGGGATGTGCTGGACTTCCTCATCGGCAACTGATTTTTTCCACCCGAAACATGACAAAAGGGACGAACCCCGTGGGGGTTCGTCCCTTTTTGCTGCGGTGCCTGGTCGAGCGCCGCTTATTTGCGTTTGTAAAGGATCGGCACATCGTAGCCGAAGGTGCGCTTGCCATTCATCTCCATCTGTTCGGTCACCTCCAGGCAATCGGAAGAGAACCGCTCAAACAGGGTGAACTTGAGCACCGGGGTAAACATGCTGACGCTGCCGCCTTCCCACACACCGTCCTTGCAGGTGTACAGCGCAGGGGTAAACTTTTGGGAGGGCCGAAGGGATGCATATTCCACATCTTTCAGCTGGGCTGCGGTGAAGCTGTTCTTGTCGTATCCTTCCGGCGTGTCGTAGGAGGTCAGCCGGATATTGTCCCCTTCCTGGGTGAACAGGAACAGATGGGGTGACGCATGGGTGCGTCCGGCCACCGTGTAGTAGCTTTCCTCCACCAGAAAGACTCCGGCAAAATCGGAAGGCAATCCCCGGATTTTATCGTTGCAGGGGGTGTTGCGGTGTTCGGCAAAGGGAAAATCCGCCTGGCCTGCCGCCGTCAGTTCGGCATGCTGGGCCGCGTTGTCAAATTCGCCCGACAGGAGCGAAACAAATTCCTGAAGTTTGGTCATAACAGGTACCACCTTGATCAGTCACGATGACGGCCCAGGATGCGCAGCACGTACAGGAAGATGTTGATATAATCCAGGTACAGGCTCAGCGCACCGATGATGGAAGACTTGTGCAGCATGGCTGCGTCGCCGCCAAAGTAGGAGTAATAGTATTTCAGTTTCTGCACGTCGTAAGCGGTGAAGGCCATGAAGACCACCAGGCTGACTGCGCACAGAATCAGGTCAAAGGTGCTGAAGGCACCCGGGATGAAGAACATGAGCAGGCCGCCCAGCAGCCCCACCACAATCAGGGTGATCAGCGCACCGGAAAGCAGCGTTCCCCAGGAACTCAGGTCTCGCTGAGTGCGGGCACCGTACAGGGCCATGATGCCGAAGTACAGCGCGCCGACCAGGAAGGCCAGCACCAGGGTGCTGAACGCGTAAGCCGCAAAGACAATGCTGAGATTGATGCCGTTGAGCACCGCGTACCCGAAGAACAAACTGGTGGCTGTGGACGGGCGCAGCTTATCGATGCGGGCGGACAAAACCACCACCATGGCCAGTTCCGCAATGCACAGGATCAGATACAGGCCGCTGTTGAACAAAAGATAAGCCAGCGGGCTGTACAGAGTGCCAATGCCCACCGCAAAGGTGACAAGCAGGCCGGCAAACATCCAGACAAAGGTGCGGGTCATATATTGATTGAGGGTACCGAACGGACTTTCGGCATACGAAATGGTATAATATTTTTCGTCCATAGTTCACTAGGACCCCTTTCTTTTTACGTATCCCTATTATATACTCTATCTGTCGGAAAATGTGTAAACGATATATGAATCATTGGATATTTTTTTGTTAAGAGGTGAAATCTTTGGTCCAGGACCGTTTCGGGATTTATCTGCATATTCCCTTCTGCCGCGCCAAATGCCGGTATTGTGACTTTTATTCCGCCCCCGGTACCCGGGAGGTGCCCCAGCCTTTCGTGGATGCTCTGCTGCGGGAACTGCGCAACAACCACCGCCGGCCGGATACCTTGTACTTCGGCGGCGGCACCCCGGCGCTGCTCTCCCCTACACAGGTGCGCAGCCTGATTGAGGCCGCCGCGCCGCTGCCCGGGGCCGAAATCACCCTGGAGGCCAACCCGGACGTGGTCAGCCAACAATCCCTGGCAGGGTTCCGGGAAGCGGGAGTGAACCGGCTGAGCTTTGGGGTGCAGAGCGCTTCGGACCCCCAGCTGCGCACCCTGGGCCGCACCCACACCGCCGACGGTGCCGCCCTGGCTCTGGCCTGGGCACGGCAGGCCGGGTTCGACGACCTGTGCGGTGACATCATGCTGGCTTTGCCGAACTACACCAACGCTGAATTCGACGCCACCCTGGACCTTTTGCAAACCGGCGGCTGCACCCACATTTCGGCCTATCTGCTCAAGATTGAACCGGGCACTGCCTTTGCCCGGCATCGCCCGGCCAATCTGCCCGACCCGGACGCCGCGGCAGACTTTTACCTCTACGCTGTGAAGCAGCTGGAAGCCGCCGGATACCGCCAGTATGAGATCAGCAACTTTGCCCGGCCCGGTCACGAAGGGCGGCACAATCTGCTGTACTGGAACTGCCGGGATTACTGGGGGGTGGGCCCCTCAGCCCACAGCTGTCTGGGCAATGTACGCCGGTTCTGGCCGGATGATACCGACGCCTTTGTGGCGGGTACCCTGACAGAGCAGGAGGAAGGCATCTGCGATGCCGAAGATTTTCTGCTCATGCAGCTGCGCCTGACCGCCGGGCTGGACTGGGACGAATACGTACACCGGGGCGGCACCCCGTTGGATGCCCGGCGGAAGGCTTTTCTCCGCCAGTGTGTGGGCCACGGCTATGCGGAGTTTGACGGCCGGACCCTTCGCCTGACCCCTGCGGGGATGGTGGTACAGAACGCCATACTGGAAGAACTGATGTAAAAAAGGCAAGGTTCCTTTTTGGGAACCTTGCCTTTTGTGTTTGTGTCAGTCGCTGTGGGGGTGCATCTGCACCACCGGCCAGCCCAGCAGGGCCGCCGCGGCAGCGTCGTGGGTGACGAGAATCGTATCCCGTCCCGCCGCCAGGCGACAGACCGAAGCCGCCGCCTGGGCCACCAGCTCGGCGTCCATGCCGGTAAAGGGCTCGTCCAGAAGCAGTGTCTGCGCCTGGGGACACAGCAGCGCCCGCAGCAGGGCCGTCCGGCGTTTTTGTCCCCCGGAAAGCCGTTCACTGGGAAGGGCCAGATCCTTATCCACAAAGCCCAGGGTGCGCAACTCCCGTTCCGCTGCGTCCGGCGCTCCGCCGGTGAGTACAATGTTGCCCACGGCGGTAAGCTGTGGGCACAGGCGGTTTTCCTGAAACACCGCGCCCACCCGGCCGATGCCCGTTATGGTGCCTTTGTCCGGCGTTTCCAGGCCCATAAGAATCCGCAGCAGGGTCGTTTTTCCGCAGCCGGAAGGCCCCATCAGCACCAGCGGGCCGGAGGTGTGCAGGGTAAAATCCCGGAGCACCGTGCGGGTCCCGAACCGCTTTTCCAGGTGTTCCACCGCAATGCTCATACCGCCCTCACCTCCCCGCAAAGCCGGGCTTTGAGCCGGCGCAGGCCCCGGGCCGCCACCGCCGAAAGCAAGGCGGACAGCAGCACAATGACCAGGGTCCAGGCGAAGACGTCCGGGGTGGACAGGGTGATTTTCGCACGGTAGAGAGCATCTCCCACGCAGTTATCAGGCAGACCGATGACCTCGGCGGAGACACCGCTTTTCCAGCACATGCCCATAGCGGCAATGCAGCTTTCGCTCAAAGACGGAAAGACGCCCGGCAGCCAGATATACCGCAGCCGCTTGACCAGAGGCAGCCGATAGACGCGGGCCATTTCCAGCAGCTGGGCATCGGTGTCGGCAATGCCGCCCATGACGCCGGCGTAAATCACCGGCAGCACATGGGTGAAGCTGACCACCACCGAAAGGTTGGCGCTGCTGACCCACAAAAGAGCCAGAATTACAAAGCTGGCCACCGGCATGGCACGGATCAGCTGCATGGGCGGTCCCAGCAGCACCCGCACTGTGTGCCAGCGCGCCCCTGCCGCCCCCAGCACCACACCGCAGACCACGGCCAGCAAAAAGCCGGTCAGAATGCGCAGGGTACTGAATCCGATGCGGTGCCAGAAATCCAGGGTCGGCAGCTGTACGGCCAATGCCCGCAGCGTCTGCAGTGGGGTGGACAGGAACAACCCGCCATGCCCCAGGGCCATGGCGACCAACTGCCACACAATGACCCAAAAGACCACCGCCGCAGCGGTGTGCCAGCGGTCACGATGGACCGCCGGGCAGGAATCAGACGCCATAGTAGAAGTCGTCAGCCGGCAGCTGGCCGCCCACGCTGGTGGGATCGGCGTCGTACAGCACCTGGAAGTAGGTTTCCAGGGCGGTGCGCATCTCCTCGCCGGTGATGAAAACGATGTTGCACTCGGGCAGGGCCTTCTGAGCCAGAGCAGCCTTGGCCACGATGCCGTAGCTTTCGCACAGGGCGGCAGTGCCTTCCAGATCGGTGTTGGCCGCCTCAGTGCTGGCCTGGTAGGCGCTCAGGAACGCATCAAAGGCTTCGGGATCGGCTTCCACGGCATCCTTGCGGGCCACCAGAACACCGGTAACCAACTGGGAACCGGCCACCTTCTCCCACTCTTCGCTCATATCAAACTTGACGCTCAGGCCTTCCACCTGGGACAGGGCGCTGGTCACGAAAGGCTGGGGCAGCATGGCAATAGTGCCCTCACCGCGGGCGGTCATCTGGGCCACCACTTCGGTGGATTCGCTGAAATATTCGATGGTCACATCCTTGTCGGGGTCCAGGCCGTTTTCGCTGAGCACGTAGCGCAGCACATACTCGGGGGTTGTGCCCTTGCCGGTGGTCAGGATGGTCTTGCCCTTCAGGTCCGCAATGCCGGTATACTGGGCATCGGAGTTTTCCACGATGTACAGCACACCCAGGGTGTTGATGGCCGCCACTTCCACGGCGCCGTTGGTCTTCTGGTACAGGGTGGCTGCCAGGTTGGCGGGAATGGCCGCTGCATCCAGATCGCCCTTGACCAGCAGCGGGACAATCTCGTCCGCCGCGCCGTACATGGTGAAATCAAGGTCCAGGTCGCTTTCGCCCTTGTCCACATCATCCACCAGGTTTACCAGGCCCATGGTGGTGGGGCCCTTCAAACCGGCCACGCGGAAGCCGGTGGCTTCGGCGGTTTCCGGAGTTTCGGCCGCGGGGGTCGCGGTGGGGGCAGCGGTTGCCGCAGGAGCCGCAGTTTCCTGGGTGGAGGCCGAGGACGGCGCACCGCAGGCCGCCAGGGATACAGCCAGGGCCAGCGCGCTGAAAGCAGCGAGAACGCGTTTGAATTTCACAATGATTTCCTCCCATTGCCGCTGTTCGCGGCCAGAATTCCATTTGCTTTTGCCGCATTACTATACTATAATAAAGCAAGAATGTCGATTGCCGGTGCAACAGTTTTGCCCGGGCAACATTTTGCGGTGTCTTTCCTGACCAGGACGAGGCGCCGCCGATTTCTGCATGAAAGGACCTTTGCGATGAACCTGCGGCCGTATTATCCTGTTTTGCGCAGCACTTCCCTGCTGCGCGGTATGCGTGATGATGAGCTGGACAAGATGCTGGATTGCTTTGCCCCGCGCGTGCGCCGCTACCAAAAAGGAGAATTCCTGATGCTGGCCGGCTATGAGACCAACGAGGTCGGCATTCTGCTGGAAGGGTCCATCACCGCCCTGAAAAACACACCGGACGGCAGCAGCGTGGCCATTACCGAGATGAGCACCGGCGGGCTGTTCGGGGATGTACTTTCCGGTTCCAGCACCAAAAGTCCGGTCAGCGTCATGGCGCAGACCGATTGCCTGGCCGTTTACCTTCCTTATGAGAAGATTATTCACCCTTGTGCCCACCTGCATGAAAGCCACCTGCAGCTGTTGCAAAATCTGGTGCTGACCATTTCCAACAAGTACTTTGCCCTGGACCGCCGGGTGGAACTGCTGATCTGCAAAAGTCTGCGGGTCCGTATCAGTCTGTGGTTGCTGGAACAGGCGGACGAAGCCGGTCAGGACACCTTTGCGGTGCCCCTGACCCGCGCCGGTCTGGCCGAGTACCTGAACTGCGACCGCAGTGCTCTGAGCCGGGAGCTGGGCCGCATGCAGCGGGAAGGATTGATTGAGACTTTCCGCGGAAGCTTCAAGATTTTGGACAAAGAAGGCCTGCGTCACCAGTGCCAGGAATGAGGTAATCATGAGCCACCGTCAGACCCCTGTTTTGTACATTGTCATCCCCTGCTACAACGAGCAGGAAGTGCTGCCCATCACGGCGCCCCTGTTCCTGCAGAAGATCAACGACCTGGCCGCCGCAGGCAAGATCAGTCCGGACAGCCGGGTGTTGTTCGTCAACGACGGTTCCAAGGACAACACCTGGCAGATCATCCGTGATCTGGCCGCCGGTGACCCGCACTATCTGGGCATCTGCCAGAGCCGCAACCGCGGCCACCAGAATGCCGTACTGGCCGGTCTGATGGAGGCCAAGGACCGCTGCGACATCACCATTTCCATCGACTGTGACGGCCAGGACGACATCAATGCCATGGATGACATGGTGGACGCCTATCACGACGGCTGCGAGGTGGTGTACGGGGTGCGTTCCAAGCGGGACACCGACACCTTCTTCAAGCGTTTTACCGCCGAAAGCTTCTACAAATTGCTCAATGCCATGGGCGCCGAGGTAGTGTTCAACCACGCCGATTACCGTCTGATGAGCGCCCGGGTGCTGCAGGAATTCGCCAATTTCAAGGAAGTGAATCTTTTCCTGCGGGGGATGGTCCCTCTGGTGGGCTTCAAGAGCACCGCCGTCACCTACGAGCGCCACGAGCGCATTGCGGGGGAAAGCCACTATCCCCTGTCCAAGATGCTCAGTCTGGCCTTTGACGGCATCACCAGCCTTTCGGTCAAACCCATCCGGTTTATTACCGGCTTCGGTGTGCTGGTGGCACTGATCTCCTTTATCGGCGTGATCTGGGCCATGGCGGAAGCCGCCATGGGAGCCACCGTATCCGGCTGGGCTTCCACCACCTGTATCATCTGCTTTGTGTCCGGTGTACAGCTGATCTGCCTGGGTGTGATCGGTGAGTATATCGGAAAAATCTACATGGAAACCAAGGCGCGGCCGCGGTATATCATCAGCGAACGTACCTGGGACAAGGAGGACGACGAATGAGCCGCCAAGTATGGAAGGGTTCTACCCTGCTCAATCCCGAACCGCCGGTGCTGGTCAGCTGCGGCAGCCCCGAAAAGCCCAACCTGATCACGGTGGGCTGGTGCGGCACCATCTGCACCCAGCCGTCCATGCTGTCCATCAGCGTGCGACCCGAGCGGTACAGCTACGATCTGATCAAGGACAGCGGTGAATTTGTGGTGAATCTGCCCACCGAACGCCTGACCCGGGCGGTGGACTGGTGCGGTGTGAAGAGCGGTCGGGATGTGGACAAGTTTGCCGCCATGGGATTGCATGCGGCCCCGGCGGCCAAGGTGGGCACCGTGCTGTTGGAGGAAAGCCCCCTGAACCTGGAATGCAAGGTCACCCAGCGCATTCCGTTGGGCAGCCACGATCTTTTCCTGGCCGAGGTGGTGGCGGTGGACGTGGACGAAAGCCTGCTGGACGAAAACGGAAAGTTGTGCCTGGAAAAAGCCAAGCTGATCGTCTATTCCCACGGAGAATATCTGGCTCTGGGGCGTCGGCTGGGGACCTTCGGGTACAGTGTGCGCAAGAAGGCCGGGCGCCGTAAATAACAATTGGAAAAAGAGCAACGCCGGAGGCGGTTTTAGGCCTCCGGCTTTTTTGTATGAAACCTGTCCGACGTAAAAAAGGAACCCGCCGCACGGGGAACGGTTTTCCCGTGCGGCGGGCCGCAAAAAAGGTTGATGCGAAAGGCGAATTACTTTTTCTGGACGTACTTCAGGCAGTCGAGCATAACGGCAACCAGAATGATGATGCCGGAGAAGACGAACTGCAGGTTGGTGTCGATGCCCAGAGTCGTCAGGGAGTAGGTCAGCGCGGTGAAGATGAAGACGCCGACCACAACGCCGGAAATCTTACCGATACCGCCGGTGAAAGAGATGCCGCCCACAACGCAGGCCGCGATGGCGTCCATTTCCCAGCCCTGGCCGTAAGCGGCGGAGCCGGAACCCACCATGCGGATGCATTCAAGCCAGGAGCCGAAACCGTACAGGATGCCGGCCAGGATGAAAGCGCCCACGGTGACGCCGAAGACGGAGATACCGGAAACGGAAGCCGCTTCGGGGTTGCCGCCAACAGCGAACAGATTCTTGCCGAAGGTGGTCTTGTTCCAGATGAACCAGACGATGATCACGGCTGCCACAGCCCACAGGATGATGGTGGGGAAGCCGTTGATCTTGGGGATGATCATGCTGGGAATGTTGGATTCGATGGCACCGAAGGACACACCCTTGGTGGAGTAGGTAACCAGACCGAAGATGACCAGCATGTTGGCCATGGTGGAGATGAAGGGATGCATCTTGAACTTGGCCGTGAAGAAACCGGCGATGGTGGTAAAGATGGTGCACAGCACGATGCAGACCACCAGAGCCAGCAGCACGCGGGCGATGACCGGCAGGCCGGTGAAGTCAAAGACATGACCGAACACGGAGCCGGTGTTGGGGCCGGAGTGCATCACGATGGTGGCGGCGGTCATGCCCATACCGACCATACGGCCGATGGACAGGTCAGTGCCGGCCAGCAGGATCAGGCCCGCAACACCCAAAGCCAGGAACATACGGGGCGAAGCCTGCTGCAGGATGTTCAGCACGTTGTTGACGGTGAGCAGCTGCACGTTCTTGACGATGGGCGTGATGATGCACAGGGCGATGAAGATCACGATAATGGCGATGTACAGACCGTTGCGCAGCAGGAAGTCACGACGGTTGAAGGTGTACTTGTAGTTTTCCCATTTCTGGGTCAGGGACTCCCCTACCGTGAACTTGGACATGCGCAGCATGTCGATCAGGTGGTACTTGTAGTCGAAGGCGGCATGCTGGCGGTCCTTGACAGCCTGCAGGTCCTTGTCCAGCTGCATCTTGGCGTCGAACAGACGGTTCTTATGAACGTACTTTTCGTCCTTGATCTCGTGGGCGTCGCTGAGCTTGGCCAGGGTTGCCTGGTGCTCCTTCTCCAGCTGGGCCACGGCCGCCTTGTACTTTTCCTGGGCCATTTCCTTTTCCACTTTGCAGCTGGCCACCACAGCCTGGTAGTATTCGCTGTCATAGTGGGCTTTCAGGTAGCTTTCGGCTTCCGCAATCAGCTTGGCCACAGCGTCCTTGTTCTTGGCTTCCACAGCCTTGGCTTTTTCCAGGGCCGCTTTCTGCTGGGTGATCTTGGTCTGCTTTTCCGCTTCGGTATAAATGCGGTCGCGCTTGAGGTTGTCAATGTTGTTCTGAATATCAATGACCCGGTCGGTACCGTCCACACGCAGGGCATTGATCTTTTCCTGAATGGCACCGACGTGTTCGTCGATGGGCTGGAGAAGGGCCGCTTCCTGTTCAGCCGTCAGGACTTTTGTTTTTTCTGTCACCATAAGTAATATCCCCCACTTACAGGTATTTCGCACTGAGTCTCAGCAGCTCTTCCTGGTTGGTCTCCTTGGTATTCACGATGCCGGAAAGGTGACCGTTGGACATGACGCCGATACGGTTTGTGATGCCCAGAATCTCAGGCATTTCGGAGGAAACGACGATGATTGTCTTTCCCTGTTTTGCCATGTTGATGATCAGCTCATAAATCTCGTACTTGGCGCCGACGTCGATACCGCGGGTCGGCTCGTCCATCATGAAGACCTGCGGTTCGCGTTCGAGCCACTTGCCGAAGATGACTTTCTGCTGGTTGCCGCCGGAAAGGCTTGTGATCATATCATCCGGGCCCATGCACTTGGTGTGCATGATCTTGATTTCCTTGTTGGTGGCCTTGACCATCTTGGGGTTGGACAGCGCCACGCCGGCCTTGTATTGGTTCAGGTTGGCAATGGTGGTGTTGAAGGTCAGGTCACACTTGAGGAACAGGCCGTTGGCCTTGCGTTCCTCGGTAATCATGGCAAACCCGTGCTCGATGGCTTCCTTGGCGTTGTTGAAGTTCATCATGCGGCCTTTGAAGTACACACGCCCGGCTGCGCGGGTCCGAACGCCGAAGATGGTTTCCAGCAGTTCGGTACGCCCGGCACCCACCAGACCGTACAGGCCGAAGATTTCGCCTTCCCGCACATCAAAGGAGATATCCTGCAGGTGCGGCGCGTACTTGGTGGAAAGATGCTGCACCGAGAGGATCGGTTCGCCGGGGGTGTTGTCCACCGGCGGGAAGCGGCTTTCCAACGAACGGCCGACCATGGCGGAGATCAGTTCGTTCATGTTGGTGTCGGCGGTGTCCTTGGTCATGACCAGGTTGCCGTCACGCAACACCGAGATCTGGTCGCAGATCTCGAAGATTTCGTCCATCTTGTGAGAGATGTAAATCAGAGAGATTCCCTGTGCCTTCAGCATGCGCATCATCTCGAAGAGCTTGTCGACCTCCTGCACGGTCAGTGAGGAAGTGGGCTCGTCCAGAACAATGACCTGAGAATTGTAGGAGATGGCTTTCGCGATCTCGCACATCTGACGCTGGGAAACGGACATGTTCCGCATGGGTTGGGTCAGGTTCACGGTCATGCCGAGCTTGCGGAACAGCTCGGAGGCCTTCTTTTTCATTCGCGTCTCGTCAACAACACCGACGGAATTGACCGGATACCGGCCAAGGAACAGGTTATCGATGACGTTGCGTTCCAGGCACTGGTTCAGTTCCTGGTGGACCATGGCAATGCCGTTTTCCAGGGCATCCTTCGGGCCGGAAAAGTTGATTTCCTTGCCGTTGAGGTAGATCTTGCCTTCGTCCTTCTGGTAGGTGCCGAACAGGCACTTCATCATCGTGGACTTACCGGCGCCGTTTTCGCCCATAAGCCCCATGACAGTTCCGCGCTTCACGTCGAGGTTGATATGGTCAAGAACCCGGTTGCGGCCGAAGGACTTGCACATACCACGAATTGACAAGACGATATCGTCTTTCGCATCTGCCATTCTAGTTACTCCCGTATCTGCAAATTCAGCATCTGCGGCCAAAGGCCGTTTTTGCCGTAGTTTCATCAAAAAACGCTATTAGGGAGAAGCTGCTTCGCATATCAACTCCCTAATAGCAAGTGGGTGTTACCTGTTAATCAATCGGTTCACCGCACACGCGGTGGGAATCACTGGCTCAGCAGAGCCGTGTAGGAAGCGCCGTTGTCCGTCTTAACCATGTTGATGGCGAAGGCATCATACTGGCTGGGGTTGCTCAGACGGTTGGTGATGTTGGCCTCGGTCTGGCCGTCGCCGGCGATGTATTCGACTTCCAGGTTCAGCAGATCGTCATAGTTCTGCAGCAGGGGCTGATAGGTGGAGCCCAGGAAGTTATCGGCGGAGTTGTAGATGTCCAGCCAAACCTTCTTGGTGGGATGGGTGGTGGCGTCCAGCTGGTTGGAAACGGGCTCGTAAACCTTGGTGGAGTCCATGAAGTCCTGATAGTTGTCCTTGGTGACAGCCACGTTCAGAGCGTAGTAGGAGCGCTCGTCTTCCACATACTTGTAAACGTCGTCGCTCAGCACGTTGCCGGCTTCATCGGCAGTGCCGATACCGGTGTCGATATCCACGCCGTCCAGAGCGTTGCGGATCACGCGCAGGGTCAGGTAAGCCTGAACGTCGGCGTGCTGGCTGATGGTGCCGCCGTAGCCTTCGCCGATAGCAGCAACGGCGTCAGCGTTGGCGTCGTAACCGAAGGTGGGGATGCCCTTCTCCTTGGACCAGGCGTTGAACATGGACATGCCCATGCCGTCGTTGTTGGAAACGACCACGTCGATGGAGTCACCGAAAGAAGCGGCCCAGGTGCCGATGGCGTTACCGGCGGTGGCAGCGTCCCAAGTGGCGCCGGCGGAGTTCTTCATTTCCTGAGAAGCCAGCTCACGGACGACGTAGCTCTTGCCGTTGACTTCCAGAGTGCCATCCTGAACGGCAGTGGCGGTGCCGTCGGTGTTGGTGCCGACAGGATCGCTGTTGATGGCGCCGTCAACCTCAACGGCGGTGCCCAGAGCGGAACGGACGCCGCGGGTACGGGCGATAGAGTCATTGTGGCCGATATCGCCGATGGCCAGAACGTAGCCGATGATGCCGTCGCCGTTCTGATCGATGGTATCGATATTCGCGGTGATGTAATCCAGAACCATCTGGCCCTGCAGTTCGGCGCCCTGGTTGGCGTCGAAACCGACGTAGTAAGTATTCTCGTTGAAGGTCAAAGCAGCCTTGTCCAGCTCACCGGTGGAGCTGTTGGAGGGCTGACGGTTAAACCACACGAGGGGCTTGTCCTTGTTGGCAACTTCGCCGGAAGTGGTGGTGGCAGCCGCGTCGCTGGTCGCAGCCTCAGAAGTGCCGGTGGAAGCAGTGGATTCGGAAGTGGTGGTGTCGCCGCCGGAGCAGGCTGCCAGGCTCAGTGCCATGGCGGCTGCCAGGGTCAATGCAAGCGCTTTTTTCATAGTATTTCTCCTTCTAACTATGATATTTTTTTGCGGGACAGTTCCTCTCGCAGTCCCGCCTGACAATATTTATGGTAAAGGAAAAACACCCTGTTTTCAAGGTGAAATTTCACCGAAATACAGGGTGTTTTTTTATTCTATTTGGCTGATTTGCATCCCTTTTACCGAGTTTTTTTGTTCGTTTTGCATATTTCGACAGGAAATAACGGAATTTTATTCCGTTAATTGAACGCAAAAAGGGCCTTTTGACTGTCCATTGCGAAAAGATTTTCCCGATCCACAATGCGGGTGGCCGTATCCACGGTAGGCTCCAGTTCCCCGGCGCGTCCCGTAAGCCATTTATAGGCACTTTCCACCCCCAGATACCCCATGGCATAGGGATTCTGCACAATCAGCGCGTCCACCTCTCCGGTCTGCAGATCGTCCACCGTTTCCACGTTGGTGTCGAATCCCACCAGAAATACCGTGTCCGCCGCATCCAGTTCCCGCACGGCTTCCGCCGCGCCCACGCTGGTAGGCTCATTGAATGCCAGCAGTACATTGATTTCGGGATGTTCCTGCAATAAAGCGAGGGTATCTGCCTTGGCGGCCTGGGCCTCTGCCTTGGTATGGACCACCTGCACCACCTGGGCGCGCCCGCTCTGCTCCAGCGTATCCCGGGCGCCGCGTTCCCGCTCCTGCCCGTTGGCACTGTTCAGGCCATAGTTGATGATCCCCACGTTCAGCTGGCCCTGCGCCCGTTCCAGCGCAGCCTGGGCGGCCATACAGCCTGCGGCATAGTTGTCCGTGCCGATATAGGTGGCCACCTCTTTGGAATCCACATCCGAGTCGATGGCAATAATCCCGATTCCCTTCTGTGCCGCCGCATCGATGGCCGAAGCGGTGTTCTCGTAGTCGGTGGCCGAAAAGACGATGACCTCGGCGCCATCGCTGACCGCCTGTTCCACCAGAAGGTTCTGGGCCTCATAATCCTCCTCCGAGTCGGGGGCCGTGATGGTCAGGTCGATGTTGTATTCCGTTGCTGCAGCTTCTGCTCCCGCAAACATGGACAGGAAAAACTGAGTTTCGCTGGATTTGACCACCAGGGCCACCTTATGGGGACTGCCGGCGGTGGTGGGCGCCATGCAGCCGGTGAGCAGCAGACTGCCGGCCAGGACCGCGCCCAGCAACACCGCAGCCATGCGCGTTCGGGTGTTATTTTGTTTCATACTCACCCTCCCGTACCTGGGGCATGCGAATCTCCACACAGGTACCTTCATCCGGTTCGCTCTCGATGCGCAGACCGTAGCCCTCGCCGAAATAAATGCGCAGCCGATCATTGACATTCTTGATGCCGATGCCGGTGCGGTCCCCCGGCTCGCTGTGCAGAATGTGCCGCACCTGCTCTTCATCCATACCCACACCGTCGTCCTGCACCCGGAACAGGATATCCTTGCCGTCCCGGCAGACTTCCACATCAATATGGCCCGGTTCCACCATCAGGTCCAGACCATGGGCGATGGCGTTTTCCAGGATGGGCTGCAGGGTGATCTTGTTGCACAGACAATCCAGGCAGCTCTCGTCCACCTTGAAATCATAGGTGAATTGGTTCTTGTAACGGTATTTCTGGATCTGCAGATAGCTTTCGGCGTGTTCCAGCTCCTTGCGGATGGGGATCAGTTCGTGGCCTTTGCTGATGCTGATGCGGAACAGCCGGGCCAGCGCATGCACCATGTTGACGGCGTCGGCGTTGCGTCCCTGTTCACACATCCAGGCAATAGAATCCAGGGTGTTGTACAGGAAATGGGGGTTGATCTGGGCCTGCAGCGCCTTCAGTTCGGTTTTGCGCAGGTTGACTTCCTCCTCCCGGACGGTGGCCATCAGATGCTGGATGCGATGCACCATATGTCCGAAAGAATCGGAAAGTTCCTCCACCTCCCGGGTACCGGACACCGGCTCATAGGCAAAGTGGTCGGCGTCCTGCTCAAAGCGTTCCATGGCGGAGGCCAATGCCGCCAGCGGGCGGGACAGAATGCGGGACAGCACCCACCCGGTGCCCAGGGCCGCGGCCAGCACCGTGGCCGCCACCCCCAGGCAGATACGCAGCATGGCCTTGACGCTGAGGTCCACCAGCTCATCCACATAACTGACGCCCACCACCCGCCAGGTGCTGTCCTCAATGCCGGTGATGGAATAAATGACGGTTTTTTCGGTCCAGACGCCGTCCGGCAGTTCGGCCAGATGGGCGGTGTCCTCACTTTTCAGGCCGGAGTAGATCAGCTGTTGCTGGGGATGATAGACCACGTTGCCGTCCCGGTCCATCAAAAAGCAATACCCGTGGGCGCCGATGCCCACGTTGGAAATGTACTCCGAGATGGTGGAAAAGCTCAGGTCCAGCGAGACCCAGGCGGCTGTTTCCTTTCCCGGCAGCCGGTTGGCCATGGTCACCACCCAGGGATAGTAGCTTTCAAAGATGGTTTCCACGTGTGGCGGGGTCACATAGCTGTCGGCGGAAGCCGCACTCTCGGCATCAAAGGAAAGATTCTGCAAGATCTGGTCTCTGGGTTCGTGGTCCAGAGACCAGCAGTCCACCAGGTCGCCGTTTTCGGTGTAGGTAGTTACCGCCACCACATCCGAACGCACCCGGAGCAGATCCCGCAGGAACTCATCCCGGTCGGCCCCTTCGTATTCCATGGAAGTCTGAACCAGATCCATGACCTCGTTCATATCCCGCACATACCGCGCCACCGTGACCGCCACCTGGTTGCAGGCCTGGGCGCTGGCGGTGCGGGCGCTCTGGATCATGCCCGCCCGGTACTGTGCGATGAAAAAGGTGCTGACGGCAAACAGGACCACAGCGGTTACCCCGGCCACCATGCCCACCAGCATGACCCAAAGGCGGGGCAAGCGCCGACGGCGGGCGGGGCTCATGATTTGGCTCCCTGCTGCCGGCGCAGCGCATTGGGCGAAGTACCGCAATATTTTTTGAAGCAATAGCTGAAATAATGCTGATCGGTATATCCGCAGCGCGCGGCAATCTGCTGGATTTTGAGCGGGGTGGTCATGAGCAGTTCCCGCGCCGCGGCCATGCGCTTGCCGATGAGGATATTGATGAAGGTCTCCCCCGCATATTTCTTGATGCAGGCGCTGAGATGGTTGGGGCTGACGTCCAGCATGGCGCTGAGGGAGACAAGGGACAGATCCTTGTCCATGTAATGCTCGTCAATGGCGGCCAAAGCTTTCTGACAAAGCAGGCTGCCGCCCTTCTTCTGCTGGGTGCTGAGCTGGTCCATCGCCCCCAGGCAGAGATCCTGCAGCGCCTGACGCAGTTCATGGGTGTTGCGGTACCGCAGAGACAAGTCGGGCAAAAGGCCCCGCCGGTCCAGTTCCTCCAGGGCTTCCGGTCCGGCGCCGGCTTCCAGCAGACGGTAGACCTCCGCCATCAACTGCACCGCCACCGCATCCAGCCAAGGACCGCAGTTCTCACCGGGCTGCTGGCTGCACATACGGGCCAGACCCGCACATACCGCATCCCGGTCACCGGCGCGGAATGCCGTCTTCACCTCTTCCAGGCAGGCGGTCACTTCCTCCACTGCGGCAGGAGTCCCCCGGCGCACGTCGGTGATGTACTGGACCCCGCCTTCCTCCGACGGGGTAAGGCTGGCAGCTTCCGCCGCTTCCCGGTATGCGGCGTGCAGGCCGCTCAGGCGATCGGTGCGGCGGCTGACCCCCACACTGCCCCGCCGGCCCAGCACGCGGTGGGCCGTTTGCAGGATTTCTTCCGCCAGAATGTGCAGATACTCCTCAAAATCCGAGGCATTGCCCATGAGCACCGCCACCACCTTGCCCGGGGTGCAGAACACCGCATGGCGCAGATACTTGCCGGCCAGGGTTTCGATCACGTGGACAAAAGTGGGCGGGGTACAGTTGTCCCCCTGATCGTCATACAGAGCCGTGGTGATGACCACGTACAGCGGACGGTCATCGGCACCGCGCAGCAGCCCGCAGCGGCAGGCGTCGGTCCGCAGGCGGAATTCCGTATCATGGGGCGGCAGCTCGGCGTGACTGTCCAGCACCAGCGGGACCAGAAATTCGTCCCGACCTGTCTGGGCCGCCGCCGCATTGAGCTGCTGCTGGAAGGCGGCGAACTGACGGTCAATCTTTTCATGGATGCCCCGCAGTTCCGCCGCCAGACCGTCCATGGTCAGGGGTTTGAGCATATAGCTGATGATGTTGTATTGAATCGCCTGCTTGGCGTACTCAAAATCATCGTATCCACTCAGGAAGGCAATGTGCATGGCCGGGCGGATTTCCCGCACCTGCCGGGCCAGTTCGATGCCCGAGATGAACGGCATGCGGATATCGGTCAAAAGCAGGTCGGGTTCCAGCTTTTCAACCAGTTCCAGGGCGTCCAGCCCATTGCTGGCATCCCCCACCAGGCGAAAGCCCAGATCCTCCCACGGAATCATGGTACAAACGGCCTGGCGCAGTTCATCCTCATCGTCCGCTACCACGACGGTATATATGGTTTGGTCAGCCATGGGGATTCCTCTCCTTTACCGGTCGCCCTCGGCTTCGGCCTGGGCTTTTTCCGCCTTGCGGCGCATCCGTTCCCGCTGGGCAGCCTCCTGCCGTTTCCAGCGGGCGTAGGTGTCGGGTC
Organism: Gemmiger formicilis; assembly: GCF_016900095.1. Classification (GTDB taxonomy): domain Bacteria; phylum Bacillota; class Clostridia; order Oscillospirales; family Ruminococcaceae; genus Gemmiger; species Gemmiger formicilis_A. The sequence continues at coordinate 191,819 of NZ_JACJJP010000001.1, forward strand.
GAACAACCTCGGTGCAGCGGGCAAAATTCCAGTGCAGGCCGTCCCGGCGAGACAGCTTGAACCGCACAAACCAAGACCCGTGCCGGGGGCAGGTGGCCTCGGTATAATAGCCGGTGTTGCCGCGCTTGAGCCAGATGTCTCCCAAAGCCAGGGGTTCGCCGCATTCCGGGCATGCCACCCGGCACAATGCCGGGTCGGTCTTGTAGGCATCGTGCTCCATCAGGCCGAACCAGGTCTGCACATCCCGGTATTCCGCTTCCGGATCGGTGAGCAGTGCTTCCCGCAGCTGGGCCTCCTCGTCGGGGTAGGCGGCCAGGCCCGCCGCCAGAGGCAGCTTGCGGCAGACCTTGACGGTGTACAGGGCATCATCCAGCGCGTTGTGGAAGGGGTCCTGCTTTTCGATGCCCAGGCGGTCCACCACGCTTTCCAGGGTCATGCCCTCCCCTTCCTTGCGGGGATAGGCCTGCAGGAAGATGCGCTGCAGATCATACCAGCGGGCCGGCCAGCTTTCGTCCAGGCCGCACAGGAACAGGTTCTGTTTGAGCACCGGTACGTCATCCAGGCCCCACTCGGCAAATTCGGCGTCCGGACCGGCCCACTCCACAAAGCGCGCCAGGCCTTCGGCGATGGGCACCCCGGCGTCCAGGTCGCCCTGGCTCATGCCGGTGACCTTGGCAATATGGCGCTGCAGCTTGCGGAAGATCCGCGGCCGCAGGGTGATCTCAAAGGTATCCAGAACTTCGGCGGTTTCGCTGATGCGCACAGCGCCGATCTGGATGATCTCCCCCCGCAGGGTGAGTTCGGTATCATGGTAGCGGAAGGTCTTGGGCTGATAGCCGATGTTCCATTCCAGGTCAAATACAATCAGATTTCTGCCCACGTTTATACCTCCCGGCCCAGAATAAAGCGTTCCACCGCCACGCCCACGCCGTCGTGGTCGTTATCGGCGCTGACAAAACCGGCCGCAGCCTTCACCGGCGGCACCGCGTTGCCCATGGCCACCCCCAGGCCGGCAAACCGGATCATGGGCAGGTCGTTCCAGCCGTCACCGCAGGCCATGAGCTCGGCGGGGGTCAGGCCCAGCCGTTCCAGCAGCATTCCCAGGGAAGCGGCTTTCTCCACCCCCAAAGGCATGGTCTCAATGAAAAAGGGCGCCGAACGATAGATGGACAGTTTGCCCGCAAATTCCTGCTGCATCAGCTCTTCCACGTGGGGCATATCCACCGGATCCCCCACCAGCAACAGCTTGTTGATGGGATAGGTCACTTCGGCGGGCAGGTCCGGGACCTGGCGCACCGGAAGTTTGTTGATGCGGGCTTCCTCCAGCACATACGGATGGTCGGGGACCTCGGTGACAATGCCCTCGTTGTCATAGGTCAGGGGCACCACGTTCCAGTAGCGTGCAAAGGTGCACACGGTGGGAATAAGGTCCGCCGGGAAGGGGTGCTGTACCAGTTCTTCCCCCGTGGCACAGTCGATGATCTTGCCGCCGTTGTAACTGAGGATATACCCGCCGTTTTGTTCCAGCCCCAGTTCCCTGGCCAGCGCGCGAATTCCCGCCGTGGGACGGCCACTGGCCAGTACGATACGGACTCCCTGCTCTGCGGCTTGCCGCAAGGCGGCCGCGGTACGCGGCGTGACCACCTTTTCGCTGTTGGTCAGCGTACCGTCCAGATCCAGGGCCAAAACTTTATACTGCGTCATGTTTGCTGCTCCTTGCCGGTTATTATTCTTTTACATTGTACCCCAAAGCCCGATATTGCGCAAGGGCGGGCCCCGGCCCCCCCAATCAAAACAAAAACTGCCCCGGCCGGGCTGGGCGGTCGGGGCAGTGCAGATGATTGTGATACTTACTTGGCGGCCTTGGTGGTCTTCTTGGCAGCGGTCTTCTTGGCAGCAGGCGCCTTCTTCGCGGCAGGCTTTTCGGCAGCCTTGGCAGCGGGAGCCTTCTTTTCGGCCACAGGCTTGGTCTCGGCAGCGGCCTTGACCTCGGTCTTCGCCTCAGTCTTGGGCTCGGCCTTCTTGGCCGGGGCTTTCTTGGCAGCGGGAGCCTTCTTGGCAGCGGGCTTCACTTCCTCCGCAGCCTTGGGCTCGGTCTCCACCTTGGCCTTGGCAGCCGCTTTGGCAGCCTTGGGCTTGCGGGTGACCTCGGTAATGACCCAGCGCTGGTTGTCGCCGTTCACATCGGCCCAGATCTGCAGGCCGGCGCCGTTTTCGGTGCTCATGCCCACCACGTCCAGGCACTTGCCGGAAACGCTGGACTTGATCTTGACGCGGCCGTCATTGCCGGGATCCACCACCCACAGCTGGCTGCTGGCGAAGGCATTTTCCCACTGATGCACGGCAGTGCCGTCGCCGACACCACCCTGGTACAGGTCCAGCACCTTCTGGGTGAAACGGTTCTTGATACGGTAGACGCCTTCGCCCACACGCTCAAAGCTCCACTGCTGCCATTCGGCGTTGGCATTGTCCCACAGCTGGATGCGGGCGCCGTTGTCGGTGTTGTAATCGGCGACTTCCACAACCTTGCCGTTGGCGGCGCTGATGGTGTAGAACTTATCCTCTTTGATCACGGTCTGTTCGACCTTCTTGCTGACTGCCATGTTGATACCCCTCCTATAAGGTTTGTTGTATTCTTGATCATTCTGTTCTTTGGCAGGCCGCCGCCCGCGCAAAATCAGTGCGCTTTCTTTCCCTCCGGCAGCGACAACAAAACGGCAAACGCCGTTCCTATGTGATTATTATAGCCAAACTTTTCCAGCGAGTCAAGTTTTTGGCGTTCTAACGGCAAGTTGTACAAAAAATGCCGGAATGTCCAGCGACATCCCGGCATTTTTTCGGTTTTTCTTACGAATTTTCCGCGAAATTACCGGTGTAAAGCCGATAATAACGGCCCTTCTGGGCAATCAGTTCGTCGTGGGTACCACGTTCGATGATGCGGCCCTGCTCCAGAACCATGATGCAGTCGGAGTTGCGCACGGTGGACAGACGGTGGGCAATGACGAAGGTGGTGCGGCCATACATCAGGCCGTCCATGCCCTGCTGTACCAGGGTTTCGGTGCGGGTATCGATGGAGGAAGTGGCTTCGTCCAGGATCAGCACCGGCGGGTCGGCCACAGCGGCGCGGGCAATGGCCAGCAGCTGACGCTGGCCCTGGCTCAGGTTGGTACCGTCGCCGGTCAGCATGGTGTCGAAACCGTTGGGCAGATGACGGATGAAGAGCTCGGCGTTGGCCAGGCGGGCCGCGGCACGGCATTCCTCATCGGTGGCATCCAGCCGGCCGTAACGGATGTTCTCCATGACGGTGCCGGTGAACAGGTGGGTATCCTGCAGCACGATGCCCAGGGAGGAGCGCAGGTCATCCTTTTTGATGGAGGTGATATCCAGACCATCATAGAGGATCTGGCCCTTCTGGATGTCGTAGAAGCGGTTGATCAGGTTGGTGATGGTGGTCTTGCCGGCGCCGGTGGAACCAACGAAGGCGATCTTCTGGCCCGGACGGCCGTAGAGGTTGATGTCATGCAGGACGATCTTCTCGGGCACATAGCCGAAGTCCACGTCCTTAAAGACAATATCGCCCTTGAGTTCCACATACTTGTTGGTGCCGTCAGCCTGAGGAACCTTCCAGGCCCACAGACCGGTGCGGGTCTGGGCTTCGGTGACCGAATCATCGGCCAGACGCTTGGCGTTGACCAGGGTGATGTGGCCTTCGTCCACCTCGGAGGGTTCGTCCAGCAGGTCAAAGATACGCTGACCGCCGGCCAGAGCCATGACGATGGAGTTGAACTGCATGGACACCTGGTTGATGGGCATGTTGAAGCTGCGGTTGAAGGTCAGGAAGCTGGCCAGCTTGCCCAGGGTCAGGCCGGTGGCACCGGACAGAGCCAGGGCGCCGCCGATGATGGCGCACAGAACGTAGCTCAGGTTGCCCAGCTGACCGTTGAAGGGCATGGCCACCAGAGAGTAGGTGTTGGCCTTGTTGGCGCTTTCGAACAGTTCGTCGTTGAGGATGTTGAAGTCCTCAATGGCCTTTTCCTCATGGCAGAAGACCTTGACGACCTTCTGGCCGTTCATCATCTCTTCGATGAAGCCGTTGACCTTGCCCAGTTCCCGCTGCTGCGCCACAAAGTAGCGGCCGGAATTGCCGGTGAGGTAGCGGGTGACCAGAAGCATGACGCCCACCATGACCAGGGTGACCAGGGTCAGGGGGATGCTGAGGAAGATCATGGAGAAGAGCACGCCGATGATGGTGATGCCGCTGTTGAGCATCTGTGGAATGCTCTGGCTGATCATCTGGCGCAGGGTATCGATATCGTTGGTGTACACCGACATGATGTCGCCGTGGGCATGGGTGTCGAAGTACTTGATGGGCAGGGTCTGCATGTGGGTGAACAGTTCGTCACGCAGCTTTTTCAGAGTGCCCTGGGTGATGATGGCCATCAGTCGGGTCTGGGTAAAGGTGGCCGCCACGCCAATGGCGTAGAACAGACCGGTGCGCAGGATGGCAAAGAGCAGACCGGTGAAGTCGTTGCTCTTTTCGGTGAGCAGGGGCAGAATGTAGGAGTCGATCAGGGTCTGCATGAACAGAGTTCCCTGGATGTTGGCCAGCACCGAAACCACGATGCAGGCAATGGCGATGAGATACGGCACACGGTAAACGTGCAGCACATAGCCCATGATCCGCTTGAGGATCTTGCCGGGGTTCTGAACCTTGGGACGGGGACCATGGGGACCACGGCCGGCCCGCACCTCTTTCACGCGCTCTTGCTGTGCCATTATTCGTCGCCTCCCTTCTCGTCAAAGTCGCCGCCACCCTTGGTCTGGCTGCGGTAGACTTCCTGGTAGATCTTGTTGGTTTCCAGCAGTTCCTGCGGGGTGCCCCAGCCCTGGATGCGGCCGCCGTCCAGAACCAGGACATGGTCGGCATGCTCAATGCTGGAGATACGCTGGGCAATGATGAACACGGTGGTGCCGGGGATCTTCTCCGCGAAGCTGTGGCGGATCTTGGCATCGGTAGCAGTGTCCACGGCGGAGGTGGAGTCGTCCAGAATCAGGATCTTAGGCTTCTTCAGCAGCGCGCGGGCAATGCACAGACGCTGCTTCTGGCCGCCGGACACGTTGGTGCCGCCCTGCTCGATGTGGGTTTCGTACTTATCGGGGAACCGTTCGATGAATTCGTCGGCGCAGGCCTGGCGGCAGGCTTCGGCGATCTCCTCGTCGGTGGCGTTGGCATTGCCCCAGCGCAGGTTTTCGGCGATGGTGCCGGAGAACAGCTCGTTCTTCTGCAGAACCATGGCCACGCTGTCACGCAGGGTTTCCAGGTCGTACTTCCGCACGTCCACGCCGCCCACGCGCACGGTGCCGGCGCTGACATCATACAGACGGGGCAGCAGCTGCACCAGGCTGGTTTTGGCGCTGCCGGTGCCGCCGATGATGCCCACAGTCTCACCGGAACGGATGTTCAGGTCGATGTCGGAGAGCACTTCGCGGCCGTCACGCTTGTAGCGGAAGGCCACATGCTCGAACTGGACGGAACCGTTCTTCACTTCCATGACCGGGTTTTCAGGGTTGGTCAGGTCGGACTTTTCGTTCAGCACTTCAGACACACGGCGGGCGGAAGCGGCAGACATGGTGATCATGACGAAAACCATGGACAGCATCATCAGACTCATGAGGATGTTCATGCAGTAGGTCAGCATGCTCATGAGTTCGCCGGTGGTCAGGGCGGTGGCACCGCTGGACACGATCATCCGGGCGCCCAGCCAGGAAATGAGCAGGATGCAGGTGTACACGGTGAGCTGCATCAGCGGGGCGTTCCAGGACAGGATCATTTCGGCGCGCAGCAGCAGCTTCTGCACGTTGCCGCTGGCTTTCTGGAACTTTTCGCCCTCGAACTTCTCACGCACATAGGCCTTGACCACGCGGATGGCCGAGACGTTTTCCTGCACGCTCTCGTTCAGGTCGTCGTACTTGCGGAAAGCTTCGCCGAAATAGCGGGTGGCGCGGGTCATGATGAACACCAGGGCGGCGCCCAGCAGGATGACCGCCACCAGGTACACGCTGGCCAGTTCCCGGTTGATGGAGAAGGACATGACCATGGCGATGACCATGCTGGCCGGGGCACGCACAAACATACGCAGAATCATCTGGTAAGCGTTCTGGATGTTGGTGACGTCGGTGGTCATACGGGTGACCAGACCGGCGGTGGAGTACTTGTCGATGTTGGAAAAGCTGAAGGTCTGGATGTTGCGGTACATGGACCGGCGCAGGTTGCGGGCAAAGCCGGTGGCGGCGCGGGAGCCGAAGACGGCACCCAGCACACCGAACACCAGACCGATGATGGCGGCCACGATCATCCAGCCGCCCACACGGTAGATGTGCTGCATGTTGCCGGCGGTGACACCATCGTCAATGATGGAGGCCATCAGACGCGGCACGATCATTTCCATGACAACTTCGCCGATCATGCACACCGGTGTGAGCAACGAGACCAGCTTGAAGCCGTCGATCTCTTTGTACAGTGTCTTGAACATAGTGTGTGTACTTTCTCCTATTCCTTTCTTATTCGATATGCGGGTCGCTCTGCACAGCCTTGGCGTTCTGCAGCAGTTTGTCCAGCACGGTTTCCAGCCCGGCCAGCTCCTCTTCGGTCACGCCCTGCTGCAGCCGCGCCTCAAAAGCGCTGATGCAGTGTTCCAGCTGGTCGTAACAGGCCAGGCCCTTTTCGGTGGCGGTCAGGCTTTTCAGGCGGGCGTCCTGCTCTACGGCCGTGCGGGTGATGAAGCCGGCGCTTTCGATGCCCTTGAGCAGGGTGGTGATGCTGGAGCGCTGCACACGGAAACAGTGTTCCAGGTCCCGCTGGTACACCGGTCGGCCCGACCGGGTGGTACGCACGATGTAACCCAGAACCATGCCCCGCATACCGGTCAGTTCCTGGCTGACCGTCTCACCGATGCAGGCGTCCAAAGCCCGGTTGATCTGGTGGGATGTGTGGGTCAGCGCCCGGCCAACCCGCCGCATATCAGGGTTTGCGGTCTGATTTTCCTGCGTGGAAATCACCTCACTTGGCGGCCGCAACGCGTGCCGCAAATTAATTGTTCATGTTCTAACTGTTTGATTACGTACAGTTCGTAATTATAAACAAAAACAGTGGGCCTGTCAATGGCTCAAAATCAAAAATCACATTTTCTGCACAAAAAAACTTTGAGTGTACCCGGATGGCGGACGAACATAGAAAATCCGCCGGGCTGCGATGCCCGGCGGCAATTTTCTGAGGATGTTTTATTCGGGGGCTTTCATGCTTTCCACCATGGAAATCTGTTTGAGCTTGCGCCCCATGAACAGGTTGACAAACAGGCTGAACAGGAAGGTCAGGGCCAGGGCGTAGACAAAACTCATAGGCTGGATATCCCGGCCAAACATGACCGCATCCACCTCTACGGTGAGGATGACGAACTTGTGCAGCGCCACGCCGCCCGCCAGGCCGAAGAGGGCACCGATCAGGGTGAGAATGACGCTTTCCCGGTTCACGTAGGCATCCACCTCCCGGTCATAGAAGCCCAGCACCTTGATGGTGGCGATCTCCTTGACTCGCTCGGCGATGTTGATGTTGGTCAGGTTGTACAGAACCACAAAAGCCAGGCAGGCCGCACAGACGATGATCAGCACCACCACGGCGTCGATGGATTCCAGCATGTTCAGCACCATGGCCATGCTGTCGGCGGTGAAGTTGAGGCTGGCAACCTCATCCATGGCCAGCAGCTCGGCGGATACGGTGTCTCTCCCCTGCTGGGAATTGTCCGCCATCTGGCTCATGACCGCGTTCCAGTCCGGCTCCTGGCCGAAGCCTACGGCATAGCTGGCGGCGCTCATATATACATAATTATATACGTAGTGTTCGCACACGCCGGTCACGGTGAATTGAGCTTCGTTTCCGTCCGCATCCTCCAGGGTCACGGTGTCCCCCGGCTTCACGTTCAGGGTGCTGGCCAGCTTTTCGGTCAGCACAACCCCTTCCTGCTCCAGGGGGGTGGGCTCGCCGGTCTGGCGGTTATGCAGGTCGGCAAACCCGGCAAAGGCGTCCACATCTTCGGGAATCATGTAATAGTAGTCCACCGTGCTGCCGTCCTCCAGCTCCTGCTCCACCTGCTGGGTGAAGACGGTGAGGGAACTGGTGAAGACATCACTGTTGTACAAGTAGTCATGGGCCGGGCCCTCCCGGGTATCCTCGGCACTGGTCACGGCGGTGAGAAGATCGTAATGGTAAATTTCTCCGAACTGCTTGGTGACGATGCTGTTCAGGGAATCCGAAATGCCGAAACCGGTGACCAGCAGGGCGGTACAGCCCGCCACCCCGATGACCGTCATCCAGAACCGCTTTTTATACCGCAGCAGATTCCGGCAGGTCACTTTATAGGTAAAAGGCAGGCGGCGCCACAGGAAGGTGACCCGCTCCAGCAGGATACGTTTGCCCGCCTTGGGCGCCCGGGGCCGCATGAGGGCGGCGGGATATTCGTGCAGGGTGGTGCGGCAGGCGGACCAGGTAGCGGCCATGGCGATGGCGATGAGGGAACCGCCGGCCAGCAGCCCCACGTCCCAGCGCCAGGGGGACAGAAAGACCGGGGTGTAATACATCATCTGGTAGGCGGTCCAGATCACCCGCGGGAACACAAAGAATCCGAGCACCAGCCCGAACACCGCACCGGCCGCTGCGGCCGACAAGGCATACAGCAGGTACTTCTGCATGATGGCACCGGGGGTATAGCCCAGGGCTTTCATGGTGCCGATCTGCAAGCGCTCCTCTTCCACCATGCGGGTCATGGTGGTGGACACCACCAGCGCCGCCACCAGGAAGAAGAACACCGGGAACACCTTGGCCAGCGCAGCCAGTTTGGTGGAGTTGGAATCAAAGGAGGCAAAGCTGACGTTGCGTCCGCGGTCCCAGACGTACCACTCGCCTTCCTCAATGTCATTGAGTTTGGCTTCGGCGTCCTCAATTTCCTGGCGGGCATCGGCCAGCTCCTTGTCAGCCTCCGCCTTGGCGTCGGCGTATTCGATTTCGCCGTCCCGCAGTTCCTGGGTCTTTTCGGCGATGGTCCGGCGGGCGTCCTCCAGCTCGGCGGCCGCGTCAGCCAGCTGAACCCGGGCGTCCTCAATCTCCTTGCGGGCATCGTCCAGTTCCAGCTGCTTGTCCACCAGCAGGTCCCAGCTCTCGTCCAGGGTGGTCCTGGCAGACTGCAGCTGGTTCTTGCCGTCATACAGCTCGGTGCCCTGGGCTTCATACTGCGCCCATCCCGCATCCAGCTGCGCCTTGCCGTCGAGGAGGGTCTGCTCGTTGGCTTCCAGCTGGGCACGGCCGTCGGCCAGCTGGGCCGCACCGGCTTCATACAGATCCCAACCTTCCTCCAGCTGGGCTTTCAGGCCATCCAGATACTCCTGGGTGAGCATCTGGTCCACCTGTTCTTCGGTCAGGGTCTGCCCCATGGCCGCATAGGCGGCTATGAGCTGCTTTGTTCCCTCTTCGATCTTCTGTTTTGCGGCAATCAGCTCTTCCGCGCCTTTGCACAGCTGGGTGCTGGTCTGGGCGGGTGTGGGATTGGCTTTGCCACTGCGGGCGGTTTCTGCGGTGGCTATCTCGGGTTCGGCCGTCTGTTCTACCGGCTCTTCCGCCTGCGCTGCGTCGGACAGGGCTTGCTCCCCTGTCGGATTGTCGTTTTGTGTCTCCGGTTCCGCCGGGAGCGCTGCGGCCGTCTCCGGGGTCTGGATGCCTCCCTGGCCGGGGTCCGGCGGCGTCATCATCTGCCGGACCATCCACAGCAAAAGGGTGGTATCATCGGACGGGCGCTGGTCCTGGGGCAACTGGGCCAGCTCATCCAGCAACCTTTCTGCCTGGGCTTCGGTCAGCGTCATTCCCGTGCCCGGGAACATCTGCAGCGCCTGGTTTACGCCGGCGGTGAACTGGGTCAGTCCCTCCGCATACTGGGTTTTCCCCTCGCTGAATTCCACCAGCTGGTCATACTGCGCCTGAGCGGTTTCCAGCGTGGCCTTGCTGGCGGCCAGTTCCTGTTCGCCGGCTTCAATCTGTGCCAGGGCCGCATCATAGGCAGCCTTGCCCTCCTCATACAGGCGCTGGGCTTCTTCCAGCTGCTGTTTGCCTTCAGACAGGGCCGTCTCGCCGTCCAGTACCTTCTGCCAGTTTTCCTTCCACTGGGCTTCCCCGGCAATCAGTTCGTCCCGGCCCGCATTCAGGGCGGCTTCGCCGTCCTTCAGCTGCTGTTCGTAGTCGGCCAGTTCGGCCAGACCATCCTGATAGTCCCGCTCGCCGTCGGCCACTTCCCGCTCACCGTCGGCCAAAGCATCCCGGCCGTCCTGCAGTTCCTGCGCCGCGTCGGACAATTCCTGGTCTGCTTCGGCGGCGGCGTCGTTGTACTCGTCCCAGGCATCATCGATTTCCTGCTGGGCATCCGCCTTGACCTCGGTCAGACGAGCCTCACAGCGGGCGTCGGAGATACTCTCCACCCGGTCACTCACCGTCTGCACCGCATCGTCGTAGGCATCGCCCATGCTGTTCATGGACAGCCCACCGTCCACGGTCAGATAGATTTCTGTGTAGGTATCATAGGCGAAATCCTGGGGCAGTATGTAAAAGATGGTTTCCACCGCGCCGCTGCCCACGCTGGCGGGCTCCCGCTCAAAGGAGAAGTAGGTGGCGTCGTGCACCACACCCACCACGGTATATTGGGTGGTGGCCAGGGTGTCTTCCAGGTCCTCGTTGTCATCGGCGGGCACCTGGATGGTATCCCCGATGTTGACCCCACGGCTCGCCAGGTCACCCGACCCGGCTTCCACCACGCATTCGCCGGAAGTTTCGGGCCAACGGCCCTGTTCCAGCACCAGACGGTTGATTACATCGGCCCCTTCCGGGTTGCCGTCGGTGTCAGTGGGCAGACTGTGTACCCGGGCCACTGCCTGGTCCGAAGCGGGGGTCTTGACCAGGACATCCGCCGACCAGGCGCCCCGGACCTCCTGCACGCCTTCCACCGCTTCCAGCGCCTGCACATCGGCATCGGTCAGGCCAAGGGTGCCTATGACCCGCAGGTCATACAAATTGGCATCGTCCAGGTATTGCTCCACCGAATCCCGCATATCGGGCGTGGTGGATACAAGACCGGCCAGAAAGCCGACCCCCAATGCCACAATGGAAAAAATGGCCAGAAACCGGCTGCGGGTGCTGGCCAACGTGCGGCGTATATTTTTTCGATACGTCCTGTTCATTTACCACTCGATCCTTTCGACCGGGGTCGGCGCCGGGTTGCACTGCATATCGATCACACGGCCGCTGTTGATGCGGATAACACGGTCCGCCATAGCTGCCAATGCACTGTTGTGGGTGATAACGATGACAGTCCGGCCTTTCTGCCGGCAGGTGGCCTGCAAAAGAGCCAAGACCTGCTTGCCGGTTTTGTAGTCCAGCGCACCGGTGGGTTCGTCACACAGAAGAATCTTGGGATTTTTGGCCAGGGCCCTGGCGATGGACACACGCTGCTGTTCCCCGCCCGAAAGCTGGGCCGGAAAATTGTTGCGCCGCTGCAAAAGCCCCACTTCTTCCAGGACCAGGTCCGCATCCAAAGGATCCCGGCAGATTTCGGAGGCCAGCTCCACATTTTCCCGGGCGGTCAGGTTCTGCACCAGGTTATAAAACTGGAACACGAACCCCACGTCATAGCGGCGATACCGGGTCAGCCGTTTCTGGTCAAAAGAGCTGACCGTCTCGCCGTCCAGTATGATGGTGCCTTCGTCGCAGGTGTCCATGCCGCCCAGCATGTTCAGCACGGTGGTCTTGCCGGCGCCGGAAGGCCCCAGAATGACACAGAACTCCCCTTTTTCAATCTCGAAGGTCACGTGATCGGCCGCTGCGATACGGGTATCCCCCATCTGATAATATTTACAAACATCCTTGAACTGAACAAATGCCTGCTTTGCCATAAACGGCTCCTTTGTCTGCATTGCATACGATCTGAACATGTGTTTAGTATAGCATGAAATTGCAAACAAACAATAAACAAAGATTGAAAAAAGGTTGTAATTTGCACAAAAAAGTTGATTGTGTCCGCTTTTTCGGATACGCAAAGAGCCCGCATCCTTAACACGGAGGCGGGCTCTTGCTGAAACAGGAATCAATCAGGCTTCTTCCTTATTGCCCATGAGCCAGGTCACCCAAGCACCCAGGGCCGCCAGCACCAGGCCGACGAGCAGTTCCACCACCGAGAAGGCGCCGAAGGCATCGGCGGAATACAAGATGGCGAAGGGGGAAGAAAGAATCAGGCCGATAATGGCCGCAAAGGTCTGGCTGGGGAAACGCCGGAACAGGTATTCGATGATCTTGGCGATGAGGAAGATGCCCAGCACCACCCCGATGCCGAAGGGAACCAGCAGCAGGCAGTTATGGATCACGCCGCCAAGGTCGCCGTCCTTGAGCATGGTCACGGTGCCGGTAACCAGGGAAAGGATGGTGCTGTAGTACCCCAGAACCATGAGCACCATACTGCCGGACACGCCGGGAATCACCATGGTGGCGCTGGCGATCAGGCCCAGCAGGAAGAGAATCACAATGGTGACGGGATCAAGGGTCAGGGTCTTGATGGCGCCCTCGGCCCCCTGCACCAGGGGCAGGCCCACGCCGATGGCCAGCAGCACCAGAAAGCTGACAACTTCGCCGGCGCCGATACGACCGGACGGTTTCTTTTCGATGTTCTTGCGCAGGTTCATCCACAGGATGGGCAGACCGCCCAGAATCAGGCCCACGAAGGTCAGGCAGGTGGCCAGCACAAAATTGTTGAGCAGATACTCCAGCAAAAAGCCGAAGCCCACAATGCCGATGACCATGCCCACACCCAGGGGGATCAGCAGTTTCATGCTCTTTTTGAAATGCTTGAACAGGCCGGTGACGGCGCTGATCAGTTTGTCGTAAATGCCCATGGAAACGGCCATTGTGCCGCCGGATACGCCGGGAATGACGTTGGCGATACCGATGACGATACCGCGCAGGATATTCAGTACAGCGTTCATTCTATGTTCCTTTCTCTGCGATTGTCTTGTTCCTTCTCGTAGATAGCGCCCGCCACACATGCGGACTCATAGTGTTTTATAATAGCGCATCCGGCCATTTGGCGCAAGGGGAAAACCGTAATTTTTCCCTGTTTGACGGTGAGATTTTGTCCTTTTCTGACCTACATTTCCCCGTTCGGCGGCAATCAAGAAAGGCGGCCGCAGAAATGCGGCCGCCTGGTACAGGTTATTTTGTCAGCAGGAGCGTGGTTTCGGAACCGCCGAAAGCCTTTTCCAGCTCTTCCTGTGTGGCATTCTGAATGGTGCCCAGCCTGGTGTATGCCCAGGTGTTGGAACCGTAGAAAAAGGCGATGGAATTGCCCTGATACAGCATGATATCCCCTGGTTGGGTGGTGATGCGGGTGTCCTGTTGGGGCAGGTTTTGGGGCAAACTGCCCACCTTCTCGAATCCACCGAAATTTTCTACTTGAACGGTCAGGGGGCCGTCCTCCAACATCCGCAGCAGAGCGTCCCCCGCCTCATTCTGGGCAGGTGTTGCCGTCAATGTGGTATCGCCGATCTGGATATACAGCATGGTTTCCTCCTTGGTCTGTTGCGCCTGCTCCGGCGTGGCCGGGGCAGCCGTTGCTGACGGTACGGTTGTGGGCTGCGGTGTGGCGGCAGGCTCCCTGGCTGCACCACGGCAGCCGGGCAAGACAGCCAGAACCGCCAGTGCTGCAATGCAGGCAACCATCCGCACCGTTTTCGGGCCGCTCACAGGCTGGCCCGCAGGATGGCGATGACATCCTCCCGGGTGAGTACCTTATACCCGCCAGTCATCAGGAAGGTACCGTCGGCAATGCCTTCGATCATGTCTTCGGTCACACCCAGCTCCCGGATGTTCATGGCCACACCCAGTTCCTTCATCCAGGCTTCCATGGCGTCCAGACCGGCTTCCGCCAGTTCTTTCTCGGTCTTGCCCGCCGGGTCAATGCCCCAGACGTTGGTGGCAAAGCGGGCAAACTTGGCCAGACCGTAGGGCATGATGAACCGGTAATAGGCCAGGGACACTGCCGACAGGGTCATGCCGTGGGTGGCGTCGGTGTACGCGCCGATGGACTGTCCGATCATGTGGACCTCCCAGTCGGTGGTCTTGCCCATGGCCAGCAAAGTGTTCAGCGCCCAGGTAGCGGCCCACATGATGTTGCTGCGTGCCTCGTAGTTGTGCGGATCCGCCAGCGCTTCGCGGGAGCTGTGCACCAATGATTTCATCAGCCCTTCGGCAATGTAGTCGGTGGTGTTGTCGTCGGTGCCGGAAAAATACTGCTCACAGATATGGTTGAAGGCATCGTAAATGCCGGCCACCATCTGCCGCATGGGCACGGTGTAGGTATAGGTGGGGTTCAGGATGGTAAACCGGGGCATAACGTTGCTGCCGAACACATGGCCGATTTTCCGCTTCTGGGTATGGTTGGTGATGACCGACCCGCCATTCATCTCGGAACCGGTGCCCACCATGGTCAGCACACAGCCCACGGGAATGATGGGGTTGTCCACCTCTTCCATCCGCAGGTAGTATTTTTCCCAGGGATCCTCCTCGCACCAGGCGGAGACGGACACCGCTTTGGCGTAATCGCAGACAGAACCGCCGCCCACGGCCAAAATCAGGTCCACATTCTGCTCTCTGGCCACCTTGCAGCCTTCGTACAGTTTTTCCACCGTGGGATTGGGCATGACCCCGGGCATTTCAAACACCTGCTTGCCGCAGTCCTGCAGGATGGCCACGATCTGATCATACAGTCCGGAACGCTTGATCGAACCGCCTCCATAGGTCAGCAGCACCTTGCTGCCATAGTTTGCCAGTTCACCACCCAGTTTGTCCAGGGCATCCTGACCAAAGTGGACGCGGGTGGGATTGCAGTAGGTAAAATTGCCTAACATAAAACAGTCTCCTTCCTGAAGAAATCAATCAGGCGCAGCCGCCGGCTTTTCTGTCGGACACGCGGGTGCAGATTACTTCGCCCCGGGCTTCCGGATCGTCCCGGATCACCTCTCCCACCGAGGGCAGTTCGATGCGACCGGAACGGGGATTCTTGATGCTGAGCACCGGGGTGGTGAGGGTGGCATGAACCTCGCTCTTTTCGAAGGACAGGTCGGTGTCGATCATCTCACAGTTGATCAGGCGCAGCCCTTTGCAGTAGCACAGCGGCTGGGTGCCGATGATCTTGCAGTTTTCAAACGTCACATTTTCACAGTACCAGGCCAGATATTCCCCTTTGACCACACAGTTCCGCACCATCACATGTTTGGCATGCCAGAAGGCATCCTTGGTGTCAAAACGGCAGTTTTCGAAGGTGGCGTCCTGGATGTACTGGAAGGAATACTTGCCCTTCAGCGTCACATTGGTAAAGTGCAGGTGATCCGACCGCATCATGAAATATTCGCTTTCGGCGGTGCAGTCTTCCATGGTGATTCCCCGGACCGACCAGCCGAACTCCGGGGACCGGATGTCACAGCCATGCATGGTCACGTTGTCACATTCCCGCAGTGCCTTGATGCCGTGAAGCTTGGTATCGGTGATGGTCACGTTGCGGGAATACCACAGCGCCGCCCGGCACAGTTCGGTCATCTCGCCGTTGCGGATGGTCAGGCCGGTGTCATGCCAGAACGGATACCGCAGATTGAAAAAGCAATCTTCCGCTGTGATGTTTGTACCCTCCTTGAAGGCGCTTTCCCCATCCGCCGGGCCGTCAAAACGGCAGTTTGTCACGCAGATATCCTTCTGCCCGTACAGGGCACGTTCCTGGTCAAAAGTCTGGTCGGAAATGAATTTCATACCTTGGTCATCTCCCGTTATCTTTTTTGATTTCTTCCTGTCGGCTGAGTTGGTAGGACAGATAATCCAGACAGCTGATCTGCTTTTCCCGGCAATGGATACGATCCAACAGGTACTGCCGCTGTCTGGACAGAATACGCATCTGTTCGCATCGCTTGCCCCTGGACCAGCAATCCAGGAAACCGGCAACCGCTTCCGGCGCAAAGCCTGCATCCCGCAGATTCTGGCACACATCTTCCCTTGACAATTCCTGGTCCTTCATTCCATCTTGCCTCCGTTCTACCGCTGCGGACGGCCAATTGGCTGCCGTCCACACCGACTGATTTCAGTGTAGCCCTTTCGCAATCAAATAGCAAATACTTATATTTTATAATATGATATGCCTTGTAAGCATCTTGTTTTTCTGGTACCATAAAAGAAAAACTTGGTTTCGGGAGGAATGCCTGATGGAACTTCGTGTCTTGCGCTACTTTCTGACCATCGCCCGGGAAGGCAGCATCACCAACGCAGCCAACGCCTTGCATGTCACACAGCCCACACTGTCCCGTCAGATCCGTGATCTGGAGGAGGAGCTGGGGCAGCCTCTTTTTGTGCGCAACAGCCACAGCGTGACCCTGACGCCGGAAGGAATGCTGCTGCGCAAACGCGCCGAGGAGATCATCGACCTGGTACAGAAGACCGAACAGGAATTCGCCCAGACAGAGGAACAACTTTCCGGAGAGGTGTATATCGGTGCCGGAGAGACGATGGGAGTACACTATCTTACCCGCGCCGCCCATCGCCTGCAGGAGCAATATCCGCAGGTCCATTTCCATATTTCCAGCGGAGATGCCACCGATGTGCGGGAGGAACTGGACAAAGGGCTGATTGATTTCGGGTTACTTTTCGCCCCCATCGACATGACGAAATATAACGTCATTCCCCTTTCTTACCGGGATACCTGGGGTGTGCTGATGCGCCAGGACAGCCCTATGGCTGCCAAAGAAACCGTGTCCTTCGCTGACCTTGTGGGCAAGCCCTTGATTTTGTCCCGTCAAGTGCTGAAAAACAACCGTCTGCAGGAATGGTTCGGGGAAGCTGCCGGACAGTTGCAGATCAACGGTACTTACAGCCTGGTATACAACGGCTCACTGATGGTGGAAGATGGGATGGGGTACGCCATCTGCCTGGACAACATCATCAACGTAAGCGAGTCCAGCTCCCTTTGTTTTCGCCCACTGGCCCCCCGGCAGGAAGCCGGCATGTGCATTGTGTGGAAAAAGTATCAGATTTTTTCCCGGGCAGCGGAACGGTTTCTGGAGATTCTGCGGGACACAGAAGAAGCCTGACGGCGCACAAGGCACAGTCAGGCTTTCCCGCTTTGTTTTGTTTTTCAGGCATCGGCTGCCGCATCGTAGCTCCCGGTGGTATCCAGCGTAATGGTAGATCCCCGCCGGGCCGAGGTGCCTGCTTCCGGATACAAACCGGTCACCCGTTCGCCATCTCCCACAACGGCGGCTTCCAGACCATATTCGGCCAGCTTCTGCCGGGCGGCGGTCGCCCTCCATCCGGACACATCCGGTACGGTCGTAAAATATTTTTCCAGCTCCTCCTCGGTATAGCTCGGTTCCACCCCCAGATAGGGCAGCGCCTGCTCCAGCACCTCGGCACACACCGGCCCGGATAAGGCACCACCGCTGGTGGTCCAGCTGTGGGGTTCGTCCAGGCAGACCAGCACCGCAATTTTGGGGTCGTCGATGGGTGCCACCGCCACAAAACTGGCAATGCGGGCCGAAGAGTCCTCGCTGTCCAGTTTCTGGCTGGTACCGGTCTTGCCGCCCACCCGATACCCCGTTACCGCCCCGTTTTTGCCGGTGCCGTCGGTGACGACGCCTTCCATCAGGGTACGCATGGTGGCTGAGGTTTCTTCCGAAATTACCTGCCGTTTGACAGTGGGTTCGGTTTCATGAATGACCTGGCCGTCTGCGTCGGTGATGGTCTGCACCACATAGGGCTGCATGAGTTTGCCCCCGTTGACAATGGCCGCTACTGCGGTGATCATCTGCAGATAACTGACCTTGCTGCTTTGCCCGAAGGAACAGCTGGCCAGTTCCACCGGCCCCGTCCGGTACATGATTTTGGACCATGGAAAAGACACCAAATCAAAACAACCCGTTCAACGGATGGTTTGAGCAGGCCCTATAAGAGCTTATCTCTTTTGGTAGCCCTCTAAAGAGGGCACTGAACCATTTTTCAATCACACTTTTTTGCACTACAAGCCCCTTACACGGGGCTACATTAAACAATCTTCGCATTATTCAAAGTTATATTTCTTTACTTTAGGTTCCAGCTGATGCTGGAACTTATTCCATTTAATAAAGCATTTTTATTGCCCCCAGTTGAACTGGGGGATTTTATCATGCCTATTCGGCAACACACAAAACACCCGTGCGGCATCACAGCTGCACGGGTGTTGTTCCCTATGATATTTTATACGTTCCGGCCGTTTTTGGCCTTGCAGATCAGCTGGGTCATGGTGCCCATGGGGCAGTAGACGCACCAGCTGCGGGGCTTGAAGAGCACCATGGTGATCAGGCCCAGCACGGTGGAGGTGAGCATCACGCTGTAAAAGCCGAAGGCAAACTGGGCCACGCCGGGGTGGAACAGGGTACCGTGGTAGGCCCAGTTCCAGGGCAGCTTGAAGGTCCACAGCAGGGTGACCACCTGTTTGAGGTCCCGGGCCCCGGCAAAGACCAGCCAGGTGTTCCAGAGCATCAGGAAGAACATGGCGAAGAAGAAGGTCAGGAATCCGTACCGGAAAACCTTGCTCTTCATCCAGTTGGGAATGTCCTTTTTGCGGGACAGGCCGAACCGGCCGCCCAGCATGCCGAACAGCTGGCCCCGGCCGCAGTAGCGGTTACAGTAGCCTTTGTTGCCGCCCACCACCGCAAAAAGCAGCGGGATGCAGAAGCAGAGCAGTCCCAGCCAGGCAAACAGGATGTTGAAAAAGCCCAGTATCAGGTAAAGGAGCGAGGCAATCCAAAGATAATCATACCACTTCTTTTTCATGCGCCCACCTCCCGAATCTGGATGACGCTGGCCGGGCATTCGGCGGCACATCTGCCGCAGCCCACGCACTTGTCCTGGTTGACCCGGGCCGTGACGCCCCGGACGATCTCGATGGCCTGCACCGGGCAGACCTTCACACAGCAGCCGCAGGCCACACAGTCGGCCCGGTCCACCTGGGCCTTGCGGCGTTTGATTCCGGTTTTCATGATAACCCCTCCCGCATTTCAGTGGGCCCAGTATACCGCAAAGAGGGGTTATTCTTCCGTGATGAGGTCACGAATGAAAAAAGGCCGGCTGCCTTTTGACGGGCAGCCGGTCCTTTTGTTTGGGTTTGTTACTCCGCGCGGGCCATGGCCAGCTGGAAGTCCTTGGTATCGGTGAAGATCTCGTTGGTGTAGGGGTTCTTCTTCTGTTCCACCGACCGCTTGATGATGATGGCCAGCACAATGACGTTGGCCGCCAGCGCTGCCAAGGCGATGACACCCTGCATGGTGGGATCGGCCGCCGTGGGATGGGTGGCGGCATCCATCACGCCGTCCACATACAGCACGGGGATGGTGGCAAAGACACCCTGATCCTGGAACAGCGGGAAGACCTGGGCAAACATGCACCACAGAGCCAGGGTGTTGGCGCGGTTCTGAATCCAGCCGCCCTTGTTCCAGAAGGCATTGGCAAAGGTGGGTGCCAGCAGCAGGGCCAGGCCGCAGTACCAAGCATGGGTGGGCAGGTTGTTGTAGGTGTATTCAAAGTTCCACAGGTCGTAAGCCACGATGTAGAAGATGGTCATATCCGGCCACAGCATGTCCTGCTGCTTCTTGGAGGAGTAAATGCCCCACCAGCCGGTCATACACAGGATGTTCAGGATACCTGCAATGCCGTTGACCCAGTTCCACCAGCCGCCGTAGACCCAGACGTTCTCGCTGGACAGCCACCAGCGGCTGCCGGTTTCGGCCAGGGCCATGGCGCCGCGGATGCCGGACTCGAAGTCGCTGGCCACGGCGATTAGGATGTTGATGCCCACGATCACAAAGGGGAAGGCCTTGAACCAGTGGGTCTTGCCGATGCCCCACTTGTATTTGAGCATCATGAAGCCGATGCAGCCGATGGTGGCCGCATACAGCTTGGCGTAATGGAACCAGCTGTTCATGTACAGGTAGGTGGGGTTGTTCAGCGCCCATTCTGCGCCCATGGAAGCCCCCACAGCCACCGCGATGAAGTAGACCGTCAGGCCTGCGGGCAGAATCAGGAAGCAGAAGATGCCTCCCTGCTTGGTGCGGCGGGCCAGCTCATTGACCAGAATCAGCCCAACGAATACCAGCAACCAACCGAACAGTTGCCAGCCGGCGTTTTCGCCGTAGATTTGAAACAACATACAAAATTCCTCCGTTTACTTTATGCTTGTTACGGTTCGCCCGGGGCGGAAGAGTCCGTCGGTTCCGGCTCTTCCTCCTGGGGCACCGTAATATCCCGGATCATGGTTTCGTTGCCCTGAATCAGATGCGTGTGTCCGCTGCCGCATCCGGGGCAGGTACGTCCGTGGGCCACGGTGGGATACACCATGCCGCAATCCTCGCACAGGGTTTTGGCAGGGATCACCGCCACCTGCAGTCTGGCCCCCCGCATCAGGTCCGATTTGGACACCGCCCAGTTCCAGCAATCCTGAAGGTAATCCTCCAGCACACCGGAGACTTCGCCCAGCTCCAGCGTCACCGCAGTCACACGCCGGACGTTGTTCTGGCGGGCCACATCCTCCACGCTGCGGATGATGTGAAAGACAATTCCCAGTTCGTGCATCTCAGTCTTCCTTCTTGCCGAACCGGATTTTGATTTCCCGCTTGATCATGTAGGGCAGGGTGGCCTTGAACTTGTCCTCGCTGCGGACCATGGTGCTGCATTCGGGACGTTCGCGGTACAGATGGATGGCGTCGAACTCGCACTTGGTGGTGCAGACGCCGCAGCCGATGCACTTGTTGGGGTCCACCACCGAGGCACCGCAGCCCAGGCAACGGGCGGTTTCCTTCTTCACCTGCTCTTCGGAGAAGGTCTTGTGGCCGTCCCGGAAGGAATGGTGGTAGTCGATATCCTGGGCCATGCCTGCCACCTGACGGGCAGTGGTGTCGTAGCTTTCCAGCGCCAGGTCGGTCTTGTCCAGCTCGATGAAGTCCCGGCGGTTGCGGCCGATGGTCATGCTGGTGTTGGGCTGCACAAACCGGTGGATGGAGACGGCGCCCTCCTTGCCCGCGGCGATGGCGTCGATGGCA
Source organism: Gemmiger formicilis (assembly GCF_016900095.1). Taxonomy (GTDB): domain Bacteria; phylum Bacillota; class Clostridia; order Oscillospirales; family Ruminococcaceae; genus Gemmiger; species Gemmiger formicilis_A. The sequence continues at coordinate 213,011 of NZ_JACJJP010000001.1, forward strand.
AACTTGGGACCGGTGTACACGTCGCCGCCTACAAACACATCGGGCTGGGCGGTCTGGTAGGTCAGGGTGTCGGCCACGGCACGGCCGCCGCGGCCCAGCTCCACCCGGGAGCCTTCCAGCAGGCCGCCCCACTGGATGCTCTGGCCGATGCTCATGAACACATGGTCACATTCCACCGTGACGGTGTCGTTCTCGTCATAGGTGGGATTGAAGCGGCCTTCGGCGTCAAACACCGACACGCAGCGCTTGAACACCACGGCCACCGCCTTGCCGTTCTCGGTGAGGATTTCCTTGGGGCCCCAGCCGCAATGGACCTTGGCTCCCTCCTCCTCCGCCTCGGCGATCTCGCCGGGGGTGGCGGGCATCTGGTCGCGGGCTTCCAAGCAGAACATGTCCGCACCGGTGGCGCCGCAGCGCAGGCCGGAACGCACCACGTCGATGGCCACGTTGCCGCCGCCGACCACCACAATGCGGCCGTTGAGGTTGATCTTCTCCCCTTCGTTCACACGGTGCAGGAAATCCACGGCGGTGGTCACGTTGGAGGCGTCCTCGCCGGGAATGCCGGCCATACGTCCGCCCTGGCAGCCGATGGCCAGATAGAAGGCCTTGTAGCCCTGGGCACGCAGTTCGTCCAGGGTCACATCCTTGCCCACTTCCACACCGCAGCGGATCTCCACGCCCATCTGGCGGATGACGTCGATCTCGGCTTCCACCACGTCCTTCTCCAGCTTGTAGGACGGGATGCCGTAGGTCAGCATACCACCGGGCTTCTGGTTCTTCTCAAACACGGTGGGGTGATAGCCCTTTTCCGCCAGGTAGTAGGCGCAGGAAAGGCCCGCCGGACCGGCGCCGATGATGGCCACCTTCTCGCTGAAGCCGCCCCGGTTGGAGGGCGGATTGATGGGCGGAATGTACCGGGTTTCCGCTTCCAGGTCCTTCTGGGCAATGAACTTCTTCACTTCATCAATGGCCACGGCCTGGTCCACGGTGCCGCGGGTGCAGGCGTCCTCGCAGCGGCGGTTGCAGACGCGGCCGCACACCGCCGGGAAGGGATTTTCCCGCTTGATCAGGGCCAGGGCTTCGGTGTACCGGCCCTGGGCGGCCATCTTCAGGTAGCCCTGCACCGCAATGTGGGCGGGGCAGGCCGTCTTGCAGGGAGCGGTGCCGGTGTCATAGCAGTTGATGCGGTTCTTGTCCCGGTAGTCGATGTCCCACTTTTCCGGGCCCCACTTCACATTGTCGGGCAGTTCCTGGCGGGGATACTCCACCGGGCCGTGGCTGGTGCAGAGCTTCTGGCCCAGCTTGACCGCACCGGCGGGGCAATACTCCACACAGCGGCCGCAGGCCACGCAGTTTTCCGGCGTGACGTGGGCCACATAGGCGGAACGGCTCATGTTGGGGGTGTTGAACAGCTGGCTGGTACGCAGGGCGTTGCAGATGTTCACGTTGCAGTTGCAGATGGCGAAAATCTTGTTTTCGCCGTCGATGTTGGTGATCTGGTGCACGAAGCCGTTGTCCTCGGCCCGTTTCAGGATGCGCATGACCTCGTCATAGTCCACATAGTGGCCCTTCTTGGTCTCCACCAGGTAGTCGGCCATATCGCCCACGCCGATGCACCAGTCTTCCGGGTCGTCGCCGCAGCCTTCGCCCATGCGGGCCCGGGACATACGGCAGGAGCAGGGGCTGGCGGCGTACTTGCCGTCGTACTTTTTCAGCCAGTGGGAGATGTGCTCAATGTCCACCGACTGGTTCTCGGTCTCGATGGCCTTTTCCACCGGGATGACATGCATGCCGATGCCGGCGCCTCCGGGAGGCACCATGGCGGTGATGTGTTCCAGCGGCAGGAAGGTCATCCGCTCAAAGAAGGCGGTGACTTCCGGGTTGTTCTCGATCTGGCTCTTCTGCATGTTGAAGAACTCGGCACTGCCCGGCACGAACATGGGCAGCACATACTGCTTCTCGTGCCGCTCGTTCTCCCAGTTGTATTCCAACAATCCCACATAGCTCATCTGGTACAGAAGGGGTTCCAGCTCCTCGGCAGATTTGCCGGTGACCTTGACCAGTTCCGGCAGGGTCATGGGTTTGCGGACCTTCATCTTCAGGGCCACATCCGCCATCTCGTCGGTAATCAGCCCCGCCAGGCCCCAGTATTCCGGGTCTTCGGCGGTGAGGGGACGCAGTTTGGCCGGGATGCGGTCAGTGATCTTCTGGCCCAGTTTCAGAATCTTTTCCCGGGGCTTTTCGTCCTTGGGAATCTTGAAGGGAAGTTTGCTCTCGTCCAGAGGAAAATGGGTCTGGCTCATGGTCGGTTCCTTTCTGTATGGTGTGGCATCTTACTGCTTGTCCGGATTTTTCCAGGCGGCTACCTGGGTGCGCAGCCAGTCGGCCCACTGGTCAATACCCTCGCCGGTGCGGGCGCAGATGGGAATGACCTGGGCATTGGGGTTGCGCATGCGGATGTATTCCTTGCATTTTTCCATATCGAAATCAAAGTAGGGCATCACGTCGATCTTGTTCACCAGCACCACATCGCAGACGGTGAACATCAGCGGATACTTCAGCGGCTTGTCGTGGCCTTCCGGCACCGAGAGAATCATGGCGTTCTTCACGGCACCGGTGTCGAACTCCGCTGGGCAGACCAGATTGCCTACGTTTTCCAGAATGGCCAAGTCCACATCTTCCAGCCCCAGCCCTTCCAGACCCTGGCGGGTCATGCCGGCATCCAGATGGCACATGCCGCCGGTGTGCAGCTGGATGGCCTTGGCGCCGGTCTCGGCAATGGCCTTGGCGTCCACGTCGGAGTCGATGTCCGCCTCCATGACGCCGATGCGCATCTCATCCTTCAGCGCCTCGATGGTGCGGCGCAGAGTGGTGGTTTTGCCCGACCCCGGAGAAGACATGAGGTTGAGCAGAAACACCCCTTTTTCTTTCAGCTGCTGCCGCACCTCGTCGGCCTCCCGGTCATTGGAAGCAAACACGCTCTGCTTGATTTCCAGAATCTTGACATTGTCCATGGTGATCATCCTTTCTCCCCTGCTTTGTGGTTATGCCACACGCCGGTACCACGGCGGGTATTGCGAAATATTTCCTTTTGTGAATAGTTTAACGCCCTTTGAAAGATTGGTCAACCAGGCCGGATTATTTCAGTAAATAGATAGAAAGCAAGGCTTTTTATTTGGCAAAATGTATGATAAAATCGTGGTATGGTATGTGGTATAGCCACAGCCCAGAAAGGAGTGCCGGTATGGAGTTTGAGAAACTTTCCGCCCCCAGTCTGAAAGATCTGTTCATCCAGCAGTTGCAGCGGATGATCTTGTCCGGCGAGTTGGCCGTGGGTACCCAGCTGCCCCCTGAGCGGGAGCTGGCTCAACAGATGCAGGTAAGCCGTGCGGTGGTCAACGGCGGCATGGCCGAGCTGGCCAAGCAGGGCTTTGTGGAGGTGCGGCCCCGCCAGGGCGCGGTGGTGGCGGACTACCGGCGCCGGGGCAACCTGAGCACCCTCATCGCCATCATGGAATACCAGGGCGGTATCCTGGGCAAGGAGGAAGTACAGTCCATCCTGGAGGTACGCCTGGCACTGGAGCATCTGGCGGTGAGCAACGCCATTGACCGGGCCTCGGACGAAGACCTGGACCGGCTGGGCAGATTGCTGGCCGCCATTGCGGAATGCGATACTCCCGCCCAGGCGGCCGAAGCGGCCTGGTTATACCAGCACGAACTGGCCCTGGTGAGCGGCAACAGCATTTTGCCGTTGATTTACTATTCCTTCAAGCCGCCGGTCATTACCCTGTGGACACGGTTCTGCCGGCTGTACGGCATTGGGGCGCTGTGCCGGAACACCGAGAAATTGTATGATTTCATCCGGGCCCGGGACCGGGAAGGCGCCTCCCGGTGGATTGACGAGTATCTGGGACAGGCCATCTCGGGCGACCAGCAGATTTATACCGAATGAAGTCGGGATATGAACAGAAAGAGGGAGACTCCAATGAATATCCAATGTCTTGACCACCACTGTGCGGGCATTGACAAAAAGAATGTGGTGGAATTTTTTGATGCGCTGGCTTCCGGCTGGGACCAGGACCTGGTGGTGGATGAGGACAAAATCAACGGGATTCTGGATGCCGCCGGGGTCAAACCCGGTGTGCGTGTGCTGGATGTGGCCTGCGGGACCGGGGTGTTGTTTCCCTTTTATGCCCGGCGGCAGGTAAAGGAAGTGCTGGCGGTGGACATCTCGCCGGAAATGGTGAAGATCGCCGCCGGGAAAGTCCCCTCCCCTGTCCGGGTGGTCTGCGGCGATATTGAGTCCATGTCCGGCACTGGCGACTTTGACTGCTGTGTGGTGTACAACGCCCTCCCCCATTTTCCTGACCCGGCGGGGCTGGTGCAGCATCTGGCGGCCTGGCTCAAGCCGGACGGTCGGCTGACCGTAGCCCACAGCATGAGCCTGGAACAGCTGAACCGGCATCATTCTGGTCGTGCCGCCAAAGTGTCCCTAGGGATGCTGCCTGCGGAGGATCTGGCCGAGACTTTCGGGCAGTGGTTTGAGGTGGACACGGTGGTTTCGGATGAGGGGAAGTATATTGTTTCGGGGAGGAAGAAGGGGTAAAAGACGCTGTTTATAAAAGGCATCATCTTGCAGTTGCAATGGATTATTCTCAATGATAGTAAACTTTTATAAATTCTGCTCTTTTACCTTTACGCCTTCATTTGTTATTACTTCACGGCACAGAAAAATATAGTCTATGCCCTCTCCTATAAGTCTTACTCAAACTCTGTGGGTTCTTTAAAGGTAAATTCCACCGTAATGTTCTTTTGATTGTCCACCTCCACGCGGCACACCAGAGAACGCAGTTGTACTTTATTCAGAGTGCGAAACTGCATAAAATTCTTGATTTTTTCCTCTAGTCTTGATCGCTCCTCTGGTACCTCTTTCTTCTGCTGCAGTTGATGGAGCCAACTGATACAGCGTTCTTCCTCCCGGCGCAACTCATGAGAAATATAGGCAAATTCTTCTTCATTCAAGGTCCCGGCGGCTTTGTCCTTGTAGGCGTTCAGCCGGGCGCGCCGGGCAGTTTCCATCTGCTTTTCCAGCTTGCGGCAGCGGGTTCCCGTATCAGAAGCATAGGACCGGCTCTCCAGTCGTCGGCCGGCCTCTGCTTTGGGGTCGATTCTTCCTCTGGCCAGATTTTGCAACGCGTCAAGCACCGTTTGCAGTACCAAATCTTCCCGTATGCTGTGGGAGGTACACTGATGAGCAGTTGGATCACGATAATACCCGTAACAGTTCAGGTACCAGTATTTTCCCCGCTTTTTAGCATACATAGGACTGCCGCAATCGGCACAGTACACGATCCCCGAGAGCAGATGGACGTGGTCGGTGGTTTCGTAAGTACGCACACGCAGCATCTGCTGGGCCAGTGCAAAGTCGTCCTGGCTGACCAGCGGTTCATGGGTATCAGGTACCACCACCCAGTCTTTCGGTTCCATCCGTCGGCGTTTATGTACCTTGTAATTGATGGTCCGGGTAAACTGCTGGGCCATGTCTCCCTGGTACACCGGATGTGATAAAAGCCGGCGAACGGTTTCGGCGTTCCACAGTCCGGTAAAGGTCCGGCTTTTGTCAGTCATGCCTTTCTGCACCGCTGGGGAAGGGACTTTCTCTCGGTTCAGCATTTTGGCGATGGAACCCCGGCTGCTTCCGCCCAGGAACAGTGCAAAGATGCGCTGCACCACGGGGGCGGTTTCTTCATCAGGAAGCAGGTGGTATTTGTCTTTAGGGTCGATGCGGTATCCGTAGGGGGCCTGGCGACCCAAAAACTTACCTTGCCGCTTGAGGATTCCTAGGGATGTCCGCACCTTTGAACTGGCATCCGCCGCGTAGAAATCGTTAAAGACATTTTTGAACACGGCTATCTGCTGTACGGTGTCTGTGTTGCAGGCCGAGTCGTACTGATCGTTGACCGCCACGAAACGAACCCCCAAACGGGGAAATATCTGTTCCAGATAGCGGCCGGTCTCGGCATAGTTGCGACCTAAGCGGGACAGATCCTTGACGATGACGCAGCGCACGCTACCATCCATCAGACAGGCGTTCAATTTCTGAAATCCAGGCCGATCAAAGTCCGTACCCGTGTGTCCATCATCCACAAATTCCTGCGTGATAACGATCCCGTTGTCCTGCGCCCAGTTGGTCAGGTAGGCTCTTTGGTTTTGGATGGAATCCGACTCTGCTGCTGGACCGTCGGCAGCAGACAACCGCAGGTAAATAGCTGCTTCTGTACTAGCTTGAAGAGAATCGGAACCGGAACGTTTTTGCATCTCAGGCTTCCTCCTCTGGCTCCAGGCTCAGATTGCGCACAAGCTGCTCCAGACATTTTGTTAGCGTCTGTGCGTTTTCCTCTGTAGAAAAGCGATAGGTTACAGAATAGGTTGCCATACAGGGACCTCCTTACACAGGGCATCGCAGCGCTTTGTTTTTGCTTAGGAAATCATATGCAGCCTGCATCCCACATATTTTGGTTTGCCGCGGGTACACGGGTAATTGCCGGTACCTGTTGGCGGGCGCCTGTAATTTCCAAGCAATTGTCCACAGAACCTTCATCCTGCGCGGAGTAATTTGAAATTGTGTAACCTCCCAGCAATCTGCAGGCTCTTGTTTTTGATTTTTCTTTCCTCCCATCTCACCCTGTTTTGCTACAGCCAGCCCACAGAAGAATCAGGCGATATTGTATACAGAATTTCGGATTTCACCGCTTAAACGCACCACCAGAAAAGGCCCACGATTTTCCGCTGTCTACATTGTCTTGATCTCTGATGTCAATTTACCCATAGGACTATATAGCAATACCCCCTGATGTAGTACTTACATTTTCCTACATCAGGGGGTATTTGCTCTATTTGTCCGTTTTTAACGGTACAGGGCACAACCCTTGCGGGCTCACTTGTTGGATTCAGGCGGGGTCAGCCCCCTGGCCCGAAGCGTGTATAGGGATTACTTGCCTTTGCGGCGGCGCAGGATCTGCAGCACCACAATGGCGGCTGCGGCCAGCACCACGATGACAGCCAGCACGCCCAGGGCGGCCGGGTCACCGGTCTGGGGCAGGATGCCGCTCAGGACGGTGTTGCCGGAGGTCTGGGAAGAGCTGTTCTGATCGGAAGAGGCGGTGGAGCTGCTGCCCTGGTCGGAAGAACCGCCGGTGCTGCCGCTCTGGCTGCCGGAACCGCTCTGGTTGCCGGAGCCGCCCTGAGTGGGCGGGGTGGTTCCGCCTTCATCCGGATTTTCGGGAGTGGGCTCGGCGGAACGTTCACGCCATGCCACCACGAAGGGAGACAGGGAGTTCACGTGGACCGTCAGACCCGCATCGGTGAAGGTGATGTCGGACTCGGAGAAGGTCTCCAGGTCGCCGTTCAGGCACTGATGCACGATGGAGAACACATAGTCGTCACGGTTGGTGCCGTCGGGATAGGCGAAGGTCACGTTGACACCTTCCGCGGGGAACTTGCCGTCCTCCACGGGGGTCTTGTTGCCCGCGTCGTCCACGTAGTACAGCTTCACATCATAGTAAGCGCTGCCTTCCGCATTCATCTGGAGAGACGCCTCGGCCTTCAGGAGCATGGCCTGCTTCATCTCGTCCACGGTGGCGTAGGTGTTCTGCAGATCGGCGGGAACCTCGGTCAAATCTTCGATATCCTGCACCATGACCTGCTTCCAGCCAGCATACAAGGTGATGTTGCCGGTGACCGGGGTGCTGAAATCATACAGCGCGGTCAGGGCTTCATCGGTATACCAGCCGGTGAACTGGTACAGATCCCGGGTGGGATCGGCGGGCTGGGTGGCAGTCTGACCGATCACCACGTTCTGGGATGCGATCATGTTGCCGCCGTTGGATTCAAAGCGGACGGTTGCCTTTTCCGCCGGTTTGCCGGCCACCATGATGAAGCTCACCTGGATGGCAGAGTCGGTGGAGGCGTTGGGGGCCACGGTCACATTGAGCTGACCGTCCTCACCCACCGTTGCCTGATAGTGCAGGGTATCGTTGGTGTTGTTGCAGTTGTTGTAGTAGGAATAGCCTTCCTCCACAACGGTACCGTTGATCTGGATGTCGGCGCTACGCTTCGGGCTCCAGTTGGACCAGCTTGCCGGGTCATACATGCCCACATAGACCTCGTATTCCCCTTCGGGCAGGTCAAAGCGGTAGTTGATGGACGCGGTCTTGCTGTTGCCGTAACGCAGGCTCTGGTAGATGTCGGTGGTGTTTTCCCGCACCGAGTAGCCGTCGCCGGTGTAACCGAAGCCGGATTCCTCGCTGTAGGCACCGTCGTTGACGGTGGGATCCTGCTTGAGGGTGTCGGCGCTGGCTTCCACGATGGCGGTGTAGTCGGCGCTGACCTCACCGCTGGTGGGGTTGGCGAAGTAGAGCAGATCTTCCGGCATAACCAGCGCGGTGACCCGCTTGGTGACGCCTTCACAATCTTCCAGGGTGGCGGTCAGGGTGGTGTAGCCCATGTTGTCGTAACCGGACCAGGTGACGCGGGTGTCCAGCGTCTTGCCCTGCCAGGTCACGTTGAGGGCATCAGGCAGGTTGCTGCCGTCGGCGTAAACCACCGCGGGCAGTTCGGAATTGATGATGACGGGCGCCAGCTGGTCCAGACGTGCGGTGACCCAGTTGGTCTCGTTCAGAACGCCGATGGTGTGGTCGTCGTTGACCTGCAGGGGCAGCCAGACGGTGCGGCTGTCGCTGAGGTCATTGCCGTTCCAGCGGTCGGCCATGAAGATGAACTTGCCGTTTTCGGCATCCACCGGGATCACGTAGGTGACCTGGGTATTGAAGCACTTGCCGGTGTCGTTCACCGCCGGGTTGCCCACCTTTTCCCAGCCGGAGAGGATGTTCTGGCTGCGATAGTAGACATGCTCGGTGCTGTTCCAGCCGTCGGTGCCGCTGGTGATGAGGTAATACCAGCCGTCATACTTGAACATGGCCGGGGCTTCGCGGTTGTCGTCGCTGAGGATGCGGGAAGCATACTGGGTGCCGGCTTCGGCGGTATCGCCTTCGGCCACGGGGCCGGTGTAGTCGGCGTTGAGCAGCGAGACATACAGCTTGGAGTTCATCTCGCTGGAGTAGATGACGTAGGCATCATCCACGCCGTCGCCGTTGCTGTCCACGCCCTTGTCCACGAACACGGTCATGTCACGGGCTTCGCCCAGACGGTCGCTGTTCAGGTCGAGGTCGTAGTTCATGCGGGTGATGTTGACCAGCTTGAAGGGGCCGAAGGGGGTATCGCTGACGGCGAAGCCCACCATGGCGCGGCTGTAACGGCTGGCCGGGCAATCGCCCTGGCAGCCGCCGGCCACCCAGCTGTTCAGGTCGGCACTGTTGTACAGCGGGCCGTCGGCATGGAAGACCATGACATACTGGCCGCTGGTTTCGTTGTACACGACCTTGGGACGTTCGGTGATGCAGTAGCCGCCGTACAGACCCTCAAAGGCCAGCTGCAAAGAGGTGGTCGTCTGGGTGCCTTCGGTCTGGCTGTCGGGATACAGGAAGCTGGAAGCGGTGATTTCGGTCTCATCGTAGGACTTGGCCACCCAGCTTACGTCGTGATCGTCGGTGGGAGCCACCTCAAATTCGGCGACGTAGGCGCGCAGGAAGTTCTTGATCTCGATGAAATCGGATTCGGACATGCCGTTCTGGGGTTCGGACCAGGTGCCCACTTCCTTCAGCGTATCCAGGTTACTCAGAGAGACCTGCATGGCGTTGTAGTTCTGGGTGGTGCCCTCGCCGTCGGAGCCCACGTTGGAGGTCACAGCCGCTTTGCCGGAATCCTCCACGGGCAGGATGGAATCCTGGGTGTACAGCACGGTGCCGCGGTCGGACCAGTTGTACAGGTCGGTGGAGACATAGCAGCGCACGCCGTCCACGGGACGGGTGTCGTTGGTCTTGTCCTCGCCGTACCACAGGTAAACGGTCTTGCCCTCGGTGACTTCGCCGTCGCCGTCCAGGTCATAGTTGACGCAGCCCTCGGAGGTGCCTTCCACCATGGTCAGCACCGAGCCGCCATGGGCCTGCATATCCAGACCGGTGTCGGCCTTGATCACAGAACCGGTGGTGCCGGGGATGCTGGAGTAGGTTTCGGCCACGGTGCGCAGGTTGTCGTAGATGGACTGCAGCTCGTTCATGCAGGCAGACAGGTCGCCGGTGGTGGCGGCGTCATCCGCAATGAGCTGGGCAGCCAGGTCATAGGCGCTCTGCAGGTCGGACAGGCTGTCCTTCTGTGCGGTGGCGCCGGAGCCGGTGTACTGCCAGGCTTCCAGAGCCGTTTCGGCATACACCACGCCGTTGGCCTGGTCGTTGGCCACGTTGGTCTGGATGGTTTCCACCAGAGCCTGCAGTTCCGCCTTCAGATCATCGGCGGTCTTTTCTTCCACAGCCAGCCAGCTGATGACGGGAGCCTGGGTGCCGGTGGCGGTGATGGTGTAGCTGACCTTCTGCTTCTGGTCCAGGGTGAAGGAGAAGGTGTTGACGGCGTTCAGGTTGCTGCTGCTCAGGCTGATGCTGCCGGAAGCCAGCATGGTGCCGTCCTCCGCCGTCAGGGTGACATCCATGGGACGGGTCATGTTCCACCATTCGCGGTGGGCGGAAGTGAGAACGTAGGTACCGGCCGGCAGGGTGAGCTGATAGGTCAGGGTCTCGCCCGCGGCGTTGTCATGGCCGTAGATGCCGGTATCGGTCTTGTCGGTGGTGGAGGAGTAGCCCTTGGCGCCCGCGTCGGTATCCACGCGGCCCCAGGTGCCGTTGCCGATGATCTGGTCATAGCTCTGGTTGAGCAGCTGGCTGCCCAGCAGGGCCTTGACCGCGTCATAGGGTTCGGTGGAAGTGAGCTTGGCGGGGTCGGCTTCCACCACGTCGATGTAGTAGACGGTGTTGGCGGGGACGATCTCCACCGGGATGGTGACGGTGAGCGGGACACCGATGGCGGTGGTGCCGCCTTCCACGGTGCCGGTCACGCTGCCGGTGCCGTAGGCTTCGGTGAAGCGGTCGGCAGTGTTGTTCCAGGTGATGGGCAGGGTCTTCACTTCCCCGCTGCCGGTCTTCACCTCCACCGTTTCGGGCAGGTTTTCAACGGTCTGGCCGGCTTTCACCGCCAGCAGGTCGGGCAGGTCGGTTTCCACGGAGACAAGGACGTCCTTCTCCGCTTCCAGGGCCTGGCCCAGGGTGTACAGGGCGTCGATCTTCAGCGTGCCGCTGTTCACCACAACTTTGACAGTATGCTTGGCGTAATCCAGGCCGGTGAGGGTGTAGGTTTCAAAGCGGGTGCCGCTGGCCGTGGTGGTGCCCTGGATGGCTTCCTGGGCGCCGTCCACGTAGATGGACAGGTCCGCACCGCCGTCGTTGGGTCCGACGATGGCAAAGCCGGTGCCTTCCACCGCGAAGGTGAAGGAGAAGCTGCTGCCGGCTGCCTGGCTGGTGCTCAGGGTACGGTACCAGTTATCGGCACTGCCGCCGCCGGGCTGGGAGATATCCCAGCTGCCTTCGTAGCTGACCGAGTCATCCTGGCCGTCCACCATGCTGGTGGCGTAGGGGATGGTACCGGGGATGGTGGTGATTTCCAGGTTGTCGAAGTAGACCTTGTTCCAGGAGGAGCTGAGCTTGACGCGGCCCGCATCCATGGGGTTGGAATCTTCGTAGCTGTACACCACATTGCCGTCGATGAGGGCGGTGATGGTGCTGCCGTTGGCGGCCACCTGCAGCTTGTAGCTGCCGTCGGCGCTGGCCGTGACGCTGCCGCTGCCCAGCTTGCTGCCGCCGCGGTAGAATTCCCAGGCGCCGTTGCCGTAGATGCGCAGGGTATAGCCATCCTGGTTCCAGTTCATGCCGGTCTGGGAACGCACGCCCAGTCCGGTCCACACGCCGGAAGCGGCGTCGGGAATCTGGACATCCACGCTGGCCATGTAGTTCATCCAGCGGAAGTCACCCACGATGGTGGCGGGGTCGCCGCCGTTCCACTGGCTGACGCTGGTGCTCAGTTCCTGGGTCAGGCGACCGTCCTCCACGATCCAAGCACCGTGGGTATCCAGCATGTAGCGCGGTTCGTCGCCGCGGGCTGTCATGTAATCCACGGTGGTGGTGCCGGTGAGAACGTTGTACTGCTCCATGTCGGGCTCTTCGTCATAGGTGAAGTCGTCCGCATAGAGGTAGGTATCGGTGGTGTCAGCGTTGCGGCCGGTGGAATCGGTATCCAGCACGGTGCGGTCCGGGGTGTTGATGCCCTCGGACGGCATGGCCAGTTCCTCTTCGGAGCTGTCGTTCAGGGTGGTGGCGGTCACAATGCTGTAGGCGGGAACGCTGATGATCCAGCTGCCGTCGGAAGCCTTCACCGTGCCGGTGTGCTTGAGGTAGCTGTCTGTCTCGGTGGTCCAGACCTGCAGGTCCTTGGCAGCAGCCGCAGGCAGGTCTTCCACATTGACCATGAAGGTCTTGGCGTTCTGGGTGTTGTTGACGAACACCACCGAGAAGTCTTCCCCGTTGGGGGCAGCCAGAGTCAGATAGCTGGCATCGCCGTCGATGCCGGCGGTCTGGTGCTCGTTGTCACTGCCGCCGAAGGAGCCGTGGCTGGCGCTGGAGATCATGCGCCAGATTTCGTTCTGGGTGGGATCGCTGTTCTCCCAGCCGGTGACGGCAAAGCGGGAGAAGTGGGCCAGCATCTGCAGAGCGGGATCGTAGTGGATGTAGCCGCTCCAGGGATCGCGGGCACTGAGAAGTTCCTTGTGGCCATACTGGATGCCTTCATAGAAGCTGCCGATGGCCGGCTGGAACACGTAGTGAGAACGGCGGGAAGCCATGAAGGCGTTGGGGATGCTGTCCATCAGGGCCAGGGGGCTCTGGTAGCCGCCGATGCTCTCATAGCCGTATTCGCTGTTCTTGTTTTCCTGCAGTTCGGTGTAGCCGAAGGTGGCGCAGCCTTCGCTGTACCACACTTCCTTGTCGTCCACGTCGGCCATGGTCACATAGTCGTCGGTGGCGTTGGTGCGGTAGTGGAAGCCGATGACGTCCACCGCATTGTACAGGTCCTCATCCGCCCGCATGGAAGGAACGATCTGCAGACCCTTGTTCTCGTCCGAAGCGATGATGCGGATGCTGTGATAGGCGTCGATGGCCGCCTGGTCAAAGTATTCGGGGAAGTTGGTCTCGGTCTCGATCCGGTTGGCGAACCACTTGATGAAATCTTCATCGGGGTTGCTGGTTTCGTTGGTATCCGGGTCGATCATGTCGATGACATAGCCGAACTTTTCGTAGGCGTCAAAGATGGTCTCGCTGTACCACTTGTACATGGCTTCATAGCCTTCGGTGGTCTTGTTGGAACCGTTCCACTTCTGGGCTACCCAGTCCGGCATGCCCCAACGCAGGATGCTGACCTTGACTTCGGGGTTGATCTTCTTGGCGTCGGCCGCCATGACAAAGCCGGGAGAGCGGGAAGCGTCGGCTTCCTCATCCTCATACCGCATGGTGCAGGCTTCGGCGCCGGTGGAGTTGTTGCCGTCGTTGCCCATCTCCATCTTGATATGGGTGAACAGCGGATACTTGCCACCGAAGAGGTATTCCATCATTTCCCAGTAGGCTTCGGGGTCTTCGGCCTTGTAGTCCAGCAGCAGGTTGCTGGTGGAGTTGCCGTTGAGCATGCCCCAGCCCTTCCAGGTCAGGCCGTTCTCGTTGGCGGCGGCTTCGTCCACCGCTTCCTTGGTCAGGGTGACCTCGGTGGGGTTGACTTCGGAGATGGCTGCGTTCAGTTCGGCCGCCGCCTCGTCGATGCGGGTCTGGTCGTCGGCAGTGAGCTGGTCATTGGCCAGCAGTTCCTCGCCGGCTGCCAGGGCCGCTTCCAGGCGATCGCTGGTCAGGCCGCCTTCCACCAGGGCCTTGGCCTTGGCAACGGCGGCTTCCAGCTCGGCGGTGTTCACCGTGGGCAGGTGGTCCTTCTGGTAGGCGCGATAGGCAGTCTCGGCCATGGCAGTGGCGGAATCCAGCGCCACACTGCCGATGACGATGTTGTCGAAGGAGCCTTCCATCAGGTAGTTGGTGTTGAAGCTGCGGGCCAGCATGGCGGACAGGTCATCCATGGTGCTGAGCTTGAAGCCCACATCGGCCACGCTGCCGGCCAGGGCACCGTTGATGTAGATTTCCACCGCACCGTTGGCGCCGTTATCCTCATGGTAGACAAACGCCACCGAGTTCCAGTCGTTCTGGACCGCGCCGGTCAGCTGGATGCTGTTGGTGTTGATGCCGCCGTTGTCCGGGCCGTAGCCGAACTTGCCGTCCCAGGTCAGCACATGCAGGCTGTTGGAGCCATCGCCCACCGTGAAGGCGGTGCGCTGGGTGGACACGTTGGTGTCTCCGCTGGGAGAGGTGGGCATCACGTCAAACAGGACGGTGAACGCGGTGGATTTCAGCGCGCTCACATCGCTGACGGAAGCATGGTAGGAATTGGCGTTGTTCCACTGGACGTTGTTGGTGAAGACGGTATCCATGCCGGAAACCTTCTTGGTCACCGCGCCGGTGGCGTAGGTCAGGCCGCCGTTTTCCTCCAGAGCACCGCCGAAGCCCTCCGGCAAGGTGGGCTTGGTCGGCTGGGTGTCCGGATCCTGGGGCGCATCGCCGGTGCGCTCCACACCCACCCAGCAGACGGCCGCCGCATTGGAGCCGGTGGGGGTCAGGGTGTAGGTGACGGTCTGGGCCGTCTTGACGGTGAAGGAATAGCTGTGGCTGGCGGACTGGTTCTTGGCCAGCGCCGCGATGGTGCCGGCATCCAGGGTCTTGCCGTCCACCGTGACCGTTGCCTTCATGGAACGGTTCTGGTTATCCCACCAGTCATGATGGCCGGAAGTGATGGTGTAGACGCCGGGTTCCAGGGTAAAGCGGTATTCCACCGTGCCGGTATAACCGCTGCCGTACACGCCGGTCACGTATTTATCGTTGGTGGCGCTGAAGCCCTTGGTGGAGACACCGTTGTCCACCAGGCCCCAGGAATTTTCGTCCGGGGAGAAGCGGTCGTAGGTGCCGTTCAGAAGGGCATCCCCCACCAGAGCCTTGACGGCATCGTAAGGTTCGGTGCTACCCACAGAGTTGATGTCGGGATTGCCATTGGCTGCCGTGGTGTCCACAAAGTAGACCAGGTTTTCGGGCACCACTTCCACGGTGTAGGTGGTACCGTCGGCTGCCTGGGCGGTGACAGTCTCATAGGCCGTGGCAAAGGTCTCGCCGGTCACACCGTCGGCCCAGGTAATGCCCGCGGGCACCTGGCCCGCATAGGTGGCAATGTGGGTGGTCTGGTTTGCCAGTGTGGCCACCTCATTGGCCGGCGCCTGCTCGGCGGGGGTTTCTTCCGGCTGCGGGGCGGGTACCGGGGTGGCGGAATCGGTGGAGGCCTCCTGCTGATCAGAGGTGCCCTCCTCCCCTTCCGTCGTGGCCGTCGGGGTGGGCTCGGGCTCCGATTCGGCGGTGGGAGCGGGGGTCGCTTCCTGTGCCGGATCGGACACTGTGCCCTCGTCCTCCGTCGGCGTTTCCTGTTCCTCGCTTTGGACGACTGCCGACTGTTGTGTCGAAGTCGGCGCCGCGTCGTCGGCCAGAGCGCTGCCGGGCACCAGACCGGCTATCATACCGACAGCCAGAATGGACGCCAGGATCCGCTTACCGGATGGCTTGGCTTTTCTCATCTTGAAACATTCTCCTTCCTTGTGCTTTTTTTGCCCAATTTTTCAACTTGAACCAAAATTGAGCCAACGACACAAAATTATTATAGAAAATGCCATTTTTCATCAACATGCAAATTTCCAAGTTTTTCCTGCATTTTTTCACACAATTGTGATAATCCCATCAAGGTTTTACATTTAATCTTTATATTTTACATTTTCCCCTGCACTCAATCCCTTTTATAAGTCTTCAATTCATGTTTGCTTATACACTGGTGTAAATAAAATGTATTGGGATTATAAAGTATCTTAATCTGTATCCAATCAAGTGTTAAAACCAGCACGTACAACATTCTCGTCTTTTAAAGTTACAATTTTTTAGCTTGCTCTATACAGTCGAAAAGACGGCCAAAAATATGTCGGCAGGAGGAAAAAGAAGACGGGACGTTTCTTTACGGTTCCATCTGGAATTTTCCGGATCTTGATGATGACTATTCGGCGCCAATCAAACCACCCGTTGAACGGGTGGTTTGAACAGACCCTATAAGGGCCTATCTCCTGTGGTCGCTCCCTAAAGGGGGCCCCGAAAAGTCTGGCAACCACACTTTTACCACGGGCCGCCCCCTACTCGGGGGCATTTTTTATGCCTTCTTTGCGTTCTCCCCTG
>NZ_JACJJP010000020.1 GCF_016900095.1 Gemmiger formicilis
TGGGCATAGCAAAACCTCCTCGTGTAGTTCTATTATCCTACACGGGGAGGTTTTTTGTCTATTGTCTACTTTTTACGGACCTGTTCATCGTTCCGGCGGCGGGATGCTTTTTATTTTTGTTCGGATTCCGCAAGAGGCGTGCCGTCCAGCAATTCGGAAAGCAGATTTTCGTCATGCAGAGCGATCAGATACTGTGTCTGTTCGGACAGATCGCCTTTCATGTCGTCCCGGATCCAGGGCATCAGAACACCCATGGCGGCACCGGACAAAAAGCGGGACAGAAATTCCAGTTCCTCGGAACGCATACCTGGACGGCATTCCAACAGGCGCTGGTGATAATACCGCTTCATGAAGTCATATATGTATTCCATGAGGCTGTTCTGGCCGGTGTAGGCCAGCGCGTTTTTATAAAACACTTTGTTCTGGCGAAAATATTCTTCCAGGCCGATCAGGAGGGATTGCCAACTGCCATACTTGGTGTGTTCAAAAAGGAACGGAGTGATTCCGGTTTGAAAATACCAGGTGACCAGATCATACTTGTCCGCAAAATGATAATAGAAGGTGTTTCGGCCTACGCCTGCCTTTTCCACAATGTCATTCACGGAAATCTTCTCCAGCGGCATGGCGAGCATCAGCTGCTGCAGACTTTCGGCGAGCAATAATTTGGTTCGGCTGGTTTTTGGCATGGTACGGTCCTCCTTCCGGAGCGGCAGACAAAGAACAGGGACAACACAAGGACAATATTTACTTATATTACACCATAATTACGAAAAAATAAAGTCAGGCACTTCTCCTTGTTTTGCCCGTTTTCTGTCCCGGAGGCTGTCGCTTTTTGCACAAAACCACCGTTTTGACCATGTACAATGGTTTGAATTTTGCGCTAAAATAGGCGTAAAAACAGGAGATATGTCGATTTTGGAACAAAAATGGAGGGACTCCTGTTTTTTAAAAAGGAGAGATGGTTATGCCAACCAATAAGATTGTACACGCAGCACAACGCGCGGCGTTCAGTGCTGCCATCGATGCGACCATTCACGCGGTGCGGGGGAAAGGTACCGAAAAAATGGCCGAAAACGCTGTGAAACTGATCGACCTGGGGGAGCCTCTGCTGAAAGACCGCTATCCCGCCAGCGCTTTTGATGCCGCCCGCAAGCTGGTGCAGGATCCCAACGGAAAATGGATGCAGTTTGCCTATCGCGCCATCAATGAAATTGACCCCAACGTCCTGAGGATGAACGTGCTGAACCTTGTCTTTGAAGGAATGCTCAGCGGCTACAACCAGGTGTGCGAGCTGCGGGAAAAGTACGACTGCAACATGCCCTGGATTTTGTTGTTTGACCCCACCTCGGCCTGCAACCTGCACTGCAAAGGCTGCTGGGCGGCCGAGTACGGCAATCGCCTGAACCTGAGCTATGAGGATATGGACCGCATTGTGACCGAAGGGGAAGAGCTGGGAATTCATTGGTATATGATGACCGGCGGGGAACCCATGTGCCGCAAGGACGATATCCTGAAACTGGCAGAAAAACACCAGACATCGGTGTTCCACCTGTTCACCAACGGTACTCTGATCGACGACGACTTCTGCGAAGCTGTGAAGAAGGTCGGCAATATGGCTTTCTTCCTGTCTGTGGAAGGCATTGAGGATGCCACCGATGACCGCCGCGGCGAGGGCGTCTTCAAGAAGGTCATGCACGCCATGGATCTGATGAAGAAGCACGGCTTGCTGTTCGGCACCTCCATCTGCTACACCAGCGCCAACTACAAGGCTGTCACCAGCGATGAGTTCATGGATATGCTGATCGATCACGGTGTTCGCTTCAACTGGTATTTCCATTACATGCCCATTGGTGCCGGCGCCAGCGTGGATCTGATGCTGAATCATGAACAGCGGGAATACATGTACCATCGTGTCCGCGAAATCCGCGGTCTGACCGGCGGCAAGCCGATTTTCTGCATCGACTTCCAGAATGACGGCGAATACGTGGACGGCTGCATTGCCGGCGGCCGCCAGTATGCCCACATCAACCCTAATGGCGATGTGGAGCCCTGTGTGTTCATTCACTACTCCGGCGCCAATATTCACGAGAAATCTCTGCTGGAATGCCTCCAGCAGCCGCTGTTCCGGGAATATCACAAGGGACAGCCCTTCAACAAGAATCATCTGCGTCCCTGCCCCATGCTGGAAAATCCGGAGTATCTGGCCGGGATGGTGGAGCGCAGCGGTGCCCACAGCACCGATCTGGAAAAGCCCGAGTCCACTTCTGACGTGTATCGCCGCTGCAAGCCTTATGCCGACCAGTGGACGCCCACCGCAGACAAACTCTGGGCAGAAGATCATCCCGCTGTGAAATCCTGATTACCTGCCATTGACAATCCCCTGATTCGCATACACAAAGCGCCCTGCCGCGGCTCACCCAGAGCCCGGCAGGGCGCTTTGTATTGCTGCGCGTTTTGCGCATTTTCTCACGCCGACAGGCATACACTGGGTATATCAACGCGAGGGGAAGGACGGTGCCGTGGTGAAAACAGTCATATACCTGGATATCCTTCTTTTGACAAACTTTCTCACGGCGTATGCGTTGCTGTCCGCAGCCGGACTTCTGGCGGGGCGTCAGGCGAGCTTTCCGCGTATGGTGGCAGCGTCGGTGCTGGCGGCGCTGTCAGCGCTGATCCTGTTTGCGCCGGAGCTGCCTTACGCGGCTCAGCTGGCCTATAAGCTGGGGACCGCAGCCATGATTGTGTGGTCGGCTTTTGGGCTTCGCCCGGTGCGGGCATACCTGACGGCGGTGTGCTGGTATACGGCGCTGAATCTGCTTTTGGCCGGGCTGTGCGTTCTGGCCATCCTGCAGACGGGAACAGACCTTTTGCAAACCGGAAACCTGGTGGTCTACCTGCGTATTTCTCCGGTACTTCTTCTTTTTCTGGCCGGACTGTGCAGCTTGACGGTATGGATTATTCTTCATTTCCTTGCTGCACCCCGGGGACAGGAGAAAACAGCGGGAATCGAACTGGAACTGTGCGGCGCCACAGTGCGCCTGCGGGCAGCTCTGGATACCGGTTGCCATCTCAAGGACCCGGTGACCTGCCTGCCTGTGCTGCTGGTCAGCTATCCGGATGCCCGTTCCCGTCTGCCGCAAGCGGTCTGCCGGTTTCTGGACGGATGGTTTTCCGGCAAGGATCCGGACACCGGGATGGAAGGGCTGACGCTCCGGCTGATTCCCTGCGCCACGGCGGCAGGGCCCAGCGTGCTGCCCGGGTTTTCGGTACGTCAGATCGGACTGATCACCTCAAACGGCGTGCTGGCGCTGGGGCGTACGGCTGTGGCTTTTACACAGCAGCCCTTTTTGGGCGGGTATGAAGCGTTGTATGGCAGTGACTTTCTATGATGAGGGGGAGGGTGCATATGAAACCGTTTCGGATGGTGGGACAGGCGTTGAGCCAGCTTTTTCTGCGATTGGGAATGCCCCAGGAGCTGTATTATATCAACGGGCCGGACACCTTACCTGCTCCGCTGGATCCACAGGCCGAAAAGCAGGTGTTTGCCGACCTGGCGGCGGGAAAGCCGGGCGCCCGGGACACCCTGATCACACATAATCTTCGCCTTGTGGTGTACATTGCCAAAAAGTTTGAAAGTCCTGCCGCCGGGGTGGAAGACATGATCTCCATCGGGACCATAGGGCTGATCAAAGCGGTCAATACCTTTGAGCCGGGCAAGAACATCAAGCTGGCCACCTATGCCAGCCGATGCATTGAAAACGAGATCCTGATGTATCTGCGCAAAAGTTCCAACCGTCGCCAGGATGCCAGCATCGACGAGCCGTTGAACACAGACTCCGACGGGAATGAACTGCTGCTCATGGATGTGTTGACCAGTGACGATGGGGAAGTGGGGGAAGAGCTGGAGCGCACCGCCGAACGGGTGGCCTTGCGCCAGGCGGTGGAACGATTGTCCGAGCGGGAGCGCATCATTATGGAAATGCGGTTTGGCCTGAACGGACAAAGTGAACACACCCAGAAGGAGGTGGCGGACAGCATCGGGATATCCCAGAGCTACATCTCCCGCCTGGAAAAGCGGATCATCAAACGGCTGCGGCGGGAAATCGAAACGGTGGTGTGAGCGGGCAGCTCAGAACGAAGCCGCCGAACTTTGCCGCACAAAATCCGTGGCCACACCTCCCAGCAGGTTCATCTCTGGGGTCTCGGCAAACAGGGCAAAGTCGAAGCCGTCCCTGGTCCATTGCAGCATGCCGTTGCGCCCCGGGGACTGACTTTGGATCACGGTGATGTCGTCAATGAGATAAGACTGAACGCTCTCATATTCCTGGTCGGTGAATTCATCCGGGATATCCATCGTACCGGTGGGGGCAGCACGCAGACGAGCAAAATTGTCCGGGGTGATCACGTATTCAATCTCAGCGGTTCCGTGGTTGATCAGCCACATGCGGTGGGGGACCAGAATTTCACTGTCGGGGTGTGATGTGATGGCAAAGCCGGCTGTGCGGGCATAATTGGGCGCAGTGTATTCTTGCTGTACGTTTCCGGTATCGGCTGTGTCGGTGGCGGGGTGCAGGGTCACAAACAGGGCGGCTGCCGTAGCCACAAACAGGGCGGAAGCCAGCAGGAAAAGATAAAACCATACGAATTCGGGCATACCGATCGACCTCCTTTGCGTCAGAGTATGCAGCTGGTCCCGGTTTTGTGCAGAATTTACCAGTCCGGTCCCTGTCTGCGTACAGTTGACTTTGCCCATACTGTCTGTACAAACAGACAGGGGAGGATTGGCTGAAATGTACGCAGGAAAAGTAGAAATCTGCGGGGTAAACACCGCACAGCTGCCGGTTTTGACCGAACGGCAGAAAACGGAACTTCTTTTGGCGGCCCGCAGCGGCAACGCCGCAGCAAGGCAGCAGATGATCCAGGGAAACCTGCGTCTGGTACTCAGCGTGGTACAGAAATTTGCCGGACGGGGAGAGAATCTGGATGATCTGTTCCAGGTGGGGTGCATCGGGCTGATCAAGGCCATCGATAATTTTGATCCCACCCTGAAAGTCCGCTTTTCCACCTATGGGGTGCCCATGATTGTGGGAGAGATCCGCCGCTTTTTGCGGGACAATACACCGGTGCGGGTCAGTCGTTCCATCCGGGACCTGGCGTACCATTCCATGCGCGCCCGGGAAGAATTGCAGAAGCAGACCGGGCGGGAACCCCGCGTTTCCGAAATCGCCAGCAAAGTGGGGGCCGCGCCGGAAAATGTGGCCATGGCCCTGGAATCGGTGGTGGAACCGGCCAGCCTGTCCGAGCCGGCTTACAGCGACGGGGAGGATTCCGTATGCCTGATGGATCGGGTCCCCGAAGCCGGCGGAGAGGACAGCTGGATCAGCGGCATCATGTTCAAGGATACCGTCCGGGCCTTGTCCGAACGGGAACGGCGCATTATTTCCCTGCGGTATCTGGCCGGCAAAACCCAGGTACAGGTGGCGCGGGAAATCGGCATCAGCCAGGCGCAGGTCAGCCGGCTGGAGAAAAACGCCCTGTGCCGGATCCGGGAACAGATTTCCTGCGGCTGACAACAAAAAAAGGTCCCACGGCAAACGTCCGTGGGACTCTTTTTATTGTTGCTGTTGCTGCTGTGCGGCACGCTGGGACTCTTCCTGCTCCCGCTTTTTGGCCCGAATCAGATCCCGGATGTTGCGGGAATCCGGCAGTTCCACCTTGCACAGACGCAAGGCGCGCTCAAAAGATTTGTGGTTTTTGTACAGGATACCGGTGATTCCCAGGTTGTAGGCTGCCTGGGCATTTTGCTTGTTGTCGTCGATGAAGATGGACTCATCGTAAGCCAGATGGTATTTCTGCATCAGCAGGGTATAAATCTGGGGATCCGGCTTGCAGACATGCACATCACAGGAGACGATTCCGCCATCGAAAAGCGGGAAAAAGTCCCGACGGCTGATTTCCTCGAAGGTATCCGACGCAATATTGGACAGATAATACAGGCGGTACCCGGCCAGCTTCAACTTGCACATGGTTTTTAAGGTGCGCTGGTTGGTCTGCAGAATGGACTCCCATTCGTCAATGACTGTCTGCACTTCAAAAGTGCGCCCGCACCTGGCTGCATTTTCCAGCATGATCCGGTTGGCGGTGCCGCGGGAGATCACACCCCGGTCCAGGTCTTCCCATTCTTTGCTGCCGAAGGTGAGCGTGTATACAATATCTTCGGCCTTTTTATTCATAAAACGGTCCATCAAAAAATCCTTCGGGGTAAAGTTCACAACGACCCCGCCAAGATCGAAGATGATGTTTTTGTACATAGATGTTGTCCTCCGCATGGAATGTTGCTCCTATTATACACGGAAATGGCAAAAGAAACAAACCCCAATCCGGTGCATATAGTAAATTCTGAGAGGAGGAGACGAGATGACTGTCTATGAGTTGAGCCAAAAAGATGTGATTCAGATTCAGTCGGGCGAAAACCTGGGCCGGGTAGACGATGTGGTGTTTGAGCAGGAAACAGCCAGAATCAGCCATCTGGTACTGCGGGGCAGGCCACACTGGCTGGGGTTGTTCGGTCGGGACGAAGACCTGGAAATTGCCTGGAAAGACGTGCAGAGCATCGGTGCCGATGTAATCATGGTGGATGTACAACCGGCGCCCGGACGAACCCAGCACCCCCGCCGCCGGTGCTTCGGCTGAGAGGCTTTACCCGATTTTGCAGGCATAAAAATTACCGTTTTCATCACAGGCGGCATAAAATGCCTCCCCGATCTGGCCGATTCCCTCTGCGTGCAGCTTTTGCTGCAGCCAGGCTTTGTCGCGGCCGCATTCCGTCAGGTTCCCCTCCATGATTTTTCCGTCCAGAATCAGGTCATACCAGAGGGAAGCGGGCGCAGGGGAGACTCCCACATCTGTGGCGGCTGCGGGCTTGTACTCACTGCGCGGCAAAAAGCTGATCTGACCGTTGGTTTCCAGAATGGCGCTGTCCAGCTCATTCAGGTCGTGATACCCGGAAACCCGGGCCTGTGCGAGAAACTCGTTCAGGTCAATGCCGGCTTTGCCCAACTGTTCTTTTCGGATGGAACCATGCTTCATCAGTACAATGGAATGCCCGTCAATGAGCACACGCAGCCATATACTTTTGCAAGCGCCATAGTGAACCAGCCAGGTGACAAGTCCGTATACAATCAAGGCGGTAAAGGGACGATACCAGCTTTCCAGGTTGGTGGCCATTTCAGCAGCGATGGATCCCACCGTGATGCTGTTGGCATAATCGAAGATGCTCATCTGGGAAATCTGGCGTTTGCCCCCCAAACGGGTGGTGATAAACATGACCACCAGAGATACAAAACTGAAAAGGACGACCTGAAGAATCTCCATCGTGATTTCCATACGCACAAAATCCTTCCTGCAGCGTTTTAAGCCGATGCGCAAAGTCATTGTCACAGGCATTTCGAAGACTTTATTTCAATATTTTGTACGTTTTGTAACATATTATACCAGTCCCTTGCTATTTGACGAAAAAGTCGCTACAATATACATTGTATTTTTGTACACCGGCGAAAAAACACAGGAACGGAAGGTTGTGTCCGCCTTGCAGCAGGTCTTTATCATCAACCCCGTGGCGGGCAAAAAAGATGCCAGTCACTGGCTGGTTCCGGCCATCCAGCAGGCGGCTTCCTTGGCAGGAATGACCCCGGAGATCCTGTGTACCGAGTATGCCGGCCAGGCCCGTCAGCTGACCGAAAAACTGGCCCGCTCCGGCCAGGAAGTGCACATTTATGCCTGCGGGGGAGACGGTACCCTGAATGAGGTTCTGCAGGCCGCTGCCGGACAGGAAACTGTGGCTGTAGGGTGTGTTCCGTGCGGAAGCGGCAACGATTTTGTGCGCAATTTTGGTGCGGCAGAGGATTTCCTGGATATGAACACCCAACTGCAGGCTGTGCCGGTGGTTTCGGATGCCCTGCAGACCAATCTGGGGGTGGGCGTGGCTATCTGCGCTGCCGGTGTGGATGCCCAGGTAGCCTACGGAATCCCCAAGTTCCGGCGCCTGCCGGGATGCGGCGGGACCATGGCCTACTCGTTGTCCATTGTACAAGCCATGTTGTCTCCGTTCGGACACCGGCTGCGGCTGTCCATTGACGGGGAGGAACACACGGGCACCTACATGATGATGGCTGTGTGCAACGGTCGGCTCTACGGCGGCGGGTACATGGCGGCTCCATACGCCAGAATGGACGACGGTCTGCTGGATGTGGTGCTGGTAAAGCCCATGTCCCGTCTGCGGATTGCGTCGGTGCTGGCTTTGTACCGGGAAGGAAAGCATCTGCGGGAAGACGGAACCGTACTTCCGTCGCTCACGCGCTGGATGTCTGTTTGCCGAGCACACCGGGTCAGCCTGGATGTGCTGGATTCACGCCCCATTGTTGCCACGCTGGACGGCGAATGCCGGCCGGTGCGGCATCTGGATATAGAAAATGTACCGGGCAGGCTGCGTCTGCTGCTGCCGCCCACGGTGCTGAAAAGTCAAACTGTTCTTGCCGGGGTCGACCCGTGCATGGCAGGGGACTCTGTCCCCGGGAGGGAAAAGAATGTCTGAACAGAAGGTCAAAATCAAGGTGACCCACAATGTCGTGCATTTGCCGGCCATTGCGCTGCGCGGGCTTGTGGTGTTTCCCAACAATATCATCCATTTTGAAGTGGGCCGCGCCAAGTCCATTGCAGCCATCGAAGCTGCCATGCACGGCAACAGCAGCATCTTCCTGGTTGCCCAGAAGGAGACCGACACCGAGGAACCCACCGCTGCCGATCTGTACAGCTTCGGTGTGATTGCCGAAATCAAGCAGGTGCTGCGTGTTTCCGATGAGCTGGTCAAGGTGTTGGTGGAAGGCAAAACCCGCGCCAAGCTCCTTTCACTGGACGATACCGGCAAGTATCTCATGGCCGAAGTGCGTACCGCGCCGGTGCGCGGCATTCCGGCGGCCAAGCGCAACCAGACCGAAGCGCTGGTGCGCAGTCTGAAGGATTGCTTTGAGGAGTATCTTTCCTACAGCCCGCAGATTTCCAAGGACATTGTCTATAACATTGTCTCTTCGGACAGTCCGCTGTACCTCAGCGAGTACATGCCCGCCAATCTGCTGTTCAAGTATGAGGACAAGCAGGCCATTCTCAACGAATCCACCCTGCTGGGCCGGCTGGAAAAGCTGCTGGTTCTGCTGCACCAGGAGTGCGACATCCTGTCCATCGAGAAGGATATCGACGATAAGGTCAATGTCCAGATGGACAAGAGTCAGCGAGACTATTATCTGCGGGAGCAGATGCACATTATCAGCGAGGAACTGGGTGACAGCGAGGATACCCGGGCTGAGGCCGACAATTACCGGGAGAAGATCCGGGCCCTGCATCTGGTGCAGGAGAGCGAAGAAAAGCTGCTGAAGGAATGCGACCGCCTGGCCCGCATGCAGGGCAACGCGGCGGAAATCAGTGTCATCCGCGGCTATCTGGATACCTGTCTGTCTCTGCCTTGGCATACCTATACCAAGGATGACTACGACCAGGCCCATGCCCGCCGTGTGCTGGACAAGGACCATTACGGTCTGCGCAAGGTCAAGGAGCGCATCCTGGAACTGCTGGCTGTTCGCAAACTGAACACCGAGGTCAAGGGGCAGATTATCTGCCTGGTAGGCCCTCCGGGCGTGGGCAAGACTTCCATCGCACGGTCCATTGCGTCCTGCATGGACCGGCAGTTTGCCCGCATGAGTCTGGGCGGTGTGCACGATGAGGCGGAAATCCGCGGCCATCGCCGTACATATATCGGCGCCATGCCCGGCCGGATCATCAACGCCATGATCAGCGCCAAGTCTGCCAACCCGGTCATCCTGTTGGATGAGATCGACAAACTGGCGGGGGACTACCGGGGCGATCCGGCCAGTGCCCTGCTGGAAGTGCTGGACCCGGAGCAGAACCGTACCTTTAAGGACAATTTCTTGGATATTCCGTTTGATCTGAGCGATGTGCTCTTCATCACCACGGCCAACGACGCATCCACCATTCCGGGGCCGCTGCTGGACCGTATGGATGTGATTGAGCTGCCCAGCTATACCCGCGTGGAGAAATACAATATTGCCAAGCGGCACCTGCTGCCCAAGCAGCTGAAGAACAATGGCCTGACCGGACGGGTCAACCTGACCTCCGGGGCCATTTATGCCGTTATCGACAGCTACACCCGGGAGGCTGGTGTGCGCAGCCTGGAGCGTACCATCACGGCGGTGCTGCGCAAGTGTGCCCTGAAAATCGCTTCCGGCGAGGCAGAGCATATGAGTGTGACCGCACCCATGCTGAAAAACCTGCTTGGTCCCGAAAAGGTCAAGCCCACCTTCATTTCCCGCAGTGACGCCGTGGGCATTGCCAACGGCCTGGCCTGGACCAGCGTGGGCGGCGAGATGCTGCCGGTGGAAGTCAGTGTGATTCCCAACGGCGCAGGTAAGATCGAGCTGACCGGCAGCTTGGGGGACGTGATGAAGGAGAGCGCCCACCTGGCGGTTACCTATGCCCGGGTTCATGCCCAGCAGTACGGCATTGCGGCCGATGCGTTCAAGAACATTGATCTGCATATCCACGCACCGGAAGGCGCTGTTCCCAAGGATGGCCCCTCTGCGGGTGTCACCCTGACCACGGCCCTGATTTCGGCGCTGTCCGGTCTGCCGGTGCGCCATGACCTGGCCATGACCGGCGAGATTACCCTGCACGGCAGTGTTCTGCCCATCGGTGGGTTGAAGGAAAAGAGCATGGCGGCTTACCGGGAAGGCATCCACACCGTGATGATTCCCAAGGACAACGAATCCGATCTGTATGAAGTGGATGAGGAAGTGAAAAAGGCCATCCGGTTTATTCCGGTCAGCGATCTTTCTCAGGTCCTGAAAGAAGCCCTGATCCGTCCCGCCGTGGCTACGCCCCGCGCGTCGGTCACGGTACCGCCGGCCACCCAGCTCATCGCAACGGATGCTTCGGCGGCCAAAGAGCCCGCTACCGTGATGTAAAGGAGGGTGGGCATGAATTACAATCGCAGTGAATTTCAGGCTTCCTATGGTATTTCCAGCCAGCTGCCCGAAGCCGACCGCCCGGAATTTGCCTTCTCCGGACGGTCCAATGTGGGCAAGTCCAGCCTGATCAACAAACTGTGCAACCGCAAGAATCTGGCCCGTGTCAGTGCCACGCCGGGCAAAACGGCTACCATCAATTTCTATCGGGTGGACACTGCCTATTTTGTGGACCTGCCCGGCTACGGCTTTGCCAAGGTCTCCAACGCTGAGCGTGCCCGCTGGGACGAGCTGATCAACGGCTACTTTGAGGCCGGCCGTCCGCTGAAGCTGCTGGTCCAGCTGCTGGACTGCCGCCACGATCCCAGTGCCGACGACCGCCAGATGCTGGAGTATCTGCGGTATCATGGCATTCCTTTCGTGGTGGTGCTGACCAAGGCGGACAAGCTGAAGAAGTCGGAGCTGGCGCCTTGCCAGGCCCGCTTTGAGGCTATCTGCGCCGAGTACGGCTGCCGCCGGGTCTTCCTCACCAGTGCCGAAAAAGGCACCGGCGTGGAGGAAGTGCGGGCCTGCCTGGATGCACAGCTGGAGGCCGCGGACTGATGGCGTACAACGAATTTGCGTACTTTTATGATGAACTGAACGAGGCGGCGGATTACGGCGCCTTGTATCGGTATGTTGTTTCGGAACTGGCAGCCCACGGCGTAACCGATGGGCTGCTGGCCGATCTGGGGTGTGGCACCGGGGAACTGACTCTGATGCTGTCCCAGGCCGGATATGATGTGATCGGCATTGACCGGTCGGAAGAAATGCTCAGTGTTCTGCGGGAAAAGGCGGACGAGCTGGGCATGACGGGCCGGGTCCTGCTGCTGCAGCAGGACCTTTTGCAGTTGGATCTGTACGGGACCATTCGGGCGGCGGTGTCCACCTTTGATACCTACAACCACATCGGCCCGCTGGAAAACTTTGAAAAAGCCATTGCCAAGGCGGCCTTTTTTATGGAAAAGGACGGTGTGTTCCTCTTTGATCTGAACACACCGTATAAGCACGCCGAAGTATTGGGCGGCCAGACCTTTGATCTGGATGCTGAGGACGCCCTGTGCCACTGGACCAACCGATACGATGCGGCCAGCGGCCGGGTGGATATTTCCATCGAAATCCGGGAAAAAGAAACCGGGGACGTATGGAAAGAGGAATTTTCCGAGTACAGCTATCCGCTGCCCACCGTAAAGGAACTGCTGGACAAATATGGGTTCACGGTGGCGCGGGTGGCGGACGGAGAGGATTTCGGCCCCGTGCGCCAGGACAGCCAGCGCTGGATCATCACGGCTGTCAAACGCTATACACAAGAGGAGAAGTAAACCATGGCTCAGGATAATTTGCTGCGCGGAATTTCCGAAAACGGCGGCATTGTATTTTATGGGGTGGATTCCACCGAAATCGTGCGCGAAATGGAGCGCATGCACAAGACCAGCGCTGTTACCACGGCGGCGCTGGGACGCCTTCTGACGGCGGCGGCCATGATGGGGGCAATGCTGAAGAGCAGCAAGGACTCTCTGACGCTGCAGATCAAGGGAGGCGGCCCTGCGGGCCGTCTGATGGCCGTTGCCGACGGGGAAGGTCATGTGAAGGGGTACGTGCAAAACCCCGTTGTGGAGCTTCCCCCGCGGGCTGACGGGCATCTGGATGTGGGCAGTGCCGTGGGCCATGACGGGACCCTGGATGTGATCCGGGATATGGGGCTGCGGGAACCGTATATCGGGCAGGTGCCGCTGGTCTCCGGCGAGATCGCCGAGGATGTGACCCGCTACTTTGCTGTCAGTGAGCAGACGCCTACCGTCTGCGCTTTGGGCGTGCTGGTCAACGAAGATCTGAGTGTGCGCTGCGCCGGCGGCTTTATTGTGCAGCTGCTGCCGGGAGCCACAGACAGCGAGATCGACCAGCTGGAAAAGAACATTGCCGCCATGCCCAGTGTGACCTCCATGATGGAGCAGGGGAAGAGCGTGCAGGATATGCTGGATATGGCTCTGGACACTTTTGCGCCCGAAGTGCTGGATACCAGCTCGGTGGTCTACCACTGCGACTGCAGTGAAGAGCGGGTGCGCCGTATGCTGAAAAGTCTTGGCAAAAGTGAAGTGGAAAAATTGCGGGATGAAGATCCCACGGCAGAGGTGCATTGCCAGTTTTGCGACAAAATCTACCGTGTTGACTTGAATGATTTTTTGAAAAATTGGCCTGACAACGCGGAAAATAAAAAAGTTTGATTTTTTTCAAAAAAATGGAGAGAAAATGCTTGACAAATCGGGCTGGATGCAGTAAAATAACATTCGTCGCCCGGAGAGAGCACGACAAGCTGAAAGAAAGCGAAGCAAGCTAAACTCTCCAATATGCGGCCGTAGCTCATCTGGTAGAGCGCCACCTTGCCAAGGTGGAGGTAGCGAGTTCGAGCCTCGTCGGCCGCTCCATTAAGGGAGTTTAGCTCAGCTGGGAGAGCATCTGCCTTACAAGCAGAGGGTCAGCGGTTCGAGCCCGTTAACTCCCACTTGTGGCCCGGTAGTTCAGTTGGTTAGAACGCTAGCCTGTCACGCTAGAGGTCGTCAGTTCGAGCCTGATTCGGGTCGCCATTTGCCTCTGTAGCTCAGTCGGTAGAGCAGGGGACTGAAAATCCCCGTGTCATTGGTTCGATTCCGATCGGAGGCACCATTTTTCTCTGGCGTTCTCTTTGTAAAGAGAACGCAATATGCGGCCGTAGCTCATCTGGTAGAGCGCCACCTTGCCAAGGTGGAGGTAGCGAGTTCGAGCCTCGTCGGCCGCTCCAACAAAATAGCAAAGTACCGGCGCTAAGCCGGTATTTTGCTCATAAGGTGACGTGGCCAAGTGGTAAGGCAAGGGTCTGCAAAACCCTCATTCACCAGTTCAAATCTGGTCGTCACCTCCAAAAAAGCAGAGCGGACAAATTGTCCGCTCTGCTTTTTTGTTTGTGGAAACTGCTAGAAATTTTTAATTTAGCATTAGAATGATGGATTCCGTTATCAGAGGTTGTAACATAAGCCAACAGGAGAAAAGGTGAAATACAAATTCTCCTGCGGCGTATAACATGGGATACCTGGCGTGCAGAAGCGGCAGCGTTGCACGGAAAAAAATCCCCCGCTGCACAAAAAGAAGACCTTGTTCCAGCACGTGCCAGAGTTGAAGGATGAAGGCACTGATACCTACGCACGCCAGGGCGGCAAGCAAGGTTGATCCTGTTCGTTCTGGCGACAGTACGCTGCCTGTCCAGCTCCAATCGATCGCTGCCTGAGCGGGCAGCGAAAAGATCATCCGGAGTCCCTGCGCAACGGTCAACCAGAACAGGGCACTGCGGGCTCCGCTCCACAGGATGCGGCCGGGACGCAACATGGTCACAAAGTCTTCCAGTGTTTCGTCCGAAGGCGCCTCCTGTGCGCTGCCGGCATGCATCAGCTGGGACAAACTCAGCCCTAGGGCGTCCGCCAAGGGCTCCAGGGTATTGATGTCCGGAAAGCCGATGCCACGCTCCCAGCGGCTGACGGCCTTGTCAGTCACATGAATCTGTTCAGCCAGTTCCGCCTGGGTCAAACCTCGTTCCCGCCGCGTTGCGGCCAGAAAAGCTCCGAAAGTTTTCGCATCCATTTGACGGTACCTC
Source organism: Gemmiger formicilis (assembly GCF_016900095.1). Lineage (GTDB taxonomy): Bacteria > Bacillota > Clostridia > Oscillospirales > Ruminococcaceae > Gemmiger > Gemmiger formicilis_A. The sequence continues at coordinate 14,698 of NZ_JACJJP010000020.1, forward strand.
CTTTGGTATAACCATACCACGGACAAGGCTGAAAAGTAAATCGACGATTCCTTTACTTCGGATATTGGAGAATAGTATATATAGAAAACCGCCTCCCGATACCATAGCGGGAGGCGGTTTGACTCATTTCAGGGTTCCATTCAGGATTTGCTGGTAATACCAGGGCTTTGGCGCGTGGAATACTTTTCCGGCCAGGGAGGCAAAGCGTTCATCCTTGATCTGTTTGGGAAAAGCCAGCTCCCAGGCGCACAGCGCCTGATATTTGAGCTTCAGTTCCCGGTTGGCGGCGTTGTTGCCGTATTTGCTGTCGCCCAGAATGGGGCAGCCGATGCTGGCCAGATGTGCCCGGATCTGATGGGTGCGACCGGTAACCAGATTCACCCGTAGAAGGGCCAGGCGGCCGCTTACAGCGATGGTGTCATAGGAGGTGACAATCTCCTTTGCCCCGGGCTTGGGAGCGTCCAGAACGCGTACCAGCCCGCGCTCGGCGTCCTTCATCAAGAAGCCTTTTAGCGTATCCGCCGGGGGGATGGGTCTGCCAAAAGTGACACACAGATAGGTTTTGCGGATCTGGTGTTCCCGGATGGTGTCGGTCAGGAACTGTTCTGTCTCGGGATTCTTGGCCAGCAGAACCAGGCCGCTGGTGCCGGTATCCAGCCGGTGGCACAGCCGGATGGCACTCTCGTCTTTCAAGCGGCCCTCCTCGTACAGTTTGCGCAACACCCTGCCGCGCAGCGTGTCGGCGTCGTCTCCGTCCACCGGGATGCCCGCCGGTTTCAGCGCCACAATCAGGTCATCGTTTTCGTAGGTGAACTCTGCCGGGGCGCGGCAGGCAAGAAACCAGGGACCGTCCTGCGCGGTCAGCCCCAGCTGGTCGTCCAACAGATAGATGCGGATTACGTCTCCATTTTGCACACGGGTGGAAAGGGGCTGCTTTTTTCCGTTCAGTTTGATTTTGTTTTCCCGCAGGGCCTTGTTCAACCTGCCGGGGCCCAACACGGGGAATTGCTGCATCAAATACTTGTCCAGGCGGACCGGCAGCAAAGATTTCACTTTCAGTTCTTGCATGGGATCGTCTCCAGTTCCTGCCCCCACAAAACGGTGGCATCTTCAATGTTCAGGGTAACCATCAGCCAACCGGGATCACTGTCGTCCAGGTCGATGATTGCGTAGGTCTGGCCGTTGGCTGTTATGGCTGCAGCGTCTTCCAGCTTTTGGCGTGCAAAGGGAGAGTCGGCAAAACAGACGGTTTTCTTGGTGCTGTCCAGAACGCCCTTGTTCCACAAGGCGTCGGTGTAGTCGGCAATGCGCAGGGGATAGTTCTCATCATAAGGAATGCAGGCTTCGTCCAGGGAGCAGCCGGCCATGCCGGGGGCAATCACGTACCAGCTGCCGTCGGCGCCATCGATTCGCCCGCACCAGGCGCCGCTGTCCTTTACCGGCTCTACCGCCTGTAGGAAAGCGCCTTCTTCCGCGAACAGATACAAGGTGTCTTCCCGCAGAATGCCTTGTGCCAGCTCTTGGCGATAGGTCTCCCGCTGGGTTTCCAATGCGGCGGCGTCATACCGAGCGGCGAAGGGATCGTTGGTGGACATCCCGTGGTCGGCCGCATACAGCGCCAAGTGCAAGGCATCAGTCTGCAGACCATTCATGGAAACAATCGAAGCATACCGCCCCTCGGCCTGTTGCCAGAAAGAACTGGTCAGGGTGGAGGGAAAGGCCTGGGTGGTTTGTGCCTGGTCAAATGCCTGATGCCGCTGTACAAGACCAGGAGCGATGTCCAGCAATTGGATTGCGGCCATACAGGTGATGGCAATGCAGCAAACCCGTTTGCGGGACGACAACCGGAAAATTCCCACACAGGCACACAGAATCAACAGATAGTACACCGGCCAGAACATTCGTCCGCCGGACCGGAACACCGAAAAAAGCTTAATCAAAGAGGCAGGCAGGGGGAGAACCGCCAGGGTGGCGCCGTTGGCGGTAATGACGTGGCTGACCGCAAAAGCCGTCAGAACCAGATAGACCAAGCAGAGCGTCCAATGGTGGCACAGCGTTCGCCAGAAAGCTGTGGGGTGGTGGAACAGATGAACGATCAGGCAAAGGACCAGTCCGCACAGCACCCCGAACCCCAGATAGGCAAAGGCATCGTAGTTGCCGCCAACCTGGTTCTGCATGGGCAGGATTAGGCTCCAGTCCACGCCGTTGACTCCGGCCGGATTCCACAGGCTGTTCAGGTTCATGCCGAAGTAGCCGTACAGCGCATCGCTGCCGCCGGTGGCGGTGCCGTAAAACAAACCAAAGACCCACCCTGCGGCGACGGTCAGGGCAAGGTCAGCCCCAAGCCACAGACCGGGATACAGCCATTTGCGATTGGCGACAGCATGGTGAAGCAGCAGCGCAAAGGTGATGGCGTAGGTCATGGGAACGAAGTACGGGTGAATGGTAATGGTCAGAATATTCAGGGCAAACAGTCCGGGAAAGGCAAATCGGTTTGTCCGGAATCCTTTGCAATAGTAATACAGAGCTGCCAGAAGGAAAAATTGGGCAGACAGGGAGGTATGGCGGAACACCCGCTCCCACAAAACAGGGCTGAATACAAACAGCAGGTCTCCCATAAGTGGGCTGGCTACACCCTGGCAGAACAGCCCCAACAGCCGGGCGCCAAATGCCCCTTGTGCCATCAGGCAAAGCAGAGTAAACCAGCCGAAATACTGGAAAGTATCCGGCAAAACAGGAGAAAGCAACCGGAACAAGGCAGCCAGCAGGGGAATCGAGTCGGTATATGCCACGCTGAGACCCTGAGGAGCGTTGATGTTGGTGGCAATACACAGGGGAAACGAAAAACCGCTTTGCCTGTAAAACAGCCAGCCGGCATAATGCTGCTGGATGTCTTTCTCTATGTACCCGCCCCGACAGAAAGCGTCGTTGGTCACATCCAGGGGGCTAAACCCAAATATCAGAAAAAAGGCGACCGCCCCCAGTGCGGCACCACATAAAAGCAGCAGGCGCTCCCGGTGTCTGGCTGCGGCTGTGATCATAATATGCATCACCCCGTATAGCTTGTTGGAATGACCTCATTCTATCATAAAAACCGACGCTTGTACAATGTCGGCAATGGGCGATGGTGCGGCAGCATTCGGCAGGAAGAAGCCATTGGATTGACAAGCAGGCATGCGTGCGATACAATAATTAGGCTGAAAGCATTGGATGACAGAGGCCGCCATGGTGGAATTGGCAGACACAAAGGACTTAAAATCCTTCGGAAGTGATTCCGTACCGGTTCGACCCCGGTTGGCGGCACCAAAGGAAAGCAGAGCATTGCGCTCCGCTTTCCTTTTTTGTTTGCATCAATCGGGATGAAACGGCTTTTTCCCTGCATAAATCTTCATTTTCTTTTGAAAAAGGGCTGAAAAATCATAAAAAAGCTTGTATCTTTCACCAAATTCGTTTATACTTATGTGTTGTATGTTCGGCCTTTGTGCCGTGCTACATCCCGTATTATAGAGGGAGTACCCGCGGGGTGCTCAAGAACGAGTCTGCAGGAGGGGAAGCATCCATGTCTGATTACCGTAAGATGACCAAAGAAATGCTCCTGGCTGAAAAGGCCAAACTGGAAAAGACCTATGCCGATTTCAAGGCAATGGGCCTGAAGCTGAACATGGCCCGCGGCAAACCGGGCCCGCACCAGATGGACCTGGCCATGGATCTGCTCAAGATGAGCGATTACACCACCGAAGACGGTACCGATGCCCGTAACTACGGCAATCTGGAAGGTCTGCAGGAGGCCCGTGAACTTTTTGGCGAAGTGATGGGCGTCAAGCCGGAAAACGTTTTTGTGGGCGGCAACTCCAGCCTGCAGCTGATGTACAATCTGGTTGCCATCGGCTATACCTTCGGCTTCCAGGACTCTCCCTGCCCGTGGTCTGCGGTGGAAAAGCCCAAGTTCCTGTGCCCTGTGCCCGGGTATGACCGGCATTTCCGCATCACCGAAGAATTCGGCATCGAGATGATCAACATTCCCATGACTCCCACCGGCCCCGATATGGATATGGTGGAAAAGCTGGTGGCGGAGGATGCCTCCATCAAGGGCATCTGGTGCGTGCCGCAGTATTCCAACCCGGATGGGTACACTTACAGCGACGAGACGGTTCGCCGTTTTGCCAGCATGAAGACCGCTGCTCCCGACTTCAAGATTTTCTGGGACGAGGCCTACATTGTCCATCATCTGACCGACGAGATCATCGAAACGCCGGTACTGTTGGAAGAGAGCCGTGCCTACGGCAACGAAGACCGCGTCTTCATGTTCACTTCCACCAGCAAGATCACCTTCCCCGGCGCCGGCGTTTCTGCCCTGGCCTGCAGTGAAAACTCCATGAAGTATATCTGCAAGCGCTTCGAAGTTATGATCATCAGCTACGACAAGATGAACCAGCTGCGTCATGTCCGCTTCCTGAAGAACAAGGCCGGCGTTCTGGCACATATGCAGAAGCATCGCCGCCGTCTGGTGCCCTGCTTTGACGCGGTCAAGTGCACTCTGGACCATGAGCTGACCCCTTGCGGCGATATTGCCCACTGGACCGATCCCAAGGGCGGTTACTTCATCAGCCTGTATGTCATGCCCGGCTGCGCCAAGCGCGTGGCGGAACTGTGCAAGCAGGCCGGCCTGGTGCTGACCGGTGCGGGTGCTGCGTATCCGTATGGCCGTGACCCCGAGGATTCTCATCTGCGCATTGCGCCGACCTATCCCAGCCTGGACGAGGTCGAAAAAGCGTCTTTGCTGCTTACCGTCTGTGTGCGCCTGGCAGTGGTGGAAAAGCTGCTGGCGGAACAGGAGTAAGTTTCGGGCTGTGCGGCCCGGCATAGAAGTCCTGCCCACGTGGGCAAATTTTGGAGGTACCTAATGAACAAGAGAGGAAAGTCATGGCGCTTTATTGCCATGGCGGCGCTGATTATTGTGTTTTCACTTTCGGCGCTCTTCGGCTTCAGCTATCAGTATGGTGATATTAAAACCACCTATCTGAAAGGCGCCGGCGATATTCGATTCGGCATCGATATCCGCGGCGGCGTTGACGTAACCTTTATGCCGGCGGATGACATCGATGCCACCGACGCTCAGATGGAAGCGGCCAAGACGGTTATTGAAGATCGTCTGGTGGGTCTTGGCATCACCGACTATGAGGCCTATGTGGATAACAACAAGGACCGCATCATTGTGCGCTTCCCCTGGAAGAACGATGAAAGCGACTTCGATCCGCAGAGCGCCATCGATGAGATCGGTACCACCGCCCAGATGGTTTTCCGTAAGGGAAGCACGGCGGATGGGGAAGAGATCCTGACCGGTGACGACGTAGAATCCGCCATGGCGGGCTATCTGCAGAACGAAGGCAACGTCGTACAGCTGAAGTTCACCTCTACCGGTGCCGAGAAATTTGCAGACGCTACCACCGAACTGGCTCCCAGCAACGGCACCATCAGCATCTGGCTGGATGACGAGAACATCAGCACCGCCTCGGTGGAAACCGCCATCACCAATGGCGAAGCCATCATCAAGGGCAGCTTTACCACCGAAGAGGCCGCTACGCTGGCCAACCAGATCAACTCCGGCGCACTGCCTTTTGCGCTGTCCGCCGAGAGCTACTCCACCATCAGTCCCACTCTGGGCGCCCGCAGCCTGGAAGTCATGGTCCTGGCCGGTATCATCGCCTTTGTGGCAGTGGCGCTGATTATGATCATTCGCTACCGGCTGCCCGGTACCATTGCGGCGCTGGCCCTGTTCGGTCAGGTGGCTGCCACCCTGGCTGTGGTTTCCGGTTATTTCCCGGTGTTCTCCGGCTCTACGCTGACCCTGCCCGGCATTGCCGGTATCATTTTGGGTATCGGCATGGGCGTGGACGCCAACGTCATTACCGCCGAGCGTATCCGTGAGGAGCTGGGCAAGAAGAAGACGCTGGATGGCGCTTTGACCAACGGCTTCAAGATGGGCCTGACCCCGATTATCGACGGTAACGTGACCATCGTCATTGTGGCCGCCATTCTGATGGGCGCCTTCGGTCCCACCGACGGATTCTGGGCCAAAGTCTTCACCCCGGTGTTCGGCTGGTTCGGTCCTTCCACCGCCGGCACTATTTATTCCTTCGGCTTTACCTTGCTGACCAGTGTGCTGCTGAACTTCGTGTTTGGTGTGTTTGCCACCCGCGTCATGCTGCGCGGCGCGTCTGCCATCAAGGCTCTGCGTAATCCGTGGCTGTACGGCGGCGCAAAGTCCGGCGAAACCCCGCCGTACAAGATTCCGCACATTAACTTTGTGGGCAACCGCAAGAAGTACTATATCTTCTCTTCCGCGCTGATCGTAGTGGTTCTGGTGTACAGCCTGGTCTTCGGCGTGTCCATGGACGTGGAGTTCAAGGGTGGTGTTGTGCTGACCCTGGGCTATGAGAACAGCCTGGATCTGGATGCCGTCGAGGATGTTGTGAGCAGCAATGTGGGCCAGAGCAACCTGACTCTGCAGACCGGCACCGACATCACCGGTCGTCAGACCCTGACTGTGACCCTGCCCGGCAGCGAGAACCTGAGCACTGACGAGATGGACAGCTTGCTCACCACTCTGAACGAGCAGTTCCCGGACAATGCCTTCGAGGAAAACGAGATCAGCAACGTCAATCCCACCATCGGTAAGGAATTCCTCTTCAAGAGCCTGGTAGCTGTGGTTACGGCGTGCGTTTTGATCCTGCTGTACGTGGCATACCGCTTCCGCAAGGTGGGCGGTTTGCAGGGCGGTGCCACCGCTATCGTGGCTCTGCTGCATGATATGTTCGTGGTGTTTGGCGTGTTTGCCATTCTGCGCATTCCTCTGAACGGCAACTTCATTGCCGCCATGCTGACCATCCTGGGCTACTCCATCAACGATACCGTCGTTATCTATGACCGTATTCGTGAGAATACCGCTCTGTATGGCAAGCGCCGCATGTCTCGTGCCGAATTGGTCAACCTCTCCATCAACCAGAGCTTTGGCCGTTCTTTGATGACCTCCATCACAACCTGTGTGGCGTTGGGCATCGTGTGCGTGGTTTCCGTTGTCTTCAAGCTGGACAGCATCTTTACCTTTGCACTGCCGTTGTTCTTCGGTATGATCAGCGGTGTGTACAGCACGGTTTGCATTGCCAGCCAGCTGTGGCTTGATTGGCAGGAAAAAACCCATCCGGAAATTGTAAAGAAGTAAACGGTTGTCGGCCGGTGCTGCCAAAACCGATGGATGGCATGTTCAGAAATCCAAGACAGGAGGATTGCCATGAAATGTCCGTACTGCGGCGCGATAGATTCCAAGGTGATCGATTCCCGCCCCACCGAAGACGGCGAAAAGATTCGTCGTCGCCGTGAATGCCTGAGCTGCAAAAAGCGCTTTACAACCTATGAAATCGTGGAGACAGTTCCCCTGATGGTTGTGAAGAAAGACCATTCCCGGGAAGTGTTTGACCGCCAGAAACTGCTGAACGGCATGCTGCGGGCTTGCGAAAAGCGCCCGGTCAGTTTCCAGCAGCTGGATGCGGCGGTCAGCCGTATCGAACAGATGCTGCTGAACTCCTATGACCGGGAGGTATCGTCGATTCATATCGGCGATCTGGCCATGGAACAGCTGAAGCAGCTGGATGATGTGGCGTATGTGCGCTTTGCATCGGTGTATCGTCAGTTCAGTGATGTGAATACCTTCATGGAAGAACTCAAGGATATGCTGGACAACCGTTCCAAGATGAGCGGAAACTGAATCTGATTCCCCTTCAACAGCGGGCAACCTGTTTAGCAGGTTGCCCGCTGTTTTTATGCCTGCTTTCGGATTTATATTTGCCTTTTGGCTGGGCAGACTGAAAGAAAAGAGGAGGGAGCAGCAGTGAAGGAACATCCGGAGGAGCGAATCTCCGCCAACCTGCAGGAAAACAAACTGTTTTTGCAGGAACGGTTCGGTGATTCATTGGATTTTTACAGCAAGGATCTTACATTAGGGCAGGTATCTTGCTGTATTGTGCTGTTTACAGGTCTTGCATCGCCCGAAAAGCTGACGGTGATGGCCCTGTCTTTATTGGAACAGCAAAACGAAACATTTCAGAATGGCGCCCGGCTTTGCCGTTATCTCTTAAGGCAAAGCCGTATTCCCACCGAAGGTACCCCCATCACCACCCGTACCATGCTGGTAGAGCGTCTGGCCAACGGTCTGGCAGTGCTTCTGATTGATGGCTGCCCCTGTGCGGTGGGGATTTCCACCCAGGAGATGCCCCAGCGTTCGGTATCCAATCCTGGGGGAGAAGGCAACATGCATGGCCCTCAGGAAGCCTTTACCGAACTGCTGCGCAACAACGTTTCGCTGCTGCGACGGCAGTTCCGCACCGACTCTTTTGTGGCGGAGCTGCATATTTCCCACACCCACGCCAAAACAGAATATTGCTTGTGCTATGACCGGCTGCGTGCACCGGCGGATACGGTAGCGGCCTTGCGCCGCAGACTGGAAAAGGTTCGGCTTCCGGTGTTGCTGGACTCGGCGTATTTTGCCTCTTTTCTCAAGCAGGATAAGCTGAACCTGTTTCCGGCCGCTGCTTATACCGAGCGTCCGGCCACGGCATGCGCACGCATCTGTGAAGGAAAGGTAGCCATCCTGGTTTCCGGAAGTCCCTTTGCCATGATTGTGCCTAGCTTTTTCAGCGAACATTTTGAATCCTTGGACGATTATTCATCGGGGGCTGTTTTTGCGGGAATCATCCGGCTGCTGAAATATATCGCATTTTTGTTGTCGGTGTTTGGACCGGGCCTGTATGTCATGGCGCTCACCTATGCGCCGGAAATGATTCCCATCCGTCTGTTGGGGACTCTGGCGCAGGCGGAGGCCCACACGCCGCTTTCTCCCATGCTGGAGATGCTGACAGTGACATTGCTGCTGGAAATTGTGCGGGAGGCAGGACTGCGTGCTCCCAAGGCCATCAGTCATACGGTCAGCCTGGTGGGGGCCCTGATTATCGGCGAAACGGCCGTCAGCGCAGGGATTGTAAGCGTCCCTGTGCTGACCATGGCGGCAGCTGCCACGGTGGCCACCTTGGCGGTACCGTCTTTGTACGAACAGTCCATTTTGTTCCGGTTCGCCGTGATCTTGTTGGCGGGCTTGTTTGGCGTGCCGGGATTTGCCTGCGGTGCATTGCTGATTCTGGCCATGGCCTGCGGCAGTGACCCCTTCGGGTATGATTATCTATATCCGCTTATGCCGCCATGCCGCGCCAGCGTGCGGGACGGATTTGTGCGGACCATCTGGTCTTCACTGGCCAGATCGGAGGAAGAGGGGAGATTATGAAGCGGGAAGCACCGAATCTCTTTGCGGCGCTGCTGCTGGGGCTGTTTGGTAACATTGTTTTGAGTTCTCAGATCGGCTACTTTGCGCGTACGGGAATTCTGCTGCTGCCGGTCAGTGTGGCAATATTGACGGTTGCTGCATGGGGCTTTTCTTTTGGATGGCGGATGCTGGGACAAAGCCCAATCATGAGGTGGTCTTTGTTGGCATTGCTTGCCATGAGTTCCGCGCTGGAAATTCTCCGTCTGTGGCGGCTGTTTGAAACCGCTTACCCGGACGGTATGAACATGCTTGGAATCTGCCTGATGATTGTGGTGCCGGTGATTTATCTGCGGCGAGTTTCTTCCATTGCCCAGACCGCCAATGTGGTGCTGGCGGTTTTGATTCTGGCATGTGGCCTTTTGGTGGTTTCCATTGCACCGCAGCTGCATGTGTCCAATTTACAGTGCGCACCTTTTGACCGTACTGAGGTGCGTACAACGCTGTGGGCCCAGCTGATTCTCTATCCGGAGCTTTTGCTTCCGGCACTTTGGCCTGGATCGGCCCGGTTCGGCAAGCACACCTTTTTGCGTCTGGTGGGATGGTCGCTGATGTTTTCCGCGGCAGTGCACCTTTTGCTGGAACTGTTTTTCGGCACTGATGCCATCCGGCAGGAAAATCCTCTTCACACGGCGGCACAGAGCGGTGCTTTGTCCATCTTCAACCGCCTGGAATGGATGCAGCTGATTCTGTGGACCATGGTTGTGACCATAAAACTGGCGGTGTACCTGTATGCCGGTGTGCGCCTGATGGGAGGGCATGCCTGCAAAAGTGAGAACAACGCGGTAGGGTTGGACCGGTTTCCGTTCTATTTTGCTTTGATGCTCTTTTTGTGCGCTTTGTGGCGCTCTGCGGATATCGGTACCCTGACGGCGATACGCAATATTCTGATGGGGCTGTATGCCGGCATGGTGATCTTGGGAGGAGGAATACGATGGCTGCTTTCGCCAGACACAAGGCCGGAATCGTGAGATGGATACTGGGCCTTTTTTGCTGTGCAGCGCTTTGCGGATGTGAGCAAGCGCCGCTGCTTTCCCAGAGAGAGGTGGTGAATGCTGTCTTTTTCGAAAGCCAAAACAATGGGTGTAAAGTGCTGTTACTTGTCGCCGATCACACGTCTTCGGAACAACAAACGCAAGCAGGATTTCGGGCTGTTGAGGGCGTAGGAAAAACGCAGGCCCAGGCATTGGCTGCTGCGGAGGATGCTCTGGACGGACAGGTCTTTTACGGGTTGATGGATCTGGCGGTGGTGCCTGTTTCCTACGGATGGGAAGAGGTTACCGAAATCGGCCGGTTGTTATACCAGAACGCGAAACCGGCACCGCAGATCACATTGCTGATGACAGAGCGCTTGCCTGATGGGGAAAAGGCGGGGGAGCTTTATACCGAAATGAAAGACGGCGTAGCCAGATATGGTCTGACAAACGGCTTGCAGGAGCTGTTTTCGGCGCAAAATGAATGTGCCCTGCCGATCTGGCAGGGCACAGGGTACGGATTTTCTATTTTGCAAAAAGGCCAACAAGCTTCCCGCTGGAATGAGAAACTGGCTGCACAGCTGGCAGCTGTACTTTGCGGGCAGACAGACCGGATAATGTGTACCTTTGACCAAGGGAAAATCGCCTTACAGACAAAGGTGATGGTGCAGGCAGAGGTCAGCGGGAGGGAAACGGTTGTGCATCTAACATTGGTGGAGCCGGAGCTGCAGGACTTGGAAAATATAGGCTACAGTGACAGTCAATTGCAGGCGTTGCTTTGCGATGAGCTGCAACAAGCGTATGCAGATATGACCGCGGATAGTTATACGGGATCCTTCGATCCATTCCACACTCGTATCCAGCGTTTTTCCGTTGTGGGGCGGGAAGAAACGATTCCCGTGCCCGCCTTGTGCCTTCATCTGGAAAGTTGACTTATTCGCTCTTTGTCAGGGTGGTGGGACGGTCCATATATACCACCCGATTGTCGGCGATAAAGGTCTGAAAATTATAAAGAATCAGAATCTGATCGTATCCTTCCGATTCAATGGTGGAATCCAGACCGTAAGAGAAATTGCGCAGGTCCACCACCCCGATCTTTTCATAATTGGCGGTCAGGAACGGAACAAAGCAGTTGGCATAACTATCCTTCAACACCAGAATACTGCCTTCTCCGTTTCCTTCAATCACCGAATAGCCGTTGTTTCCGTCCAGGAACGCGGCGTACTTATCCCGGGTTCCGAATTTTTCGGTATTGATCATGCTTTCGGTTGTGCGCGGGGTGTATTCAGTCTCCGCACCGATGTCAAAGATCGTCATAGGATTATCCAGCGGATAGTAGGTGATGGTATCCGGCTGCACATTCCAGCGCCGTGTGGCGGAATAATGGGTGCCATAGAAACCGGGAACGCTTTCAGCCTGGTAGGCGTTGGTATCGAAGGGGGACAGGCCCTTCAGCTGGCAGAACTGTTCGTAAGCCAGGTAGGCGCCCTGTGTGGTCCAGTGGTGATCGGTCTTGTAATAAAGATACTGCTCTTTTTGCTGGGTAAAGACCGGGCGCATATCAATTACATCGGCGGCAGAAGAAACCTGGGCAAAAATATCGTCCAGCAGAGCATTTTCGTCCACCATCGGCGCTCCCGCCGGCAGCATTTCGGGATAAATCACACTGGCAGAGGGAGCCAGCAGAAAAGTGACTTTTCCGGGATGACGGGAAGCAAAACTGGTGACAGCCTGCAGGTTTTTGTCAAGCTGCTTTTGGGTGCTGTCCGAGATATCAAACAACTTGGTGAACATCCAGCCGTCCTTGCCCAGCAGGATACCGCCCTCTTCCGTTTTGGCAAACACCAGATTGTTGAAGGCGCTTTCCAGGTCGATCAGACCATCCCGAAAGGCTACCTGATCCTGGACATATTCAGACAAATCGCCGAACCAGGTTCCGTTCAGCAGAGCTTTCACGCTGAAAGCCGGGATCTGTGCCAGTTTGCGGTTCTCCAGCTCAGACATGTCCCGTTTGGGCCAGAAAAGATTGAGGACCGAGAAACCGACCAGAAGAAAGATAAACAATGCCAGAAGGGCACCGGGGCGTGCGCCCGTATCGCGTCCGGCTTTGCGGTGAATATAGCGAGACATCGTAACAGGAACACCTCCTTAAAAATCTGCGTACAAAGCGGTGGAACCGGTGGCGGCAACCACAAAAGCGGTGCACAGAACGGCAATGCCGGCAAACAGGATCAACCGTACCGGCAGAATACGCTTGGTTTTGTCCCAAATCCAGGAAGGTAGGGGCGTGGAGCACAGACAGCCGAAAACAAGCAATACCCCGTAATTGCGCAGGAAATAGAGAGCGGAAACCCCTCCTTGCGGGATAAACAGACGGTTCAAGAGCAATCCCAGGGGGGCGCCTGGGGCGTTGGCGGTAAAGATGCCCCAGCCAAGAACCACAAAAAACAGGGTATATATGTGGGGCCAGACCCGCCCCTTGTTCAGATATTTCAGCAGGAAGTTCTTTTCGATGACCAGCAGGACAAAGTAGTACAATCCCCAGACGATAAAATTCCAGTTGGCACCATGCCACAGACCGGTCAGGGCCCACACCACCAGCATGTTCAGAATCTGCCGCAAGGCACCGCGGCGGTTGCCGCCCAGGGGAATATAGATGTAATCCCGGAACCACTGGGACAGGGTGATGTGCCAGCGACGCCAGAACTCGGTGATGCTGGCGGAAATGTACGGCAGATTGAAGTTGGCGGGGCATTCAAAGCCCATCATCAGGCTGAGGCCGTTGCTCATCTCGGAAAAACCGGCAAAGTCAAAATATAGTTGCAGAGAGTAGGCCAGCACACCCAACCAGGCCAGGGGCGTGGAGGCGTTTGCCAGACCGATACCATCCGAAGGGGAGATAATGCCCTGCCACAGTGCCGACAGAGAATCGGCGAGAATGACCTTCTTGGCGAGACCGAAGACGAACATGACCGCGCCGTCCTCCATCTGACGCAGGGAACAGCGGCCGCGTGTGGTGTGCAGGGCCGGTGCCATATCGCGGTAGCGGACGATAGGACCTACGATCAGCTGAGGATACAGGATGACATAGGTGGCAAAGGTGATGGGGTTTCGCTCTGCCTCCACCTTGTGCAGGTAGACGTCCGCGGCGTAGCTGATCAGCTTGAAGGAATAATAGCTGATGCCCAGTGGCAGCACATCCAGGAAAGACAGGGAAGCCAGACCGGCGCCGGAAATCTGGTTGATGGTGTCCAGCAAGAAGTTGGTGTATTTGAAAAACACCATGGAAGCGCCGCTGATCACGACAGCGAGAACAAGAATCAGCCGCCGCATCCCCGCCGCATTTATGCGCTGCATCAGAAGTCCGGCAATGTAATTGACAAGAATCAGAATCAGGATCAAGGGCAGCCAGGTGATGCCGGTCCAGCAGTAGAAAAGGATGCTTTCCAGCAGCAACACCGCATTTTTGGCACGCCCCGGCGCCAGATAATACAACCCCAATGCCAACGGCATGAAACAGAACAGGAAGATCACACTGTTAAATGTCAAAGGGGAACTCCTCCTTTCTCCACCATAAAAATACGGCAGACCGTGTTCCCGCAAAAATGATTTTCACCGCAAGGAAAAATCATTATGATACGGGGACAGCAGCCTGCCGTTTTTCATTGCTTCAAACCAAAAACCGGATCAGGCAAGCGCGCTGTCAATGGCAGCGTCAATTTCCGAATAATCCGGGCCGTTGAGAGAACCGATCACCATCACCACGAAGTCGCCGTTTACGACAATGCGGGCGTCCTGTGCCTTGGCAACCTTATCTGCAAATTCGGCATACAGGTTGCTGCTGGCGGCCTCTTTGTAAGCTTCCAGTTCGGTCTTGACGGCATCAGCACAGCCGCTCTTGGCCTGAATGGCCAGCACCAGACCACAGTCGGCCTGGTCGTTGGTGATGTCGCCATCATATGCCAGAACGTTATCCATGGTCAGGTTCAGGTCGTTCTCCAGCATGAAATCATCCAGTGCAATGGAATTGGGGATTTCGTTGACAGCCTCAATGGAAGAAACGATGGATTCCAGCTTGGCGGTATCGGCTACGGCGGTTTCGGTGCTTTCCTCCGACGTGGCGGCCGAGGACGTGTCAGTCTGGGCTGCCGAAGAAGAATCGGAGCCGGTGCAGGCCGTCAACAGACCGGTCATCAGCACAGCGGCGCACAGAACAGCAATCAGTTTTTTCATGGTAGATCTCCTTTTGTGATGCTCCCTTATAATAAGGGTAGTATGGCACATATTGGCGGCATTTACTCCAAAGCCGCCCATGCAGGCGCTATACGACTGCATGCTACTAGGATACACCATTTACGGGTGTTTTTCAAGGGTTGGAAAAGGGCAACGGTTGTTGAACTTTGTAAAATTTTATGGATGGTCTGCCCGAAAAATCGGGGTTGACAAATTCCCCGGTTTGGCCGTACACTAGCTTTGTAAAGGATGTTGGGAATATACGATGCAAAGTCAAAAAGCAAAAACCGTCGCCCGCCTTGGCATGTTGTTTGCCCTGGCCATGGCGCTTTCCTTTTTTGAATCCGTAATCACGCCGCTTTTGGGATTGATGCCGGCCATGAAACTGGGCCTGGCCAACATTGTGGTCATGTATGCCATGCTCTTTATGAAGCGTCGGCAGGCGTTGCTGCTTGTGCTGCTGAAGGCGTTTTTTTCGTTGCTTGCGCGCGGCGCGACAGCCGGCTTTCTGTCCCTTTGCGGTGGGCTGCTCTCCTGGTTGGTTATGGCGATCCTGTTATGTCTGCCATTTCCTGTGACCGGCTACATTTTTTCGGTTTGTGCTGCGCTGGCCCATAACGCAGGACAACTGCTGGGAGCGTCCGTTGTCCTGAGCAGTGCTATGGCACTGGGATATGCGCCGGTCCTTCTGCTCGTGGGGCTTGCGGTGGGCAGCGTTACATGGTGGGTGGCCAAAGGCGTTTTTCCGGTGTTGAAGAGGCTGTACCCGGAAGACGGTGCGCCGAAAAGCAAAATTTTGTTTTAAGAATTTGTCTTAAAAAATAAATAGAAGTATTGACATTGTATTTTTTGTGTGCTATTATGTAGGCAAGACACAAGACTGTGTCTTAAAAATGAAGCGACCAATGATTCGGAGGTAATAAACATGGCTAAGTACGTTTGCACTGTGTGTGGCTATATCGCGGAAGGCTCCATCCCGGAATTCTGCCCGGTCTGCAAGGCTCCCGCTTCCAAGTTCATCGAAAAGAAGGATAACACCTATGTGACCGAGCATGTCGTTGGCATCGCCAAGGACGCTCCGGAAGAGATCATCCAGGGCCTGCGCGAGAACTTCAACGGCGAGTGCAGCGAAGTCGGCATGTACCTGGCCATGAGCCGTGTTGCCGATCGTGAAGGCTATCCGGAAATCGCCGAGGCCTGGAAGCGCTATGCTTTCGAGGAAGCCGAGCATGCTTCCAAGTTTGCCGAACTGCTGGGCGAAGTGCTGACCGACAGCACCCAGAAGAACCTGCAGATGCGTGTTGACGCCGAGTGCGGCGCCTGCGCCGGCAAGATGGACCTGGCCAAGAAGGCCAAGGAGCTGAACCTGGATGCGATCCATGACACCGTTCATGAGATGGCCAAGGACGAAGCCCGTCACGGCCGTGGCATGCAGGGCCTGCTGGATCGTTACTTCAAGTAATCCGGCATACTAAGTTGATGCAAGACAAGCCCCGGAAGGCGCAATGCACTCCGGGGCTTGTTCTGTTTGTTCCGGCAGTTGACAAAGCTCCCGGCCGGACGATATAATAAAAAAGCAATCGGCGGTGTTGGAGCCTATCCGGCACCGCCCGTTTTTTCGCCCGGCTGTTCTCCGGGTGCAGGAAAAGGAGAAAACTATGCCATATCGTCTGATCCGTCAAGAGGGAACGGCCCGCCGCGGTGAGTTCAAAACCGTGCACGGCACCGTTCAGACCCCCGCTTTCATGAATGTTGCAACGGCGGCAGCCATCAAAGGCGGACTTTCCGCATTCGATCTCAAGGAGATCCGTGCGCAGGTCATGCTGTGCAACACCTACCACTTGCATCTTCGCCCCGGCGACAAACTGGTTGCCGATCTGGGCGGACTGCATCGCTTTACCCGCTGGGACGGTCCTATTCTGACGGACAGCGGCGGATTCCAGGTGTTCAGCCTGGCGAAACTGCGCCATATCACCGAGGAAGGCGTCACATTCAATTCCCATCTGGACGGCCACAAGATTTTTATGGGCCCGGAAGAGAGCATGCAGATTCAGGCAAACCTGGGTTCCACCATTGCCATGGCGTTTGATGAGTGCGTGGAGAATCCGGCAGAGCATGATTACGCCGCCGCCAGCTGTGCCCGCACGGCCCGCTGGCTCTTGCGCTGCCAAAAGGAACTGGCTCGTCTCAAGCATGAAGGTAAAGCGGTCAATCCCGATCAGCTTCTGTTCGGAATTAACCAGGGCTGCACCTACAAGGATCTTCGGGTGGAGCATATGAAACAGATTGCTGAGTATGACCTGGATGGTTACGCCATCGGCGGCCTGGCGGTGGGGGAACCGGCAGAGGTTATGTATGATATGATTTCCGCCGTGGAACCCTATGCACCGAAGGATAAGATCCGCTATCTGATGGGGGTCGGCACGCCCGGCAACATCATTGAAGGCGTTTACCGGGGTGTGGACCTGTTTGACTGTGTCATGCCCAGCCGCAACGCACGCCATGGTCATCTGTTTACCTGGAACGGCATCATCAATATTAAAAATCTGAAGTATGAGCGGGACGAAAGCCCCATTGATCCGGAATGTGATTGCCCGGTCTGCCGCAATTTCAGCCGTGCCTATATCCGCCATCTGCAGAAAGCCGATGAAATGTTGGGTATGCGCCTGGCGGTTATGCACAACCTGTATTTCTACAACCACCTTATGGAGAGAATCCGGGAAGAACTGGATGCCGGGACCTTTACCCAGTTCCATGACAAATATGTCAAACTTCTTGATACAAGAATTTGATAAAACACTTGCGCAACGGCGTCAAATTCGGTATAATCTTCTTATGTCTTAACAAAAAGCAGAAGGAGCCATTGAATATGATTCAATTTTTGGAGCAGACTGCCGGCACCGGCAACATTCTTTTGACCATGGTCCTGCCCATGGTTCTGGTGATCGGCTTTATGTATCTCATTATCTATGTGCCGCAGAAGCGCCAGGATAAGAAGGATGCGGCCATGCGCAATTCTATCGAGATCGGCGATGAGGTTACCACCATCGGCGGTGTCGTGGGCCGTGTGGCAGCCATCAAGGACGATACCTTCGTTCTGGAAACCACCAGTGATCGCGTCAAGATTCGTTTCCGTCGCTCTGCTATTTCTTCGGTGGAAAAGCTGGATATGGGCAACGGCAAGGATGATGCCAAGAAGGACGCCAAAAAAGACGCTCCCGTCAAGAAATAATCCGTTCCCGATCATCACATAACCAAACGCCCCCTTGCATACCGTTTAATGCAAGGGGGCGTTTTTGTATGAACAGAAAGAAATCCGTATCGAAAAGATTCACTTTGCCGAGAAACAAGCAATCCAAAAGCCGGGCAAAGAGCGGTAAACAAGGGCTCATTTTTTTGATCCTGCGCAGCTTCCTGGCGGGCGTGGGGGTTGCAGGTGTTTGCCTGTGTCTGTTGGCCGAAATTTTCTCTGTTACAGCACTTCCGCTGGGATGGGCCGGTCCGGCGGCTTGTGGGGCAGCTGCGCTGGGTACTTTCGTGTCGGGAATGGTTCTCAGCGCGGGGCTGCCAAGGGGGAAATTGCTGGCAGGATTGGGCTGCGGCGTATTTTACTGCATGTGCGCCCTGATGTCCAGTCTGTTGACGATGCGGCTCCCTGTCTGGGAGGGCTCCAATATTTCCTTGCTGTTGTGCCTGCTGTTCGGTGCCTTGGCCGGTGGGGCCGCCGGAGCGATGCGTACAGGCTCAACTGCGGGGGTGCGGTGATGCGGGCCGCCAAGGCGGCGCTGCCGCGAATCACGCAACTGCCCATCCGGTCCTGGCTGTCCAAACGCACGGTGCCGGGTACGGCGAAACCGGAATCCATCCAGCGTTCCTCTGCCGGCTGGAAAGCCGCGCTGCTATTTGGTATCTTATTTTTTATTGGATATCTGTCGGGCATAGGAAAAGGCAGGGCGGGATCCTCGGAATTCGGGGCCGCACTGGCTTCCTATTATACGGATTCCGCCAACTTTGCCGCAGTCTCTCCGCTTTTTATGACCTTGTTCGGCGCGGCGTTTTTGCAGGCGGTTTTGGTGTTTCTCTGCGGATTCAGCGCCCTGGGGTCGCTGTTCCTGGGAACCTATTTTGCAGCGCGGGGAGCGGTGCTGGGGCTGTGTGCCGCCGGTGTTTTTGTAAGCGGAGGCACCCGGGGTCTGGTGGTGCATTGGATGCTGACCTGCCTGCCGGATATGGGCGTTTTTCTGGTTATGCTCTGGCTGGCCGTGCGGGCTAACCAGTGTGCCGTTCTCATCTTTCGCAGCCTGATCAATGCGGGCGGACATGTACGTTCTGTGCCGCCGCTTAAAGCTTTGCTGATACGCTTTGCCGTTGCTTTGCTGCTGGCGGCGATGGTATGCCTTTTTGGGGCGGCATCAGGTGTCGTCTTCGCCGGAGTCCTTCTCTGATGCGGCTTGCTGCGGTGTAAAACGATGAGAGGAAAGGGGAGAGGCGGCGACGGCGTCCCGCAGCTGCTGTTGGTTGATGTGGGTATAAATTTGGGTGGTGGAGACGTTCTCATGCCCCAGAATTTCTTTCAGGGCCAGCATATCCACACCGCCCTGATACATCAGCGTAGCGGCCGTGTGGCGCAGCTTGTGCGGTGAATATCCACGGCCGGACAAGCCGGCGCTTTGCAGGCAGCGCTCCACAATCTGCTGCACACGTCTTGCGGTCAGACGTTTTCCGGTATGCTTGGATACAAACAGGGCGTTGGAGTCCGCCAAGTTCGGCAACGCTGCACGGGCCGGTAAATAGTGCTCCAAAGCGTCCTGACAAGCGTTGTTCAGGTATACCAGGCGTTCTTTTCCGCCTTTGCCGGTGATCCGGATGGTTCCATCCTTGAAGTCGCTCAGATTGATGGTGATGAGTTCGGCCAGGCGCATGCCGCAGTTCAAAAACAAGGTCAGGATACAGAAATCCCGCTCATAGAAGTCGCTTTGTATATTATTTAACAATTCGATGCTTTCTTCGGCGGACAGATACTTAGGCAAAGATTTTTTTGGTGATCCCAGGCTGATGTTGGCTGTGGGGTCTTCCTGCAGCTGATTGACCTGGTTGCACAGATATCCGAAGAAGCCCCGAAGTGCGGACAGCTTGCGAGCCCGTGCTTTGGGGCCGTTTTCATTGGTTCGCACATAGTCCAGATAATTCAAAATATCCCGTTTGTGAATGGTCCGGATTTGACCTATTGTGATGTGGGTCAGGTCAATCTCGGCGGGAGCATTTTCCAGTGTCTGCTGAGAGCACAGGGACCATGTCATCATCATGTACCGAAAAAAGCCGCGCAGGTCCAGATAATAGCCGTTGACGGTTCTGGGAGAACGAAGTTTTACAAAGTCAAGGTAATGCAAGTATTCAATTACCGCATCCGGTACGTCCAGGTACGGAGCGTGGCGCTCCGGATGCGCCACATCAATATAGCTGCTCATAGAATAGCACTGCCTTTCT
The DNA here is from genome assembly GCF_016900095.1 of Gemmiger formicilis. GTDB lineage: Bacteria > Bacillota > Clostridia > Oscillospirales > Ruminococcaceae > Gemmiger > Gemmiger formicilis_A. The sequence goes on from NZ_JACJJP010000020.1 coordinate 34,762, forward strand.
GAATAGATAGTATATAGATAGTACGGAACATGGGAAGCCGGTTCGTTCATGGATCGGGGTCTGAATAAGTCCATAACGACCTGAAAACACTCCCCCATATTTCGCTAAACTTACATTTAGCGAAATAATGCATTTCGCTTTTTACTATAGCATGGTTTTCCCTGCCTGTCAATCCGGCTTGCGAGATATCAAAAAGCACGTCCAAGCTCTGCCACATGGCAAAAGGTCTGGACGTGCTTTTTGTGGTTTCAGCGGTTGATGGATAGCGCCATACGATGGTAAGTGTGACGTTCTCCGCGTATGGCAATGGAATATGCCAGAATGTTTTGCGGCAAGGCCATACCGGGAACCCCGGTATCTCCAATGTGGTGCAGGTCAGCCCCGGCCATCTTGCACCACAAGGCAATCTGCCGGATGGTGGCGGTGTCGGCACCTTCCTGGGATGTACCGATGGCGGTCATCAGCAACGCGCCACGGCTGTGTGCATAATCTGCCAAGGCGTGTACAGACTCCACCGTAATTCCCGGAACCGTTCCGGGAGCCGGGACCAATACGATATCCGCACCGGCGTCAATGAACTCCTGGGCATCCTGCAAAGTCATAATGGCAGAGCCGCTTTGGGAGCGGATTCCGGCCCCGTGCATTTTGCCGGCTGCCAGAATGAGACGCTCCCCTGCCGCGGCCTTCATTTCCAGCAGAGCATCCACAATGGCTTCATTACAGACACCGTTGCCGGGGTTTCCGGTGAGGAGAATCATATCCACCCCCATGTCGGCAGCCAGGACTGCGTTTTCGGCGGTGGCCAGTCGTCCGGCAGACATCTGCCACAAGGTCCCATCGTTGGAAGCGGCCATTTGGGAATCCACCGGTTCCAGGTTGATTCCGATAATACGCCCGGTCAGGCGTTTGAGTTCGCGGACCGTATTCTGCGGAGCTACCTTGGGCAACGCCTGAATCACCGGCTGACGGACATCAAACATATTCAGAAGAAGGATATCTGCTCCCAGCGCGGCCGCGTATTCGGCATTGGTCACATCGTTCAGCAGCGGCTGGGTGATGCCGATGGTCTCGCTGACCATCACCCGACCTTCACAGCCGGCAATGGCGTCCAGCAAGTCCTCTTTGCCGAAAGCAGCCAATTCACTGGCGGTACAATCCAGCAGGCGTTTGGCCATTATTCGTCCTCCTCGTCCAGATCAACGCGGCCTTTTCCGCGTACATAGAAAGGTTCGCTGTCACGCATGCCCTGCTGGCCCAGAGGCGTTTCGGAAGTGGTAATGTTCAGATTCATCTTTTTGGCCACGTTTTCCGGCGAGGACATGAACGGCCGTGCGGCTTGGGCAATAGCGGCAAACAGTTTGTCATCCTTGGGGGCGTCCAGCACAAGCAGATAGTAATGATCGGTTTCATTGACCAGCATAATCTGCAGATAGGCAGCCGCTACCCCCTGCTGCTGTGCAAACAACTCACACAGCGGGTTCAACAGAGCGTCCGGGTAGACGGTCGGCTCCACGATGGTAATCTTGTCGCCGGGCTTGATCTGGGTCTGGCGCAGACCGGCCTTGGCGCGCAGAATGGCCGCATCGCGCTGCTGTTTGATGGAAGCCACCATTTTGGACTCAAAGCGCAGATTGTCACCGAAGGGATCCACCACAAAGCCGGCCACTTTCTCGTTCTGCTGCAGCATGCGGGCATAATCGTCAAACCGCAGCGCCATCACCTGCATGGGGCCGTTCTGTTTCCATTTCAGCATTTCTTCCTCATTGGTAAAGGCGGGAAAGAAGGAACGGCCATCCGCCGCCTTCACCAGAGAAAAAGTGATACGGGTGTCTTTGGGCATCTGTACCCGGCCGTTGGCATCAGGCTTGGGCATCTCCCCGGGAACCTCTACCTTGGCGGGGGCCAGGAAGATGGCACGGGTCAATTCATTGATGACGATGTTCAAATTCTGCGGGTTGTTTTCCTGGCGGAGCTTTTTAGCCGCGGCGTTCAGCGCGGGATTGCCGATCGGCTGCTTGGTCACCGGGTTCAGGATATGCTGACCGGCGGCCGGCGTGGGGGCGGCGGGTTGGTTGGTCTTTTTCATGTTTCTCTCCTCGTTTTTTTATCGCAACAGGATATTTATATTTTTTTAATCCTTCAGTTTGATGGCGTTGACGGCTTCGCGCAGATAGGAAACGCCCACCAGACGTAACCCGGGAAATTGATGAGGGTCCAGCATTTTCATGTTGTGTTTGGGGATGATGGCCGTGTCAAACCCTACACGCTGGGCTTCCCGCAGCCGGGTTTCCAGGTGAGGAACACTGCGCACCTCCCCGCCCAGGCCCACTTCCCCGATGGCCAGGGTCTTTTCCGCGATGGGCAGATCCAGCAGGCTGGAAACCATGGCCAGACAAGCCGGCAGATCGCAGGCGGTCTCGTCCAGGCGAAGCCCGCCGACCACGTTCAGATACACGTCCTGGTTGCCGAAGAAATGTCCGGTCCGCTTTTCCAGTACGGCCAACAGCAGATACATGCGGTTATAGTCGAATCCGCTGGCGGTGCGCCGCGGGCTGGGAAAGGAAGTCTTTGTCACAAGAGCCTGCAGTTCTCCCAAAACCGGGCGTGTGCCCTCCATCACGCAAGCCACACAGGTGCCGCTGATGCCCAGGGGGCGGCCTTCCAGCATGACCTGAGAGGGATTTTCAATCTGTTCCAATCCTCGGCCGGTCATATCGAACATGCCGATTTCGTTGGTGGAACCGTACCGGTTCTTGACAGCACGAAGAACACGATAAGGCAAGGTTTTGTCACCCTCGAAATACAGCACCGTATCCACAATGTGTTCCATGACCTTGGGCCCGGCGATGGCGCCGTCTTTGTTGACATGGCCCACAATGAAAGTAGGAATCTCGTAGGTCTTGGCCACGTTCAGGAATCGGGCAGTGCTTTCCTTGACCTGGGACACCGTGCCGGAGGAAGAAGCAATGTCGGTGCAGCGCATGGTCTGGATGGAGTCGATGACCACAAGGTCCGGCTTCATCTGCTCGATCAGACCGCAGATTTCATCCACATCGCTTTCGGCCACCAGGGAGATGTTGTCCTGGGGAACGTTCAGCCGCACCGCACGCAGCTTGATCTGGCGGACGGATTCTTCGCCCGTCACATACAAAACAGACCGGGTACGGGAAACTTCGCCGCACAGCTGCAGCAAAATGGTGGATTTGCCGATACCCGGCTCACCGCCGATGAGTGTGACACTGCCGATGACAATGCCGCCCCCTAGAACCCGATCCAGTTCGCCGATGCCGGTGATGATCCGGCTTTTCTCTTCGGTGGTGCTGACACCGCTGAGCTTGAGCGGCGTCAGGCTGGTCTGACCCGGCGTGCGCACGGCGGCGGCCGCCTTTCCGGAAGAGGACTTGGCGGGTTCCGCCACCACATCTTCGGTCATGGTGTTCCAGGCACCGCAGGAAGGACAGCGGCCAAGCCACCGCGGGCTGGTTTCTCCGCATTGGGTGCAGACGTAAATTGTTTTCAGTTTGTCTTTGGCCATAGCTTGCCCTCCCCTGTTCTGTCCCGTTTATTATAGCCCAAAACAGGACCTTGGGCAAGGGGCGCAAGAATACCACTTATTTGGAAGCTGAAAAATCATAGGCTTCGCGGACCCAGGCAAGAAGCTCGTCGTCCACTTCCTCCGGAGATTGCAGCAGTACGTGATGGGTCCAGCGGCGCGGATAGGCTTCTACAGCGGCGTCTATACGCGGAGATTCCAGCTTGTGATCCAGTCCGAAGGTGATCACCAGATAAGCGGGCGGACGAAATTTGGCTTTGCGTACTTTCAGAAAGGATGCACAGGCAAAGACGTGGGTGTTGGTGTAGGTGATCTGGGTTTTCTGGACCCTGACCCTGTAATCCCCTACCGTTTGTTGCAGCTTTTCCTCAAAAGCTTCATAAATAGGCAGCGCTCCCGGATTTTGCTCAAAGAAAAACAGGGCATCTGGATTGCACATGACAACCTCCCTTTTCTGTGTATAAAAGCACAACCGTCCCACGAATGGCGCGGAACGGTTGTGAGTAAAGACGGAATTACAGCATCACTTTATGATAGACCTTTTTGCCTTTTTTGATGACGATGCCCTTCTGCAGGGCTTCCACAGACAAACCGGTAGCCGGATCGGTGACCTTTTCACCATCCAGCAGCACGCCGCCCTGCTGAACCAGTTGGCGGGCTTCCCGGTTGGAGGAGCACAGCCCGGCCGCCACCATGGCGGCCAGCAGACCGACCTTGCCGTCCTTCACAAGGGCAGCATCCAGCACGGTGGAAGGCATATGCTCCTGATCGGCAGCACCGCTGAACAGGCCACGGGCAGTCTGCTGAGCCTTGGCGGCTTCCTCCTCACCGTGCACCATCTTGGTCAGCTCAAAGGCCAGAATCTCCTTGGCCTGGTTGAGCTGTTCACCCTGCCAGTGATCCATCTCGTCAATCTGCTCCAGCGGCAGGAAGGTCAGCATGCGGATGCACTTGAGCACGTCGGCGTCACCCACATTGCGCCAATACTGGTAAAACTCGAAGGGGCTGGTCTTGTTGGGATCAAGCCAGACAGCGTTGCCGGCGGTCTTGCCCATCTTCTTGCCCTGAGAGTCGGTCAGTAGGGTGATGGTCATGGCGTAGGCATCCTTGCCCAGCTTGCGGCGGATGAGCTCGGTGCCGCCCAGCATGTTGGACCACTGGTCGTCACCGCCGAACTGCATGTTGCAGCCGTAGTGCTGGAACAGATGGTAGAAGTCGTAGCTCTGCATGATCATGTAGTTGAATTCCAGGAAGGAAAGGCCCTTTTCCATGCGCTGTTTGTAGCATTCGGCGCGCAGCATATTGTTCACGCTGAAGCAGGCGCCCACTTCCCGCAGCAGTTCCACATAATTCAGGTTCAGCAGCCATTCGGCGTTGTTCAGCATCAGAGCTTTGCCTTCCCCGAATTCGATGAATCGCTCCATCTGACGCTTGAAGCAATCGGCGTTGTGTGCGATGTCTTCCATGGTCAGCATCTTGCGCATATCGGTACGGCCGGAAGGGTCACCGATCATGGTGGTGCCGCCGCCGATCAGCGCGATGGGCTTGTTGCCGGCCATCTGCAGCCGCTTCATCAGAGTCAGGGCCATAAAATGGCCAGCGGTCAGACTGTCGGCAGTGCAGTCAAAGCCGATGTAAAAAGTTGCCTTGCCGTTGTTGATGAGATCACGGATCTCGTCTTCGTCCGTGACCTGGGCAATCAGGCCGCGGGCTTTCAGTTCTTCGTAAATGGTCATGAGTCAAAACCTCCCGATGTTTGCGGCAAGAGCGCAAAAAAGAAAACGCCCCTGCCAAATGTGAATTTGGCAGAGGGCGATGAATACGCGGTACCACCTCTGTTCGCCCGTACCTCACGGTAACGGGCCTTCGCGGGTGCGGAACGGCAAAGTGTGACCGAACGACACCCAAAACGCTGTAACGTGCGCACACGGCACAGCCTACTGCCGCCTGAGCGGGTTCAGCCTGCTGCTCCGGGACGTATTCCCCACCGGTCCTGTCGGCTTCTTGCACCAACCGAAGCTTCTCTGACACAGCACGTGGCGGGTACTGGTTCCCATCCATGCATTTGAACATGTTTAACCCTATCACAACCGGCGCCAAATGTCAAGTGTGCCGTTATCGGGATTTTTCGATCAGTTCCCGCGCGCTGGCCAGGCTCAGCTCCGATACTTTGTCGCCGGAAATCATGTTGGCCAATACCCGGACACGTCCATCCATATCCAGGGTGTGGATTTCGGTAAAGGTGCGGCCATCCCGCACGTTCTTCTGGATCAGAAGCTGGTTATCCGCAAAGGCGGCAACCTGGGGCGTGTGGGTGATGCACAGTACCTGATGGCCGTGGGCCGTCTGATGCAGCAGTTGGCCGATGCGCCCCGCGGCAAGACCGGAAACACCGGTGTCGATTTCGTCGTAAATCACCGTAGGCAGAGCGTCCCGGTCGGCCAGGGCACTCTTGAAGGCCAGCATGATGCGGGAAAGCTCGCCGCCGGAGGCAATCTTGGCCATGGGTTTGGGGTCCTCACCGGGGTTGGTGGAGATCAGAAATTCCACCTGATCCTGCCCATGAGAAGAAAGCGGGCCACGGGCATGGCGCAGGGCAAAGCGGATTCCCGGCATGTTCAGAAACTCCAGTGCCTGTTTCATCTGACGGTTCATGGCAGTAAAGCCTTTCAGCCGGCTCTGGGTCAGAGCCTCCGCTGCTTCCTTGGCCTGACGGTACAATGTCTGGGTCTGGGCCTTGTATTCGGCAATTTTCTCGTCGGATGTCTGGATGGTTTCCAGTTCCTGCTCATCCCGGTCACAGCGGGCCAGCAGGTCTTCCACTTCCAGGCCATAGCGTTTTTTCAGCCGGTAAATGGTGTCCAGGCGGCTTTCGATCTGGTCCAGTTCCCCGGCGTCGAAGTCGTAGGCGTCCAGGCGGTCGGCCAGGTCGGTGGCCAGTTCCCGGGCTCCGTAATACAGATCATTCAGTCGTTCGGCCAGGGGGGCCAGACTTTCGTCCAGGCGGGCGCTTTGCTGCAGACCGCCTACGGCTTCTCCCAGCAGATCGGCCGCCCCCGCACTCTCGTCGGAATCATCTCCGGAAAGGGCCGCGTGGGCACCGCTGAGCCCTTCCAGAATGCTTTGGGCATGGGTGATGATGGTCCGGCGCTCTTCCAAGGACTTCTCTTCACCGGCCGAAAGATTGGCAGAACGGATCTCCTCAATTTCGGCGGTAAGCTGTTCCATGCGTTGCTGCTTACTGGCCTCTCCGGCCTGCAGAGCATCCAGCTGGCGTTTGACTTCCACCAGCTTGCGGTAAAGCTGGTAATATTGCCGGAACAGATCCTGGTTGTGAGCATACTGGTCCAGCAATCCCAGGTGTGTGGCCGGATTGGTCAGGCTCTGGCTGTCATGCTGGCCGTGGATGCTCAGCAATCCGGCAGAAATATCCCGCACCACAGCCGCGGTGGCGGGCATGCCGTTGACACGGCAGGATCCCTTGCCCTCGGCGTTGATCTCCCGGTACAAAAGCAGATCATCCGCATCCTCGTAGCCGAATTTTTCCAGCTGCTTGTGGACGGAGGCGGGAATCTGTTCAAAGGTGGCCCAGATGCAGGCTTTTTGCGCACCGCTGCGGACCAGTTCCCGGGAAGTGCGGTTGCCCAGAATGGCATTGATGGAATCGATCAGGATGGATTTGCCGGCGCCGGTTTCACCGGTCAGTACGTTGAGCCCTTCGGTAAAACGGACCTCGGCTTTTTCAATCACCGCCACATTTTCAATTTTCAGTTGTGCCAGCATGTGGACACTCCCCTTTTGATCAAGTGTGGCGCGCGGTGTATTGCTGAAGCTGACGGCAGATATCGGCGGCGGCTTCCTCCGAGCGCATCAGGATAAAGAAGGTATCATCCCCCGACAAAGTGCCCACCACTTTGTCCCAGCTGCGGGAATCAAATACTTCGCAGGCGGCATTGGCCATGCCGGAAAAGCACTTGACCAGGACCATATGTCCGGCATAATCCACGCCAATGACCGATTCACGGAAGATGGTTTCGAAGCGGCTGGCCGAATGGGCCGTTTTTCCGTTGCCGGTGGCGGCCATGTAACGATACGTTCCGTCACCGGAGGCTGTTTTGATGAGTCTCAATTCCCGTATATCCCGGGATACGGTGGCCTGGGTCACATCAAAGCCTTCCCGGCGCAGATGGGCCAGAAGATCTTCCTGGCGATCAATGGGATAGGTTTCAATCAGATGCAAAATGGCCTGGTGGCGTGCACTTTTCATAGTATCGGGCTCATCTCCTCATCAGCTTTGTCTCGATGGCGCGGAACTGTTCGGCGTGGCTGAATTCAATCAGCCCCAACTTTTGCGGCGCCGTGTAAATTCGAATGGATGCACCGGGCGAAAGCAGGCAGGGAGCCTGGCTGTCGGCGCAGACGGTGGCAGAAGAACGGTTCTGCTCTTCTACCAGAATACGAAGCTTGCGTGTGGCGGCAAATACGATCGGCGCACTGCGTACGCCATGGGCACAGATGGGGGTCAGCACCATTACCGAGGCGTCTGCGTCCAGAATGGGACCGCCGGCGGAAAACGAATAGGCGGTGGACCCGGTGGGGGTGGCCACAATCAGGCCGTCCCCGCGAAAACGACTGACGGGAACTTCGTCGCAGTACACGGTGAAGTCGGAAGGATGCAGGCGGGAGGTACCGAACAGGACGATATCGTTCATGGCAATCTTTTGCCATTGTCGATCCTGGGTTTCGGCGTGCAACAAAGAGCGGGAAGCCACCGTGAAATTACCCGCCGCCAGACGCGCCAGTTTTTCCGGCAATTCGCTGACCTCGCAGGTGGCCAGAAAACCTGTTCGTCCCAGATTAACGCCAAGCACGGGCTTGCCTGCCGTCAGGCAAAAAGGCGCGGCCTGTAAAAGCGTGCCGTCACCGCCCACCGTCAGAACCAGATCCGCTTTGGCAAAAGCTTCGTCCTGGGGCAAAAATTCCATGGGAAGCTTTCCCATGTCGGCCTGCAGATCTGGCAAGGCCAGCAAAGGAACCCCCAAATCATGCAGCAAACGCGCCGCACGCTTGGTGACAGTCAGTTTGTCATCCTTTGTTCGGTTGGAGTACAGAAGCACCGCCATGTTGTTGTCCTCGGTTCAGTGAAGATTTGGGGCTTTGTCAAGAGTTTCATGTGCAGCCTTGACGGTCTGCTCGATCAGACCGTCGGGCAGCGGCTTCGGATCACTGTCATGACGCACAAACAGCAGAAATTCGATGTTGCCCTCCGGACCCTTGATAGGTGAAAAATCCAGACCGGCGGCCGTAAAGTGGTTCTGCAAGGCGTATTGCTGCGCCATATACAAGACTTCCCTGTGAGTGTCCGGCTCCCGGACCACCCCTTTCTTGCCCACCTTCTCCCGGCCGGCTTCAAACTGCGGCTTGACCAGGCAGACACCGCAGGCGTCCGGCGTACAGATGGCATCGGCCACCGGGAAAATATGTTTCAAAGAAATAAAGGAAACATCCACGCTGAAAAACTCGATGGGTTCAGCCAGGTCATCCGGGGTTACGTTCCGGATGTTGGTGCGCTCCATGTTGACCACACGTTCGTCAGTGCGCAGGCTCCAGGCCAGCTGGCCGTACCCCACGTCCACCGCATACACCTTGACGGCGCCGTTTTTCAGCATACAGTCGGTAAAACCGCCGGTGGAGGCCCCGATGTCCATACACACCTTGCGGTCGGGGTGCATGGGGAAAACCTGCATGGCCTTTTCCAGCTTCAGGCCGCCGCGGCTGACATACCCGATGTCATGCCCGCGCACTTCGACCTTGGCGTCCTCCTTGATCATTTCTCCGGCTTTGTCCACTTTCTGCTCATCCACAAAAACAATGCCGGACATGATCAGCGCCTTGGCGCGCTCCCGACTCTGGGCGTACCCATTCTGACAAAGATATTGATCCAGACGTATTTTCAAACCTGTACCGCCTTTCCTGCCTGTTGAACCGACCGCACCAGGGCGGCGGCGTCCAGCGCCTGATCACGGCGCAACTGGGGGACGTTGGCATGCAGCAGATGGGTGTTGTCTACCGCATGTACGATCATCTTGCCATGCCAGCCGATGCTTTGCATAGCGAACGAAAGCTGCTGGCCGATGGCGCCCGTGAGGACGGCTTCCTCGGCAAACAGAATGGTGTCATAAGATTGCAACCGATCGCACAGTCCGTCCGGCAGCGGATAAATCTGCACAAGCTTGCAGCAATCCACCGCAATCCCCTGCTGTGCCAACAGATCCGCAGCGGCCAGAATCTCTTCGCTCTCCGCGCCGTAACTGACCAGCACAATCCGGGCACCCGGCGTTGTGTGAATGAAATCAAAGGTGTTGCCGGTACATTCCAGCGCTGCCAGGGCGGGACTTTCCTTGCCCCGGGCGTAGCGAATGGCGCGGGGGCCGCGGGGTTCCCGGATGAGCTTGTCCAGCCAGAACCGCAGTTCTGCGTAGTTGGCGGGCGAATAGGTGGGGATGCCGATCTGGCTGAAATAGCCGGGATCATAAATCCCCTGGTGGGTTTCGCCGTCTCCGGGCACGAGCCCCGCGCGATCCACGGCAAACAAAACATTCAGGTGCATCAGATTGACGTCATGAATCATCTGGTCGTAGGCGCGCTGGAAGAAGGTGGAATAGATGGCCACCACCGGCAGAAGCCCCTGGCTGGCCAGGCCCGCCGCGAAGGTCACGGCATGTTCCTCCGCCATGCCTACGTCAAAGAAGCGTTCCGGATGATCTTTTTTGAAAAAGTTCAAGCCGGTGCCGTATTTCATGGCAGCCGTAATAGCGCACAGGCGGGTTTCCTTGTCGGCCAGACGGCTCAATTCCGTGCCGAAACAGGTGGAGAAGGAATCGCTGGGGGAAACTTCCGGGTTGGTCAGATGGTTCAAATCAAAGGCGGACACGCTGTGAAACTCACCGGGGTTTTCTTCAGCAGGCTTCAGACCCTTGCCTTTCTGGGTGACCACATGCAGAAAAACCGGTGCAAACTGCTCCTGCAGGTTGGCAAACAAGCGGGTCAATTCCAGCACGTCGTGTCCGTCCACGGGACCGATATACTGGAAGCCCATCTCCTCAAACATGGTGGAATGGTAGATACCGCGGCGGATCAACTGTTTGCCGCCCTGCAAGGCCTTGACCACCCCACTGCCCACCACGGGAATGCCTTCCAGCATATTTTCCATCTGGGCTTTGGCGTGAAAATATTTGGGATCGGTGCGCAGCTTGGTCAGGTAATTGGCCATCTGGCCGACGTTTTTGGAAATGGACATCTTGTTGTCGTTGAGCACGACGATCAGGTTGTTGAGCATGCTGACATTGTTCATGCCCTCATACACCATCCCGCCGGTGAAAGCACCGTCCCCGATGATGGCGACCACCTTGCCGGGTTCGCCCTTGATCTTTTTGGCGCGTGCCACACCGATGGCCGTGGACAGAGCGGTGCTGCCGTGACCGGCCACAAAGGTGTCGCAGATACTTTCCTTGGGGTTGGGAAAACCGGACAAACCATCTTTCTGGCGCAATTCCGAAAACCCGGCACGGCGTCCGGTGAGAAGCTTATGGGTATAACATTGATGCCCCACGTCGAAGAGAATTTTGTCCCGGGGCAGGGTCAGAACCCGGTGCAAAGCCACCGTCAGTTCCACCACGCCCAGGTTGGAGGAAAGGTGTCCGCCGGTAGCGGAGACACTCTCAATCAGAAACTGCCGGATATCGGCACACAAGGCGGGCAAATCCTGCGCCGCCAGCTTTTTTACATCCCCTGTTTGCTTGATTTGATCCAGCAAAGGATATTTCATTATCGTCCACCTCGTCATACCATCGGCATAAGCAAGCCAATCAGGCAGCCGAACACGGCACCCGTGAGAACCTGAATGGGGGTGTGCCCCACCATCTCTTTGAGTTTCTTATGCCCGAGAATCGGCCAGATTTCGGATTCCTGATCCATCCATTCGCTCAGCAGGTGGTTCAGAACTTTTGCCTGTTCCCCGGTTTCCCGCCGGACACCCATGGCGTCGTACATGACAATGATCGAAACGATCAGTGCAATGGCAAACAGAGTGGAATGGATGCCGCAATAGCGCCCGGTCGCCACAACCATGGCGCAGACCGTGGCGGAGTGGGCACTGGGCATGCCGCCGGCACCCCACATGCGCTCCGGAATAAATTTTCCTACAATAATCAGATTCAGAATGACCTTGATCAATTGAGCGGAAAAGGAACTGAGCAAGGCCGTTACCAAAACATAATTCCAGCTCAGGGCCTCCATCAATAAAGACATACGGTTCCAACTCCTTGCGGCGTATGTGCCGCGTTTTATTTTCTGCGTTGCAAAAGCTGCCGGGCCAGTTCCTGCAGGAACCAGGCGCTTTCGCCAAGAGGATCCAGGGCTTGCAGCGAATCCCGGTTGTTCTGCGCGGCCAGTTCCTGTGCACCGCCCAGACCGTACAGAGTCACAAAAGTGGTTTTGTCGTTTGCTTCGTCGCTGCCTGCCGGTTTGCCCAGCTCCTCGGTGGTGGCGGTGACGTCCAGAATGTCATCCACAATCTGGAACACCAGGCCGACTCCGGCCGCATAGCGGGTCAAAGCATCCCGAACAGACGGTTCGGCATCGGATGCCAGGCAGCCGAGCTCCGCCGCCGCCACGATCAGGGCCCCGGTCTTGTGCCGGTGCAGGGCCAGCAGCTGCTCCTCGGTGGCGCGCGCATGCTCGTACTTTTTATCCAGTTCCTGGCCGTACAGCATCCCACGGGCGCCGCCGCCGGCTGCCAGACAAGCCGCCGCACCCACACGGCTTTCCGCAGACAAGGGAGCGTTGGCAATCACCTCAAAAGCGGCGGTTACCAGGGCGTCTGCCGCCAGCAAGGCGGTGGCTTCATCATACTGGCAATGGCAGCTGGGACGTCCCCGGCGGGTATCGTCGTTGTCCATACAGGGCAGATCATCATGGATCAGAGAATAACAATGCAGCATTTCCAGCGCGCAGGCATAATCCACAGCCAGAGCCGGGTCTTTCCCGCTGATTTCACAGCTGGCCAGAGTCAGCACGGCCCGCACACGCTTGCCGCCGCCCAAAAGGCTGTACCGGGCGGCCTGCCCGATCCGCGCAGATTCCGGCAGGTACAGGTCACACAATTCCAGAAGACGGCGCTCCACGGCCGAAACGTATGCTTTATACTGTGCGGTGTAGTCGTTGGACGGCATGATATTCACTCTCCTGCGGTTTCTTTGGGCGCCGCGGCGGCATCAATCTCTTCTATCTGCAGCTTGGCATTTTCCAAAGTGGTGTTGCAATAGGCAATCAGCTGTGCGGCTTCGGCATACAGTTTGACGGATTTATCCAGCGTGGTTGTCTCGTCCTGCATCTGCTGCAAAATCTGCTGCAGGCGGGCCAACCCTTCTTCAAAGTTTTTGGGCGTTTTCATCTTGGTCCTCCCCGGAAAGCGGCCTTACCATGTTGACGGTGCAATCTGCGGTGACATGAATCCCTTGCAGGGTGATTTCCTGTCCCGCTTTCAGCTGGTCAACGGTGCGGCATTGTCCCTTCCGGTCTCGTACAATTGTATATCCTCTGGCCAGAACGCCATAGGGATTCAAAGATTCGGCCACGGCGGCCGCATGCTGCAAGGCAGTCTGTTTTTGACGGAACAGCATCTGTTTTTGGCTCAGAATAGCATCGCTCAGCTCCTGCAGGGTCTGGGCGCGATTCTCCACTGCGGTCTTTTGCGCATCCAACACACGCCGGGATGCCAAGGCATTAAGATTATTATAACACATTTGCCAGCGGGACTGTATATTTTTTTGAATATTTTGTCCAAGAATGAATAAATTCTGTCGAACCTGGCGCACATCCGGCACACAGAGTTCCGCCGCGGCCGAGGGAGTGGGCGCACGCAGATCAGCCACATAGTCCAGAATGGTGTAGTCGATTTCGTGCCCTACGGCGGAAACAACCGGTTTACGGCATTGGCTGACCGCGCGGGCAATGCGTTCACTGTTGAACACCCACAGATCTTCCTTGCTGCCGCCGCCGCGTGTGACCAGAATGAGTTCCGGGCGCGGGTCCGCATCCAGGGCATGGATGCCGGATACGATGCTCTGCTCCGCTTCCAGTCCCTGGACGTTGACCGGGGCCAGCAAAAGCCGGGTCAAGGGCCAGCGGCGGGAAATGATGTTGCAGACATCCTGCAGCGCCGCACCGGTTTTGGAGGTGACCACGCCGATACAGCGGGGCATGGGGGGTAAAGGACGCTTGCGCGCCGGATCAAAGAGACCTTCCGCTTCCAGCTTCCTGCGCAGGGCGTCAAAAGCCATCTGGGCAGCCCCGGCGCCGAAAGGACGCATATATTCGGCATATACCTGAAAGGCTCCGTCCCGCTCATAGAGAGTGGCACGTCCGTATACAAGAACCAGCATACCGTTCTGAGGGGCAAACCCCAGAAGCCGTGCCTTGTCGCGGAACATGACCGCCTTCACGCTGGCCTGGTCATCCTTCAGGGTGAAATACAGATGTCCGCTTTTGCTGTGACGGGTGAAGTTGGATATTTCCCCGCAGACAATCAGGTTGTTCAGCGGTTCGCAGTTTTCCAGCACACGGCGCGCCAACGCGTTGAGGGCACTTACGTGGATGTATTCGGCCATGCACCTACCTCCCTTGCGGCCAGGATGGAAACACCGATGGCATTGTCGGAAGCAAATTTACCGGGAACAAAGTATGCCGCAGGAATGCGGTGGGTGATGTAAGTTCGGACCAGATCACTGCTCATGACGCCGCCCGCAAACACCACCGGAAGTCCCGGATACTGCTGTTGGGCTGCAGTACACATGCGGCGAAGGGTTTCGGCAACGCAAAGCAAGCAGTATTTGCAGACGTATTCGGGAGAACGCCCTTCTGCCAGCAGATGTTCGCACTGATTTTGCAGACCGGAAAGGCTGCAGTTCATGCCCTGAACGCTGACGCGGGGGCGCACGGATTCTGCGCACCGGGCGGCCAGCTCACTGACCTGTACACCGGCAGGGAAACCGTAGCCAAGCCGGACGCCAAGACGGTCCACAGCCTGTCCGGCATACAGATCGGAGGAGGTGCCCAAGCAGGTCAGGCGCCCTTGGTTGTCGCAGTGCAGCAGGTCGGTGGTGCCGCCCGAAACATGGAAGACAAGCAGCTCCTTCCCAAAAAAAGCGTCGCCGGCGGCGGCAAACATGGCGGCAGTCACATGTCCCTGCTGGTGGGTTGTCCGTATCAGGGGGATGCCGCGAGCCAGGGAAAAGGCGGTAGCTGCGTTGAGTCCTACCAAAAAACAAGGCATATAGGAACCTTCCGCATCCCGTGGACGGGCGGAAACCCCGACGGCACCAATCTGGGTCAGGTCGGCCTTTTCCGCGATGGTCTGCAAAAGCTGGGGCAAAGCGGCCGTGTGGTGGAACACCGCATCACTTTGGCGCAGACCAAGGTGGCCCTCCTTGACCGGCAAAAATTGCTTGCAATCACAAACAACCTCCCCGGCTGTTGTGTCAAAAACCGCCAGAGAGGTTGCGTAGTTGCTTGTATCAAACCCTAAAATCAGCATGTTTCGCCTTCGGATTCCTGGGCAAGGCCCTTTTCCCGCGCAACGGACCCCAGCAGACCGTTGACAAACTGATGATCGTTGTCGGCGCCGTATTTTTTCACAAGTTCCACGGCTTCGTTGATGGCTACGGCGGGCTTTTTCTCTTCCCCGTACAGCATTTCGGCCAGGCAGATGCGCATGGCGGTCAGGCTGACACGAGGCAGACGAGACAGAGTCCACCCCTTCAGATGGCCGGAAATCATGGCATCAATTTCCTCACTGTGCGCAGACCAATCGTCCAGCAGACGTTTGGAAAATGCGTCCAGCGTCAATTCGCCGCTCTCTCCCCCGGCCTGCAGCGTGTCCTGCATGAGGTCGGTGTGAAAGGTGGCGGCGAAAGCAGCCAGAAAGGCGTTTTCACGGGATTCGCGGCGGGTCAATGATTGTTGGGTCATATTCCAGTTTCCTAACTTTCCGTTTTGTATTCTTTTGGCAGGTGCCAATCAGGCTTCCTTCTCTTCGGCCAGGCCGCAGACAATCACATCCACACGGGAAACGGTGATTCCGCACATGTTCTGGATGGTCTGCTTGACGTTTTCCTGCACCTTTTTGCATACAGACATAATCTTGCATCCGTATTTGGCAACGATATGCAAAGTCACCATGGCAACGCCGTCTTCCATCTCCACGGAAACAGGCTTGCGCAGGCTCGTTTTGCTCAAAAGACCGCGCACGCTCTGCATTCCGCCGGAAGCCACGGCATCCACGCCTTCCACTTCCATGGCGGCCGTACTGGCGATCTTGGCGATTACTTCGGTGGATATCTGCAGGCTGCCAGCCACGGTATTACGCACATCCATGGGTCTTACCTCCTGTTTATGTGGGGCATGAGACACACGCCCCGATATTCATTGTTTAATTAAACATACTATACCATACAAAACTTTTTTTGTAAATATCAGCCGGCGGGTTACTTCACTTCGGTGATGGTGATGTCCGAAGCCTCCAGCCCCCGGCAGCTGGTCAGAAGAACATCCCGGATCTGGGTCACCTCATCAGCGGTCAGGGCGTCGTTCTCGGTCATGACGGTCACGTCGGCACGGCTGACACCCAGTGTGACCACACAGTCGGCAAATCCTTTCGCCTTGATCTTGTTTTCCAGACTGGTTTCCGATGTGATGTTGCTGACCTGCAGTTCCAGCTCCTCGGTGAGTTTTTCTTTCTCCTCCTCACTCAGGCTGGCGTTTTTCAGTGTTTTCTGGATGGAGTCCAATGCTTCATCCCGGGCTTTGGTGCGGGCCAGACGAGCGGATTCAAAAAAGTCGTCGCCGGAATCCTGGCTGGCACTGACCAGCTGCGCTTCCCCGTAATTTTTGTTGCCTGTGGGTTCTGCAGCTTCGGTTTCCAGCGGGTCCAGTACCGCCACACTGTCTCCGGTGTTGGCGGATACGGCGGCAGCCTCGGGCTCCGCACTGACCGTCTGCGGAACATTTTGCGTAAAGTTCCAGTTCATATAGACGGCGGCTCCCAGCGCCAGAACCAGTGTGGCCAACGTAACGCCGCGCCCTTTTGCTTTGAATTTCATCATGACATGCCTCCTTCATTGTTGCGCTGCGACCATTTTTTCGACCGTGATGTGATTGGCCCCAACGCCCGTCAGAGCGCGGACCAGTTCGGTTACTGCATTTTGAACGCTGCTGTCGTCACCGCCTTCACACAATACCGCCACTCCCTGTATGGTGGGGGGCTGTACACGCTCCACCAGGGCTTCTTCGCCCAGAATTACGTGTTCGCTGCGGCTGGTTGTCTCCCCCTGTTCCAGATCGGTGGCATAGACGGTTTCTTCTCCGGAAGCCAGTGTTACCATAACACTGCATCGTCCGGCACCGTCCACATCTTCCAGCAGAGTCTGCAAACGTTGCTCCAGCTGTTGGATGTAGGCAGCATTATCTTCCCCGGCGGAAGTTGTGGTCGTTGGGGCGGTGCTGCTCTGCACAGCGGGAGCGCTGTCCGGTATCCACTCCGAAAGGCAGAGAAGCAGCATTCCGCCCAACCCGAGAACGATCAGCAGGTTGACTCTGGATTTTTCATCCTTCAGATGTTGACGCACACGGTTAGAAATCGGTTCCAGTATCTTTGGCCATTGCGGCAGCATCTCACTCGCCCCCTTCCAGCACATAAGGCAGGGTGCCGCAGTTCGCTTCCAGAAGCGCTTGGGCGGCGGAATAATCCTGTGCGTTCTGCAACCCCACATGCAGCGTGTCGCCGCGCCAGAGGCAGGAAGCTTGGATGCCGTTTTGCTCCAACAGATTCTGTAAAGCGGACAGGGAGGTTTGCCGGCTGAGCTGCGCTTCGTACTCTGAAAAATCCGCCGGGGATGCGGTGGCTGGCTGAAATCCGCCGATTTCCGAGGCCACTGCATGCCAGTCCGTCTGTGTCCCCATCTGAAGTACCGACGTTAGAATATATAGCAGCAAAACCGTGTTTATGACGGGCTTGAACCGATTATCCGGCCAAAAGATGCGAATGATTCCGGCTGCCGCACAGAGCAAACAGACCCCCAGCGCGGTTTGACGAAGTATTTGCATGGATTTACCCTCCCGTTCCGGTAATGAGCAGTAAGGCGGTGGACAGAAATACCATAAAAAAAAACAGAGTCAGAATGGAACCGCACAGCCGGGCGCCCTGGGCAAAATGGTGGCAGATCTGCAGGCATTGCTTTTGACCGCTGCCGGCAGCCATGATACTCGCCAGGGAAAAACTCAGATAATAGAGCAGACACCGCAGAAAAACCGGCACAAAAAGCCCGCCCAGGGCCAGCACCGCAGCAAGAGCCAGGGAACCCTTCAAAAGCTGTACGGCACTGAGCGCTCCGGTGAGAGCGGCCGCTGCGGCATCCCCAACTACCGGAATGGCTCCGCTCAACACACCCCGGCCCATTCGAACAGCCGCGTTGTCCATTCCCCCGGCCAGGATGTTTTGCAACCCCAGCACAAAGCTGAATAAGGCAGCGCAAAGCTTGAGCAACCAGGAAAGACACCTGCCAAACAAGGCGGAGGCTTCCTCCATACCGGCGTTTCCCCAGACAGCGGCAGAAATGCCAAAGCAGAAATAAATCTGCATGACCGGGAGAAGAATCAGCCGTATGGCGCCGGCCAGAAAGTTGGACATGGCATAAAACATGGTGCTGTACACGGCGGCACCGGTGGTTTGTCCGCCGGCGGCCGCTGCGGCGCTGTAGACAGGCACAAAGGCAATGAGGTAGGTCTGGCAATCCTGGGCGGTTTGTCCCACCAGCGTCACCAGTTCCATCATACCGGAGAGACTGAGAGCCCCGAATCCCAACACCGAAACGGCATCCACACATTTTTGCCAGCTCCCCTGCCCCACGGTCAAGCCGGCGGCACAGGACAGAAGCAAAAAGGCGATGGCCTGCGCCGCAAAGCGCAACGGGCCGCCCAAGGCTTTTTGCACGGCGTCCAGAACCATATCCCACAAGGAGCCCAGATCCCACTGGAGAACAGCAGAAACATCGCTTTGGGACAAAAGATCTTCGGCCTGCCGCGGCAGCTCTGCGGCGTGTGCCGCAATGGGCAAAACCAAGGCACATAGCGTTATTACAAAAAAGCAGACAGCGAGGCGACCAGACTTTGCAGCAAAGGCAAAGCCTGCATCATGGCCAGCAGGCGCCCGCACAGTTCCACGGCACCGGCTGCGGCCGACATGCCGGCTTCCCGGCAGAGATCGGCAGCTGTCTGGGCCGCCAAGGCAATTCCCAATACCTGCAAAACGCAGCCGAAACTTTGTCCGGTTTGGGCACCGGTATAGTCGGACAGCGTGTGGATGAGTTCCAGCAGCGGTGTTATCTGCTGAAAGGCCAGCGCCAGGACGGCCCCGGCACCGCACACCGATACCACAAAGGCGAAAGCGGGCTGGTCTTTTTTCAGAGCAAGGACCAGCAATCCTGCAACCACGGCAAGCGCGGCGATCTTGAGCATCAACATAGTTCATATCACAAATCAAACAGCGCCTTGATCAGCACAAACAGATCACTGATCTGACGCACCAGCATGGTAAGTACCACAATCAAACCGGCCAGGGTTGTCATCATGGCCTGGTCTTCCCGGCCGGAACGGATCAGCAGCTGGTTCAGCACGGCAACAATGATTCCGATCGCGGCGATCTTGAATACCAGATCGATGTCCATGGTAAGAAACTCCTTTACCCCGTAGAGAAGAAAATCAGGCCAAAACAATGGCGATCAGAACACCGAGGCAGACACCGACGCGCGGATACAGTCGTTGCGCGGCCCCGGCGGTTTCCTGCATCCGGAATTCTTCCCGGCGGCATAACTCGCACAGATGTTCCAGTGTGTCGCAAACCGTTTGCCGTGGGGCCGTTTCCATCGTATGCAGACCATCCCGCAATTCTGACCCGAACAGATGCTGAAGATAAGCCGGTGGCCTGATCTGAGAAAACGCGGCTGTGTGTCCGGGGCAAAAGGGGGCAAAGTCCTCGTGCTGCGATGCCATTCCCAACACCATGTTCCCCGGCAAATGCCGGAACCGGATGGCGTCCAGAAGGTATTGCAAAAACCGCTCAAAGGCAACGATCTGCTGCCAGATCGCCTTTTTTCGGCAGGCCGCCATCCAACCGATGCCGCCGCAGCAGCACGCCAACAGGAAGGCACCCACAAATTTCAAGGTCAATGGTATCATGTAAGATTCACCATTTTGGTTACGGTTCCCGGCCTTTCCCTGCCACTGAGAAACACAGCTGTGGAAAAGGCCCCGGTTTTCAAAAGCCGAACCAGCTGCGGTTTCTGATACAGATGTTCCGGTGTATCACAGTGTACGGAAGCCAGAAAAGCGACCCCGGAGGCCAGACCTTCTTCCAACGCGCCTGCGTCTGCGGCGGTGCCCAGTTCATCGCATACAATGGCCTGGGGATTCATGCACCGGAGCGCCATGCGGATACCCTCCGTGCGGCTGACACGGGTGTAGACGTCGCAGTTCAGGCAAGGCCTGTCCTCTTGTGATGTATTGGTCTGCGGCACCAGCTCCCCACGCTCATCCACAACGCAAAAAATGCGATCCCATTGTGATAAGAACGCAATCATACTGCGCAGGAAAGTTGTCTTTCCACTGCCGGGAACACCTGCCACCAGAATGCCTCCGCGCAGTTTCCGCAAAGCCTGCTGGATGTGTGGCGGCAAGGGACAGGTGATCCAGCGGGCCACACGCAGATTCAGGGCGTGTACAACGGCAATTCCTTCGGGAGAATACAGCCCTGCCACGCCGATGCGACTGCCATTGGCGGCTGTGAAGTATCCCTGGCGCAATTCCTGTTCATAGGCGTAGGCACTGTGCCCGCACAGGGCAAGAAAACACTGCTGCACCATCTCCGGAGACAGAATCCCCGGATCACAGGAGGAAGGCAGCAGCGCTGCCGCCCGGACAAGTCTTCCTTCTATAGTAAATTGTACAGGTCGGTTGGCCCGGAGACGGATTTCCTGTACCATGGTGGCCTTGCGCGAAGAAAGACACAGCAACGTGGTACGAAGCTGCTGGGGCAGATCCTGTACGACGGTATAGTACTCGTCCATGTTTCTTCACCTCACACCACCACTGTATGTGGCGACCGGACAACCTAGAACCTCAAAGATCGTTGGAACTTCGAAAGAGTTATGCGCAAATCCGGCCTGCGCATAAACTGGAATGTCGCCCGAACTGCATAATCTGCGGCGGCTATGCCACACTACCAACCATGAGGAAAGAGAACGGCCAGAGGTAGAAGATATGAAACGACTTGCCAATTTTCTGATGCTGTGTCTGCTGCTGAACTTTGTTGTGGTTGCCAGCTTTTTCGGGTATGTGTATGTGCATCGGGATACCGGGGCGGTATCTTCCGCATTGCTGGCCGGGTTCACATCCCTGAGCCCTTATCCTGTTTCGTATGCAGGGCCGCAAAGTCAAGAGTCCTGCCTGGATGCGTATTGCTTCCTGAAAAAAAATACGGAAGTGTGTCTGATCGAAAGGCTTGAGGACAGCCGCTATGTATGTGGTGATAATACGGTTTTTCTCACCGCCGATTCTTGGCAAAACGATACGGTAGAGGCTGTGCATGAATTCGGTCATGCGCTGGATCGGTATCTGCACGGGACAACGGTGGGATATTATTCCCGGCAAGCATGCTTTTCGGATGCTTATGCGGCGGATTGCGCCACTATGCAGCGATCCTTCCAATTCGATGATCTGTTCCAGACGCAGACTTACCGCAATCTGGCGGTGAGCGATATCCTTTTTGCGGTATTTTTTGAGGATACCTACGCCAGCAGAATACTGGAAGCCAGTTACAACACGGCCGGTGTCCCCTACTGGCGGCACGAGCAGGAATATCTGTCAAAAGCGGAAAACAGGCAGACGGAGGTATTTGCCGACATTTATACCATTCTCCTTTCAGACGATGAAGAGGCCAAGAATTTTTTGTGGCAGAATCTTCCGGCGTGCACAAATTGCCTTGTCCGAGCTGTAGAGGCACAAGTATGGTAAAGATCTGTGGGTATGGGGTTGCAAGCTTTTGAACATGCTGTATAATAATGGTGGGTACTGCGATCCGACGCACGAATACTTGGATGTCACGAGGCGACTTGCCGACAAGCCGCCTTTCTTTTCTGCCTTTTTGCCCAACAAACCGAAGTGGCAGGTATTGCGGTGTCCTCCAAGGAAAGCAGGAAATATGATAGATTGAGAGGAAAGCCGAAATGACTTTGTTCAGGGCTGTTTACACCATTTTGTGGGGGGATCTGATCAAGATTCCGCTCCCCGGCGGAAGCACCTTGGGACTTTCCCTTCTGGTGCTGATTCTGGAAACTGATTTGTCAAGGGGGGATTACCCTGAAATTATACATATTTCTTTTTCGAGTCTGTAAGCCGATGATTTGCCCGCGTCAAGTATTGTTCGCAAAAAGGGTTCCTGTAAAATAAGAAGTTAAGCTGCTGGTCGCAACATCGCCTGAACAGATTGTTCACTGAGGTATGCCCTGGAGGCGGACCAATCTTCTGCATATTCCATAAGATATGTGGTGACCAGTCTGGTGTAGGCATCTGCACTGGGAAATATTCCTACCACACTGGAACGGCGACGGATCTCCCGATTCAGCCGTTCCAACACG
>NZ_JACJJP010000021.1 GCF_016900095.1 Gemmiger formicilis
GGGGTATGCGGGTTTTGTCTTTGGTAAAAATCGGCATGGTATGATTCCCTCCCTCATATGCGGTTGTGACCGAAGTATAGCCGCTGCCGCCCGCACTTTTTGCCGCAGGACAGCGAAAGCCCAAAACCAAACAAAAACCCGCCCCCCGCGCCCAAAAGAGCGCCGAAACGGGGCGGAGCCGCGCTTGTGCAACACCGAAAAAAAGAATATACTGAAAAGAAAAATCCATGCCGCAACCGTCGGCCGGGGAGGGAAAACGATGGAAGTGTATCGGTGCGAATCGCCGGATTGCGAATTTGTGACCCAGCGGGAGGACCTGGCGGTCTGCCCGCTGTGCGGGGGCGTCTCCTTTGTGCCCGCCGACCCGGAGGAGATCACCCCCAAGGGCTGGCTCTGCCTTTGCCGGGAAGCCGCCCGGGCGGGCAACCAGCGCCAGGCCTACGGCTTTTGCTGCCGGGGTGCCGAGGGGGACGACCCCGCCTGCCTGTGTGAGAAGGGCCGCCGCCTGCACCGGGGCAGCGGAACGCTGCGCAGCTTCCGCCAGGCCGCCGACTGCTTTGAGCGGGCCGCCGCCCGGGGCAGCGACGACGGCCGCTGCCTGCTGGGACTCTGCTTTGAAAAGGGAGAGGGCCGTCCCCAGAGCTGGGAGAACGCCGTCTTTCTGTACAAGCAGGCGGCGGAAAACGGTTTTGCCCCGGCCCAGTGCAACCTGGGCTGGTGCTACGAGTTCGGCAAAGGGGTGCCCATGGACAAAAAAGCCGCCGCCTACTGGTACGGTATGGCGGCGCTGCAAAAGGAGCCCCGGGCCCAGTGCTGCCTGGCGGTGTGTTACCTCAACGGCATCGGGGTGACGCCGGACCAGAGCCGGGCGGTGCAGCTGTACGGGCTTTCGGCGGCGGCGGGGTATCCGCCCGCCCAGTGGAGCCTGGGCGGATTGTATGAGGAAGGCCGGGGTGTACCCAAGGACCCGGCGCGGGCGGTCCGGCTCTACCGCCGCGCCGCCGAAACCGGCCTGGACCGGGCCCAGTACGCCCTGGGCCGGTGTTACGAGAAGGGCATCGGGGTGGAAAAGAGTGCCGCGGATGCCGCCTGCTGGTATGGCGCCGCCGCCCGGCGTGGCCACGCGGCGGCCCAGGTGGCCTTCGGGCTGTGCTGTGAGTTCGGCGACGGGGTGGAACAGAACAAGCCCGCGGCGGTGGAATGGTATCGCCGGGCGGCCCACCAGGGAGAAGCGGACGGAGAATGCAACCTGGGCTTCTGTTACCAGCAGGGCATTGGGGTGGCGTCCAACGACGCCGAGGCGGTGCGCTGGTACGCGGCCGCCGCCGAACACGGCCATCGCCGGGCGTTGTACTGCCTGGCCCAGTGCTATGAGGAAGGCCGGGCCCTGCCCCGGGACCCGGCACAGGCCGCCGCCTTGTACCTGCGGGCGGCGGAAAAGGGCAGCGAAGCCGCCATGAACCGGCTGGGCTTTCTCTACGAAACCGGTACCGGGGTACCCCGGGACGTGGAACGGGCGGTGGACTGGTACCGCCGGGCGGCGGAGCTGGGATACGCCCCGGCCCAGTGCAACCTGGGCTGGTGCTACGAAAGCGGGTCCGGCGTGGCCAAGGACCCCGCCCGGGCGGTGACCTGGTATCGGGCGGCCGCCGAGCAGGACAGCCCCCGGGGCCAGTGCAACCTGGGCGTCTGCTACGAGAACGGCATCGGCCTGGAACCGGATGCCGCGGAGGCTACCCGGTGGTATCGCCGGGCGGCGGAGCAGGGGTATGGCCGGGCCCAGTGGTATCTGGGCATGAACTACGAGGCCGGCAAGGGAGTGCCCCGGGATATCGCCGAGGCCGCCCGCTGGTACGAAAAGGCCGCCGGACAAGGGGTCATCGAAGCCCGGTATGCCTGGGGCCGCTGCTGTGAGCGCCTGGGACAGCGGGAACAGGCCCGCCGCCTCTACCGGGAAGCCGCCGCCCGGGGCAGCGAGAAGGCTCGCCAGGCCCTGGAGCGGCTGGAGGGCAACGGTTGATCACACCCAGGGCTGGGCAAACCAGTCCCCCAGATAGAGATAGGGCAGGGCGTACCGGTCCCGCAGAAGATCCTGCACCGTGGCGCAGGGGGCCGGGGTGCCGGAACACAGGGGCAGCCGGGCCGCCGCCGTAAACACCGGCCCCGCCCCGAACACCGCGGCACCTCCGCCCTCGGCGGCCAGCCTTTTCCATAAAGGAACGGTGTCGGCGGGGGTCAGGGCCGCCGCCCCGCCCCGGGCGCAGAGCAGGATCTGGCCTTCCCGGGGCAGGCAGCGAACCACAGCCCGGCTGCCCCCGGTGTACAGCGCCCCCCGCAGCACACAGAGCACCGCAGCCTGCAAAAGCCGGCCGTGTACCGCCACCGGCAGGGCTTCCTGGGCAAAGACCATGGCGTACAGCCAGCCAGCCCGGCGGCGCACCCCCGCCTGTACCGCCCCGCACAGGGCGTCCAGCACCGCGGCGGCGTCGGCGGGACGCCGGGG
Source organism: Gemmiger formicilis (assembly GCF_016900095.1). Lineage (GTDB taxonomy): Bacteria > Bacillota > Clostridia > Oscillospirales > Ruminococcaceae > Gemmiger > Gemmiger formicilis_A. The sequence continues at coordinate 2,504 of NZ_JACJJP010000021.1, forward strand.
CGGCGGCGCCGGGCAGAGCAGCTCCGCCGTGGTCAGCAGCCGCAGTCCGCTCAACACCGGGCCCGGCTCCAGCCCGCTGCGCGCCCGGCGGGCCGCCTGCTCCGCCAGACGGGCCCGGGCTTCGCTGTTCGGCTGGTCCATGGGTACGCCTCCTTTCCAATACAAACGGTAACAGCGCTATTGTATGCAGAAAGAGGCCCCCTTGCGCCCGGAAAATGCTGCCACGCCGGTTTTTGACACCGGAATCCCGGCGGTGACGGGGTGTCCGGCCGCCCGCCATGGACACAACGCCGAAAAATGGGGGAGCAATGGCTCCTGTTTTTGACCAAATAGCATGATTTTTCAAATTTAGTGTTAAAATAATAACAACACACTTGCAGTTTTTGTGCAAATCGAGTACAATAGAAACATACCGAAATGCGGTGCTGTCACCGCATCAAGGATGGGGCGGACAAGCTGCCCCGAAACAACAAAATCTTGGGAGGATTTTACTATGGCTGTTAAAGTTGCTATCAATGGTTTTGGCCGCATCGGCCGCCTGGCCTTCCGTCAGATGTTCGAAGCTGAGGGCTACGAAGTCGTCGCCATCAACGACCTGACCAGCCCCGCTATGCTGGCTCACCTGCTGAAGTACGACACCGCTCAGGGCTCTTTCCTGGGCAAGATCGGTGAGCACAAGCACACCGTCGAAGCCGGCGAAGACTACATCGTCGTCGACGGCAAGAAGATCACCATCTACGCCATCAAGGACGCCAAGGATTGCCCCTGGGGCGAACTGGGCATCGACGTTGTCCTGGAGTGCACCGGTTTCTACACCTCCAAGGCCAAGAGCATGGCTCATATCGAAGCTGGCGCCAAGAAGGTCGTCATCTCCGCTCCTGCCGGCAATGACCTGAAGACCATCGTCTACTCCGTCAACGAGAAGACCCTGACCGCTGAAGATCAGGTCATCTCCGCTGCTTCCTGCACCACCAACTGCCTGGCTCCCATGGCCGACACCCTGAACAAGACCTATCCCATCGTCTCCGGCATCATGACCACCGTTCATGCTTACACCGGCGACCAGATGATCCTGGACGGCCCGCAGCGTAAGGGCGACCTGCGCCGCGCTCGTGCTGGTGCTCAGAACATCGTTCCCAACTCCACCGGCGCTGCCAAGGCCATCGGCCTGGTCATCCCCGAACTGAACGGCAAGCTGATCGGCTCCGCTCAGCGCGTTCCCGTCCCCACCGGCTCCACCACCATCCTGGTTGCCGTTGTCAAGGGCAAGGACGTCACCAAGGAGAGCATCAACGCCGCTATGAAGGCTGCTGCTTCCGAGAGCTTCGGCTACAACGAAGACCAGATCGTCTCTTCTGACGTCATCGGCATGCGTTACGGCAGCCTGTTCGACGCCACCCAGACCATGGTCACCAAGATCGACGACGACACCTATCAGGTTCAGGTCGTGTCCTGGTACGACAACGAGAACAGCTACACCAGCCAGATGGTCCGCACCATTAAGTACTTCGCTGAGCTGTAATCGCTTCCTCCCAAACGATATAACGTAGAAAAAGCTGCTGTTCCTGTAACGGTTCAACGCTCGTCTGGTACGAACATACTGAACCAGCTACGACAACGATACGTCAGCTTCGCCCCTTCTTCTGTGCAACAGAAGGAGGGGCTTTTTTATGTTGTTTGTAAATGCGATGGAAGAATTCTTGTATGACTGTGAGTGTAGACACTTAACGAAAGGTACAATTAGAAACTATAGAGCTGCACTGTCTTTTCTAAATTTGTATCTTGGAACTAAAGACAAATTAACTGTTGAGGAAGTAACGGCAAAAGATATACGCAACTTTCTGAGAGAGAAACAGACCGCCGGGTGCAAGCCTGCCTACGTTAACGACTTGTTGAAAGCGTACAAAGTTCTGTTTTCGTATTTAGAAGAAGAAAGCTATATCTCTACCAATGTGACAAATAAAGTTAAAAATGTCCATCAACCCAAAACGGTGATTGAAACATTCAGCGAAGAAGAAATCAAAGCCCTTTTAGGGTTCTACAAAGGAAATGATTTTCTGAGCGTGCGGAACAAAACGATGATTGCGCTTTTGTTCGATACTGGTATGCGATGCAATGAAATGATTCTAATGAAGCAAGAAGATGTAGCAGAAAAATATATCATAGTCAAACACGGAAAAGGGAACAAAGAACGGGTGGTCCCTAAATCCCCCTATCTAAGTAAACAGTTGATGAAATATCTTCGCGTACGGCAGGGGTATTTTGCACAGCATCCGAAGCGCTATGATAATTTGTTTCTAAGCAAGACGGGAAAGCAGTTGACGGATGAAGCCGTTGCTAGAATGCTAAAACAAGCGGCACAGGCGGTGGGAGTTTCTAATACAATAAGAGTTAGCCCGCATACTTGCCGTCACACTTTCGCACAGATACAACTAAAAAACGGCCTGGACTTGTATAGTCTCAGCCGTATCATGGGGCACACAAATATATCTATCACACAGCGATATTTACAGGGTCTAAAGGATATGGACATTGTACAGCGTGGTGAGATGTATAGCCCGCTTATGAATTTATAAAAATATTTTTTAAATTTATATTGACATTAATATTTAAATGTGGTATAATAAAAAATTAAGAAGCCATTGACAAACGGGGACGGCTGTGCTATAATCATATCACAGCCCAAACAGATGTAAAGCTGATTTACTTAGGCCTTCTGCGAAGCGGTTGCTTTGCAGCAGGCCATTTTTCTTTTATGAAATAATACTAATTGTACAAAAATATTTAGAAAAAAGAACTATTTATACAGAAAGGAAAAAATGGATAACATTCAATATACTCATAAAGAACACATCGTTGATTTATATGAATTTGATTCTATTGCAAAAGGAAATATTGAATTAGAGGAAGGCGAAAAGTGGGCTTTAATCAAAGGATTCCCCAACTATGTGATAAGTTCTCATGCACGATGCTGGAGCAAAAACAGGCATATTTTGCTAGCGGAGCAAGAACAAACGAGCGGATATCTTTATTATTATTTATGTAATAACGGACGTTGCTCAGGTTTTCCGATTCAAAGATTGGTACTGTTAAGCTTTAGACCTATAGAAAATGCACAGAGATATCAAGCATGTCATAAGGATGAAACAAGAGATAACAATCGTTTGGAAAACCTTGAGTGGGGTACACCAAGGTATAACTGCAATCAACGAATGCATCGAAAGAGGCAAAGTAGAAGTCATAGAGGTCATGCTGTAAGCCTTAGAACAAGAATGAGAATTTCAAAAGCAAATCGAGGGCGAGCAATTTATGAATGTGATATGAAAGGAAACATCATAAGGCGGTGGACTTGTATGGCTCAGGCGGCCAATAGTTTAGGTTGTAATCAATCAAATATCAGTAAGTGTTGCCGTGGACTGCGAAAAAGTACAGGTGGACGCAAATGGCGATATGTAGAATATATAACACACGGTTTGACAGGATGAGAGGTGGAAATATTGTTAAAAATTGTTGACTCCTTAATGGGAACAGGAAAAACTAGTGCGGCTATCAATTATATGAATTCTAATCCGGATAAGAAATTCATTTATGTGGCGCCCTATTTGGGGGAAAACCAAAGAATTGTTAATGAGTGCCCTGAATTAGAATTCCGCATGCCTGAGGCACGAAAATATCCCAGCAAATACACTCATTTTAAAGTATTAATGAACCAAGGATTCAATATTTGTATTTCGCACGAACTTTTTAAGAAAATTGGAAGTGACAGCTACGACATAATAAAACGGCAAGGCTATACGCTTTTTCTAGATGAAGCTATAGATTTGATTAAGATTTATCAGTTATCTAGGGATGATTGGCGCATATTAACGGAAGAAAATTTGATTCAAGTTGATTCTAATGGATATTGGCAGTGGTCTGGAGAAGAATATGAAAATGGCTTATTTTCAGATGTCAAGAGACTAATGCAGGCTAAAACATTGGAAAGAATTTCAGACCGGGAGACTATATGGAAATTCCCGGCGGATGCTTTTAGAATGTTCGATGATGTATTTGTCATGACGCATATGTTCCAAGGGTCTTTGATGGATGCTTATTGCCAAATGGAAGGTCTGGAGTATGAATTCTGGCATGTTGATAGTCAGAGACTTTTGCAAGGGTATAAGTCAGATACTAGAACTGCACTGGCCGAACTGGTTCGGATTTATCAGGGAAACTTGAATGATATTGGTGAACAAAGAGATAGTCTGTCCTCTACGTGGTTTAGAGCTGGCAGGAATAGGGGAAAACTATCCATTCTAAAAAACAACTTATATAACTTTTTCAGGAATATAGAACATTCTCGTTCGATATATAATATGTGGACCTGTTTTAAAGAAAAGAGGAGGAGTCTTTCTGGAAACGGGTACGCATTAGGATTTGTGCCTTGCAATGCAAGAGGAACCAATGAATTTCGTAGTAAAAAAGTGCTGGCGTATACGCCAAATGTGTTTTTAAACCCAGTGATTAAACAATATATGAATACGCATGGTGTGAATACGACTGATGACAATTATGCGTTGTCTTCACTTTTACAGTGGATGTGGCGCTCTAGAATTCGAGATGGACACGAAATCAACATTTATATTCCATCTGAAAGGATGCGAAATCTTCTTCGCTATTGGCTAAATAGCTGATTTTTAGTTAGCAAATTGGACCTGCTAAACACAGAAAATCGTTCTATATAAAATCTAAGATTTATATTGCTTTCCTTATAGAAAGAAATATATTTATAGAAAAGAATAAAAATATTTATATAGTTAAATTCTAAAATAGAATAGAAAACGGGGAAAGTATTATTGAGGGTTCAAGCCCTTTGTAAGCGGCCTACAAAAGGTAAGCGAACAAAGGGCGAATACATGGAGAAAAAAGAATCATAGGAAAGTAACAGGAGAATGCCTTTATTAGAACTTATTGTTTATTCCTTTGCCATTTTCGCTTTGGGGCTACAATGGCTTGGAATAAACTGGAAAAGATAGGACAGAATTTTATAATAGAGAAAAAGAAGACAATAAAAAGTGAAATCAACTTATTTCGCTTATATAATATAAAAAGGCGTTATTCTATTTTGTTTAGAATACAGAAATGAATAATGTCTTTATTTTTTGCTTTTTATTTATATGGGTTTAAAATGTAATATAGCTAAAATGTTATTGGAAAATAAGCGTATAAATGATATACTTATAATAGAGCACAAAAGAATAAGGAGTAGATGAAAATGGCAAATGTCACCTGCCCCAACTGTGGAATAGAATTTGATAGCAAAGAGAAAAAATGTCCTTCCTGTGGGACAAAAAATGGATTGAAAATTTGTCCAGTTTGTGGTGGACAAATGGCCAAAAGTGCTAAAAGATGCCCCAAATGCGGTGCAAAGAACAAAAAGCCGATTTACAGACGGTGGTGGTTCTGGATTATAGTCATATTACTTGCCTTTTGGATTTCCGGACGGATGGGTGGTAGTAATACTGAACAAACACCAACAGTAGTGGAAAATAGCAAGGAATCGGATTCTGTCGCAGAAAATACTAATACGCCTGATGACATGATAGTAGGTACATGGGAAGCTAGTTATGCTTTCGATGAAACAAGTAAAACATTAAATATTGTAGATACTGCTTCAGATTCGGCCACCGGAGTGTGTATTAATACTGATGGTACGGGAAGTATTTATAAGCTTCAAGATAAGAGCGTAAGTGTAGATATTATGTGGAGCTATGTAAGCGAAGATGAGGACGGAATATATTATAATTTCGTTGATGGAATAGGACCAACTATGAAAGCCCAGCTGATGTCAGATAATTATGATATTCAGGAAGTGCGGGGCTGCTTAGGTATCGGAACGGATGCTGGCATAGTCTTTTATACAAAGCAAGCGTAAGAAATAAGGAAAAAATGGTTTTGTATAGAATATATGGAATTGATTTGCTGCTTATCCGGCCAGAGTAAAAGCCATTTATAGACGACATAAGGTCATAAAGTTTAAAAAGGCGTGAATTAAATTATGGAAAACAAAAAAAGAAAGATTCTAACGCTAGTATTGTTGTGTGTGTTGATATTGGCTGCTGTATGGTTATATTTTGATAGTAATAAATTTCAGAAAATTGATGGAGAAAAGGTTCTTGTTGGCACTTGGGCATATAATAAGGCTTTTGATGAAACAGGCAATGAAGTGCAAGATGATTTATCAAATACGATTTTAAGTGTATATGAAGATGGAACTGCAAAGCTGTCTTTCGAAGAAGTTATAATAGTTGATTTGAATTGGCAATACATAAAACAGGATAAAGAGGGAGCATATTACCAGTTTTGCAGAAAAGACGAAAATGATACTGTAATTGATGCTGAAATAGTATCTGACTCATCGACAAAGGAAAATAAAGATTTGGCGGGATGTCTTTGCTTAGAAAATGATGAAGACGCAGCAGGTGCTATGCTAGTTTTTATAAAAACAAGTGAAGAACCAACAGAGGTAACTTCTATTGTCGAAAAAGCTCAGTCTTTAGCAGACAGAGTTCAATCAGCACTGGATGAAAGCGAGGAAGACCCCGAGTCGGCGACTATTGGCGAGAAGCAGGCACTGGAAAAGGCGCACGACTACTTAGAATACATGGCATTTTCTTATACAGGCTTGATTGACCAGTTGGAATTCGAAGGTTTTAGCACAAGTGAAGCAACATACGCAGTAGATAACTGTGGGGCAGACTGGAATGAACAAGCGGCATTGAAAGCACAACAATATCTAGAGTATTCATCTTTTTCGAGAAGTGAGTTAATTGACCAGTTAGAATTTGAAGGGTTCACATATTCGCAGGCTTTGTATGGTGTAGAAGCAAACGGATATTAAGATGCAGTAAAGAAGCGAAAAATAGTACAGACAATTTGATTTTGAGTATCAAAAGGTATACTTAAAGAAACACCCGCTTTTGCAGTAAAAGCGGGTGTATTTTAGTTTCAAAACATGCTATATTTAGAAATGAAACGTATCAAAATATAAGTTGATATTTTGATACGAATATGCTATAATGAGACCATCGAAAGCGAGGCGATAAGATGGAAAAAACCATGTGGGGATATTGCCGGGTAAGCAGTACAGAACAAAACCTTGACCGACAGATAGTAGCGATGCAGCAAGCGGGTATTCCGCAACGTAATATTCTGTGCGACAAGGCTAGCGGAAAGAACTTCGATAGGAAGAATTGGAATTTGCTGGTTGGCACCAAGGAAACAGCTCCATTGCTTCGCAGAGGGGATTTGCTAGTTGTTCTATCCCTTGATAGATTGGGGCGAAACTATTCGGAAATTCATCAGCAATGGCGTTATATAACAAGCGAAATCGGCGCCGATATCAAGGTGCTTGATATGCCGTTGCTAGACACCAGTCAGAGTAGTCAGAACTTAGATAATCGATTCATTGCCGATTTGGTCTTGCAGATTCTAAGCTATACGGCAGAGAAAGAAAGGGCCAACATCCATAAGCGTCAAGAGCAAGGAATTGAAATTGCAAAGAACAAAGGGGTTAAGTTTGGGCGGCCTGCAAAGGGCTTCCCTGAGAATTGGGGAAAGGTATATGGCAAGTGGAAGAACGGGGATATTACAGCAGTCTCGGCTATGCAGGAAACCGGACTGACTAAGCCAACGTTCTACAGATTGGTGAAAAAGTATGAAGCTGATAGAATGCTTTAAGAATAACATATACAAATTTCAACTTAGAATTTTTAATAGAGCCACATATAGCTGATACAGATTCATTTGCAGAAACAAAAATATCGATTAGAAATCGTGTTCGATTTGTCCATAAAAATTGCAGAAAACTGGTACGACAACGAACATTTCTGCTACTGTAACGATAACTGAAAAATACGCGAAAAACAGAAGAAAATGGGCTAAAAATAACGTATCTACGATTGTTCAGGTCGTGTCCTGGTACGACAACGAGAACAGCTACACCAGCCAGATGGTCCGCACCATTAAGTACTTCGCTGAGCTGTAATCGCTTCCTCCCAAACGATATATCGTGTATTTTTGGTGATTCCGCTGCGTAATTTCCTTCCCTTTGCCCCGGCTGCAAGGCTCCGGCGGGGTGTGAACTACGACAATTGTTGGAAAAAATCGTAGCTGCGCTACGAGTAACCTCAAACACGAAATGAAGCCCCCTTCGGTTGTATGCAACCGAAGGGGGCTTTTTGCGTGTGGCAAGATCACTTGCGCCCGCCGCGGGGCGGGTACCGCCGCGGGGTGTCGGTGCACAGCAGAATATAGTCGATGCTCACATCATAAATGTCCGCCAGCGCCACCAGAAAATCTGCCGTCAGCGGCTGGGTGCCGGTTTCCAGATAACTGTATTTGCGCTGGGTGATGCCGATTTTTTCGGCCAGCTGCTGTTGGGTGTAGTCGTGGTCTTCCCGCAGCTCCTTCACGCGGTTGGTCATCGGATCCACCTGCCTTTCTCTACATAAAAGAATAGGCTAGATAGATTCTGTCTATTGACTTTTAGATAAATGTTATCTAAAATGAAGGAAAATCATTTCCGAAAGGGGGAACCGGCCACGAAGGACGAACCGAATGCAACCCGGTCCGGGGCCGTGTCTCCGGAACCGGACCTGCCCCACCAGGGGCTGAACACCCTGGCTTTTCTGCTGCCGCCCCTGGGGCTGGGCCTGTATCTGTATCACCGGCGGAAAAGTCCCCGGCGGGCGGCCTCAGTGGCGCGGTGGAGCTGGGCAGGGGTGGGGCTGTATCTGGCGGGAGTGCTCCTGCCGGTGCTGGCCCTGCTGTCTGGCAATAAAAACAGCCTGCTTCCCTGGCAAGGGAAACGGGCTGTTTGGCTGTATGGTTACTCATCCTTCTGGCGGGCGATGGACGCCACCACGCCGGACAGGGCCAGCAGGGCGATCAGGTTGGGAATGGCCATGACGCCGTTGAAGAAGTCGGCCAGCTTCCAGACCAGGTCCACCTTCAGCGTGGAACCGATGAGCACAAAGGCCACCACGATGGCGCTGTACACCGGTACCGCTTTGGAGCCGAACAGGGCCTTGAAGTTGATCTGGCCGAAGAAATACCAGCCCAGGATGGTGGAGAAGGCGAAGAAGAGCATGCACACCGCAATGAACACCTGCCCGAACACCCCGAAGGACTGGGCGAAGGCCGCCTGGGTGAGGGCGGTGCCGTTGAGGCCGGTGGGCACCAGGCCGGAGGTGATGAGCACCAGACCGGTGAGGGTCAGGATCACAAAGGTGTCGATGAAGACGCTGACGATGGCCACGGCGCCCTGGTCCTGGGGCCGCTTGACCTTGGCCATGGCGTGGGCGTGGGGGGTGGAACCCAGGCCGGCCTCGTTGGAGAAAAGCCCGCGGGCCACGCCGAAGCGCATGGCCTGCTGGACGGTCACACCAGCCACACCGCCGGCCATGGCCTGGGGGCGAAACGCCAGCACAAAGATCTGGGCAAAGGCGTCGGGCAGAGCAGTGATGTTCATGATCAGGATGACCAGACAGCCCAGAATGTAGAAGATGGCCATGATGGGCACCAGCTTTTCGGTGACGGCGGCAATGCGCTGCACACCGCCCAAAAAGATGAAGGCGGCGATGGCAGCCACCACAATGCCCACCACCAGCTGGTTGATTCCGAAAGCATTGTGGAAGGCATCGCTGATGGAGTTGGACTGCACCATGTTGCCCATAAAGCCCAGGGCCAGCACAATGGCCACCGAGAAGAACCCGGCCAGGAACTTGCCGAACTTACCCTTGAAGGCGGCGCGGATGTAATAGGCGGGACCGCCGGTCACATGGCCGTCCACGGTGGTCTTGTATGTCTGGGCCAGAACCGCTTCGGCGTAGATGGTGGCCATGCCGAAAAAGGCCGAAACCCAGACCCAGAACAGGGCACCCGGGCCGCCGCTGACCAGGGCGGTGGCGCAGCCGGTGATGTTGCCGGTGCCCACCTGAGCCGCCACCGCGGTGGACAATGCCTGGAAGGAACTCATGCCGTCCTTGCCGGCGGCCTTGCCGTGCAGGCTGAATCCGCCGAACAGACGGCGCATGCCCTCCCCAAAGCGGCGGATCTGGATAAAGCCCAGACGCAGGGTAAAAAACAGGCCGGTTCCCATCAGCAGAAATACAAGGATGTAATCCCACAGAAAGTTGCTGGCCTGGGTCACGATGGCAGTAAATTGCTGCATGATACTTTCCATTCCTCTCATCCGATTTGTTACACCAAAACGCCTGCCCGAAACAGAACGTCGATACCTAGCATACCATGATTGCGAAGAAAGGTCAAGTGTATTTGTATGACATACAGGTTGCGGCTTATCGCGGCGGGTCGCCGGCATGCCAACGGCTGCTCAGCATCTGCAGGGCCCGCTTTTCCAGGCGGGAAATATACGACCGGCTGATGTGGAATTGCTGGGCCACCTGCTGCTGGGTCAGGGGCGGCTGACGGTCCAGACCGTAGCGCAGGGTCAGAATCCGCCGTTCCCGTTGGGGCAGGGAAGCCACCAACCCCCGCAGCCGTCTGGCCAGGTCCCGTTGTTCGCAGTCGTCCTCCATCACCCCGTCGTCGGGCAGCACATCCCCCAGGGTCAAAGCGCCCCCTTCCCGGCTGCTGGCTTCCAGCGGCTCCTGCAAGGATACCACGGTGCCTTCCCGCCGGATGTGCCGCAGATGCATGCGGATCTCATTTGCTATCCTCACCCCAAGGGGTCTCGGCTGGAATATCGTGCGAGGTTTCTTCCTCCTCGTAATCCACGTCCCCGAAGGGCTCCAGATCTTCGGTGTCCTCCTCGGCGCCCTCCGGATTGCGGATGTCCAGGGCGGGCAGCACGTCGGCGGCATCCCGCCAGTCCACATCCTCGTCCACCGCGCCGAACAACACCACATGGGCGTACTGGCCATCCCAGATGACCTTGCGTACCACCGTGCGGATGGCCGCCCGCTTCTGCTCCACCGTCATCTCGTCGATGCCGTCCCGGAACACCGTGAGCAGCTGCCGCATGAGGTCGAACTCAATGCCGCTGAGAGCGTGCTGGGCGGTCAGCCCTTCCAGCTCAGTGATGCGGGCCTGCAGCTCGGTGTCCTGGGCGTGGAGCTCCTCCAGCCGCTTTCGTACATGGATGGCCACCGTGCTGTCCCCGAAGTCCGCCAGCGAATCCACCAGGGCGTTGATCTTGCGCTGGGTCTCCGCCTGCTGCTGCCGCAGGTCCTCCAGCCGCTTGTCGTATTCCTCCCGGTTGCCGGTGTAAAACCGCTTGCTCTTTTCCAGCTGGGTCAGGAAGGTGCTGTCGTTGCTGGCCAGGCTCTTGACCTGCTCCACGATGGCGGCGTCCAGCAGATTACCGTGGGCGTTGCGCCGGTTGCATAGACTGCGCTTGCTGCGCTCCTTCATCTTGCAGACGTAGGTGTAGATGGGCTTGCCCTCCGCCGTAAATCGCTTGGAGAGTTTGGGGTACATCCGGTTGCCGCAGCGGCACCAGAGTAGCCCGGTGAGCAGGGCCTCGTTGCTGCGGGGCTTGCGGTAGCCCTTGGATTTATTCCGCTCCAGGGATTCCTGCACTTTGATCCAGGTTTTGGCCGGGATGAGGCCCGGATGTTGCCCCACCGAGACGATCCACTCGCTGGTGGGCAGATAGACGGTGGCCCGGCCTTTCTCCTGGTCGGTGCGGTTGTAGGCCAGAATGCCCCGGACGCCGTCGAACTCCTCCGGCGCCGAAAAGAGGTCGGCCTGCTTCTCCACAAAGTATTGGTAGGCGTCCTGGTCGGCGATCAGGTAGACCGGGTTCTGCAAAATCCCCCGTATGGAAAACCGGGTGAAGTTGCGCCCGGTCTTGGTCTTGATGTGCTGGCGCAGCAGCTCCGCCTCGGTCATAGTGAGGGAGTCGGTCTCGATGTACAGGTCGTAGATCTTGCGGACGATGTCGGCCTCCTCGGGGATGACCTTCAGCTTGCAGGCCCGCTTGCTCTTGCCGTCCACCGTGATGGTCTTGACCGCCTCCGAGGTGTAGCCGGTGGGGGTGGTGCCGCCCAACCAGCGGCCGGTCTTGGCCAGCTCGTGCATGTTGTCCCGGATGCGCTCAGCGATGGTCTCCCGCTCCAGCTGGCTGAACACCGAGGCAATGTACATCATCGCCCGGCCCATGGGGTTGGAGGTGTCGAAGCTCTCCCGGATGGAGACAAAGTCGATTTCCAGCCGCCCCAGTTCCTCGATGAGGGCGGAGAAGTCGCTGATGTTGCGGCTGATCCGGTCCAGACGGTAGACCACCACAGCCTTGAACTGGTGGTCCCGGGCGGCTTTCATCATCCGTTTGAAGTCGGGGCGGTTCAGGTTGCCGCCGGAAAAGCCCTCGTCCTCATACACCTTGGCCCCGTCTGCATAGGCATCCCCGAAGGCGGTGCGGATGTACGCCCGGCACAGCTCCACCTGGTTGCCGATGCTCTCCCCCTTGCCGGTAAAGCGGGATTTGCGGGAATAGATGGCAATAACATCCTGGTTCTTTGGCATGGTGGGCTCCTTTCTGTATTAAGTGATAGTCTTTATTGTAGTATAACAGAAAGTAACGTTTTACACAACAAAAAAATGCCAAGATATGTAAAAAATCTTGGCAATTAAATTTGTGTAACCGTGTTGTTTCGATTCCGGAAAAGTTTCTGTTTTTTCAATGAATGGATTTAAAACAGCATCGTGTTCTTTCCCAGTTTTGTGGGCTGCTTCTTTTTATTGAACCCGCTTATAGCCTATAGCGCAAACAGTCGCTTCCCTTTCTTCGCACAATAATGCTGGTCATCACAAGTTGTTTTTTCCTGTATGTATCCTAAGGAATACAATCTTTTTGCGCATTTCGGCATCATAAAAGTGTTGAAAATCACTCAAAATCCTCCATTGTTTGCTTTAGGTTTTATAACGATCTTTGTATTTCTTCCATAAGCCTGTCATTTTGTCAATGTTGACGATTTTTTCAAAGAACACGTTTATATAGTCAATGTTGAGTCAAAATCTATGGTACTTCACACACTATTTTTGTTACCTTATTCTTGAGGTGCTACAAATGAAAAACAAACATGAAATGGAGTTAAAAAGCCTAGGCGTACGCATTCAGCAATAGCCACTCATCCAGGATGAGTAGTTTCTCTTTCCTGAGCTTTTTCATGTAATCCCGGTAGGTTCCGTTGGCGCGGGCCACAGAGATCTCCACCAGCAGATCCGGCAGGCGAATATACCGGACTGCAAAAATCGCCACCCCAGCCCCATCTGCACGCGATTTGAGCACCACTTTCACGCACTAAAGCCCCACCTGCATCGCCGGAGTTTTAGCGACACCCTGCCGGAGAACCAGCGACACCTCATCGCTCTAAAACGACACCCCCTGTGGCACATGCAAAAGCTCTGCCAGCTAAGCCAGCCAGCAGAGCTCAGGTCAACTTTCTTCAGGAACAGGAATGCCGTTCTCTGTCAAGATGTTCTCCAACTGTCGAATCCGCTCGCGCTGTCGTTGGAGTTCTTTCTCATCTGCGTAAAAGTATTCCATCGACTCACGCTCCATCTCGTTGTAGCAGGCCCGTTCCAGTTCTAAAACCATACATTTTTCCTCATCGCAAAGATATGGGCGGTCACACATCCTGGCCACCGCCTTCCCGAGTGGCCTTCAAGCCCTTGCGTTCCCGCATCGAGACTCGGCCATCCACCAGAACCTCATAAGCGTTGTGGATAATGCGGTCCATAATGGCTTCTGAAACGGGGCTGTCAGATTCCGGGTTGGGATCAATCCTGGTGTACCAACCCTCAGATTCGTACTGCGTGCAAAAGATCGTAGACTTGTGGCACCGCGCCTCCACAATTTCCAGCATATCATAGGATTCTTGCGGGGACAGCGGACGAATCAGCCATTCGTCCAGAATCAGCAGGTCTTTCTTCTTGTACGATTCAAGCACCTTTTTCAGTGTTCCACCACTGCGGGCAATGCTCAGTTCGTCCAGCAGCTCTGGCATACGGATGTACTGCACCTTCTTGAAACGGCGGCAGGCGGCATTGCCCAGGGCACAGGCGATGTAAGTCTTGCCGTTGCCAGAGGCTCCCTTGAGGATAATGTGGTGGCCTTCGTCAATGTACTGGCAGGTGGCAAACCGCAGCATCTGTGCCTTGTCCAGCTTTCGGTCCTCGTGGTATTCAATGCCTTCTACAGTGGCAGACGGCACGGCGAAGCGCGCGTTGCGGATAAATCTGTTCAGTTTGTTGCTCTGGCGTCGGTTCCATTCCGCATTTACCAGCAAGCCCAGGCGCTCCTCGAAGCCCAGTTCATTGAACGTGGGGTCTTTCAACTGGTTGGCGAACTCCGCTGCCATAGCGGTCATCTTCATTGCCGTGAGCATATCCATCGTTGCCTGGTTCAGCATCAGCGGTCACCTCCCTTCCGGAAGTAGGCCGCGCCGCGGGTAATGCCGTAGCTATTGGCTTTGGGCTGCGACAGTTGGCTCTCGGCCTTGTCCGGCTTGTCCAGGTCATTTTTCAGAATGCTGGCAATGGTGCGCAGCGAGGGCGTGGTGCTGTACGCCAGAGTTTTGCCGCAGGCTGCCTCCAGCCGCTGTTTGCCGTACCGCTGTTCCAGTTTGGTCAGACCAGCGCAGGCCTTGTAGCCCTGCTCGGCGGCCTTACCGGACTTCAGGAAGTGTTCGGCTACCTTCTCGGTCATAGGACCGACCGACATCGCCCAGCGGCTGAACTCGTCAGCGTTGTAGGTGAGATATTTCTGGTGCTCCGGCGGCATATGCTCGCGCTTCACCAGCGGATCACGCTGCCGGGTCTGCAGCCGGCGGTGGCTGGCTACACGGCTGCCGTGGTAGAATACCTCTACCGTTGTTTTAGTCACGCGGATGTCCACGCGCTCGCCAATCAAGTTATAGGGAACAGAATACTTGTTCCTGCCATCCGTAACAAGATAGTCGTTGGCGACCTTGGCAACCGACCAGACGGCCGGTTCAAACGCACTGACCGGCAGCGGCAGCATATAGGGCTTCTCTTCTTCCAGATAGGCACTTCGGCGGCAGCCAGCCATCTGCTTGAACGGGCGGCTGTTCAACTCATCCAGCTTTTCAGCAACTGCCTCATTCAATTCCCGCAAAGAAAAGAATTTGCGGTCGCGTAGAGCGGCCACGATCCATGTTTCGGCAAAGCGGACGGATGCCTCTGCCGGACTCTTGTCCTTCGGCTTGCGGAC
The DNA here is from genome assembly GCF_016900095.1 of Gemmiger formicilis. GTDB lineage: Bacteria > Bacillota > Clostridia > Oscillospirales > Ruminococcaceae > Gemmiger > Gemmiger formicilis_A. Next base: position 17,742 of record NZ_JACJJP010000021.1, read on the forward strand.
ACGTGCCGGTACGATTGCGGTACCGTAATGCTCAGCCAGTTCCTGGTAACTGCGGTTCAGAATCACATCGTACCGGGTGTTGGACAGCGTGGCCGTTTTGCAGTTGTCAGGGATCAGCAGCCGTGCAACACCGCCGAAGAAGTCAAAAGCGTGGACATGGCAGTTCAGCCAGTTCTCGGTTTTCATGTCGTCGCAGGCTTCCGCATAGGTGTAGTAGCTGCAGGGCAAAACGGCAACAAACAAATAAGCGGCACTTTGTTCCCCGGTAACCGGGTCCTGGATGGGAATGGTATCTCCGGCCCAATCTACCTGCATGGCATCTCCCGACTTGTGCTGGATGCGCATGGTCGCTTTTGTAATGCGTGCCCAGCGGCGGTACCGCTCGCCAAACTGAGTACTCATGTACGGCCTTTTGCCCGCCTCCTGACACTTCGCGCAGTATTCTTCCCACAGCAGCGTCAGGGTCACGCCCGACCGTGCCTGTTCGCGGTGGATGTACGGATAGTCGGGCTCAGCATATTGACTGGATGCTTTGTGCCTGTTCGGAAAGAGAAGCTGTTCCAGATCGGCATTGGCGACATCGTCGGAGAGGGGCCAGGATATGCCTTGTTCCTTTGCTGCCTGCAGTACATCTCGCACCGTATGTCTGGAACAGTGTGCCATTGATTCAATGGTTCGCTGGCTGTACTGAAGACTGCTTAACCGCAAGATCTCCCGATAATTTGTCATTACGAAACCTCCAATTGATTTAGTCACAGCTTGGCTGTGCTAAACCAATTATAAGGTTTTGGGGCTTCAGTGCGTGAAAGTGGGGCTAAAACTCCGGCAAGGTGGTGCTAAAACTGCGTGCAGATGGGGCTGGGATGGCGATTTTTGCACCGGACGGAATAAAAGCTGCGGCTGGCAGCCATGCCAAGGGCGCAGGCTAAATAAGTCTTTCCGGCTCCAGTGGCTCCCAAAATGATGACATTGTGTGCTTCCTGGAGGTAGGTGCAGGAAGCCAGGCGCAGGATCTGCTCCCGGTCCAGCCTTCGTTCCGGGTGGTACTCAATATTCTCGACACAGGCGGCGGGATCCGCGTAGCCAGCGTTGCGGATGAGCCGGGTTAGACGGTTGCTTTTTCGGGCACTCCACTCTGCGTCTACCAGCATGGCAAAGCGATCCTCAAAGGACACCGCTTGGAACTGCGCATCCTCCAGTTGGGCGGAGAAGGCCTCCGCCATGGCGCCCAGGCGCATTTCATGCAATTTTCGTACCGTTTCATTGCTCAGCATGGTCATTCCCCCCTCTTGTAATAGCCGGCGCCCCTGGTAAACTTATGGGCTTTGGGCTCTTCCGGCTTGGCCGGAGCATTCTTATCCAGCAGCTTGTCCTGCCCGGATTTCAGAATGGACTGGACGCTTTTCAGGCTGGGGGAAGTGGTGTAAGAGAGAGCTTTCCGGCAGGCGCTCTCCAGCCGCTGAGGGGAATAGCGATCCGCCAGTTTCAGCAGGGCCATGCAGGACTTGTAGCCCTGCTGCTCCACCTTGTGGGCGGAGAGGAAAACCCGCACCACAGCAGCGGTGTGCTGGCCAATCTGTTCCGCCCAGCGGATGAAACGCTCGCCGTTCCATTGCAGGTAGGTCTGGTGGTCCGGCGGCATGTGGTCCTCCACCGTGCTGTACTGATTGGGACGGCCATGGAGACGCAGGTGAGAGGCAATTCGGGTACCAGAGAAGAAGATTTCTACTGTGGTCCGGGTAAGGCGCACATTCACTTGCTGCTTGATATACTCATACGGCACGGAGTAGTTCATGCGCTCCACACTGATATGGTAATTGTACTGGACAGTGGCGACCTTCCAAACAGCCAGCTCAAACGGCGTAGCAGGAAGAGGCAGCAGAAACAGCTTCTCGTCCTCAAAGCAGGACGCCCGGCTACCCTCACGTTTTTGGAAAGGCTTATGGTTAAAGGCTTCCAGCTTCTCACGGATTGCCTGATTCAGTTCCGTGAGGGACAGAAACTTGCGGTTGCGCAGAGCAGCCAAGATCCAGGTAGAGACCACGCCAACGGATCCCTCTACAAAGGCTTTGTCTTTGGGGCTGCGGGGACGGGCTGGAAGAATAGCGATGCCATAGTGCTCCGCCATCTCCTGGTAGGACTTGTTGAGCACAGTCTCTGTCCGGGAATTCTTGACCACACCGGTCTTGAGGTTGTCCGGTGTGAGGATGCGGGTGACTCCGCCAAAATACCGGTAGGCGTTGACATGGCCGGTGATCCAGGCCTCCTGCTTCATATCCAGAAAGGCCTCTGTGTATGCATAGCCGCTGTATGGCAGCACCGCTACAAACAGATATGCTTCCAGCCGCTCCCCGGTGTCTGTGTCCACCAGAGCTGCCGTCTGGCCAGCCCAGTCCACCTGCATGGTTTCACCAGGCTTGTGTTCCAGATGCATGGTAGCTTTGGTTTTGTGGATATAGTCCGCATAATACTTGTTGAACTGGGTGGATTTGTAGGGCAGCTCGCCGCTTTGACGACACTGCTCGCAGTATTCCACCCACAGAAGGCTCAGGGTGACGCCGCTCTTCTGCATCTCTCGGTGCGCCCACTCGTAGTCTGGCATCTTGTATTGTTGGCCCAGCGCAGTGGAAGGATACAATTTCCGAGCAACTTCTTCTGTGCTGTAGTTCTTGATCTTGCTCCAGGAAAGATCCTGCTCTCTGGCACGTTGCAGAGCTGCTATGACAGTGCTCCGCGCACAGCCGCAGCTTTCTGCGATGCGAGTGTTGTTGATTCCCAGACTGTGAAGACGGAGAATCTCCTTATAGTTGGTCATGAAATTTCCTCCTGTAATTTAGATTACATCTTGCGATGCACTTCCATTATACAGGGGTGTCTGACCGGCGGTGTGGGTGTCTGATTTGAGCGGTTAGGGTGTCTGACGTGGCCGGTTAAGCTGTCCATCTTGGGGCGGCGTATTCATCTGCTACGAGATACGCCGGTTCGTCGTTCTAATTCGGCCAAGTTGATACGTTCCAGGGAAAAGGAGTCTCCCTGGAACGCCTTCATTTCTTCTATGGCTTGTGCTATACTTGGTGCAAAGCCATTACCATTTTGCTCTTTCATCGCTATTCCTTTCCACTGGGTTGTTGGCACTTTCCAGTGTACAGGATTTAAAAGAGCATCGGTAGTGGCTTTATCTTTTCCGACTAAATTTGGTCTCGAACGCCCGACACTTGAAGGTTAGTTTCTCCCGACCCGAATAGTAACGACTTATACAACAAAAAATTGCCAAGATAGGTAGAAAATCTTAGCAATTAAAATTTGAGTTTTGGGAATTGAGTGACTATGTTGTTTGATATCGGATAAGTCTCTGTTTTTCAACGAATAGAATGGCGGACCTTCCACGCGACCCAATAAGCTACGCCGCCCAAAAGACCGCCTAGGGTATTGTAGAACAAGTCTGATAACTGGAATGTACCCACTCGCAGGAAAAGCTGCAAAAATTCGATGGTCAAGGAAAAGAAAAAGGCGGCCTCTGCACTTTTAATCGCAAGACTTTTCAGAGAAACAACTTTTACCAGCTTTTCCTTCGTGGTCCACATGAGCAAGGCCGTAAAAGGAAACATCAGGATTATATTCTCGAAGCACTCTGTTGTCAGTTCCTTAGTTCCATCCGACGAAACTTTCCATATGCCCCAGCCTCCCATAACATCCGATAACGGATTAAGCCAGAGATTCCGGTTCAAGAGTGTCCGGAACAGGATCATAGCTGAAAAGAAAGCCAAAAGAAATAACTTTCTGAAAAAGCAATTGGTTCTAAACTCAATAACCCATGTTCTTAACGCCTCTTTCCAGCCCTTTCCCGTGTTTAAAGGATGATAGGCATACAGGTAAACAAACTGCGCCAAAAACGCCAACAGCAACGCAAATCCAAAAGGCTCGTAAATCGCTGTTAAGACATTGGTTATGACTTTCTTTAGAATCTCCAATAATGCTTCCATATTTTATTATTCTGTAATATCTTTTCGCGAGTTTTTGGGCTAGGATAAAATTTATCGCAACCGTTCTATAATTCTCTAGTCAGTCCAAGATAGAATTGAGTTTTTTTCGTAAGTTGGTTTGTACCCCTAGTATTGAATGACATCGGTCAGTAACGGTATCATTTTCAAGAGTTGTTTCCAGATGATTCATGTTACCCCACTGGGCATCACCACATAGTGCAAGTGCAAACCAGCAAAAGAGCAAAATCCTCCTTGAGACTTACCGCCACAAGGATATGGCGATAGATTTCCCTATTTAATCTCTCAATAATATTACAAACGTCTACTTAGAAAATTATAGTAGACAAGGATCTCCTTACAACCATCCTCTAATGCTTTTCCAACAGCCTTAACGTTCCCTCGATTATGTTGCTAGCTTTCTCCTGAACGACATTCTTGCCATTCTAAGCAGAAATTACTTTAGAAATCTTGTCTAGACAGTTTTGCTCTAAAGCGAAAGTATTACGAAACACGAAGTAGGTCGTTCCCAGTTGATATTTGCCACCGAAAAACACTTTGGCCACAATTTTGTCATGCGAAGTCCATTCTCATCATCAATGATTTTCGCACCGCTAAAGCTACCTTCGCACAACTATTGGAAGAATATGCTTCAGACGGCCTCATTACCTTTCCATAGCCTTTACTTTTATCTAAAGGCAAAATCATAGATCGAAAACCTTTATTCCATGTCAAAAAGGTTCAATTACCGCACTTACGCCTGCCAAGGGACAATATAGCTTCCCTGATCACAAGTGATGATTTCTCCCGAAATACACGCAGATGCATCGCATAACAAAAAGTTAACTACTTCAGCCACTTCTTCTGGTATAAAGTATCGATTTCCTGCCTGCATGTCTGAATACATATTGTTTTCTTTAGAAATGCCTGTCATATCAGTTGCCGTAACTCCAGGCCCCACGCCATTAATTCTAATTCCCTCTGAGATTACCTTTCGTGCAATGCACTGAATAAAACTACTAGACGCAATCTTGGTTAAACCATAGGGAATATCATCCGGCCTTTTTGCACGTTCAGAAGTAATAACAATAATATTTCCAGTTCTATCATCATGCTTTTCAAGATACCTAATAAAGGATTGTACTAAGAAATAGTTTCCTTTTAAATTGGTATTAAATTGCTTGTCCCAATCTGACTCCTTAACATTACGAAAATTTCCCTCATGCAAAGAAATTCCGGCATTGCTTACAAGTGAATCGACCTTTCCGCCAAATATACTCTCTGCTTGATCAAAAAAAGCATCAAACTTCGTTATGCAATTTACATCCAATACAAGGTAAGAAACATTGCGGCCTAGCATATCTGCTACTTGTTTCAAACTTTCTTCATTTCGTCCACAAATAATAACTTTTGCGCCTTCTGCAGCGCATTTCTTGGCAATTTCTTTTCCCAATCCTTTGCTTCCGCCTGTGACAACAATATTTCTTCCCTTCAGTAATTCATTAGGGACAATTTGTTTAACAACTACTGTTGTTTTTTGAATTGGAATACCTGAAAAAACCCATTTAAAAACTCTCTTTAAATACAATCTAAGAGACATTTTATTTACCCCTTATAATGTTTTTTATCTTTTTCAACCTTTTCTCACCAAGAACCGTTTTTGCAGCATATTTTGTCAAATCTGCAGCAGTCAAAGGACTCCTCAAAATATAATTCATCTCTTTCAATGCGTCACTTTCTTCATCGGACGATGTAAATACCTCGAAAACAATTGGTTTATCTTTTGTTTCGTGAAGGAACTTGTCTGCTGATTCCAAAAATTCCTCTTTAGAAGAAGCGCAAAGATATTCAAACCCCAAATCTTCCGCATAATGTTTAACTAGTTTTTTCGATTTATTTCCATAATGTCCAGCTGCTGCAATATAATCATCAGCCGCTTCCCCAAATTGATACGCTAAATGGCTATAATTTTTAAACTCTGTGCCAACGCCATTATTAATTAACAGTATCCGAATATTGTTGCCAATATTATGATTACCTAAAGAATTCATATCATAAAAAAATGCAAGGTCGCCCAAAACACAGAAGTTGAGTTTTTCTGGATCTGCGAGTGAAACTCCGAGTAACGTAGACAATATGCCATCAATTCCAAATCCGCCGGTATTAGAGTAACACCTAATAGATTGATCAACTTCAAAGAAGTTCCAGCTGCGAAGACTATTCAAAATTCCAAGATGAAGTATCGCTCCTTGAGGAAGTTGTTTGCTAAGCGTTTTAGCTATCCAAATATTCGAGAACGGCAACTCTGGGATTTGATTTAAGATATTATCATAGAGTAATTTACAGCTCTGATAATACTGCGTATTGCTAGAGTCATTTTCAGACATTTCACAATAAGATTTAAAAAATGTTTTCTCGTCCATTTGGAACACATTGCTTAGTTTCTTAAATCTATCCTGGATTGCACCATCTTCACTGACTCTCCATACTTCTAAGGGAAAGAGCTGCATATAGGAACCCGAAACCTCTCCCAGATCAATCAAAAGTTCCATATGACTTGTGTCTGCATGAAATGCTTTTTGATCTGAGATCAGATTATATTCCACAGAATATTTTCCATTATAGTTACTTGTATGATCACATAACACACAACCGTTGTATTTCTCACAAAACTTTTGAATCGCTTCTATTGTCTCATGTTCAAATGGAGCATGATTTCCAATAAAAATTCCCACTTTTGGCGCATGAATAGCTGGAAGATTATCCTGCGCAAAGAAACGTTTAATCACTCTGGCTTCTGGAATTTCACTCACATCAAAAGAATTATTGATCTCCGCCACAATGTTGATATGAACCGGTCCAAGATTCTCTTTTACTGCCAAAAGAGCTTCATTTATTCGGAGGTTACAGTTCCATGCATCTTCTTCTGACAGGACCGATGGCACTTGTACACTGAGTCTTACTACATCCTTTAAAACAGCAGTTCTGTCAATAGCTTGTGGTGTTAATTGTCCAATGTATCCTGCATGTCTCGTACTAGTGACTGCAATAACCGGCAATTTACGATAATATGCTTCTGTCAATCCAGGAATATAGTTGCGAGATGCCGTAGCACCTGTACAGGTTAGAACTACAGGCTTGCCTGACTCGGCAGCATACCCACATGCCATATAAGCCGCCGAACGTTCATCAGGTGCAGAATATACTTTAAAATAAGGATCAAACTGAATGCTTGCAACAAATGCAACATTTGTAGTACCCGGACTCGCAATTACTGTATTAATATCGTGCTGTTTTAATAATGAAATTAACATCTGGAAATTCTTTTCGGCTGTGTAGAAGTGTGTCATTTTTGGTATTTCCTCTCTTTTATCTTTTCTGTTACCAGTCTCATGCACTCTGGATTAACCATAATATTTACAGCTATTCCAACAATTCCAACTACCATCGACAGAAGACATCCCCATATTATAAGATCCATATAGTTATCGACTTGAATTTCAATTTTCTTTTCAATGAGCACTGTCGCCGTGAATAGTAAATAATTTAGTCCCAGAATTAGAATGGTTTTTCTACTAGACCGCTGGAGAATCACTCTATCTGCCATATAGTTGCAGTATACAACCTTTAATGGTAGTGCTACCACTGTTGCTATCAGAACACCAGTAATTGAGAATCGTCTAACAAGGATAATAGAAAAAACGATATTTATGGCCGCTTCCAAAATATTCATTACTTGAGCTTCACGAATATGTCCAGCCACACCAATTAAGTTCCCTGCAACATACCTACTCCAAGATAGAATATTTACTAAAGCAAACAAAACAGGCAAAAGGGGGTATATATAATTAACATCAAAAATACCCTTTGTATATAACTTAATAAATGGAATAATTAAAACATAGGCAACGCACATAAGCATTGTCATTCCACCAACAAATACAGAATTAAAGCAATCATGAATTTTACAATACTTTCGAATATCTTCATGATAGGTTTGTCCTAATATATATCCAACCCCAGTATACACTGCATTCAACAGCACGCTGAGACTACTGAATACCATATTATATACAGAATATACACTGGCCAGCTGTGTACTCACAAAAATCGATAGGACAACCAAGTCTGTTGAAGAAAAAATTGTCCATGTGATTTCCGTTATTATATAAGAATTCCTATCTTTCAGTTTTACATTGGGAGATGCTGCATTATAATCTATCCACGAATAATTCTTTTCAAAATATATTCGATAAAAAATCACCTTGGCAACTGTAATTAAAAAACAGGCAAACTGAAGAAAAGCAATGTTTAACCCAGCAGCTGCCATAAAAATTTTTGCTAAATATACTGAGATCTTATTGGCAACATTGACTCCATTATTAATGTAACCTCTACCATCTGCATTGAGAATAATGGTTTGTGTTTCAATATAATAAAACGAAATAACACCAGACAATCCTTCTAATAGTACTACAAGAAAAATTGTAAAAAAGCCAACATTGGATTTCAAAACAAATGGGAGCCCCAGCGAGAGTACAACTACAATAGCGCCATAATATAGTGTTATTTTTCGAAAGTATCTTCTGGATACGGAACAGACACAATTGATTCCCTCTGTATCGCCTTCTGAAAGTGGTTTAAACAAAGCGTTTCGCGCTGCTTGCCCAATTCCTGCTTCAAGAAGAGCCATATATGTAAAGACCTGTGTTACGGTGCTCATTAGGCCATTTACATCAGATCCATAGCTTGAGATTACAATTCTTGGAACTATAATCCCCAAAGCAAGGACCAAAAATTGCCCACCAAAGCCAAATATTACATTTTTTAACAGTTTTGATTCTTTCACTTATATCCTCTCACATAGAATATTTTATAAATTTAACTCAGTTTATCTATCGGTCAACATTTTTAGAGATGCCTTATGTTTTTCTCAATAAGGATAAGAGCAACAAAACTATATCCAAACCAAATATTAAGCCATGCTTTTTAAATAATCTAATGCGTGATCTCTTAAATCTGCCCAAGCTTTTTCAACTGTATTCCAGTCGACTTTTTCGGACTGTAGCTCCAGCTCATCTTCGCCTTTAATGTTTTGGAACGAAAGACTTTCTAATAATTCTATTACTCGGTTATTAAAACTCCCGTCTAAATGTTTAAGTTCAAGGAAACAGTCTTTTTTAAAGATCAAACTAAAAATTGTCCCATGAAAAGAATTAGTAAACACCATTTTAGCATTATCTACAAGTTGTATAAAATCAGATGGAGCCACATCATTCTTGATTATAAATCCACGTTTCTTTTCTGCTTGTCCACGTAAAGCAGAGACCTCCATATTGCAGGCAACACAAATAACATCACAATTGTGTTTTTTGGCGAACTCATATGCTTTATCTTGTAGCCTTTTTGTTTTTTTGACATAATAAACTAAAACATAGGGATTACTAATTGGCATATTCTGATCTTCAATTTTTTTCCATTCTTCTCTGCTTAATAACAATGTTGGATCACAATTAACATTTGCATTGACGTTTAAAAGATCTTTGAGTATAACCTGCCCACTTTTTTCACGTACAGAATATTTTCTATAGCCTTGTAATCTTTTAATGTACTCATCTCTTAAATCAGTGGGAACTTGCTGCATTCCAAAACTTGCCGCGTAAGAGAATCTTGGCTTACTTTTAAAACATTCCAACGCCAAAAAATATACCGGATCAAATTCAGCACAACGGTTGTGCCATACCTGATCACTACCAGTAACAAATATATCAAAGGGTATTTTCCCATTTAGCAATTGTTCATGTGTCTCGAAGGTTTTTTCAGTAATTAAAATATAATTCTGTATAAATTTCTCAAAATTCTTATTTCTTCTTTTCAATATACGCGATACTCGAATATGTCGTAACCACGTTTTGACCGGCGGATGTCTAAAAGAGAATTTCTTCGTAATATAATAATTATTTTTAAAATAATCTGGCCAGTAGTCAATAACTTTACATTCATAGCCAAGTTTATTTAATGTATAATTTAATGCATAGCATTGAAGAACTGCCCCATAATTATATGCACGATGAAATGTTAATAAACCCACTCTCATTCTTACTTTCATCCCTTTCACATCCACATAATACACATCATAGTTTTTCCTTCGTTCAACCTTATTGAAGTAATAGTACCCGTGATATAATTTTAGCCTTGTTTCACATTTTTTCTATATCGGTTTTTATTATATGCAAAAGACATTTTAGATATAATATGAATTGGAAGCATCCGACTAGCATACATTTCTAAGCGCAAAAATTTACTCATTTGTTTTGGTTTAATTTTTTCCATTGTAAAATCCTGCTTATTCTCTTGATACCAAAGAATTGCCTCGTGAAATGACAACCGGTCTTCTCGCTGTAACCATTCATTCGCAACCAATGCATTAAAGGTCCCCCACAGAAATGATATGATTGCAGTATTAATACACTCATCCTGAGGGTACAACATTGCCTCCCCTTTAATCATCTTAAGTTGTCGGCGAGATTGCTCCAATAAATCATTTTTATATCTATGCACTGCAGATTGAGGTTGCAAACGATAATTATATCCGCATTCATTCAATATACAAATGCTATCTATATAATGAATATATTGTAAAAGAAACTTTGCATCTTCTCCCAAATACAATGATTCGTCAAATCGTATATTGTTCTCTAAAATTATATTTTTATTGAAGAGTTTTCCCCAAACAGCCCGGAAAAAATATCCCAAAAAAATTCGCCCATAACACTCATAGATTGTCGCAGCAACAATTTCCTCCCTACGAATTTTCTCTCCATATAAATCAGGGCTGCTTGTTTTCTTCCCATTAGCAATATATGCAGCATTCCAAATAACCATTGATTTAAGATTGCTAGTCGCCAATTTTTCCGCTTTTGATAGAATTCCTTCTTCCAAATAATCATCGGAATCCAAAAAAGTAATCCAATCTCCGGCAGCATGCTCTATTCCAAAATTTCTAGTTTGGGAAACGCCTCCGTTTTGTTTCTTGAAATAACGTATCCTTGCGTCATTCTGAGAAAAGGAATAACATATTTCCGCACTTTTATCTGTAGAACCATCATCAATAAGAAGCAATTCAAACTCCACATCGGTTTGCTTCAAAACGCTATTTATACATTGCTTTAGCCATTTTTCAGCATTATAAATAGGAACGATTATACTAATCATTCGGAACCTCCGTTCCTTTGATTATTTTACTGCCCATAGATTTAAAAACAAACGCACTTAAAAATATCGGCATGCACAAAAATCCATTTAAGCCATGCACTTCTGTAACTCCATACAGGGCCCAAACAATAAGAAATATATTGACTTTTCCCGAATTCAGCTTTGCCAGCTTGTAAAAAATAAAAGCAAGCAAAATCAACCATATTACACCCTGGTTAACCATAAGATAAGTGTATATACAGTCAAATGTAAAGTTATTGAGCCCCCAAGTCTCATCCCATACAATCTGAAAGTCTAATAAATATTGCCCTAAAATAGATATTCCAAAATGATCCAGCGCGAATGCGCCCAATTTAATTCGTGCGTTTAATAAACTATCAATTACATAGGCTATCATTGATCCTCTTTGATATAAAAGTACTGTTCCCCATATAAACGCGAATAAAATCGGTATGCAAATTTTGGCAATAAAACTCGAGATCTTATCAAACCACGAAAAACGAAATAAATAGCATAAAAAGAGCAAAACTATGATATCAATCAACATAGTTCTTGTTTTTGTCATGAGAACTATGACTAGTCCAAAACATCCTGTTAAAAGTAATTGAGAGGTATTTATTTTTTTAAAATTCAACCAAAGCCACATCAAAATCAAATTAAATATATATACCGAGAACGTATTCGGGTTACCAAAGCCAAATGTTGCTCGAAGCTGCCCTCTATCAAATATAAACAAATCAATTTCGCCCACTAAAGCAAGGATGAGTGCCGCTATGGTATGCAGAACCATTAATAATAGTTCATATTGATAGATTGTTTTAATCATTCGATCAAAATTTCTGGTTCTCGCTGCAAAACAGGCAATAACAGTAATCAAAAATCCGTAGTTTCCTGTTTTTATTACACTAAATAAAACCACAATGCTTATTATTGCATAAACAAGCAATATTTTGTTACTATATCGCTCTCTTAAGATACACAAGGCAAATAACCCCGCCGATAAAATTGAAAGAAGCAAATCTACAGACTCACTATATGGGACAATCGAGGAAAGCGAAAATGTAACTTTGCATATCATTAGTATTATTGCAAAATCAAAAACTGTTGTAGGCTTTCGAAGTTGCAGACTATCTATTCTCATACCTTGCATTACCTACTTTTGTTATTAGTATCACCCCAAAAAAATTGGTTAATGATTTCCATGGGCATATGATTATGTGGTCTTCCTACCATAGATTTATATCTCTTTTTCGCCAAATTATCTACTGTCCCAATCACCTTTGCCGGTACCCCCCCAACGATACTTCCCGGCGGGACATCTTTTGTAACTACACTACCTGCTGCAACGATTGCATCTGGTCCGATCTCAACATCATAAAGAATCGTAGAATCGGATCCAATTACCACATTATCATGGACCACAATCTTGCCCATGTAGAAAAGATTTTCTTCGCGAACTTGATACTTTCCGCTTCTTTTTAACATTGTTTGAATGACATCATGTGTAATAAAATTGACATTAGCACTAACATTTACATTATTTCCAATGGAAAGAAGATATGGCTCACTAGGAATTTTAAACGGCTGATAAAGCACATCGTTCCCGATAGCATGTAAAATATTATGTTTTTTTAAATATTTTGCACGTTTTTCGCCATCTCCCAACAATAACAGTCTTAAAATCAAAAGAAATCTTTTCATCTTAACTACTCCTCTGGCCGTAAAATTGCATCTAACCGCTCCGAAAACGTTTGAATTGAAAAGTCTAGGGCCCGTTTTCTTGCGTTTTCTTTTATCATATTTTTTTCTTCATCGCTTTTGTTAAATATTGTTATTAAGCTGTCCGCAATTTGTTGAGTATCATTGGGTACAAGGAATCCATTTTCCTCTGTTGTTATAATTTCAGGTATCGCTCCATGCATTCCACAAATACAAACCATCCCTGCGGCCATAGCTTCAACGATTGTTATACCGAATCCTTCTTCCCATTCAGGGATATGGATAAAATATTCTGCAGAATGTAGAAGTTCAATAACGTCTCTACGTTCGCCCAAAAAATGAACGTTCGATAGATTTTTTTCCTTTACTAACGATTCCAACTGATTTCGATACGGGCCATCTCCTACTATTTTAAACTCATATTCTATATTTTTCGGAAGCAATGCCAGTGCTTTTAATGTGTTCTGCACGCCTTTAGGTTCTATAAGCCTTCCGACATAAATTAGCTCCGCACACTTTTCTGTTTGCTGATGTGCAATAGTTGGCACAAACTGAGCCACATCTACACCATTATAAACAACTTCAATTTTATTTTTTGGTGTCCCAAAGTAAGCCTCGCAGCTGTCTTTAACACAATTCGAAATTGCAATTACTTTTGTTGCGGATTTCAATGAGCATGATATAATTTTTTTTCTGATCCAAAGGAATCGTTTTTCAGCCGGGCACATATCATGGGCATGCGAGTGCGCATATCCTACAGTTTTTAAATATGGATATTTGATCTTCAACATCATTAAATATAGATGTGCAATCGGTGCCGAGTGATGCACAACCACAGTCTTTACTTGATAATCTTTGCATATAGAACACAAACGCAAAAATGGTCTTATGAAATCTCGTTTTGATGCATTTAACGAGATGGCAACAGCCCCTTCGTTTTCCATTTCTTGACGGATTACACCATCATTCCATAAAAAAACAAAGACATTTTTATTTTTTGAGTACTTTGCATACCCTTCGCACAAAACTTCTATACCGCCAACAGTTCCGCCAGATAAAATGTGTAAAACGCTCCCCATTGATTTGTCCTCTCTTATTAGTTTTTCTAATGATTTGACCCGTATGAAACGCCTTCTAAAGCGAAACATTCTAATTACTGTGGCCACCCTACCTGATAAGCTTTACGAATCTTATCTCTGAATTGCTTACTCATTCTTCAATCCATTAAACGGTTTCTAATCATGTTCTGTATTAACTAGATAAACTATATAACCCGAATTACAATTTGCCCATTTTTTCTTGTTAATCAATTCATTATTGAGCCCAAAATCATCTAATCATTTACTTACTTTTTTAACACAATCAGTCTGAAATGCTTTATACACAATAAAAAGTCATGATTTCTCTTGCATGTCATGTGATAATAGCAATATTATTCAAGTTTTTTCTCCATAAAAACTCATATAATAATTTTCTAACAACAAACAGGCATTTTTTATATTATACTCGCTATTTAGCGCAAGTTCTGGGTCTGCCTTTCGATGAAATCCCTTGTACTCCATGATATTCCTAGCCCATTCTTTTTCTGATTCCTTGAGAGAAATGAATTTTACATTCTCTGCAAATTTTACTTGCTTAGGAACTTTATCAGAGAAAACACATGGCAATCCAGCGAACTGAGCCTCTATACCAACAACCGGTATTCCCTCAAAAAAAGACGGCATAACAAAAACATCCATTGCCTGGTACAATTCATTCACATCACTTCGGTTGCCCAACATCACAACCCTTTTAGTTAATCCTAATTTTTCTATCAATTTTCTAATTTCTTCTTCTTTTTCTCCGACACCAATAAGTACAAGCAACGCACTGTCATCCTGCATACTAATTTCCTTAAATATTTTGACTAGATAATCGTGATTTTTTTGATACGATAATCTTCCAACATGCCCGATAATATAGTGTCCATCCCATCCTAAATTCCTCCGCTTTTTTTCTCTCACATTGGGATCATATAGGAATCTGTCCACTTCGATAGCATTTGGTATATATTGAAATTTTTTACTTCCAAAAAGAAACTCTCCCGCTTCTTTTCCGCAAGCGCAAAAATAATTAGCCACTTTTGGTATTTGAAATCGAAAATACTGTTTAAGAAAGTACTTCATATCTCTATCGATGGAGGTATTATGGCTATGGGCAATACGTACGGGAACACCAGCCTTTTTTGCTGCAAGTAACGGCAAAAAACTCATGGAATCAATGTGAGAATGTACAATTTTGTATTCTGGATGTTCTTTAAAAAAATCCCTCATATATCTAAAATATTTAGGAAAATTCTGAGGATACAGCCTCGGTGCATAGTAAATTCTTCCACCCAGTGCTTCGATTTCATCATCGTAATCACTTCGATATGGACGATGTGTAAGGAAGTCGAATTGGATTTTATTTCTATCAATATGTCGATAATAATTCATAAGCATCGTTTCCAGCCCTGCGCGATGCATATCATTAACACATTGTAATACCCTAATCAAGAGTTCCTCCCCCATTTTCAATGCTCTAGACACTACTTATTTTTCGTGCATACGCTTTTTATCATTTGTATTTTCTTATGCGAGACCAATTTTTCTTCTATTGCTTTCGCCAATCGCCAGCTATGTAAATTTTAGTACATGAAAGACTTTTTAGGATTTTTCGTAAAGAGATAATATTCTTTGAGTAATATCGTCCCATTCATATTTATGGCAAATAAAATCTGCCGCTGCATCTTTATATTTTTGGACCATTGCTGGGTCGTCGCAAAGCCTTTGTAATTTTTCTTTCAGGTCTTCCACGTTACTCTTTTGGAAGGTGACAGCCTTATCCTCCACCACCTCTGCGCATTCCGCTATGTCAGATACCACGCAGCAATTTCCGTAACTCATAGCCTCTAGCAAACTGAGGGGCATTCCTTCCAAATCAGAAGGCAGCAAATAAAGATAGGCGTTGCTGTATAGTTCTTCCAACATCTGCCCGGCCACAAATCCCGTGAAGATAATCCTGTCATTCCCGGCAGCAAGGGCTTGAATCTCCCGCATAAAATCGTCAGTATCCGAGGAGCCTCCAGCAATTACTAACTTTTTATCAGTATGTAATTCCTTATAGGCTTGAATCAAATAACGAAGACCTTTTTCTGGAACAATGCGGCCCAAAAATAGAAGATATCCATCCTTATCAATCCCGAATTTATTTTTGATCAAATTTGCCTTGCGCAACACTGGCCGATTCACGCCATTCGGGATAAAAAGAGTCTCTCTGCCATACGTTTTCCGGAAGTATTCCTGCACGCCTTTGCTCAGCACAATAATCTCATCCGCATACTTGACAGCCATCTTTTCACCTAGATGGATATACTTGGAGCCAAATCCATTCTGCCATTTTTCTCGCTGCCAGTCCAAACCATGAATGGTTACCACACACCGCTTTCCAAAAAGCTTAGGAAGCCAAATCATCGCACAAGGACCCTCAGCATGGAAGTGTACCACATCGTACTTTCCAAAAGCGGCTTGCAATGCCGCAAAGAAACTAGAGGTCATAGCTGCAAGACCCTTTTTGTCCAAAGTGGGAACGGTTATAAGGCGCACCCCTTTATACTGACTTATCTTCCTAGTATCGAACTCCTTACCACTTACATGGTGTCCTCCACGATTAAAGCAAGTAACGGAATAGCCCAAAGCCGCCATTCTGGTGGACAACTCCTCCACCACAATCTCAATGCCGCCCTCGCGGGATGGAATCCGCTTGTGGCCAAGCATTGCTATCTGTAATTTTTCTTTATCCTTTTTCAAAAAGAAAATCTTCTCCTTCCCACATCAAGGTTGCGTAAAAACACTCCGTTGTTTTTACCAAGCTTCCTTCCCTTTATATTCCTTAATGGAAAAGAAATTATTACATATCTATGTCCAAGATAATGTGAACAATCAATTCCCCAAAATCCTACAAAAAATCACTATAATTATATTATTTACGGCGGACCTATGCAAGGTACGGATTTTCAAAAAATCGACGCTATTTCCCACTTCTTTTCAGTTGTTTTGCGACCTTCTCTCGCAAAAAATAGAAGATCGGGTTGATGAAAAAATACACCGTACAACACCGCTAAAAGCTTTACTTAAAGGGATTCCAAACAGGGTAGCAAGCTGTCTTTTGGGGAGGGTACGCCCAGTTCCACCCCATCACCGCCTTTCCACCGCTCCCTCTGCCTGGCATGGCTTTCCCATCTATTTTTCTCAAATGGATAGCCACCAGGCAGGCCGAAGGGGCTTCCCAAGTGGAAGTCCCTTCGGCTCTGGGTTTCCAATAGGGGCGAGCAGCAGCCCTGTTGGCACACGACTTTGCTTGCAAAGTCTAGTGTGTTATACCTTTGCCGGACAGCTGCTGCCTTCCAAGTCATTCATGCCATCCATGACACGCAACCATAATTGTATGTACCAACAAAAGGTGCCGGGAGGTGCGTCGCGTTATGCGACGCACCTCCCGGCATTTCTGCTGTCTGGCAAAGGTATATAAAATCCTCGTTTCCGCCGCAGCGATACCTCGGGAATGCCCTGCGGTTCCGTTCCGTCATTTCTTCAGATAGTACCGCCGCACCGTCTGCAACGCCGTCTTGTCCGTGGCTTTTCCGCGGGAGACCGACAGGTGAAAATGCCGTGCCGTTTCCGCCACGGAGTGCTCCTTATCGTCGGTAAAACCAAACCGGAAAAACAGCCAAGTGCGCAGCCGGGCACCGGATTTTTGCAGGGCGGTGCGCACCTCCCGGATGGTTTCTTTCCGCAGATAAATCCGTTCCGGGTCCTGCTGGTAGGGGTCTGCAACAAAGTAGGAAAGCGGTCGCTGATCTTCTTGCCGCAGACTGTCCAGCCACACCAAGTCATTGGCATGGCGGCCCTCAAAACGGCTTTGAGCCGCAGCGACAACATCCAGCATGGCGTTGCGGATGGCGGGAGCTGCATAAGACAGGAATTTATTGCCGTAAGACGCCTCAAACCGGTCCACACATCCGTCCAGTGCAAGGCAGCCCTCCTGACAAAGGTCCTCTTCCTCGATTCCCAACGCCCTGCTCCAGTCGGGATTTTTGCCCCAGATGGAATGGGCCAGCTTGCGCACAAAAGGCAGGTTGTTTTCCACCAGCTGCTCCCGTGCCCACCGCTGTCCGTCCCGGGCCAGAGCACACAGTTCTTCATTCGTCATGGTCAGTTGTTTCTGCATGTTCTGTATCCACCGCAAGATTTTCAAATAAGGCGATAAAGGCGGCCCGCAGCTGTTCCAGCACGGCCCGGTCCTTGAGCGGAAGATCTTTCAGCACATCCACCAGGGCATCCGCCACTTCTTCCGGCTGCAGGGGCGTCTGCACAGCGTCCTGCCCCTTGCGCAGCTTGGCATACAGCTCCTCTGCCGTCTGTTTGGTCAGCAGCGCAGCCCGATCAATTTTGAGGGAAGCAGTCTCGGCCACCATGTTCCGCTTGATTTCCTTGATGCTGAGCAAAAACTGCTCCTGGAGGGCATTGAGGTTTGGCTGACTCACAGGAATTTTCAAAATTTCGGCCCGGCGTGCCGCCTGGTAAGCGGCTGCCTTTCGCTGTTTGCTCCACTTTTGTACTTTCGCCATTTCTTTGACGGCGGAGGACAGCACCTGGTTGCGGGCTGCATAGCCTGCGGCGATGGCACCGGAAAAGTATTCCGCTGCCAGTTCTGTCACAAGGCCGAACCGGGAATTTTCCAGCAGCAGATTGACCACCCGGGAATCCACCCGACCCGTGTACAGATTCCGTGCTGCCTGCACCGAGAGTCCCAGTTCCCCGATGTCGTAGTTGATGCGGCCCCGGTCATCGCTTTCCCCCAGCAGAAAATCGGTGGACACCTGAAAGATTCGGGCAATGGAGATCACATTGTCCGCACTGAGCTTATCGATTTTGCCGCACAGGAACCGGCTGAGAGTCCCTACCGTCATCCCGGTCCGGGCTGCCAGCTCCTGTTGGGTCATGGATTTCTCTTTCATCAGGTCGATGATTCGTTCCCGCGCATCACCGGGCAGATAGGTCTGTTCCATATGTACCGCCTCCTTGCGTTCATTATAAAAAAGAGTCCTCTATATATCGTGACAAAAAATGTCGATTTTTGGCCACTTCCCTTTGCATTTTTGCAATTTTTTGTTTTGCTGAACCTTGTTTTTTGCATTTATGCCGGATTTGGGCGGTCCGCACCGATTTTTCCGTATCTTTGTATAGACAACGGAAAAAGGAGGTGTCCTCCATGTGCAAGGACACGGAGCCCCGGGCTCTGCCGGAAGACTCCGACTCGCCCAAATGGTTTGACGGCAAAAAGGTGATCGAAATCGCCTTCTGTGAGGAATTTCTGACCCGGCACCCCATGTGCTGCATTCACGGCCGCTTCTTCACGGCGGACGGGCCCATTCCGGACGATGTGGTGCGCAGGCTGATCTATGAGGAATTGAAAGCACATGCAGTGAGCGGGGTGGGCAAGGCGGTGGCCACTTTGCTGGATGTGCTGCGGATGGAGTGTTATTCGCCCGGGCTGCCGCTGCAGACCGACCGCATCCATGTGGCCAACGGCACGCTGTTTTTGGACGGGCGGTTGGAGCCTGCCAAGGAATTCTGCCTGAACCGGCTGCCGGTAGAATATCACCCCGATGCCCCGGAACCCAAGGCCTGGCTGCGGTTTGTAGAGGAGCTGCTCTACGACGAGGATATTCCCACCCTGCAGGAGTACATGGGCTACTGCCTGCTCCCCACTACCAAAGCCCAGCGGATGCTGTTTCTGATCGGACGTGGAGGCGAGGGCAAAAGCCGCATCGGCCCCGTGATGCGGGCGCTGTTCGGCACGGCCATGAACACCGGCAGTCTGAGCAAGGTGGAGACAAGCCCCTTTGCCCGGGCTGACCTGGAAAACAAGCTGGTCATGGTGGACGATGACATCAAACTGGAAGCACTGCCCCAGACCCACATCATCAAGGCCATCGTCACCGCTGAACTGCCCATGGACCTGGAGCGCAAAGGAAAGCAAAGCTACCAGGGCAATATGTTCGTGCGGTTCATGGCTTTCGGCAACGGGGTGATGAAGGCCGCCAACGACCGCAGCGAGGGTTTCTTCCGGCGGCAGCTGATCCTCTCGGTGCGGGAACGCCCCGACGACCGGGTGGACGACCCGTATCTGGCCGAAGCCCTCTGCACCGAGGCGGAAGGCATCTTCCTCTGGTGTGTGGAAGGACTGCGGCGGCTGCTGGCCAACCGCTACCGCTTCACCGTCAGCGCCCGCACCCAGGCCAACCGGGAGTCCGCCGTCCGGGACAGCAACAACGTGGTGGAGTTCATGGCTTCCACCGGCTATATCCGGCGCCGGGCGGATGCCGAGATCACCTCCCGGGTGCTCTATGCCATCTACCGGCTGTGGTGTACCGACAATGCCTACCAGCCGTTATCGGCCAAAAGTTTCAGCAATTACCTGTCCCAGCATGAGCGGGTATACAGCCTGAGCCACACCAACACCGTGCGCAACGCCGCCGGAAAACGGGTGTGGGGATTCACAGGCGTTGAAGGGCTGGTGACGCCGCCGGATTGAGTGTTCCCGCATCCGTACCAAACGTACCATGTGTACGGCCCCCGGTACGCTTGGTACACATCTTTACCATTCAGAAGGAGGAGAAAACCATGATGATCAAACGTCCTACCCACTATTTTGCCATGCCCCGCGAAATTCTCTGGAGCCCGCTTCTCACATTGGAGGAGAAAGGCCTGCTGAGCTTTTTCTACAGTATGCCGGACGATTCCACCGAGGAAGATGTGACGCTGCTGTGCAGCATCTCCGCTGAACGGCTGGAAGAATTGGTGGACAGCCTGATGGCCAAGGGTGTTCTCGACTATGAGTCCGGGTACAGGCTGGACGGCTGAAGGAGGCTGTAAATGGACAAGACCCAACACGCCATTTTGCGTTTTGCCAAGTACAAGGGTCCGGAGATCAGCCGCATCGAAGCCCACAACGAGCGCACCAAAGAAACCTACGCCAGCAACCCGGATGTGGACACCGCCCGCAGCAAGCAGAACTTTCACCTTGTCACGCCGGAACGCAGGTACCGGGCCGAGGCCGAACGGCAGATCACCCAGGCGGGCTGCCGGACCCGCAGCGACAGCGTCCGGGTGGTGGAGGTGCTGTTCACCGCCAGTCATGACTTCTTCAAAGGCAAAAGTAAGGGGGAAATACGGGCCTTTTTTGAGGAGTGCATGGCCTTTCTGGCCCAGCGCCAGGCCCCTGCCACCTATCTTTCCGCCGTGGTGCATATGGACGAGAAAACGCCCCATATGCACCTTTCTTTTGTCCCGCTGACGGCGGACGGGCGGCTGTCGGCCAAGGAGATCGTGGGCAACCGCCAGAAGCTGACCCAATGGCAGGACGCCTTCTGGGAGCACATGGTCAAAAAGTACCCGGACCTGGAACGCGGCGAGAGTGCCAGCAAGACCGGGCGCACCCACATTCCGCCCCGCATCTTCAAGCAGGCCACCCACCTGAACCGCCAGCTGGATAAGATTTTGCAGCTGCTGGCCGATACCAACGTCTGGAACGCCAAAAAGCGGGCCGCCCAGCTGGAAACGGCGCTGCGGAAATTTTTCCCCGAAATGGAGGACTTTCTCACCCAGACCAAGAAGTACGAAAAGGCCATCCAGGGTCTGTCCGCCGAGAAGGAGCGGCTGAAACAGGAACTGGACCAAAGCAAAGAAACGCAGAGGAAACAGAAAATGAACGAATACCGACTGGAAGCCGACTACGCCAATCTGCTGCGCAAGTTGGAGCGCATTCCGCCCGAACTGCGCAGACAGTTTGACACATCCCGCCAACAGAAAGAGAGGTAACAGCATAGCGAACCGGAACAAAGCCGTGGCGCATATGAGACAGGCACTGCACCATAGAATGCACCAGATGACAAAAAACGGGAGGTGGACCAGATGAGAACCAGCGCACCCATCAAGGTAATTGTACATTACCCCAAGACCGAGGAAGGCAGGCAGGAACTGGCCCGGCGGGTCGCGGACGTCCACGCCGATTTTGTCATCAGTTCCATCAACAAACTGGACTGCCCCATCAAGCAGAAGCTGGAGCTGCTGCAGGCGGTCATCGACACTACCAAGGGGACGTATAAAGCCCCCGAAGCCGAACAGGGGCAGAAGCCCAGGAAAAAGCACCAGGAGATGAGCCTGTAAAACAGCAGGGCCCCGGAGAGCGTTGCTCTCCGGGGCCCCTTTTTGCGTTTGTGGGAAAGGGACGGAAAGGCGCATACGCTGGTTTCTATAGTTTCATTATACGCGCCGGTTGGTCCCATAAAGGGGATGTTATGTCGATAATAAGAGAAAAATGCACATGATACTGGTCGCAGACCATATCTTCCTTGGGTGGCGTGGGACCACTGCGGGAAGGTTCTTTCCTGCGGGCTGCACATCCGTTGTTTCAGCAGGGGTATAAGCCCCTGAAGACAAAGTGCCCTGCTGAAAAATGGGCGGGCGGTTTTGTTGTGCTGCGCAGACTTCCGATTGAGGAAGTCCGCCGGAACTGATATAATAGGCCCAACAGGAAAGGAGCGCCGCCATGAAGGTAGTTTGTTTTGGGGATTCCAACACCTACGGATACGACCCACGTTCCTGGCTGGGCGGGCGGTATCCGGCGGACAGCCGCTGGGTGGACCTGCTGGCCCAAAAGACTGGCTGGAACGTTGTCAATCTTGGGGAAAACGGCCGGTGTATTCCACTGCGGCCGATCACTTTGCCAGCGGATGCCGATCTTGTGATCGTCATGCTGGGCACCAATGATCTGCTGCAGGGCTGCACGCCGGAAAAGACCGCGGACCGGATGAAGCGCTTTCTGCAAAGTCTGCCACTGGCACCAGAGCACATCCTGCTGATTGCCCCACCGCCTATGGCTCCAGGTGAATGGGTGACCGACTCATCTCTGATAGAATCTTCCCATCTGCTTGCTAAATACTACCATGAGCTGGCCGGGAAGTTGGGCATTCAGTTTGCCGACGCGGGGAACTGGCATGTAACGCTCGCCTATGACGGCGTACATTTTACCGGGCAGGGCCACCGGGCCTTTGCCGAAAACCTTGCACAGGAGGTTTGCCGATGAAACGACTTGTCTCTTTGTTTTTTGTCCTTGTTGCCCTGTTGACCGGCTGCGGCACATCTGCGACTTCCGGGGAAAGCAGCTACCAGCAGATCAGTCAGGAGGAAGCCAAGGAGATGATGGACACCCAGGATGTACTGATTCTGGATGTGCGTGAGCAGGAGGAATACGACAGCGGGCACATTCCTGACGCGCTGTTGCTGCCGGTGGGGACCATCACCGAGGAATCCGCCGCCGAGGTCATCCCGGACAAGGACACGACCATTCTGGTCTACTGCCGCAGCGGAAACCGCAGCAAAACCGCAGCCAAGACGCTGGCCGGGTTGGGGTATACCAATATCTACGAGTTCGGCGGGATTACCACCTGGCCATATGAGGTGGAACAATAAAACAACCGGGGCTTTCCGCATGGGAAGCCTCGGTTGCATTTAAGGAAAAAGTCTAAAATGCGCCAACCGTGCAGTCCGATGAATTTACGTTCCTCACCCCAACCTGTCACCCTACCTTCCGCCTGATACCATTCGTTTCCCAAACTGGAATTTCGTGCGATTTCCACCATACAAAATACCCCGGAGAGATTGGCTATAATGGCCGTCCCCTCCGGGGTGCTTTTTCTGTTGTGCTACGTCTGCTCCCGGAAGTACCGCTCCCAGCACTTCTTGCTGATGTTTTTTGTCCCTGTCTCCCAGGCGCGGAGGGAGCTTTCGCTGATGCCGGTTTTGCGGGCAAAGGCGGCACGGCTCAGACCTGCCCGCTGGCGGAGGGCCAGAATCTGCCGGGCCTGTCCCTCGTACAGAAAGCGGTTGTACCCGTCCAGCAGGTCGGTCACCGGCACGCCGTACAGCTCTGCCAGCCTGTCCATAACGGCGGCGGGGGTATACTCGCAGGCGCCGGTCTCTAGGTCGATGTAAAAGGGCGTGGTAACGCCCACCCGCTCGGCCACCTCCCGCTGCAGCAGGCCCAGATGCAGGCGGCACCACCGCAGCCGGTCGGGGACGCTGCCAATCTCCTCATAGCTTTGGTACTGCCGGGTAAAACGCTGGGCCTTGGGCAGGTTGGGTGGCGCGATGAGGCGGAACCGGTGCACAGCCAGGGGCGCGAAGCGGGGCTTGCCGTGGTCGGTGCGGCAGAGTATGTAGAAATCTGGTGAGAGCTTGGCGAAGACCTTCCATTTTGGCAAAGTCCCGAAAATCCGTTCTGCTTTTCCAGCCGGAATTCCCAAACAGGCGTTTTTGAGAGGATAGCATTTTCAATGCACTGGCTGGCATAGCTGGCAAACCGGACCTTGCGTTCGGGGCGAAACGTGTCCACCGCCTTGATCAGCCCGATGGTGCCGATGCTGATCAGATCGTCCTGGCCGCTCGGGGTACTGTAGTATTTCTTGACCACATGGGCCACCAGCCGCAGATTGTGGCTGATGAGTCTGTCCCGGGCAGCTTTGTCGCCCACTGCCATGGCGGCGAAGGCCGCCTGCTCCTGGGCAGGGGAGAGCGGCCGGGGAAAGCTGCCGCTTTCCAGATGAAGCGCCGCGTACCAGATATGCGCAGCGGCCTGCTGCAAAAAGACCCACAAAACCGAAAACATGGTGCCACCTCCCCTTCAAGGCAGGTGTATGCGAAAAAGGGGGAGAAAAGACCATCGGGACTTGAGCAAAAAACAACAGGGGCTTCCCGTAAGGGGGAAGCCCCTGTTGTTGTCAGCAGTTGCCTGTGTACACGTACCGCAGCTGTTCCCGGGCTATCCCGGCCAGGCGGTATACGGTTTGTACCGGCGTGGGCGGGCGGTCCTGCATCCGGTGCCGGGGAAAAAATCGGGAGACATGCAGCGGAATTTCCGGGCTGACCGAAGCCAGCCAGCCCGATAAAGCCCGCATCTCCTCGTCGCTGTCGTTCTCCCCGGGGACCACCAGGGTGGTGACCTCCAGATGGCATTGCTCCGCCGCCAGGGCGATGGACCGCTTGACCGTCTCCAGGTCGCCGCCCAGCCGCCGATACCAGGCTTCGGTAAAGCCTTTCAGGTCGATGTTCACCCCGTCCAGCAGGGGCAGCAGCGCCCGCCAGGGGGCTTCCTCGATGGTGCCGTTGGTCACCAGCACGTTGACCATGCCCGCCCGGCGGACCAGCGCGGCGCAGTCCCGCACATATTCGTACCCCACCAACGGTTCGTTGTAGGTGTAGGCCACCCCGATGTTGCCCTTCTCCCGCAGCGCCAGGGCCTGCTGCACCAGCTGTTCGGGGGTGCAGGTCCGGGTATAGGCTTCCGTGCCGGCAGCGGCAATCTCGGCGTTCTGGCAAAAAGAACAGCGCAGGTTGCAGCCGAAACTGCCCGCCGACAGAATCACGCTGCCGGGATGGAACCGGCGCAGCGGCTTTTTCTCGATGGGGTCCAGGGCCAGGGCAGTAAGCCGCCCGTAGTTCAGCGGTACAATGGCGCCGTCCCGGTTGGCCCGGGCCCGGCACAGGCCGGTCCGGCCTTCTTCCAGGACGCAATGATGAAAACACAGGGTACAGGTCACACTCATAGATGCCGCACCACCTTGAACCGCTGCAAGGTATAGGGGTCATCCTCCCGGATGCCGCCCTTGCGCCGGGCAATGTCGATCTGTTCCGCCACCGTGTCCACCCCGTCCAGATCGGGCAGCAGCAGCCCTCGTTTGCGCCCGTAACTGACAATAACGCCGTATTGCTTCGGATCCAGTTGGGCGGGGGAGTCCACCGGTTCGGGGCGGCCCAGCACATCCACGCTGTAGGTCAGGTCGTCCAGCTCGTCGGCGCGCACCGGCGGAAAACGGGGATCCCGGGTTCCGGCCGACACCGCGTTTTGTATGATCTCCTCGGCCACGGTTTTCTCGGTGGGGGCAATGGTCCCGATGCACCCCCGCAGCCGTCCGTCCTTGTGCAGCGAGACAAAGGCCCCGGCAGCCTGTCCGGTCAACCCGACGGGCAGGTTATCGGGCAGCTTTGTCAAGGGATGCCCTTGCCGGATATAGGTTTCCAGGGACAGGCGGGCCAGCCGCACAAAAGGGTCCTCCCCGGCCCGGCGGGCGGCCAGGCGTTCGCGAAGAATCTGCGCGCAGGCGGCTTCATACCGGCGGGAGTCGTCCCGCCCGGTGACCGGGAAGAGGGCCACGCCGTAGCCCACCCCGAAGGTGCCTTCATGGCTCAGCAGCCGGGGCTGCACCGCCAGCCCGTCCAGTGCCCCCGCCATCATCTGGAAGGAGCGCAGCCCACATTCCGCAGCCCGCTCACAGAAGGACGGGTCCATGGTGAGAAAATCAAGGAAATTTCCCGACGCCATGGTTCTGGTCACGGCCTCGTCAAACCGGGGGCCTTCGGGGGCAAAAACGTAGGGGCCGTCAGCCCGGAGCTTGTGGGAAAGATCCCCGCTGGCCACAAAGACCGCCCGACGGCCCAGGGCGGCCACCCCTTCGGCCACGCATCGGCCCAGCCGGTAGTGCTCCAGGGCTGAAAAGCCGGACAGGCCCATGCGGACGATGGGACAGTTCACCCCGGCCTTGCGCAGAAAGTACAGCGGGATCAGCACGCCGTGGTCCAGGCTGGGGTCCCGCTGGCCCAGGGTGCCGGCCTGCAGACCGGCCTGCCCCGCCCGGCGGATGATCTCCTCCCGCAAGGGCGCGTCATACTGCACCTCCAGGCGGACCTGAGGTGCCCCGAAGGCCGCCATGGACCCCGCCGCGCCGTCCCCTGGCGCGATGTGGAAGTAATCCCCGTACAGGATGGTGTGGGGGGAAGAGACGATCAGCACGTCGGGGTTCCAGCGGGCCACCTCGGCGGCGGCTTCAGCCATGGCTTTCCCCGTGGCGGATATTTCCCGTTCCCGTCCGCCGCCCACCTCGGGCAGCAGAACGGGCGGGTGAGGGGTGATGACGGCACCCAGCATCGGCATACAGATCACTCCTTTCCGGCGATGCAACAAGGTTTTGCAATCAGTCCAGCGCCACGATGTCCACGGCGGTACCGTGGTCCCGCAGCAGCCGGACCAGGTCTTCGGCTTTCAGCCAGACGGTGGCGGTGTTGTCGTTGGGATGTACCCCGATCAGGCCGGAACCCTGCCAGAAATCTCGGTCGATGTAAAAATGCACCCGGCACCTGGCGTCGTTCAGCAGACCGAAGGGGGTCACGGCCCCGGGAATCAGGCCCAGCATCTCCTCCAGCTCCTCCGGCGAAGCAAAAGTCAGGGGCTTGGTGCCCTGTTTGCGGCGAAAATCCTTCAGATTCACCCGCTTGTCCCCCCGCACGGTGATCAGGTAATAATTGCGCCGCTTGTCGTCCCGCACAAAGAGGTTCTTGGCATCCCGGTCGGGGTAGGGCAGCTGTACCTGGGCCAGTTCCTCCATGTTGTAGACGGCGGCGTGCTCGGTGATCTCGTGTTCAATGTGATTTTTCTCCAGAAAATCGTATACTTCCTGTTTGTTCATACAACGCCTCCCGATGGTATCTTCTGTCAGGGTGTGCCCGGAGGTACGGGCCCGGGGTCATTTTGTCGCCCGCAGCAGGTGGGTGGCAGCCCACTGCCCCAGATCCTCCACCTTGGCAAATCCCGCTTTTTGCAGGGCTTCCGTTTCGTGGGGGACGGTCAGCGGGGTGTCGAAGTGGTAGAATTCCTCGTCCCGGATGCCCTGTTCCTCTTTCAGCCGCCGCAGCTCACGGCGGAAGAAGGCTTCCTGCTCGTCGGAATCGGCAAAGTAGTCGGTCAGAATCAGAAACCCGCCCGGAACCAGCGCCCGGAATACCTTTTGGTACAGCGGGATCTTTTCGGCCTGGGTGAAGTGGTGCAGGGATTCCACCGAGACCGCCGCATCATAGCGGTTTTCCCCGAAGGGAAGGGTGAAATAGGACCCCTGCACAAGGGTCAGGTTTTTGTCCGGAAACTTGCGCTCCAGTGCCTGCAGCATCTCTCCGGCCAGGTCGATGCCGGTAACCTCCGCCGTGGGATTCCGGGCAAAATAGTAGCCCAGTTCCAGTCCGGTGCCGCAGCCCAGGTCCAGCACCCGGGCGTGGGGGCCTGCGGGCAGATACTGCGCCGTGAGGGGATAGAAGGTTTCGGCCTGCTCGATGGCGTGCAGCTGGTGTTCTTCGTACCCGTCCAGACGGCGGTTGAAAAAGTCACTCATTTTTTCCAGCATGGAGATCCCTCCCAATGGGCTTGGCGTAAGACAAATGCGGCGGGGCCCGACCGATGAAGGAACAAGCCCTGTGTTTTTATTGTACCGCATCCGCCAAGGGGGCACAAGCGGGAAAGAAAGAGCGTACCCTTCGGATGTGCCGGTGGGCAGGGGAAAGAGAATCTCTTCGCATGGCAAAAGCCCGCAGAGCCGGTCCTTACAGCCGGATCTGCGGGCTTGCACATCAAGAATCAGCGGAACACAGGGCAAAAATTATTCTTTATAAACAACCCCGTAATCTGTCTCCATGATTTTTTTGATATGTTTGAAGAAAAGTTCTTCCAGTTCGGTCACACCGGTGAAGGTGTAGTAATAGTCCGAGATGATATCGGAGGGAACTTTTTTCGCTTTTTCTTTTTCCCGAACCATAATAATGGGCTTTTTCTTGCTGTAAGCGATTCCCAGCTCATACATTACATTGGGGTTTGCTTCGGTGGTGTCGGCAAGAAACACGGCACAACGATCAATCTTTTCGTAGATATCTCGTGTGATGTTGATGCTTCTCCCCTCGCCGGTCATGATGGGATAGGCTTCCAGCGGGACATCCGGGCATAACTGATTGAGCCTGGTTACCGCGCGGGAGAGGGCATTGTTATAATCGCGTACGGCCTGATCACTTTTATATTGCATTGCCATAAAGATGGTTTTGGGTGCCAGGTGGATATGCTTGTACCCCACGTCAAACAGTTCCGATACTTTGGTAAAGGCCGAACCGGTATACTGGTAACGTTTCAGCCAGCGGTCCAGGTCCTCCAAGGTGTGGCAGGCGCTTTCCAGGTTGTCGCTTTTGTATCTTGTATAGAAGGCAAGCTGGAAAAAGATACGTCCGAATTCAGATTTTATGTATAGATACTTGTCCACCTGTTTTACGATTGTGATGGAATCGACAACCAGCGCGTCAAAGGTTTCCCGATCCGGATAATCACAGGTAATTTCCTGCAGCACATCACAGATCTGAGAAAGCGGCGCATACAGATATTCCGTGCGTGCAAGGGAATGGGCGGCATACTGTTCGCTGTAATGTTTCAGCAAAGGCAGATGCCGGTTGATCAGGGCCAGTTCCTTCTCGCTCCACTTTTTGGACTTTACCAGAC
The DNA here is from genome assembly GCF_016900095.1 of Gemmiger formicilis. Lineage (GTDB taxonomy): Bacteria > Bacillota > Clostridia > Oscillospirales > Ruminococcaceae > Gemmiger > Gemmiger formicilis_A. The sequence continues at coordinate 47,102 of NZ_JACJJP010000021.1, forward strand.
CCTTGAAGTTCTCTTCCGCCTCCAGCTTTTTGGCGGTGTTGTTCAGGACATAGAACAGGAACGCTTCGCTTTCGGTGTTGTCTGCGGAAAAGGCGGGCGGGGTATCCTCTCCGTCGGCGGTTTGCTCAGTCCACAGGATGATGGAAAAGGGAACATAAAAATCCAGTTCCTTTCCGGCTTCCAGGCGGTGGTTGCCGTCGGATTCGGGTCAAGGCACCTTCCTCCACTTCCAGCTCATAGTATTCCATATTCAGGATGGCGCCCTGGCCGGTTTTGGAGAGCTGCTGAAAGGATTTGTGTGTGTAGGGCTTCAGGGTTATGTTGGTACTTGTATTGACGGACAGTATCACTTCTGGCAAAAACTTGGCTTCGGCTTTGCAATCGGCCAGAAAATGGGCGATGTCGGCCACGTGTTCGGGATTCAATGCACGCTGGTATTCTTCGTATTTCGGGCGGGATGCGGCCGCAAGGTCGGATATTTTTGCATATCCGCGCAGTGTGGCAATTCCGTTTTTGACCTCAAAGCCCTTCTCCTGCAAACGCTTGGAGGGACCATTGTAGGGTGTCACGTTGCCGCAGTTGCGGCCGTAGATACCCTGAAACGTATATGTTTTCACCCTGAAATCGCTTCTTCAAATTCTTCCTTTGCCTGCCTGCGCAGTTCTTCGGCGCGGGTATACAGATCCTTGATTTTTTTCTTTGTCCGGAAAACTTCCTCCATGATGGATTGCTGGGTCAGCTCTGAAGGATCGGCGGAGGATATGGGGAGCCACGGAATGGTCAGCAAGGACAGAAAGTCTGTGCCCACCCGCTGCTGTCCGGCCGAACCGGTAAAGTAGGCCACGGCGGTGTGCCGCAGCTTGTGGGAGCGCAGGAAGCAGTAAAGATATTCCGGCAGCACCTTTTCATTGGTGCGGAAAACGTGAAACTCCGTTGATCCATATCCGTACCCGTTGCGCAGGTTCCTGGCGATGGCGCATTTGCCATTCTGCATGCAAGGGGTGATTTTTGCCCAGAGAATGTCGTTCTCCTGGAACAAGGTATACCCTTTGCTTTGGGAAGCCGGGCCCAGGCGCTGCTCGGAAATTTCTCCATACCGGTCCGAAACACATTCCATGGGGATAAAGGAAACTTCCTGGATCTTGTCGGGAATGGTGGTTCTGGGATTGATTTTGCAGTAGTATTCTATGGCAACATTGGGATACCGGGCGGACCGGAATAGTTCCTGGGGCTTTACGGCGGTGCTGTTCAGCTTTGCGCCCCAGCCAATCAGATTTCGGAATCGGGTCGTTCCCAAAAGAGCGGCGGACGGTGTTTTTTCTTCCGTGGGAGGGATGGCCAGTATTTCAAAAAGTCGGGATTCGATGCCTTTTTCCAAGACGGCGGCCCGGGATTCGCATTCCTGGGCCTGCGCCGAAGCTTCCTGATGGCGGCGGACCAATTCCTCCTGCACGGACAAAGGCGGCAGGGGAATCTCGATTTTGGACAGGTTTTTATAGGAGAGGGTCTGCCGTACCGATCCGGTGGTGTTTTCCTTGATCAGGAAATGAAAGAAGGAACTTTTGAGCACCAGAAGCAGGTATTCCGGCAACAGGGTCTGTCGGCAGCGGAAGACAACATAGGCGGGGCTGATGTACTCATTCTTCAACGCGGGGGTCTTCAGACCTACGGAACCTACGTTGATTCGGTATGGGTTATATGCCAGACACCCGTCCTGCACGCGGATGTAGGGCTGGTTGATGTTTTTGCCGTATTCGGTGTAGGCGTCGAACATACCCGTTTCGTTGGAAATTCCCAGAAAGGAAAATTTCCGTTCCGGTTCATTGAAAAGCTTGGTCTTTTCGGTGATATGGATGGTATTGTCCCCGATGGCGCTTAGCGGAAATACCGAATGGAGCTGTGTGGAAAAAAAGTATTTTACGTTCCATTGACTGGTTTTGGAAAAGGGGACAAATTTCAGCAATTTGTCGGATGTCATCACAGTATGGTCTCCTTGTTGTTCCAGGTTCGCACAACCTGAAAATCGGCATTGAGGGAGTACTTGATATGGACCGGTGAGGTCTGCCACAGCGGATGCTTTTCACGGTAATCCCGGTACTCCTGCTGCAGCTGGGGCAGCTGGTTGCCTTCCGAAGCGCTGCCGGTGGAAGTAATGCCGGCGTCTTCCACAATGGCGACAGGGATCTCATAGTCAAAGTATTCTTTCAGCAGCGGTTTGGCTTCTTCCGCAATGACCTTTTCAATATGCCGCAGTTCTTTGTTGGCGGCGGCAATAATGGATTTGTCCCGGTCCTTTTTGGCTTTTTCCTGCTGGATCTGCTCTTCCAGAGCGTGGATGTCCCCCACGTATTTCTGGCGGACCGTGTCCAGGGCCTGTTGCTTGGCTCTGGCATACTGCTGTTCCTCCTCCTCGGTAAAACGCCTGAAGAAAACAAGGCTAGGTTTTACGGTGGCGCCCGCTGCGATGAACACATCCTGGGGAATGGAGCAAATCAGGATGAGTTTGGCTTTTCCCTCAAAGTATTCCCGGATCTTTTGCATGTTGGAAGTGTTCAGGACACCTTCCGGCAACACCATGCCCATGCGGCCGCCCTTTTTCAGCAGCTTCAGGCAACGTTCCATAAAAAGGACTTCAGTCAGGCCGGATATGGTGCCTAAATCATACAGCTCCAACAAGGGTTTCCCAATATGCTTGTTTACCTGGTTCAGTGCTTCTTCGTAAGCCTTGCCGTATTTGGCTTTGTAGCGTTCAATCAGCTTTTCATCGGTAAAACGGTCGGCCTCTGTGATCTTCAGGCTTTTGTCAATGCGGGAACCGAAGGGCGGATTGGTGAGAATGACGTCAAACCGTTCTTCAAATATGCCGTCGATGTTCAGCAGGCCGTCATGGTGGTGAACCCCGCTGTGTCCGTCACCGTGCATGATCATGTTCATTTTGGAAGTCCGCGCCATGCGTGGGTTGGCGTCAGTACCGTAAATGCAGTTACAGGACAGATTGTGCAGGCGGCCGTTTTCGGTCTTCGGGTCCAGTTCCGCGTTCAGCTTTGCCTGCATGGCCTCGATACGCTCGTTGATGGCCAGCTGTTCCTTTTCGGAAAGGGTGTCGTACCCGTTGCCCTCCAGTTCGGCCCGCAGCCGGATCTTGGCATCCCGGATGTCTTCCTCAATCTGTTCCCGCACATATTCAAAGGCCTTGATCAAAAAACCGCCGCTGCCGCAGGTGGGGTCGCAGATGGTTTCGCCCTCTTTGGGGTCCAGTATGTTGGTCATGAAATTGACAATGGTGCGCGGCGTAAAAAATTGTCCCAGCTCGCCCCGGAAGGTGGTTCCCAAAAACTGTTCAAAGGCAATGCCTTTCACATCGTCCTGGGTATCGGACAGGTTGTAGGATTGAAGCTTTGTAAGAATCTGCTCAAAGCTGTTCTGGCGGATCTTGATCGATTCATCCTTGTCAAACAGATGGTCGTCCTTGAACATCTCCTTGGTTTGATTGAACATGATCTGCATATAGGGCAGGTCTACCCCCTGATTTTTCAAGGTCGGCCGGACATACTTTTCGTAGTCCTTTTCCAGCTGTTGATACTTTGTCAGGGTAAAGACTTCGCCGCCGTTTTGGTCCCGCTCATAGCGGATTTTCATAAACAGAATCTTGCTGATCTCATCAAAAGCGGCTTCGGGAGAAAGCTTGTCGTTGTTACGGATGATGTTGTGGCAGGCGCGAAGGACTCGGGTGAATTCGTCCCGGGTAAATGTCTTGGTTTTGGTAAGCAGTTCGCGGACCTTCTGGTCATCCTGGGCCTCTTCTGCCGTGGGAAGGGCCACAACCTCCACCAGCTTTTTGGGCAGCATCTGTTTGTCCACCGTAAAATAGCGGGTTTCCTTCTCGTTGGTGGTGACAAAAAAACTGGCGCCGGCCCAGGAGGCATAATTATACCCCTGGTAATAGTCCTCTTCCCGGATTCGCACACTTTCGGCCTTGCATTCCACCACGATAAAAGCGGATTTGCCTTCATCCTTGTCCTGCGGGGTTTTCCAGATGACAATGTCGGCGCGGGCCTTTCCCTGCCCGCGGTGAGAGTTGTTCACCGTTACTTCCTGCGCCATCTGGTCCAGGGCGTAACCGTAATCCTCGACCAGTTTCCGGATGTAATTTTGTCGTACCCTTTCCTCCGGTGTTTCCAGGTTCCAGGATTTTGTCAGGGGACAAAATATTTTCCCGTTTTCTCTTCTGATTTCCAGCGAGTTCATGAAGAAATCCTCCGCAAAAAGTAATGGTGGCCCTGACCGGAAAAGCAAAAAACGATGGAATGCCGCGTTTTCTCCTGGGTACAAAGGGCAAGTACAGGGACAGCCCTGTCAAAATCATGATGAATTACTTAAAATTATGCCAGAAACAAAAAAAAATATCAATGATGGACGCAAACATTGCACGCACTTGCTGATGTCGCATCCATCAACGAAAAGACCTCAAAAATCCCCCGCAGGCCTGGCAAACTCCAGACCTGCGGGGAAAAATGGTTTTTTAAGAAGGGGCAGCGTTTGTCAAGCCGCCGCTTACCCTTCGGCCTTCAGCCGTTCCAGGGCCTCCTTGCAGGCAGGAAAATCCCACAGCGGCCGGCAGCGTTCGTCCTGGGCCAGCTCCCGTGCCGCCAGGCGGTACATCTCCCGCACCGAGCCCTGGGGCGCTTCGGCGGGCCGGGCGGGAAGACCCGGGGCAAACAGGTCGGGGTCCGGCAGATGAACGGGAGCCAGTATGCTGTCCACATACCGTACAAAGCAGGCGGCGGCCCGTTCGGTGTCACCCTGCTCCAGATACAGTTCCAGCAGCAGCCCGTCACTCATGTCTGACAGGCCGAAGGCCTGGGTCACCGCCCGGTAAGCGGCACACACCTTGTGGCGCTTGGCTGTTTCGGGCAGCAGTTTGGGATTGGTCATGGTCACCAGGGCGGAAATGACCTGGCACACCGACCGGTACAGCTGCTGTTGGGTCAGTTCCAGGGCCTTCTCCGGCCGGTCGGTTTTCAGGTAATAAAGGGGCCACAGACCGGATGGGTCCCCCGTTCGCTCGGGCAGTTCCTTCAGCAGGGCGGCGCCCTGTTCCGGGTCACCGTCGGCCATTTCCATGGCGGCCAGGCTGATGGTGGCTCCTTGCCAGTAGGCGGCGTTGCCGGTGTCCCGCACCTGGCGCAGCAAAGTGCGCTTGCGGTCCTTCCATTCCTGTTGCAGGGACGGTTCCGCGGTGGGGAAAAACAGCCGGAAGGAATCATAAGCCGCGGCGGCATTATACTGTAAGCAGGTGCAGTTGGGATACTGGTGCAGAAGGTCGGTCAGCTGCCTGTGGACCGCGGCCAGGGTGTCGGGGCCGCCGTGCAGGGCCTGGTCCAGCAGGGCGTTCATCCGGGCGGTGACTTCTTCATCGGAAAGGGTCTGTTCAAATTGCAGCAGGGTGTCCACGTTGGTGTCCAGCGCCCGGGCCAGGGGGCAGAGCAGGGCGATGTCCGGGCAGGAACTGCCGGTCTCCCATTTGCTCACCGCCGGGGCGGAAACGCCCACCCGGGCAGCCAGCTGTTCCTGGGTCATACCTCTGGCTTTGCGCAGGGCGGCGATGTTGCCGCCCAGAGTGCGGGAAATGGCTTCCATCAGGATAATACCTCTCTTTGTCTGGATTCAGCGTCCCGGGGGCTGTATCTGTATTGTACCCCACAATCCGTCCCCCTCACAAGAGAGGCGTTGTTAAGCGCCGGGCAGGTTTTTGTAACCGGTGTTCAGGTGGGGCGGTTGACGGCGGAAACAAGAATTCCTATACTTACAGATAGAAATACAAGGGAAAGCACAGGTGAATGGTGAATGCAAGAGAAGAAGACAGGCAAGCGCAGAGCCCTGCGGGTGCTGGGTGTGGTGCTGGCGGTGCTGGCCCTGCTGGCGGGGGCCTTTTTGTGGTATGTGTCCGACTACTACCGGGCCGAGGACGTGGCCCTGGCGGTGATGAACGACGGCAGCGGCATCACGGTGCAGGACAATCTGACCATCTTGGCGCCGTCGGTGCCGGGGGATACGGCCCTGATCTTTTACCCCGGGGCCAAGGTGGAAGGAAACGCCTACCTGCCGTTGCTGGACAAAATCCGGCAGACCGGGGTGACCTGCATTCTGGTGAACATGCCCTTTCACATGGCCATTTTTGATGCGGATGCCGCCACGGATGTGATGGCCGATTTCCCGCAGTACAGCCACTGGTATATCGCCGGGCATTCCATGGGCGGGGCCATGGCTTCCCAGTTTGCCGCCGACCACCCGGAGGCGGTGGACGGCCTGATTCTGCTGGGCGCCTACATTTACGGCGACTATCCCCCCGCCGATACTCTGACGGTGTACGGTTCGCTGAACCAGAGTGTGGAGGACAAACTGGACTACACCGAAAACGTGGTGGAAATTCAGGGCGGCAACCACGCCCAGTTCGGCAACTACGGCCCCCAGAAAGGGGACGCACCGGCCGCCATCTCCGCCGAAGAGCAGCAGACCCAGACGGTGGACGCCATTGAAAGCTTTATCCGGCAGCGGCAAGCCGCCTGAAACCGAAAGCCCCGTATCTTTCCCAGGGAAAGATACGGGGCTTTTTGCGGTTGGAATTACTTCAGGGCGGCGCCATCCCGGAAGGCGTTGCCCACCTTTTCGCCCAGCTTGCGGTAGGCGTTGTGGATGGGATCAAAGGTGATGGGTTGCAGCTTGTCCGGGTCGATTTTGCCGGCTGCGTCCAGCACCGCCTCGTCGGCGCTGACGTTGACGATCTCGCCCACCAGGCGGCAGGTTTCGGGATCATAGCTCACCAGGCGGCATTCCACCGCCATGGGCAGCTCGTCAATGAGGGGGGCGTCCACAAATTCCGATTTGGTGGTGTGCCAGCCGGTCTTTTCCAGCTTGTTGGGTTCGGTGTTGCCCGAAGCAATGCCCACATAGTCGCAGGGAACCAGCTGGTCGGCGGTGGCCATGCTGACCGTAAAGGCCTTGCGGGCCAGGATGTTGGCGGTGGTCTTGTGCCCGGCGCCCAGGCAGATGGACAGCTGGGTGTCGTCACTGATGCCGCCCCAGGCCGCGTTCATGGCGTCGGGGGTGCCGTCCTCCTCATAGGTGGCAATGATAAAAACCGGCTGGGGATAGGTCCAGGGTTTGGCTCCGAAATTCTTCCGCATTGTGCATACCTCCTGTTCTGCGGTTCCAAGGGGCACAAAGGCCCCTTTTCTCCATTGTACCACAGGGGGAAAGCCTGGGGCAGAGAAATTACACCCAGTATATGGCTACCTCGGCGTTCTCAAACACCGGATGTTTGCCCGGGGGCAGACGGCCCGGCCAGCGCTTGGCCCACACCAGGCAGGTCACGCCCTCGCGGCGGCAGAGAACTTCCCGCTCGTCGGCAGGGGTGGCGGGGTCAAACACCGCGGCCACCACCGCCCGGCGGTGTTCCACCTCATCGGCGGGCACGCCCATGTTGCTCATGGCGTAGGTCCAGCCTTCCATATAGCATTGGGCGCCGGAAAAGGCGGTGTACACGTTGGAAATGCCGTCCTGGTTGTCAGGATCGGGCAGGCCGCTGGTGCGGTTGGTCAGAAACACCGCCCCCGCGGGCAGGTTGTCCCGCAGCCATTGCCCGGCCTGTTCATCGCAGGCGGTGACGGCGGCGGGGGTGAAAGCCCCGACCTCCGGCAGGGTGGAAAGCACGGCCAGTCCCTTGCTGCCCAGGGCCAAAACCATGCACAGGGCGGTGACCAGCCCCACGCATCCGGCCCCCAGGGTGAGCAGGGGCGGGTGTTTGGCCCGGCGCAGCCGGGGCAGCTGTCCGGCGGCCAGAATACTCATGCACAGCATACCGAACAGCCCGAAATACACCTGGCTGGAACTTTCGTGCCGGAAAAGGTGATAGGCCAGAAATCCCCCGATGGTCCCGGCATGCAGCGCCAGCCGGGCCACGTCCAGCCGGGGCAGATGGCGCAGGGCGCGGGGCAGTCCCCGGGCCCACAGACAGAACTGGAAGGGGCAGAAGAAAAAGACGTTGGCCACCCCGATGCCCACCAGCCACAGATACCCGGTGCCGGGCAGCAGCCGGCAAAGGCGGTCGGCCAGGGGCTCCAGGCGGGCGTAGGTCAGGGTATCCCGCAAAGAAAAGACCGAAAACTGCATGCTGGTGCCGGTCCCGGCGGCGTACAGCAGGGAATAGACCAGGGCGAACAGCCCGCCCAGCAGCACCGGAAAGGCCAGCGCCCGGAGCACCCGTGCTTTGCTGAACAGCACGGTCATCACCACAGCCGCGGCGCAGGCGCACAGGGCCAGGGCGGCTTCGGGGCCTTTGGCCACCGCAAACAGGGCGAAGGCCAGAAGACACAACCCCCACAGCCCCACGCCGCCCCCGAACCGTTCC
>NZ_JACJJP010000022.1 GCF_016900095.1 Gemmiger formicilis
TGCTTTTATAAGCGCCATTAGCTCAGTTGGTAGAGCAACTGACTCTTAATCAGTGGGTCCTGGGTTCGAGTCCCCGATGGCGCACCAAAGAAACGCCTTGCTGGAAAGCAGGGCGTTTTTCATATTGATCGATATTGGGAGGATTGGCACAGAGCGCCGGTCCTCCCTTTTTGCATGTAAACCAGACGAATATAGTATGTTAACGCTTCGAACGTGTCTACAAGGTGGAGGCAGAATTATATCATGAAAATTGGAACTAAAATTCGTCTAATCCGTCAACATCGTCACATGACGCAACGGGAGTTAGGTGAGCGGATTGGACTGGGAGCGAGTGGGGCAAATCGTATCGCTCAATATGAGATAGGGTATCGAACTCCAAAACGTAACCTGATTAAGAATATAGCTCACGCGTTGAACGTGCCGGAAACAATTCTCTCCATAGAAGAAAATGAATCGTTGCAGACGTTGCTTCGTCAGCTATTATGGTTGGATCAAGAGGATTGCGCTCTCATTGAATTCATTCCGGTAAACGAGGAAAAATGCCAACTCCCTTGCACTTGCAATCCATTAGCATTTGAGCACATTGCGATTGTAGTTCACAACCAGGCATTCCAGAATCTTCTCACAAGATGGAGCAATGAGAAAACATTCCTTTTAGGCGGCATTATTAATCAGAACGACTATTTCGGATGGAAGATTGGTAAGCTATTGTAAATTTTTGAGTAATGGCTGAAAGATTTACTCGATTTGCTTCCTGCTTGCTTGTTGCACCTATTACCGTATGCTATAATGATAAAAACGTGCATGTTATGTACTTTTTTGTGCGTGAAGTATTCCTACTAAATTACAAGATATCTTAACTCACCTGGAATGTTAATCGAAAGGATATGGCATGAAAAAAGCTGCTGCTCTACTTGTGGCTTCTATCGTTCTTCTGATAAGCTGTACCTCGTGCGTTTCAACAGCATCAAGTAGCTCAGAAAATCCAAAGAGTTCGAACACTCCCACCATGAGCTCATCACAGAAAAACGAAACTGTCACCCTGTCCGTGTATCTGGAAGCCGTTTACACTGATGAAGAAGCGCATTTTCCCATCTACGAAAAATTAAAGGACTTCGAGGATTCTCATCCGGAAATTCATCTGGAATTTGTATCTCCTGTAAGTGGTGCCAGCGATCAAGCTGCACGAGAATCGGAGATCAACCAGCTGAATACTGAGATCATAACAGGTGGCGGACCCGATATTTTTCTGATGCAGACTTTGCGATTCACGGATGAGAATTTGTTCCCGGACGTTCAAAAAGCAATGAAGAATCACTCCTTTTTGAATCTTTCCGACTATGCAGATGCCAATTCATTTGATCCTGCTAACTACTATTCCGCGGTTCTTGCTACCGGGCAACTGGATGGCCAGCAATATATTTTGCCACTTTCTTTTTCGGTCCCTTTATTTGTTGGAGCAGAGAACGTTATCACAGAAAGTGGATTTCAGCCGGATATAGCCTCAGCGAATCAAACAGCTTTTTTTGAGGAATTGTCCCGTGTCCTGAAGGAAAACGGCAAACAGGTCGAATATTCTTTGAGCTTGACAAACCTACTTGATCAACCGTTGATTGACTACCAGGAAGGCGCTATTCAGTTAGATACTGATGCTGTCCGTCAGGCTTTAACCATTGAAAAGGATTACACCACCCATCAGCTTAATCTTTTCAACAACTATGACTCGCAGCAGATTGATGCGTTAGCTGAGGGAACACCTTTTGGCCTTCTGGAAATGTCAGACATCGCGCTGGGAACCTTGCACCCCCTGGATACCAAAGGCATCGCCCCGTTTGTTCAAGGAATTCCCAACGAAAATGGCAGCATTACTGCAGAAATTTCCAGCTACGCAATGGCTAGTGCAGGCACACAATATCCAGAGCAGTGCGCAGAACTGCTATATTATCTGATGAGCGCCGAATGCCAGGATGCCGCTGCTTATCCCTGTACCACGGAAGAACTGCCTGTACGCCGCGACAGCACAAAGTCTTCGCTTGAAAATGAGCATCAGTTTCTTGTCTACGATGCTTCCAAGGAAAAGCTCTCCGAAGAGGACATTGCCTTTCGTGAGAAAACCTATGGCGGTAATCTGCAAGACACCACTGTGCAGAGCATTCAGTCTATTTGCGACCAAATAACATCCGCACATTTTCATACCATTTGGTACAGTGCATTGGAGCTGGGGCAGAGTGAAACGGGAGATGATATACTGACATCCTCCTTGAACGACTATCTCTACGGAGACACATCGCTGGATGAATTGATTAACACGCTGACGCCCAGACTGCAGATGTATCTGGATGAATGAAAGGAATTCCATGAATTTCTTTGTAAAAAGTGGATCACTGTCCCGACAACGACATATCATAGGCGGGCTTTTACTAGTACCCATGCTTCTGGCCATTATGGTCAATTATCTGCTTCCTTTTGTTATAGCGTTCATCCGCAGTTTTTACCATGGTATGGGGAATACCTTCGTGGGGATGGAAAACTATATAGAACTGTTGCAGAATCATACCTTCTTGCTGGCAATTCGTAACCTTCTGATTCTTTGGGCATTTGTCCTGCCTTTGAATCTTTGTATCGCGTTTCTTCTGGCATTACTGTGCCATCGTATCCACGGTGGTAGATCATCGGCTCTCTTCTTTTTACCCGCCGTTTTGCCAGCCGTCTGTGTGGTAGAAATTGTTTCTCAGTTGTTCGGAACTTCGCAGATCGATGGTCTGTTTTCCCTTTTACCTGCAGATTGGTCTACGGGACAAGTGGCTGGTATGGTTTTTGGCTGTCTCGTTCTTTGGAAAGGGCTTGGATATTCGCTTCTGATTCTAATAGTCGCGTTGGGCTCAATTCCGGAAGAATACTTGGAGGCAGCTGCACTGGAAGGGGCCTCTTATTGGCGAATTGTTTTTTCCATTCGCCTTCCTCTTACAGCCCCTTCTTTGGGAATTTGTGCCATCCTAGCTGTATACAATTCATTTCGCTGTTTCCGCGAAGCCTTGCTTTTGGGTGGGGCGCATCCTACAGAATCACTGTACAGTTTACAACATTTCCTGCAAAACAATTTCAGTAACATGAATTTTGCCAGACTGGAGGCGGCGTCGGTCTTTCTCATTGTTATCCCGTTGCTTCTACTCGTATTCTTTTCGGCCTTTTGGAAATTACCTGTCTGGAAAAGGAAAGAAGGTGGGCGGTCATGATTAAACATCCCCGCTGGCAACGCCCGCTCTTCAAGTCGCTTGTGTTCCTGTACATACTTCCTTGCGCAGCTTTGCTCCTCCCATTTGTAAAAGCTGGTGTTCTTTCCCTTTTGGAAAGTTCTCTGGAACTTGAAACGATATTTTGGGCTGCCTATCTAAATACGATTATACTTGCTGTAGGAGATCTACTGCTACAGTGGTTGGTCAACATACCCGCAGGCCTTGCACTTTCGAAAATGCTTCCGCAGCATATTGCCCGAAAAGTGCTCTATCTCTGCCTTTTGTTGATGTTTCTTCCTCAACAAGCACTCATACTTCCACAATATCTTTTATTGGATCGGATGCATCTTTTACACCACGCGGGCGGTGTCGTGCTCATGTCTGCCTTCCAGCCTTTTCTTGTTTTGATCTTCTGGTTTGGCAGTGAGCAAATTCATCCTAGCCTGTTCGAAGCAGCAATCTGTGAAGGAGCTTCTACTCGGCAATGCTTTTTCCGGATTTATATCCCAATGCTTTCCCCCTACATACTGGCAGGTAGCCTATTATCGGTGGCTGAGAGTTGGAACATGCTTGAACAACCCATGACCTTTTTGCAGACAGATAGCCAGTTGGTATTGTCAACTTACTTTCTGCAACAAATAGGTGCCGACCCAAGCGTAACAGCTATACAAGCACTATTATCTGTGTTTCCGTTGCTACTGGTTTTTGCTTTTGCAGTTGCAAAGCTGCATAACCCAAATTCAATAGTATCTAGCGAAGAAAATTCTTTTACATTATAGTGGTCGTAAAACAGTAATAGGTGAAATTCTTGGAACAGGCATGATTTCGGTCATGCCTGTTCCGCTTTTATCAGTTCATCTACATTTCAGATGGGAAAGAGAAAGCAGGATTTTTTTAATGCCTTCGTAAATTTCCTCCTGATTCCTTTTGATTTCTTCAATGTCAGCTTCGTAGATGTTACCCGTTGTGTTGAGCTGTTTGGCAATTTGGTTTTCGCTGTTGGATATCCGTTTCATTTTGCAAGTCAACTCACGGAGTTCAGGCATATCCAAATTCACAACATACCCATCGATTGCCATTTTGCGGAGATAGGCACTCATGTTGTTCGTTCCCATCTGTGCCATTTTCTGTTTTATCAGGTCAAGCTCTTTTTCGTCTACAAAAAACTTGACCTGTATCGGGCGTTGACGGGTTGGTGGTTTTCGTTTTTCAGTCATAACCTTTGCCAAAGAGATTCTGGACCTGATCGTCGGCACCGGAGTCTGATGTGCCGGAATATACCAGGAAAGATTAACTATTAAAAGTCAACCCTGAAAATGAGTGGAAGTGCTCACAGGCAGATGGTTCAAAAAAGGGTATAGCAAAGCTGAGGTCTTATCAGACCCCCGCTGTCTATTCAAATAGATGGCTCAAGCCGCTGAGCGATAGGGCTGCCTGGATTTCTCCATGGCGAAGATAGGTGGCCAGACCATTGTCCAAAAGAAACCCCAGCAGATTGTAGCTGTAATGTCCGGTTGCCTCAAGCCCTACTCTTATTTTGTCCTGAGGTGCGATACAGGCCTGAATCTTCTCCAACAGCGTATCCTTGCTGCCGCAGATGGCACCGTGGCCATTGCCAATGCCACTGATAGTTGGGGTGGAAGCTACGGGTACTATGTCAAGATCGACCATGGCAGCGGACTCACGACCTTGTATGCCCATTGCTCCAGTATCTGTGTTACAGCGGGGCAGCAGGTGAAATCCGGACAGGTCATAGCATATGTGGGGCAAACTGGGAGGGCGACAGGGCCGCATTTGCATTTTGAGATCCAAGGGGGCGCAAATGTGAATTGATTATTGGGATATAAATGGGAGAAAAGTATTGGAAAGTATATTTGATACAAAAAACTCGCACCGCTACAAAGTCGGGCGAGATTTTATATGCGCCGAAAACAGCTTCCAGCAAGGGTCTGACATAATGTATCTGTCTTTTTGTGTTTTACGGGTGCTCTTTTGGAGCTGCAGTAGATTGACGAAGGATTAATTGGGCATGGAGCAGCAGGGTGCTGATGGGCACCCCGGCCAACAGGCTGGAAAGAGCGTAAAAGCCGCTTTTGCCCAGCTGGGTGCGGTCCTGGCGGATGGTGGTCAGCGGTGGCATGGTGTAGGAACACAGGGGCAGGTCGTCAAAGCCGATGATGCTCAGATCCTGGGGGATGCGGATGCCCAGTTCCAGGCAGTGGAGCATCACCGTATGGGCCAGTAGGTCATGGCTGCACAGAATGGCCGTTACATTCTGCTTGAGCAGGGCGGGCAGATGCTTTTGCAGACATTCCGAGAAGAAATAATCACTTCCCGCCAGATGAGGGTCGTCCGGCAATCCATTTTTGCGCAGCGCGTGGAAAAAAGCGCTGTAACGGGTCTGGTTTACATAGGAACCCAGCCCGCCGCTGAGATAGCCGATGCGGGTGTGCCCCAGGCTGCGCAGGTGGGCCACCGCCAGGTCCATGCCCTCGGCGTTGTCAACACCCATATAACAAGTGTAGGGGTTGGCTTTGATGTAGTTGTCCAGCAACACGGCGGGGGTGTGGGCGGTCTGTAGGTCGTGCAGCCATACGTCCGAAAGGGACAATCCCAGGAACAACGCTCCGGCATAGTTGTGTTTGAGCATATACTCGTCGTAGCGGGTGTGCTTCTGGGTTTTGTCGTCCAGAGGGACCACCTCCACCAGATACCCAGAAGGCTCCGCCGCCTTGCGGAAACCCACCACAATATCGTAGCCGAAGTCGTTGGGCTCTTGGCAGGACATGTTCTCGATGAAGATGCAAAGGGTCTTGGCATCCCGCTTGTGGAGGGTGCGGGAATAGCCCATCTCCACAGCGGTCTCCAAAATAGATTTTCGCAATGTTTCGCTCACGTCAGGCGCGCCGTTCAATGCCTTGGAGACCGTCCCTTTGGAAACATTTAATTTTTCCGCGATATTTTGAATGGTGACCATACATATTCTCCGCTGTTACTCTGTTTTTTATCTGTATTATACCCTCAATTCGGGCAAAAGGCAATCACCAGTAGCGGAAATGTTTCGTAAGGTGTTTCGTATTGTTTCGCTGTACTGTGAAAAAGCACAATTTCCCCTTTGCTTGGTTGTGCAGAAAGCAGAAAAAACTGCGGTTTTTCTGGAAAGTCTTGATTCTGATGGGGGAGGAGTGTATAGTGGGTGTAGCGAAACAAAGCGAAACAAGGAGGAGTAAGCATGCACAAGAAATCGTTACGACTTGCCACGGGCCTGTGTGCGGCGGGACTTTTGCTGGCAGGCTGTGGTCCTGTGTCCGGCGATAGCGGCGCTGAAAAGATTCGTCTGATGGTATGGTCCCCGTCGGAGGACCAGTCCAAAGACAGCGGCCAATGGCTGCAGACCTGCTGCGAAAACTTTGCCGCCCTGCACCCGGAATGGGATATCACCTTTGTGTACGGCGTGTCGGATGAAGCTTCAGCGGCTACTGCTGTGTCTCAGGACCCGGACGCCAGCGCCGATGTGTTCATGTACGCCAACGACACCCTGACCACCATGACCGATGCCAACGCACTGGCCAAATTCGGCGGTATCTATGCCGAGGAACTGAAGGCTACAAACAGCGAAACGCTGCTGGACTCCCTGACATTGGATGGCGACATCTACGGTGTGCCGTTTACCACCAATACCTGGTACATGTATTATGACAAGAGCGTGTTCACCGAGGAGGATGTGAAAAGCCTGGACACCATGCTGGAAAATGGTGTGGTCAGCTTCCCCTTCGTGAACTCCTGGTACCTGCCGGCGTTCTACTTCGGCAACGGCTGCACCCTCTTCGGGGACGGCACCCAGGAGGAACTGGGCGCCGACTTCGGCGGGGAGAACGCCGTGGAAGTGACCGAATACCTGGTGGACCTGGTGGCCAATCCCAACTTCAAGATCGACCAGGACGGTTCCGGTCTGGCGGGATTGCGGGACGGCAGCATCAACGCCATCTTCTCCGGCTCCTGGGATGCCGCCGCCGTGGAGGAAATCCTGGGCGACAACATGGGTGTGGCGGCACTGCCCACCTACACCCTGAACGGGGAAGAAAAGCAGATGTATGCCTATGCCGGATCCAAAGCCATTGGGGTGAACACATCCACCAAGCATATGAAGGCTTCGGTGGAACTGGCCATGTACCTGGGTTCGGCGGAAGCCCAGCGCCTGCACTACGAGCTGCGCAATGTGATCCCCTGCAACACCGAGCTGAACAGCGACCCCGAAATCGCGGCGGACCCGGTGGTCAAGGCCCAGAACGATACCTTTGACCGCACGTCCATCCTGCAGCCCTTTGTGGCAAGCATGAACAACTGCTGGACGCCGGTGGAAAACATGGGCAAGGCCATCCGCAACGGCAGCGTGACCAAGGAGAACGCCGCCGAACAGACCAAGGCCATGAATGACGCCATGAACAGCAACGGAATCTGAGCAGCGCATGAGGTGGAAATGATGAATATGTTGAAAGCAAAACAAAGCGAAGGTTATTCCCCCTATACCTGCCTGGCGGCCTTGCGGGAAGGCGATATGACCACCCGGCTTTCGGCGGTGGTCATGGGGCTGGGCAGTATCTGCCACGGTCAGGCGGTAAAAGGTGTGCTCTACCTGGCCGCTGAACTGGCCTGGCTGGCCTTTATGGTACAAAGCGGGCTGTATAACCTGAAGATGCTGGTCACCCTGGGTGAGGTGGAACAGCAGGAGGTGTGGGACGAAGCCCAGCAGGTCTACCTGTATGTGCAGGGCGATCAGTCCATCCTGCTCCTGCTGTACGGCGTAGCCACCATCCTCATCACCTTGGTGATGTTCCTGGTCTGGCGGGGCAGCCTGAAAAGCGCCTACAAGGCTCAGTGCCTGCAAAGCAGCGGCGGCCATGTGAACACCTTCCGGGAAGACCTGGCCACCCTGCTGGACGAAAACCTCTACCGTCTGCTGATGACCCCGCCCATGTTCTTCATCACGGCGCTGACCATCCTGCCGCTGGTCTTTATGATCTGCATGGCGTTCACCAATTACAGCAAGATCGGCAATCACCTGGTTCTTTTCGACTGGGTGGGGCTGGAAAACTTCGCCACTCTGTTTGATTCCAACAGCATCCTGGGCAGCACCTTCTGGTCGGTGCTGGCCTGGACCCTGGTGTGGGCGGTGTTCGCCACCTTCACCAACTACATCTTCGGTATGCTGCTGGCTTTGCTCATCAACCGGGAAGATACCCGCTTCAAGGGCTTCTGGCGGTTCTGCTTCGTACTTTCCAGCGCGGTGCCCATGTTTGTGTCCCTGCTGATCATGCGCACCATGCTGCAGCCCAATGGTGCCGTCAATGTGCTGCTGCGCAGCCTGGGCCTGATCGCCCCGGACGCCAGCCTGCCCTTCTTCACCGACCCTACCTGGGCCCGGGTCACCGTGATCGTGGTCAACATCTGGGTGGGTGTGCCCTACACCCTGATGCAGCTCACCGGCGTGCTGCAGAACATTCCCGCCGAACTGTACGACGCCGCCAAGGTGGATGGCGCCGGCCCGGTGCGCACCTTCTTCAGCATCACCCTGCCTTATATGCTCTATGTCACCACCCCCTACCTCATTGCCACCTTTACCGGCAACGTGAACAACTTCAACGTTATCTATCTGCTTTCCGGCGGCGACCCGGTCACCAACCTGGCTTCCACCGCGGGCAGCACCGACCTGCTGGTCACCTGGCTGTACAAGCTGACCATCGACAAGCAGTATTACAACGTAGGTGCCGTGGTGGGCATCATGACCTTTATCATCCTGTCGGTGGGCGCTTTGTTCACCTACCGGCGCAGCAAGTCTTATAAAGAGGAGGGCGGTTTCTGATCATGAAACAGTACAAGAGTGCAAAAGCCATCCGTCGGCGCAACAATGTCCTGGTTCACACCCTACTGGCGGTGCTGGCCGCCATCTGGGTGTTCCCGGTGCTGTGGGTCGTGATGACCAGTTTCCGGGCGGAAAAAGGCTCCTATGTGTCCAGTTTCTTTCCCAAAAGCCTGACTCTGGACAACTACATCCGACTGTTCACCGATACCACCATCCTCAACTTTCCCCAGATGTTCATGAATACCCTGATCATCGCCATTTTCTCCTGCATCCTGTCCAGCTTCTATGTGCTGTCGGCGGCCTTCTGTCTGTCCCGCATGCGGTTCAAGATGCGCAAGCCCTACATGAACATGGCGATGATCCTGGGCCTGTTCCCCGGCTTTATGTCCATGATCGCCGTCTACTTCATCCTCAAGGCCATCGGCCTCACCGAAGGCTCTCTCATCCGCCTGGCACTGATTTTGTGCTACTCCGGCGGCGCGGCTCTGAGCTTCCAGATCGCCAAGGGTTTCTTCGATACCATGCCCATGGCCCTGGACGAAGCCGCCCGCATTGACGGATGCACCCGGTGGCAGATTTTCACCAAGATCACCTTGCCCCTGAGCAAGCCGGTCATCGTTTACACCGTGCTCACCGCCTTTATCGGCCCCTGGGTGGATTTCATCTTTGCCAAGGTCATCTGCCGGGCCAACTCCGACCAGTACACCGTGGCCATCGGCCTGTGGAAGATGCTGGAAAAAGAGTACATCGACAGCTGGTACACCAGCTTTGCCGCCGGTGCGGTGCTCATCTCTATCCCCATTGCGATTTTGTTCCTGAAACTGCAGAAATATTACGTGGATGGCATGTCGGGCGCCGTCAAGGGCTGATCTCCCGGCGGCCGACCCTGCCAGAGGAGTGTTCCCTGTATGGATTTCAACAGCCCCCAATTTGCCCGGCAATACCACTATGACGGCGGCGACCTGGGCGCCCGCCTAACCGACACCGGCACCCGGTTCCGCCTGTGGGCCCCCACGGCCCAGCGGGTGCAGCTGCGGCTTTACCCCGAAGGGGTGGTTTCGGACCCGCTGGAATGTGTGGAGATGGAACCCCAGGACCGGGGCGTCTGGTACTACGAAGCACCCCGGCGGCTGGCGGGTGTTTACTACGACTTTGCGGTGACGGTGGACGGCGTGACCCGCACCACCGCCGACCCCTACGCCCGGGCCTGCGGCTGCAACGGCGGCCGCAGCATGGTGGTGGACCTGCCCGCCACCGACCCCGAGGGCTGGCAGCAGGACAAGGCCCCCGCCCGCCAGGCGGAGGATATCATCTACGAAGTGCATGTGCGGGAATTTTCCTGGGACGAAAGCGGCGGGTTCCCGCAGGCGTACCGGGGCAAGTACAAGGCATTCACCTGTACCGATACCACCCTGTACGGGGACGGGCAGCACCCCACCGGCCTCGGCTACCTGCGGCGGCTGGGGGTGAACTACATCCAGCTGATGCCGGTGTTTGATTACGGCTCGGTGGACGAAGCGGCCCCCGATGCCTCCTTCAACTGGGGGTACGACCCCGTCAACTACAATGTGCCGGAAGGCTCCTATTCTCTGGACCCCCGGGACGGCGCTCTGCGCATCCGGGAACTGAAAGAGCTGGTCCAGTCGCTGCACCGGCAGGGGTTCCGGGTGATTATGGATGTGGTGTACAACCACACCTACCACCGGGATTCCTGGCTGGAACGCACGGTGCCCGGCTACTACTACCGCCACCGGCCCGACGGCAGCTGGTCCGAAGGGTCCGGCTGCGGCAACGACCTGGCCAGTGAGCGCTCCATGTGCGGCCAGTATATTCTGGACTCGGTGCTCTATTGGGCCGGGGAATACCACATGGACGGTTTCCGCTTTGACCTGATGGGCCTGCTGGACACCGACCTGATGCAGCGCATCCGCGCCGCATTGGATGCCCGCTACGGCCGGGGAGAAAAACTGGTCTTTGGCGAACCCTGGGCCGCCGGCCCCACCGCCTGCAAACGGGGGACCCGGCTGGCGGGCAAAAAGAGCCTGCCCACCCTGGACCCGGAGATCGGCGCCTTCTGCGACGCCGTGCGGGATGCGGTCAAAGGCAGTGTACAGCACACCCGAAGCGCCGGTTTTGTCAACGGCGGCCGCGGCAAAGAGGGGGCCGTGGCCCAAAGTCTGACGGCCTGGTGCCCCGGCGGGCGGGGCTTCCATACGGCGGCCCCCACCCAGACCATCACCTATGTGTCCTGCCATGACGATGTGACCCTGTGGGACAAACTGGTGGATACCCTGGACCCCCGGCGGCGCTACGACGAAGGCACCCCCCGGGTGCTGCGGGCCAATCGGCTGGCGGCAGCGGTCTACATGACCTGCCAGGGGCGGCTGTTCCTGCTTTCGGGCGAGGAATTCGGCCGTACCAAGCAGGGCCAGCGGGACACCCACAATGCGCCCATTACCCTGAACCGGCTGGACTGGCAGCGGGCCTGGGACCACCGGGACCTGGTGGACTACTACCGGGGCCTGATGGCGCTGCGCAAGCAGCTGCCCGCCCTGTGCGACAAGAGCGCCGGGGCCGCCCGGCGGCTGCTGCGGGTAGAAACTCCCGCCCCCCGCTGTGTGACGGCGCTGCTGGACAATACCGGCAGCCGATGGGGGCAGCTGTACCTTGTATACAATGCCTCGGGACAGGCATATACCTGTACACCGGACGGCGAGGACTGGCAGTGCCTGGCCGATGGAGAAACCACCTTTGGCTGGCAGCAGCCGCAAACCGCCCCCACCTTTACGGCGGCGCCCGGCACGGCCCTGATTCTGGGCAAACCATCCCAACTGTGAGAAAGAAAGAGATACCATGCGTTTTGTGTTTGGCAAACAGGACCTGGCAGACAGCGCCCACAGAGCGGAGCACTGCTTTCTGCTGACCAACGGGCTGGGGGGCTTTTGCTCCCAGACCCTTACCGGCGGGGCTGCCCGCAATGACCACGCCCTGCTGATGGCCTGCACCCGGGCCCCCAATGTGCGGTGGAACATCGTCCACCGGGTGGAGGAGGAACTGACCCGGAACGGGGCCGCTACCTATCTTTCCACCCAGACCTTTGCCAAGGGCAGCCCCGAGGAAGGTTGGCAGAACCTTTGCTTTGCCCAGGTGGACGGCCTGCCCCGGTGGGTCTACCAGTGGCAGGGGGTACAGGTGGAAAAAGAACTGGCCATGGACTGGGAACAGAACACCGTGGCTCTGCGCTATCAGCTGGAAAATCCCGGCGATACCCCCTGCACCCTGACGGTGATCCCCTGGCTGCAGTTTGTACCCAAGGGCAAAAACCTGCGCAAGACCCAGACCTTTACCCTGCGGGGCAACCGGGTGACCGCTGCCGGGCTGGACCTGACGGTGCGCACCAACGGGCAGCTGACCCCCTGCCCCCTGGGCTGGCAGACGCTGTACTACCCCTGCGATGCACCGGACGGCCGGCGCAAAACCGGCCTGACCGCCGCCTGCCTGCAGGTGGTATGCACCGTGGCCCCCGGCAGCCGTCAAACGCTGGATCTGGTGTTCACGCTGGAAAAAACAGCGCCCCCGGCAGCCCGGGTGCTGCGGCAGGCCGACAGGCGCTGCCGCCTGTGGGAACGGCAGGGCGGGTTCCGGGCCACGGCGGCCCGGCAGCTGGCCCAGGCCGGGGCAGCGTTCATCGCCCGGCGGGACTCCACCGGCGGCAAGACCATTCTGGCAGGCTACCCCTTCTTTGAGGACTGGGGCAGGGATACCATGATCGCCCTGCCGGGCTGTACTCTTTCCACCGGCCGCTATGCCGAGGCCAAAAGCATCCTGGAAACCTTTTTGCAGTATGAGCAGGACGGCCTGATGCCCAATCTTTTCCCGGAAGGCAAAACCGCTCCCATGTACAACACGGTGGACGCGGCGCTGCTTTTTATCCGGGATGTGTGGCTCTACGCCCGCTACACCGGAGATCTGGACTTTGTGCGCCGGGCCTGGCCGGTGATGGAGCGCATCGTGGCAGCCTACCGGAGCGGTACCCGGTTCGGCATTCACATGGAACCGGACGGCCTGATCGCCGCAGGGCAGGGGCTGGATCAGGTGACCTGGATGGATGTGCGCATCGGGGAGATCCTGCCCACCCCCCGCCACGGCAAACCGGTGGAGATCAACGCCTACTGGTACAACGCCCTGCGGATGCTGGCGGAACTGGCCGCCACCCTGGAGCTGGACGGACGGGACTACGCCGCCCTGGCCGACCGTGTGCGGGAAAGCTTCCGGGCCGCCTTCTGGCGGGAGGAAGCAGGCTGCCTGCGGGATGTTATTTCCGGCACCGGGCAGGATGAACAGATCCGCTGCAACCAGATCTGGGCCGTAGCCCAGCCCTTCCCGCTGCTGGACCCCGGGCAGGAAGCCCGGGTGGTGGCCACGGTTCAGCGGGAACTGTACACCCCGGTGGGGCTGCGCACCCTGGCCCCCGGGGACCCGGCCTTCCACCCGGTGTACGGCGGCCCCCAGAAAGAGCGGGACCTGGCCTACCACCAGGGGACGGTGTGGCCCTTCCCCCTGGGTGCCTTTTACCTGGCCTACCTGAAAGTGAATGGCCACAGCGCCGCCGCCCGGCAGCAGGTGGCCCACTGGCTTACCGCCCTGGAACCCGCCCTGCGGGAGGGCTGCGTGGGCCAGCTGCCCGAAATCTACGACGGCGAAAACCCCACCGCCTCCCGCGGGTGCTTTGCCCAGGCCTGGAGCGTGGGCGAACTTTTGCGGGTGTACGAGGCACTGGAACGCTCCGTGCCGGATTTTTTCGATCATAAGTGAGGGAAAGTATGATGGAACAGAGATTGCAGGAAATCCTGAACGAACAGTTTGGCAAAACCCTGGACACCGCCGACAGCCGCCAGGTCTACCAGGCGCTGATGCTGTTTACCAAAGAAAAGATGGCGGCCCTGCCCAAGACCACCGGCGACCGCAAATTGTACTATGTATCGGCGGAATTTCTCATCGGCAAACTGCTGAGCAACAACCTCATCAACCTGGGCCTGTTTGAGGAGGCCAAAGACCTGCTGGCCCGCCACGGCCACGAACTGACCGCCATTGAGGAGGCGGAAAACGAACCCTCCCTGGGCAACGGCGGCCTGGGACGGTTGGCGGCCTGCTTCCTGGATTCCATTGCCACGCTGGGCCTTTGCGGCGACGGCGCCGGGCTGAACTACCACGACGGCCTGTTCTACCAGAAGCTGGAAAACCACAAGCAGAAAGAAGAAAAGAACCCCTGGATCACCCCCCAGAGCTGGCTGACCGATACCGGTGTGCGGTTCACGGTGCCTTTCGGCGGGTTCAGCCTGAACTCCATCATGTACGACATTGCGGTGCCCGGCTACAACGGCCAGTGCAACGCCCTGCATCTGTTTGACGTGGATACGGTGGATGAATCCCGCATCGGGGAGGGCATCTCCTTCGACAAGAGCGATATTCCCCATACCCTGACGCTCTTCCTTTACCCTGACGACAGCGACGATGCCGGGCGGCTGCTGCGTGTCTATCAGCAGTATTTCCTGGTGAGCAGCACGGCCCAGCTGATCCTGAAAGAACTGGCTGAACGGGGCTACACCCCCGATACCCTCCATGAGCATGTGGCGGTGCAGATCAACGATACCCACCCCACCATGATCATTCCAGAACTGATCCGCCTGCTCACCGAGCAGGGCATGTCCATGGACAATGCCGTGCGGGAGGTCAGCCTGACCTGCGCCTACACCAACCACACCATTCTGGCCGAAGCCCTGGAAAAATGGCCCATGGACTTTATGCGCCGGGCGGTGCCTCAGCTGGTGCCCATTATTGAGGAACTGGACCGCCGCGCCAAGGCCGTGAGCAGCGACCCCCGTGTGGCCATTCTGGACGACCAGGACCGGGTACACATGGCCCACATCGATATTCACTACGGGTACAGTGTCAACGGTGTGGCAGCCCTTCACACCAAAATTCTGGAAGAATCGGAACTGCGGTCCTTCTATGAACTTTATCCCGAAAAGTTCAACAACAAGACCAATGGCATTACCTTCCGCCGTTGGCTGCTCCACTGCAACCAGCCGCTGGCTGCCTATATCGAGAGCCTCATCGGCCCCGGTTTCAAGGCGGATGCCGATCAGCTGGAAAAACTGCTGGCCTACCGGGACGATCCCCAGGTGCTGCGCACCTTGCGTGCCATCAAAAAGCAGAACAAGGAGGAACTGTCCCGCTATCTGGAATCCACCCAGGGCATCGTGCTGGACACCGACTCGGTGTTCGATGTGCAGGTCAAGCGCCTGCATGAGTACAAGCGCCAGCAGATGAACGCCCTCTATGCCATTTACAAGTACCTGGAGATCAAGGCAGGCCGCAAACCGGCCCGCCCCGTGACCATGATCTTCGGCGCCAAGGCGGCCCCCGCCTACACCATCGCCAAGGATATCATCCACCTGATTCTTTGCCTGGCCGACCTTATCGACCATGACCCCGAGGTCAGCCCCTGGCTGAAAGTGGTCATGATCGAAAACTACAACGTGACCAAGGCGGCCAAGGTCATTCCCGCCTGCGATATCTCGGAGCAGATCAGCCTGGCCTCCAAGGAGGCTTCCGGCACCGGCAACATGAAGTTCATGCTCAACGGCGCTGTGACCCTGGGTACCCGTGACGGCGCCAATGTGGAGATCGCCGACCTGGTAGGGGAGGAGAACATCTACTGCTTCGGCAAAAGCTCCGAAGAAGTCATCCGCCTCTATGCCGAAAATGCCTACCACCCGGCGGAATTCTACGACGGCGACCCCGATATTGCCCGGTTGGTGGACTTTATCGTGGACAAAAAGATGCTGCGCATCGGCGATGTGGAAAGCCTCTGCCGCCTGTACAAGGAATTGATCAGCAAGGACTGGTTCATGACCCTGCTGGATGTGAAGGAGTACATCGCTGTCAAGGAGCGGATGCTGGCCGACTACGAGGACGAAGCTGCCTGGAGCCGCAAGGCCCTGGTGAACATTGCCAAAGCAGGGTTCTTCTCCTCCGACCGCACCATTGCCGAGTACAACCGTGATATCTGGCATCTGTGAGGTGACGCCCATGTGCGTACAACAAAAAGAAACGGGCATTCTGCTGGCAGTATCCTCTCTGCCGTCGCCCTACGGCATCGGCGACCTGGGCCCTGCGGCCCGGGCCTGGCTGGAACTGCTGGGGCAAAACGGCGTTACTCTGTGGCAGATTCTGCCCCTGAACCCCACCGGCTACGGCAATTCCCCCTACCAGCCCTATTCCTCCTGTGCGGGGGATGAAATGTACCTCAGCCTGGAGGAACTGGCCGCCCAGGGGCTTTTGCCGAATCTGCCGGAAGGCTTTCCGTTGCCCGTCAACCATGTGGACTATGAGGCCGTGCGCCGGTACAAGGAACCGTTGCTGCGCGCTGCCTGGCAGGCTTTTGTGCCCGACGAGGACTACCGGGCCTTTGCCGCCCGGGACTGGGTACGGGACTACGCGGTGTTCCGGGCCTTTAAAAAGGAAAACGACAACCGCTGCTGGCTGGAATGGCCGGAATGGCAGCGCACCTGGCCCGAGAACCGGGCCGGGGACCTGACCCCCTATCGGGAAGAGATGGAGTACCAGACCTTCCTGCAATACCAGTTTGCCCGCCAGTGGCAGGCGGTGCGGGCCGCTGCTGCCGCAAAAGGCATCCGTATCATGGGGGATGTACCCTTCTATGTGGGGGTGGACTCGGTAGACGTCTGGGCCGGGAAGGAAAACTTCCTGCTGGACGCCGACGGCCGCCCCGCCTGGGTGGCCGGGGTGCCGCCGGACTATTTCAGCGCCACCGGCCAGCGGTGGGGCAATCCCATCTATGACTGGGACCACCTGCAGCAAACCGGGTTTGATTTCTGGGTGCGGCGTATCGGGTACAACAAACAGCTCTTTGATGTGATCCGCATTGACCATTTCCGCGCCTTTGATACCTACTGGAAGATACCCGCATCCTGCCCCACCGCCATGGAAGGGGACTGGATTGAGGCCCCCGGCTATGCGGTGCTGGATACCCTTTACCGGGAACTGCCCGGCCTGGAACTGGTGGCCGAGGACCTGGGCGACCTGCGCCCGGAGGTGCTGGCCCTGCGGGACCACTACCGCCTGAAAGGCATGAAGGTGCTGGAATTTACACTGGATACCACCGGCAAACAGGCCCGGGATATCGGGTCCCAAAGCGAAAACCTGATCTGCTATACCGGCACCCACGATAACGCCACTCTGCTGGAATGGTACAACAGCCTGACTGTGGCCGCCCGGCGCAAGCTGCGCCGCTGGATGCGGCGGCAGGGCTTCGGCACCGGCACAGTGGTGCAGCGGCTGGTGCGGTGCGCGTTGGCATCCCCGGCGCGCTGGACGATTTTGCCGGTACAGGATATACTGGAACTGGACGCCAGCGCCCGGATGAACACCCCCGGCACCGTAGGCTCCCCCAACTGGGAGTGGCGGCTGCCTGACCTGGACCGGGCCGCGGCCGCCCTGCACGCTTACCGGCCGCTGATCCTGCAACGGAGGAATATGGTATGAATTTTGCCGCGGTTTTTCACAGGGCCCAGGCACCCTGGAGCTATGCCTTGAACGCCGACGAGCTGGTGCTGCGCCTGCAGACCGGCCCCGAGGTGGAACGGGTCTTTCTGCACTGGGGCGACCCCTTTGAGGCGGGCATTCTGGGCGGGGCCGAGCGCTGGCACGGCCAGAGCCGGGAACTGACCGACCCCCAGCCCCTGGACCATGCCCTGTGGTGGACTGCGGTGATCCGCCCGCCCTACAAGCGGTGCCGCTACCATTTTGAACTGCACAGCGGCGGGCAGGTCTGGCTGTACGGTGAGGACGGTTTCTGTACCCCTGACCGGCAGGACGGAACACACCCGGCGGGCTTTTACCAGCCCTGGATGAACCCTGCCGATATCCCGGCGCCCCCTGCCTGGGTGCGGGACACCGTCTGGTACCAGATCTTCCCCGACCGGTTCTGCCGCAGCAAGGGCAGTGCCAACCAGACCCCCTGGCGGGAAGGCCCCGTGACCAACCGGGAACGTTTTGGGGGCGACCTGCCCGGCATCTGCGAAAAGCTGGACTATCTGGCCTCGCTGGGTGTCAGCGGGCTGTATCTCAACCCTATCTTTGCGGCGGACTCGGTACACCGGTACGACACCCGGGATTATACCCGGGTGGACCCCGAACTTGGCACCAACGCCGATTTGAAACAGCTGGTGGAACAGGCCCATGCCCGGGGCATCCGGGTCATGCTGGATGCGGTGTTCAACCACTGCGGCCCCCACTTTGCTCCCTGGCGGGATGTGATGGAAAATGGCCCCGACTCCCCTTACTGGGACTGGTTCATGGTCAACCGCTGGCCGCCGGAAGCCGCCCCGGGCGGTACCCGGGACGGACGGTATTTTTCCTTTGCCTTTGCGGCGGATATGCCCAAGCTGAATACCAACAACCCCGCCGTCATCGACTATTTCGGCACCCTGTGCGAAAGCTGGGTGCGGGATTACGGCGTGGACGGCATCCGCTTTGATGTGGGCAACGAAATCTCCCACCGGATGCTCAAGGAACTGCGCCGTCGGGTGCGGGCCATCCGTCCCGATGTCTACCTGCTGGGGGAGATCTGGCACGATGCTTCCCCCTGGCTGGAAGGGGACGAGTACGACGCTGTGATGAACTACCCCCTGCAGCAGGCGGTGAAGGACTTTTTTGCCGACTCTGCCCGGACGGCCGGGGAACTGGCAGAGCAGCTTTACCGCTGCCTGCACCTTTACCGCTGCCAGACCACCGAGGTGCTGTTTAACCTGATGGATTCCCATGATACCGACCGGCTGTTCACCCGTTCGGGCAGTGAGGATGCCTTTTTCCAGCAGCTGGCGCTGCTGTTCACGCTGCCCGGCAGCCCCTGCATCTATTACGGTACCGAGGTGGCTCTGCCCGGCGGCCATGACCCGGACTGCCGCCGCTGCATGCCCTGGGACAAGATGAATACCACCGAAAACCAGCAGAGGATCGATCAGCTGCGCCGTCTCATCGCCCTGCGCCGCACCCTGCCCGAACTGCGGGACGGCATGCCGGTGTTCCGGCAAGCCCCCGGGGCCCGGCAGGTGTGGTACTGCCGGGGCAGGGTGGAGGTACTGCTCAACGCCGGAAATACACCCTGGGAACTTTGCCCGGAAAAAGAGGTCCTGTTTGCACGGGGCCTGACCGGGAACCGGCTGGCCCCCGGCGGCATCTGCATCCGGCGCTGATGTTGCCGGCCCCACAAGGAGAAGCCAATGAAAGACATGGAAGTGGTCTTTTTTGATCTGTACGGAACCCTCATCCGAATCCATACGGACGAGGAGGATTTGACCCGGGTGTGGCGGCCCCTGTGTTATCTGTACGGGTACTATGGGGCATCCTACACGCCCGGAACACTGCGTGCCGCTTATCGGAGGGAAATCTCCCGGCAGGAGGCAGCTGCCCAGGCCGCTACCGGCAAAAGGCTGGTGGAAATTTGTCTGGAGCAGGTGTTTGGGGCGCTGTTCGCCCAAAAAGAGGTGGCATCGGTTCCGCCCTCCGTTCTTGCCGAGGTGGGGCGGATGTTTCGTGCCTGTTCCACCGATGTATCGAAACTGTACCCCGGAGCGGGTAGCCTGTTGGATGCACTGCGCGGTGCAGGCAAGCGGGTCTTTCTGCTGTCCAACGCCCAGCGTCTGTTCACCGAGCCGGAAATGCGCCGTCTGAGGTTGTGGGATCGATTCGATAAAATTTTTATCTCTTCGGATCACGGTGTCAAAAAGCCGGACCTGGACTATTTCCGTCTGGCGCTGCAAGCGGCGGGGGTGCCGCCCCGGAATTGCCTGATGGTTGGCAACAGTCCCGAGGACGATATGGCCCCTGCCCGGGCACTGGGAATCCGAACCTGTTTTCTCAATACCGACGGTGTAACACCGCCGCCCTGCGATTTATACTGCGACGGTGCCGACTATGCCCGCCTTTTGCGGGAGGTTCTGGCGTAAAGACCGCCTTACAATGAGTGCCTTTTGGGCACAGGAGGAAGCGTATGCTTGACAAGACAAAAAAAGACTGGTGGAAATCCGCCGTCGTGTACCAGATTTATCCCCGCAGCTTTCAGGATACCACCGGCAGTGGTGTGGGGGATATTCCCGGCATTGTCCGGCGGTTGGATTATCTGCAGACCCTGGGGGTGGATGTGATCTGGCTTTCCCCGGTATTCGCGTCACCTCAGGTGGACAACGGATATGATATCTCGGATTATCGGGATATTGACCCGCTGTTCGGCACGCTGGAGGATATGCGCACTCTCATACGGGAGGGCAAGCGCCGGGGTATCGGCATCATGATGGACCTGGTGCTCAACCATACTTCCGATCAGCACCGTTGGTTCCAACAGGCCCGCCAAAGTCGGGAAAATCCCTACCATGATTATTATGTCTGGCGGGATGGTACCCCCGACCAGCTGCCCAACGATATGCAGGCGGTGTTTGGCGGCCCTGCCTGGGAGTGGGTGCCTGAGGTGCAGCAGTATTATTTCCACCAGTTTGCCCCCCAGCAGCCCGACCTGAACTGGGAAAATCCGGCTCTGCGGCGGGAAATTTATGATATGATCCTGTGGTGGATGGACCAGGGGGTGGAAGGCTTCCGTCTGGATGTGATCGACCAGATCGCCAAGGAACCGGACCGCAAAATCACCAACAACGGCCCGCGCCTGCATGAATTCTTGCGGGAACTCAGCGCCGAAACCTTCCAGAAAGGCTGCCTGGTCACGGTGGGCGAAGCCTGGGGCGCAGACATCCCCCGGGCCAAACTGTACAGTGCCCCCGACGGCAGCGAGCTGTCCATGGTGTTCCAGTTTGAGCAGATGTGTCTGGACCAGCAGCCCGGCAAGGAAAAATGGGACCTGGCACCCCTGCCTTTTGTCAAGATGAAGCAGAGCTTTGCCCGCTGGCAGCGGGAACTTCATGGCTGCGGCTGGAACAGCCTTTTCCTGGACAACCACGATCTGCCCCGCATCGTCTCCCGCTGGGGCAACGACGGGCAGTACCGGGGCCGTTCCGCCAAACTGCTGGCCACCATGCTCCACGGTATGCAGGGTACGCCCTATATCTACCAGGGCGAGGAACTGGGTATGACCAACATCCAGCTGCCCATAGAGCAGTACCGGGATGTGGAGATTCATAACCTCTATCATAAGCGGATGGCCGAAGGGTACCCGGAAGCGGAAGTTATGGCCTCCATCTACGCCAAAGGGCGGGATAATGCACGCACGCCTATGCAGTGGGATGATACCCCCAACGCCGGATTTACCACCGGCACCCCCTGGCTGCCGGTGAATCCCAACTATACCACCGTCAACGCCGGGGAGGAACTGGCCGACCCAGATTCGGTGTTTGCCTATTACCAGAAGCTCATTTCCCTGCGCAAACAGTACGCGGTCTTTGTGGATGGTGACTTTACCTTGCTGGAAGAGGAGCATCCCCGCTTGTTTATCTATGAGCGGGCACTGGGGGCGGAGCAAATGCTGGTGGTGTGCAACTTCGGCGACGAAGCCACCCCCTGGACTGTGCCCGAAAATTGGTGCGGCGCCCGGGTTCTGATTGAAAACTGTACCGCCACCCCCGATACTTTGCAGCCCTGGGAGGCAAGAATTCTCTACAAAGTTAACCGATAATTGTAGGATAACAATTTCGTGCAAAGCAAAATCAATTGCAAAAGGTAAATTGTTGACTTGGCGGCTTCAAAGCTGTAAAAGTTGCCAGCGCTGTTTTCTCCCCATAAGCCAAACCGACGGAAATGTGAAATGGCATCTCCATCGGTTTGGCTTTTAGTAGTCAGGAATTTAGGTTTTGGACACCCTTGCAGATGACTTTGCCGATGCCACACGGGAAGAACTGATCAGCCGCGGCTACACACCCTGCGGCCGATGCGATCCATGACCCTGTAGATAGAGATGACCACCTGCTGATGGGGCAGGTGGTCATTTCTGTCTATAAGACCATTTTGTAAAGCAGGTGATTCCATGAAAGAGTACACGCATAAAGAAATCAAACAGAAACCCGGCGGGCGCTTGCCCAAAGAACAGCCATCCCGCACCCTGCCCAAAACGATGGCCCGGCAGGCGTGGCTGAAAAGCAAGGAGAGGGTCTTTTCGGCAACGAAAACAGACCCGGAGAGCAGCTATGCTTCCGCACAGGAAATGGAGGAACAGGGCATCCGACAGGGGGAAACGCTGCTGGAGGATGGCGCGGCCTTTGCTCTAGGGAAAGCCGGGAATAGCGCCCGCAGACATTTTGCCCATGGACACAAACCGAACCAGTGCCCGCCACGGGAGGAAATACGGGAAGGAAACTCGCTGCACCCAGACACGGCCAATCCAGACCCGAAAACGGCTGCAAGGCAGGAACAGAAACGCCGCGCGGCAAAGAAGCAAATCCAGAATTTCCAGGAACGGCAGAGGCGGGCCAAGAGTGCTGCCAGAGGACTGCGCGGCGTCGACCGGGATCAAAAGCAACTCCGCACGGCAGCCAACACGGTGCGGCAAGAGAAGCAGGCCCGGCAAGCGGCACAGCGCACACAAGCGGTGCTGTGCCGTGCCAGACAAACCGCCCGTGAAGGCGTAGAAGCGGCCAAAAAGACAGCGACGGTTCTACGCTCGGCCGTCCGGCACCTGCTGGCTGTCCTGTGGAGCCTCGCAGTGGCGCTGGTCGCAGGGGGCTGGGTTACGGCCTTTATCGTGCTTTTGATTTGCCTGATCGCCTTGGTGGCAGGTTCCGCCTACGGCATCTTCTTTGCAGCGGAAACGCCCGATGAAAATGCCGTCACCGTGCAGGCTGCCGTGGAACAGCTAACTGAAGAATATCGGGACCAACTAGAAGAAATTGAGGACAGCACAGAATATGACCGCCAGGAGATCGAGTCAAACGATGGCAACTATGCCATTGCATGGCAGGATGTCCTGGCGGTTTTTGCGTCTCAAACGGCGGGCGATGCCAATGGTGCCGCTGTTGCCTATCTGGATGAGGATAACGTGGAGCGGCTGCGCACTGTTCTTTGGGATATGAACGAACTGGACTGGCGCACCGAAACACAAACCCGTGAGGTGGAGCAAACCAATGAAGCTGGCGAATCGGAAACCACAACCATCACCGAAACGGTTCTGGTCATCCAACTGACCCACCACACCCCGGAAGAAATGCGGGATGCTTATCACTTCACAGAACGGCAGAACGAGTACCTCACACTGCTTTCAGGAGAAGATACCGCGACCCTTTGGGGTGAACTGCTGGGTGGTTTTGTGCAGGGGAGCGGGGAGCTCATGGCGCCCGGCATGGATACGGTGTTTGCGGATGGTGCCCTGCAATGGCCGCTGCCGGTGGCGGGAACAATCACCTCGCCGCAAGGGTACCGCACCGATCCTTTCACGGGAGAAGTCAGTTACCACAGCGGTACCGATATCTCGGCACCGGAGGTAACGCCAATTCTGGCCGCCGCAGACGGCACCGTCACCATTGCCAACGCCACCGACAGCTGGGGCGGCAGCTACGGATACTATGTCAAGATCGACCACGGC
Source organism: Gemmiger formicilis (assembly GCF_016900095.1). Taxonomy (GTDB): domain Bacteria; phylum Bacillota; class Clostridia; order Oscillospirales; family Ruminococcaceae; genus Gemmiger; species Gemmiger formicilis_A. The sequence continues at coordinate 23,708 of NZ_JACJJP010000022.1, forward strand.
GGCGGGCTGACGACTCTGTATGCTCATTGCTCCGGCATCTGTGTTACGGTGGGTCAGCAGGTGCAGGCCGGACAGGTCATTGCCTATGCCATGGCGCAGATGCTGAACCAGCGGGGGTTGCGTACCCGCCAGGGAGCGGAGTTTCAGTCCTCCAACATTAAACGGATGATCCAGCACGAGGGGTACACGGGATATATCATTACCAAGGCGGCACGGTCGGAGTTTATGCCGCAGCTGCAGATCATTGACGAGGCTTTGTTCGCCAAGGCCAACGAGATGAACAGCAAAAGAAGCAAAAAGGCTCTGAAAGAAAAAAATGCCGCCCAAAAGAGCGGCAATCCAACATTATTGGCCGGCATCATAGTCTGCGCACATTGCGGGGCGAAGATGTCGGCCTTCTTGCATACAGATCGATATAAACTGGCCGATGGGAGTATCCGGGAAAAGGTGCAGGCAAAGTACAACTGCTACCAGCGCGGCCAGCACCTGCGGCAATGTGATGGTCAGTCACTTTATCTGGCAGAGCGGGTAGACAGAATTGTGCTTACTTACGCCGATGAACTGTTCCGCAAGATTAAGAGCGAGCCTTATGATAAGAGCATCGAGCAGAAGATTCGTCAGCAAGAAGCAAACCATAATAGAAAAAAGCAGGCTGCCGAGAAGAAAATCAAGGCAGCCCAGTACAAGCAACAACGCTATGAGGATGAAGTGTTGAAATGTCTGGAAGGGGAGAGCGCCTTCTCGCAGGAGATGCTGGCCCGACTGATTGCCCAGGCAGAGGCTGAAGTCAGGCAAGCAAAAGGTGAGTACGCAACTCTATTGCAGAACAATGATGACCGGACCACGGTACAGCAGATCCGCAGTTACTACGATGAATTCCTCGGCTGGGCAAATGAATTTGATCTTGCCACAGTCCAGAGGAAAAGAGCTATCCTGGCACAGCTGTTCGAGAAGGTGGAGGTTGGAAAAGGATACAAGATTACAATCCATGTGCGAGGAACATATAAGCAGTTTTTGGGAGAAGAACTACATGGGGAATTTTAACTACACCATTAGTATTGGTCAGTTGGTAGAGCAACTGACTCTTAATCAGTGGGTCCTGGGTTCGAGTCCCCGATGGCGCACCAAGAAGAGCCTTACGGAAAACGTAGGGCTCTTTTTTATTGCAATAATCCGGGATGTTGAGCTGGTGCACCATTAAAAGCAAATTCGAACGTACTTCTTTTTGAAGGTGCGTTCGGATTTGTTTTTTATCTGCAGTTTATGAAATAGAAATAGCCTTGCGGCGGGGAGCATCCTTGCTGCAAGGCGTTTGTCCTATAACAATATTATTTTCAGGGCTATTTGCCAAATTCCAAAATCGGGTTCTTGTTCAGGTGATAAAGTTCTGGGGCTTTGGGAAAATTTCATTAAAGACGCACCACTACTAACTGTTCCAGATAGCAAGAGAAAATCCAACTCTTTATTTTTCATCAATATCAATCAAATTGCTGATGTATCTGGTCTTTCCTGTTAGAACATCGTCATAATAGTGCTGCTTCCTATCGATGTAGGCGATATCCTCTTGCAAGTCCGCCATTTTCTTCAGGAGAACTTCCCGCTGCTTTTGCAGGATTTCTTTTCGTTCGGGAATACTGGATTTGCCTTGTAGGCAAAGCGCTAGATAACGCTTCATGCCCTCCAGGCTCATTCCGCAACGTTTTAAGCAGATCAAGCCTTTAATCCATTCAATATCGCGTTCGTCAAAAATCCTGTAATTGTTTTTGTCACGTTTTACATGGGGAACCAATCCCTGATTGCAATAAAATTTCAATGCCTCATAGGTCATCCCTACTTTCTGACAAGTCTGTTTCATGCTGTACTGCATAGAAAGAACCTCAACCTTTCGAAATTTTTCAAAAAAGCTATTGACCGGTAGCTACAACCGGGTGCTACACTTGGTATGGTACCACAAAACATCCATAACAACAATTCTTTCCTCAGAGAGAACGGAGGCAGTAAAAATGGAACAGGTTACTTTCTATAATGGCGTGAAAATGCCGATTGTAGGATATGGCGTCTATCAGGTATCCAAAGAAGAATGTGAACGTTGCGTACTGGATGCCCTGGCTGTGGGGTATCGATCCATCGACACAGCACAAAGCTATTTCAACGAGGAACAGGTCGGTAATGCCATTGTCAAATCCGGTGTGCCCAGAAAAGATATTTTCCTGACAACAAAGGTCTGGATTGAACATTATGGGTATGAGGAAGCAAAAAAAGCGGTTCTGGAATCCATGCGGAAATTGCAAACCGAATATCTAGATCTAGTTCTGCTTCATCAACCGTTTTCGGATTATTACGGGGCATACCGGGCGTTGGAAGATCTCTATGGCGAAGGAAAATTGCGTGCTATCGGTGTTTCCAATTTTTATCCGGACCGGCTGGTAGATATCGCCTCTTTCAGTCGTATCAAACCTATGGTCAATCAGGTGGAGACCCATCCATTTCATCAACAAACAGAAGCAAAAAAGTGGATGGACAAGTACGGGATTCAGATGGAGGCCTGGGCCCCTTTCGGAGAAGGGCGCGGAGGCTTATTTGAAAATCCTGTACTGGCTCAACTTGCCGAGAAGTACAACAAAACGACCGCACAGATCATTTTACGCTGGCATATTCAGCGAGGTGTTGTGGTCATCCCCAAATCCACTCATAAGGCTCGGATGGAGGAAAATCTGCAGGTTTTTGACTTCGTATTGGAACCGGAAGATATGAATCGGATCTCTGCTCTGGATAAAAAGCAAAGTTCTTTCTTCTCTCACAGTGACCCCGCTATGGTTGAATGGTTTGTTAAGATGGTGGAGGAAAGAAAGAAAAAACAATAACCGGCACAGTAATTTCAGCCGGGCCATCCAACGGTTGAGAGGAGTGAGGTACGCTAGTTGCGGACAAACAGCTCCAGTCCGCGTGAATCTCCCATTGATCAGCGGGCCTGTTGCTGTATTTATAGCAGACTGTCATCCTTGAGCAGCCCGGTCAGGTCGGCAGAAAGGACCCGGTGGGCACCCAGGGCATAGGCCAGCGCCACAAAGAAAAGGATGCCCAGCGCGAAAAGGGCAACGGGCAACACCGGCGCTTCGGCCAGAAACAGGGCCGGGTCCAGGTAGCTGGCCCGGAGCATCAGGGCCACCATGCCGGCTGTGAGGGGCAGGGTGATGACCAGCGGGCGCAGGGCCAGCACCGCCCCTTCCATCCAGAAGAGACCGCGCAGCTCCCGGGGTGTCATCCCCAGGGAGAGATACCGGGCAAAGGCCCGGCGGCGCTGTTCCACAAAGCCCAAGGTGTTGAGAAAGACATTGGCCAGCCCAATGGCCGCCACCAGCAGGCAGAAGGCCCCCAGAATGGCCAGGGCTCCCTGGATCATCCGGTCGTTGTCGGCGCGTTCGGTCAGCCGGTTTTCCACGGTACAGGCATACCCGGCCCCCTCCAGCAGGGCGGCGACTTCCTCCTGCAGCGTTTCGCATTCCCCCTGGGAGATGCCCTCCCGCCCCAGCAGGCGTACCAGCACCTCCGGATCATGCGCCGGTGTGGGCAGGGAATGTTCCTGCGTCCAGCGCTCCCACAGGCTCTGGGGCCAGAACAGGACGAGGGTATACTGGTCATATTCTTCCCGCAGGTTGGGCGGGGTATCGGTCAGGCCCAGCAGGGGCAATTCCCCCAGCGCGGGGCCGTCCCCCTCCGCCAGGGTGAGGGCGGTGGTGTCGGGCTGCACAAAGGGCAGGTACTGCCGGTTGCGGAAATTGCTGTGCTGGCTGTCCCACACCCGGTTGAGCAGCACCGCCCCGTCCAGCGAAGGGGCAATGCCCACTTCCGCACAGAAGCGGAGAAAACCGGCATCGTCCAGAATCACCAGGGGTGCCTTCACCAGCCAGCTGTCCTGGGTGGCGGTGGCTTCCTCCCCGGCCAGTGCGCCCAGCCCGCCCAGCTCCCGCAAGGCATCACTCTGGGCTTCGGCGGGCAGCAGGACGGCGGCCTGCTCTTTTTCGTAGACCAGGCAGTCCTCCACGCCGGGCAGAGCGGCCAGCTCCCCGGTGAGGGAAAAGTCGGAAAGCCGGGTATCCGGCAGGGTGGCCATCACGTCCCAGGCGTCCTGGTACCGCGCAAAGTAGGTCATGTCGGTGCTGATGCCCGACAAAGTGAAAAAGCAGAGGATGGCGGTGAAGCCCAGGAAGGAGAGCAGCAGGGACAGGTTGGCGATGCGCAGGGATTTTTTCTGGGCCTGCAGGGCACTGCCGGCCAGTTCTCCCCGGATGCCGAAGCACCGCGCCAGCAGGCGGGTGGTGAGGGAGCGTTTGCCCGTTCCTCTCGCCTGGGGTGGAAGGGTGCCCCGCATCGCTTCCAGCGGAGGGATACGGCAGAGCCGGCGGGCGGGCAGCCAGGCCGAAAGCAGGACGGTGACCAGCGCCGCCAGCAGCGCCGCAGCGGCCACCGCCGGATGCAGGGTAAAGACCGCCGGTTGTCGGTCGGGCAGACCGGCGGCCACCTGATTGACCGTCGCCAATACCCCCCAGCAGGCGGCAAAGCCCAGCAAAGTGCCCAGAGCCAGCGGCAGCAGGGAGACGGCAGCGGCCTCCTGCAGCAGACAAAGGCGCAGCTGGCGGGGCGTGGCCCCCACGCTGGCCAGAATGCCCAGCCGGTGGAGCCGGGCCTGCATGGTGATCTCAAAGGCGTTGCGCAGCAAAAGCACCAGCGCCGCCACCAGCAGCGCCAGCACCCCGGTCAGGAAGGGCAGCAGCAGGGCCGGGTGGTCGGGGTCGGTGACCCCATAGAGGGACAAAAGGGTGTCGTGGGTCTGGATCTGGTCGTTGTCCAGCCCCAGCCGGTCCCGGATGAGGCCCAGCGTGTCATACACAGCGGTTTTGTCCCGGAAGGTCAGCTTCACCACCAGGGCGTCCGGCCCGGACAGCCCCTCGTCGGGGGTGATGGTATCCACCTGGGCAAACTGTTCCAGCGTTTCCGCCTGTCCATCGTCGGTCAGGGTCAGCCGGGCCTGCCAGCTGCCTTCCTCCCGCAGAACGCGGTCCACCTCGTAGGCCCAGGCGTTGTAAAACAGGCCGCAGAGCAGCGCCAGAAAAAAGGAAGCCGCCAGCGCCGACAAGGCCATCGTCCGGACGGCGGCGGGGGTATGGGCCAGATCGTCCCGGGAAAAACTCTTCCACATGGTCCTCACCCCCGTGGGCGGTCGCTGACGATCCGCCCGTCGCTGAGGGTGATGACCCGGTCCGCCTGGGCTGCCAGGGCTTCGTCGTGGGTCACCAGCAGGATGGTCTGGCCGAGATTCTTGTGAAAGAGCCGGAGCAGGTCGAGGATCTCAGCGCTGTTTTTCCGGTCCAGGTTGCCGGTGGGCTCGTCGGCCAGCAGCAGGGCCGGGCGGTAGCAGAGTGCCCGGGCGATGGCCACCCGCTGCTGCTGCCCGCCGGAAAGCTGGACCGGCAGGGCCTGGCGTTTTTCCTCCAGACCCAGCGTCCGGAGCAGCGAAGCCAGGAAATCTGGGTCAGGCTTCCGCTTGTCCAGCAGCAGGGGCAGGGCGATGTTTTTCTCCACCGACAGGGTGGGAATGAGGTTGAAAAACTGGTAGATCAGCCCCACCTTGCGGCGGCGGAAGAGGGCGGCCTTAGTAGGGTCCAGCGAACCCACCTCCACCCCGTCCATGAGGACCTGCCCGGCGGTGGGCCTGTCCACCCCGGCCAGCAGATGCAGCAGGGTGGATTTGCCCGAGCCGGAAGCCCCCACCACGGCCACGAAGGTCCCCCGTTCCACCGTCAGGTCGATGCCGTCCAGGGCACAGACGGCGGTGTCCCCCTTGCCGTACACTTTTTTCAGATCGGTACAACGCAGCAGTTCCATGAAATGTCCTCCTTTGGCGTCCATTCTACCACCGCAAGGTGACATTCCGGTGACAGTCACCCGTAAAACCGCACCACAAACCGGCCGCCGCCGTCGGGGGCATTCTCCGCATGGACCAGGGCGTTCTGCCGTTCCAGCAGTTCTTTGGCAATGGCCAGCCCCAGCCCGGTGCTGTGGGGGCCTGGGTGCTCTCCGCGGTAAAATCGCTCAAACAGATGGTCCAGATCGGCCGGGGAGAAACCGGCCCCCGCATCCTGCAGCACCACCTCGGTGTAGAGGGCGTTGCGGCGGCAGCGGCAGCGGACCGCGCTGCCCGCAGGGGCGTGCTCCACACAGTTTTTCATCAGGTTCAGAAGGGCTTCCATCGTCCAGTCGGGGTCGCAGGTGACCGGGATGGGGTCCAGCTCCGGGATGTCCAGCGTCACCCCGGCGGAGGAGGCCAAATTTTGCAGGTTGTCCGCCGCCATCATCAGCAGGGTGTAGAGATCGCAGGACTCGGGGTGCAAAGGCAGGGCTCCGGTGTCCAGCCGGGCCAGCAACAGCAGGGATTCCTCCAGCCCGGTGAGCCGGGCCAGTGGGGCGGCCATGGAATCCGCCCCGGCGCTCTGGGCCGCCAGGGACAGGGCGGTGAGGGGGGTTTTCAGCTGGTGGGCGATGTTGGCAAGGTTCTGGGCAAACCGGTCCCGGGCCCTCACCGCCTCCTGCCGGGTGAGGGCCAGCTCGGTGACGGTTTTCTGGATCTCATCGGCCAGACGGGCGTGGCTGCCCTCGGCCATGCCGTCCCCGGTGAGCAGCGGCAGGGGCTGGCCGGTGCGGGCGGCTTCCAGCAGGCGGATCAGCTGCTGCCGCTGCCGGTGGGCGGCCCGGCGGGAAAGGAAAAATCCCCCGCCCAACAGGGCGAGCCCCAAACCCAGCGCCGCCCCGGCCACGGCGAACAGCCACCCGGTCCCGGCGGCAAAATCCCGGGGGCGGTACCCCAGCGCCGCCAGCACACCCGGGGAAGCCTGTCCGCCAAAGGTTCCATCCTTCACCAGGGCGTAGACGGCATCGGCGGTTTCGGGGGCGCGGGCCACCAGGGCTGTGCAGAAACCGTCCAGCAAAGCCAGCTGCCGGGCAGCGGACCAGAAGGCCAGCAGTCCCGTCACCACCGCCACCGCCAGCAGACAGACCGCCGGAACCGCCACCCGGCGCACAAAAGAAGGTTTCATGGTTGGGATTCCTCCAATCGGTAGCCGAAGCTGCGCACCGTTTTCAGGCAGGCGGGACGGCCCAGTTTTTCCCGCAGCCGCTTCATGGTCACGGTGAGGGTGTTGTCATTGACAAAGTGACCGTTTTTGTCCCACAGGGCGTCCAGCAGCTGCTGCCGGGTGACGGTGCGGCCCTTGTTTTCCATCAGCAGGTGAAGAAGCTGGTATTCCAGCGGCGCAAGGGCCACCGGCTCTCCCCGGCAGGTGACCGTCTGCCGGGCCGGATCCAGCCGGATGCCGCCGCAGGAAAGCCCCGCATCCTCGTCGGGACGGCTGCGCCGCCCCAGGGCCAGCAGCCGGGCGTAAAGCACCTCCCGGTCAAAGGGTTTGGTCACATAATCGTCGGCGCCGCAGGCGAACCCCGCCAGGATATCCCGGGTGTCGTCCCGCACCGTCAGCATCAGAAGGGGCAGCCGGGGCCAGCGCTGCCGCAGCTCCCGGCAAAGGTCCGCGCCGGCCCCATCGGGCAGGTTCCAGTCCAGCACGGCCACATCGGGCAAGTCGGTCACCAGCCGGTCCCGAGCCCCCGAGAGGGTGGGGCAGACGGTGACCCGGCAGCCTTTTTGGATCAGAAAGGCTGTAAGCGCCCCGGCGATGGCGGTGTCATCTTCCACAAGCAGAATCTTCACGGGTGCCCCTCCTCGGATGGATTTTGGTTCCAGTATAGCGGGTTTTGCCATGGGGAGCAAACAAAATTTCTGCGTACCACATGAAAATATTCCAAAACTATCTGCACGAATTAAAAATGTGCGCAAAAGGAAAAACCAGAGGGGGATGCCATCCCCACCATCCGGGACAAAGAAATCCTTGGTTGGTTTTTGGATGGGAATGGCGCACCAAAAAAAGCCCTGCGGGAAAGCAGGGCTTTTTTTGTATCTCTGCGCGGGGAAAACATCACTTTACCTTGCGCTTGTCCCGGGCTTTGGCGGCGCCCAGGGCGCCGGGGCGGGCGGTTTTGTCGTCTGGGTGCAGCAGTTTGGCCCGCATGACCGCTCCGTCCCCGAACCGTGCCCGCAGGGCGTCGGCGGTGCGGTCCAGCTTCTCCTGCTTTTCGCTCTTGGCGGGGTTGGAGAACATGTCCAGCTGCTCATACCCCTGTGTGCCGGTGCGTTCCGCCTTCACCCCCACCAGCCGCACGGGGCGGGCGGGCCACATCTGGCGCAGCAGTTCCTTGGCGGTGCGGTACAGGGTGTCGGTGGAGTCGGTGGGGCCGTCCAGAGTGACCTGGTGGCTCTTGCGCCGGAAGGCGTTGTCCACCACCTGCACCGTCACCACCCGGGCGCACCGGCCGTCCAGCCGCAGCCGCTGCCCCACCGCCTCGCAGAGGGCCAGCAGGGTGGTGTCCGCCTCGGCGGGGCTGTTCAGGTCGGCGGGCAGGGTGACGCTGCTGCCGTAGGAGTTGTCTTTGCTGTGCTGCTTGGTCACCGGGTCGCTTTCCCGCCCGTTGGCATAGTTCCAGAAGGTATCCCCCCGGGCGCCGAACACCCCCACCAGAAGTTCCCGGTCGGTGTTGGCCAGCTGCCCGATGGTGGTGATGCCCAGCTCCCCCATCCGCCGCGCGGCGCTGGGCCCCACCCCGAAAAGCTCGCCCACCGGCAGGGGCCACAGCTTGCGGGGCACATCCTCCGCTTCCAGGCGGTGGACCTTGTCCGGCTTCTCAAAGTCGGAGGCCATCTTGGCCAGCAGCCGGTTGGGGGCCACCCCGATGTTCACCGTGAACCCCAGCTCCTGTTTGATCCGCCGCCGCAGCTGGTGGGCGGTCTCGATGGGCAGGCCGAAGAGCCGCTCGGTGCCGGTCATCTCCACAAAAGCTTCGTCGATGCTGTATTGCTCCACCACCGGGGAATACTGGTTGAGAATGGCAATCATGGCTTTGGAGTTCTGCACATAGAAATCAAAGTCCGGGGGCACCACGATGAGCTCCGGGCATTTGCGCCGGGCGGAAAAGAGGGATTCCCCGGTATGGATGCCGAATTTTTTCGCCGGACCGCTCTTGGCCAGCACCACCCCGTGGCGCTTTTCCTCGTCCCCGCCCACGGCGGACGGCACGGTGCGCAGGTCCAGCTCGGCGCCCTGGCGCAGGGCTTTCAGGGCCGACCAGGACAGAAACGCCGAGTTTACGTCCACATGAAACCAGGTTTTTTCCATTCTGCGGCCCCCTTTGGTGTTTTTTTCAGTATAACACGGCGCAAAGGGCCTTGCAATCGGGGGCAGAGCGGCGTATACTGTGTGTGCGGCGGATGCCGCAAATATGCGCTGTACCTTGCAGAAAGGACGGCAGCAGGAGGAAAATTGAATATGAACAATCCCGTGAATCGCATGAGTTCCACCACACGGACCCTGACCCAGCTGGCACTGCTGACGGCGGTGATTCTGGTCATGGCCTACACCCCCCTGGGCTACCTGCGGGTGGGCCCCCTGACCATGAGCCTGCTCACCGTGCCGGTGGCCATCGGCGCCATGCTGGTGGGCCCGGTGGGCGGCGCCTGGCTGGGCCTGATCTTCGGCCTGACCAGCTTCATGAACGCCGTGAACGGCACCGGCGGCCTGACGGCCTTCGCCTTCCAGTACAACCCGGTATTCTGCTTCATCACCTGCGTGGTGGCCCGGGTGGCCTGCGGCCTGTGCTGCGGCCTGCTGTACAAAGGGGCCGCCCGGCTGTTCAAGACCCACGACAAGGCCGCCTGCGTGGTGGGCGCCCTGAGCGCGCCGCTGCTCAACACCCTGTTTTTCATGAGCTGCCTGCTGGGCTTCTTCTACCAGCTGGACCAGATCCAGAACATGCTGAGCAACCAGCAGGTGCAGCAGATGCTGGCCGCTTCCGGCATTCCTGCCCCGCTGGCCGTGGCCGTGGTCATGGTGGGGGTGCAGGGCCTGATTGAGGCCGTCACCAGCGGTGTGATCTCCACCGCCGTCACCGTGGCGCTGCGCCGGGTATTCAAGTGATACAAGGATGAGATGTCCCACCCCGGAAAGGGTTTTCCGGGGTGGTTTTGTTTTACCAGTATTTTCTTTTTGGCAGACAGTAGTCTACCGGGAAGTCCTTCCTTTTGTGACCAAAAGGAAGCGAAAAGTCCCACCGTTTCGATGCGGTGGACGCCGACCAGGGCGTTTTTTGCCCGGGCGGCTATGCCGCCCGATGGCGCTTTGCGCCATGCAAAAAAGCAACGCGCAGCGTTGTTTCCGAAATAGGTCGGCCGCACAAAGCGGCCAATGGTACGAGGCAGAAACCTTGCCCAACCCAAGATGCGGCCACCTTACGACGGCCTACTCACCGGCTGGGGCCGGTGAGCAAGGAATGGATTTGAAATACACTGCCGGAAAAGTTTCTTATCAATCCCAAAAAGAGCCTCCCGCAAGGGAGGCTCTTTGCTTTGCGTGTTTGTGGGGATTCGGGATCAGCCGAACCAGAATCCGGTCATGTCGTACTTGAAGGTGCGGTAGTTCTGCATGGTGCACTCGTACTTGTATTCCCGGATGAGCACCCCGTCGGGGTCGTACTCTCCGAACACCATGGAGACGCCGCTGTTCACCACCCAGTTCTGGGAATTGTCGCAGTGCACGCCGTCGGACACGATGCTGGAATAGGGCACATCAAAGCTGTCCGCCAGTTCGAAGGTGCGGGCGTTCTCGTCAATGCGGTAAACGTACACCTGGCTGGTCTCGCTGCCGTCGCCGTACAGGTCGGTGCCCACGCTGTCGGCCACGTCCAGCTCAAAGTCGTCCCGGGTGTTCAGCGACCAGTAGTTGTTGTTGTAGATCACCAGGGTGTACACCCCGTCGCTCTCCTGGTCCAGCAGTTCCACGCAGTGCTGGCCGTACTGGGGCACAAAGTCGCCCACCTGGGTCAGGCAGAGGTCCGCATAGGGGGTGTCGGTCCAGAACCGGCTGTCCCCGGCCAGCCAGTCCACCGTGGGGTCACTGTGGATGTTGGCCACCTTGATGATGGTGGAGGTTTCCCGGGAGGAGACAATCAGGCTGTCGTCCTCCGCCATGTACTGCAGGCTGTTCAGATGGATCCAGTCCCATTCCCCCGCCTGCCAGAAGAAGTCGTCGGTGGGGGTGACGGGGCGGGTCATGGCAAAGTAGCCCGCCATCACCTGGGTGAAGTCCAGCAGCTCGGTGACCTCGCCGCTTTCCAGGTCGATGGACAGCACCCGGTCTTCCACCGTCTCACCCTCCGCCACTTCCGCCAGGGCCAGCACCTCCCCGTCGGCGCCGAAGCCGATGTCGTGGTGCAGCTCGTACCCGTCCAGGTCGTACACCTGGGTCACCTGCCCCAGCCCGTTGATGCGGGCCAGCTTGGAGGAGGACACACAGGTGATGATCTCGTTGCCGTCAAACAGCATCCGGTCCAGGCCAAAGCCTTCCAGCACCATCTCGTACCGCAGGATGCCGTCGTTGTCGTAGAAAAAGCCGTAGCCCAGATACCCGTTCACCCGCATCATGGCAAACAGGCCGCCGGCCTGGGCCGTCTCGGAGCTGCCGTCGGTCACCTCCAGCTTGGTGGCGTAGCCGGAGCGGGTTTCGGGCATATCCACCGTGAAGTTCACGATCTGCCGGGCGTTGCCCCAGCTGCCCGAGATGGTCATGGTGACGTGGTTGGTCTCCCCGGGCACCAGACCGATGATCTGGAATTCATGGGTGCGGGTGTACTCCTGCCCCGAAGCGTCCGCCGCATAGGCGGAAAAATCCGGGATGTCCTCATCCTCCACATGGATGGTGTAGCTCACCTTGGTGGCCACGTCGGTCTGGAAATACAGATACAGCTCGTTGCCCGCCGTGCCGAAGGGGTTCAGCACCGCCAGGGGGGTGGTGGCGGTCCAGTTCATGCCGCCGTTTTTCAGGCTGTCCAGGGCCCCGGCCAGCCGCTGCTGCACCGCCGTGTCGTAGAAGGTGAACCCTTCCTCCTCAATATCGTCGGGAATCAGCTGCACCGCCCGCAGCCCGTCCCCCAGCTCCGCCTCGGCGTAGGTGACCTCCAGCTGGGAATTCTCCCCGATGGTGTCTCCGGTCTCGAACTCCCAGTCGGTGCGGACCACGCTTTCCTGGGCGGTGAACGCCTTGGACACCCCCAGCACAATGAGCGGTACGGCCACAACCAGCACGACCACCCCGAGGATGACGCCAACGATCAGTTTCTTGCGCTTTTTCAGATCCATGATCTTGTCCCTCACTTTTGATAAATGGCTTTTGCCTTATAAATAGGTGATGCAGACCAACACAATGCCCAGCACGGTCAGGATCATGCCGGTCAGGCGGTTGAGGGTCAGGGTGCTGGCCCGGGTGGCAATGCGCGCCGCGATCTGCGCCCAGAGCAGGGTGAAGAGCACGCACAGAACCAGCAGGTCCGGCCGGGGTGGGGCACCCAGGGTAAAGTGGCTCACCGCCCCCGTCAGGGCCGAAAAGGTCATGATGAACACGCTGGTGCCCACGGCGGTCTTCAGCTCATAGCCCAGCACCACGGTCAGCACCAGCAGCATCATCATGCCGCCCCCGGCGCCGAAGAACCCGCAGATCAGCCCGATGACGGCGCCGCCCGCGGCCCCCTTGAGGATCCGGACGACCTGGCTGCCCCCCTGCATGGTGCGCTGGGTGGAGGTCACCGGCAAAAACAGGAACTTGAGCCCCAGCAACAGGGTCATCACCACCGAAAAGTTGCCCAGGGTGCCGTCCGGCACAAAGGTGGAAAGCCAGCTGCCCACCAGGGTCATGCACAGCACCCCGCACATCATCACAAAACCGTTTTTCAGGTCGATGGCCCCGGTCTTGGCGTAGGTGCGCGCGCTCACCGCGCTGGCCAGCACGTCGCTGGCCAGGGCAATGCCGATGGCGTCGTAGGCCGGCACCCCCAGAAAGGTGATGAGCATGGGGCTGATGACGGTGGCGGCGCTCATACCCGCAAACCCGGTGCCGATGCCTGCCCCGGCCCCCGCCAGAAAACAGATCAGAATTTCAAACCACAGTGCGTTCAAATGTAAAACTCCTTTGTTTCCACCGCGGCCGCCTTCTCCTTCACAGTCCGCCGGCCGCGGACTTCGCCCTTTCATATTACCATACCTACGGGGGAAATCCTAGGCCCCGAATTGCGAAAAAAACCTGAATATTGGGTGAAATAGACAGGATTTGGGTGAAAAAACCGGGAAAAAAGAAAATACCTCAATAAATTAAGATAAAATTCTTGACAAATCCGCCCCGGGGTGTATAATTACAATCGTCCTTTTTAGCTAAATAAATTTAGGTAAAAAACCAGGCGAATCCGCCCGGGCAGGACCCAACCAAAAACTGAAACAAGATAAGGAGAGCATCCCCATGACTTTTGACGAACTGAAGAACGTGATTGTGGACACCCTGAACGCTGACGAAGAGAAGGTCACCATGGAGGCCAGCCTGGCCGACGACCTGCAGGCCGACAGCCTGGACGCTGTGGAGCTGAACATGGCCATTGAGGAAGCCTTCGGCACCGCCATCCCCGACGAGGAGCTGCCCAACATGAAGACGGTGGGCGACATCTACAACTACCTGACCCAGAACGCCTGATCGCGCCCCAACCACAACACCCGAACGATAACAGGAGGAACATCCATGGACGTTGGCAAGATTTTTGCCGTCGGCAGCCGGGAGCGCATGTTCCAGCTCAAGGCACGGCGTGATGCCGGGCTGGACACCCCCCGCTGGCAGCCGCCTCATTACTTCACCTGCAAAAAGTGCGAGCGACGCGCCACCCGCCAGACCTGGGCCAGCACCCTGTATGTCTGCCCCAACTGCGGCCATCACCAGCCCATCGGCGGCTATTACCGCCTGAGCATGGTGCTGGACCACGGCTCCTTCCGGGAGCTGGACGGCGAACTGGAAAGCAAGAACGTCCTGGATTTCCCCGGTTATGACGAAAAGCTGGAAGCCCAGCGGGCCAAGACCGGCCTGGCCGACGCCGCCGTCACCGCTACCGGCAAGGTGGGCGGTGTGCCGGTGGTGGCCGCCGTGCTGGACAGCCGCTTCTTCATGGGCAGCATGGGCACCGCCGTGGGCGAAAAGATCACCCGCGCGGTGGAGTACGCCGCCAAGAAGGAACTGCCCCTGATCATCTTTTCCGCCAGCGGCGGCGCCCGTATGCAGGAAGGCATCTTCAGCCTGATGCAGATGGCCAAGACCAGCGCCGCCATCCAGCGGTTCCAGGCCAAGGGCGGGCTGTACATCAGCTACCTGACCCATCCCACCACCGGCGGCGTCACCGCCAGCTTTGCCAGCCTGGGGGACATCACCCTGGCCGAGCCCGGCGCCCTCATCGGGTTTGCGGGGCCCCGTGTCATCGAGCAGACCATCGGCCAGAAGCTGCCCCAGGGTTTCCAGCGGGCGGAATACCTGCTGGACCACGGCTTTGTGGACCAGGTGGTGCCCCGCAGCGAGATGAAAGCCACCCTGACCCGCATCCTCAAACTTCACACCCAAGGAAGGAAGCACGGCGCATGATCAAGGATATTCTGAAAGAGGTCGAAGACCTGGACGCGGCCATCAACGCCGCCCGGGAGGCGGGCGCCACCGACGACCCCGCCGACGCCCTGCTGGGCAACGACGGCGCCGACACCCCCGACCTGGAGGTCATGGAGGCCCGCCGCACCGAACTGCTGAACCAATGCACCGACCTGACCGCCGCCGACCGGGTGTTCCTGGCCCGGCATCAGGGCCGCCCCCGCATCGACGAGTACATCAACGTGCTGTTCACCGATTTCTTTGAGCAGCGGGGCGACCGCCAGTGCCGGGAAGACCCCAGCATCCTGGGGGGCATTGCCCGGTACAAGGGGCTGCCGGTCACCGTCATCGGCCACCGCAAGGGCTCCAACACCGAGGAAAATCTCCGTTTCAACTTCGGTATGCCCGGCCCCGAAGGCTACCGCAAGGCCCTGCGCCTGATGAAACAGGCGGAAAAGTTCGGCCGTCCCATCATCACCTTCATCGACACCCCGGGCGCCTACCCGGGCAAGGAGGCCGAGGAGCGGGGCCAGGGCGAGGCCATCGCCCGCAACCTGGCCGAGATGAGCGGGCTGACCGTGCCGGTGATCTCGGTGGTCACCGGCGAGGGCAGCAGCGGCGGCGCGTTGGGCCTGGGCGTGGCCAACCACATCCTCATGCTGGAAAACGCCGTCTACTCGGTCTTGAGCCCCGAAGGCTTTGCCAGCATCCTGTGGAAGGATTCCTCCCGCAGCGGGGAAGCCTGCGAGATCATGAAGCTCACCGCCCATGACCTGCAGCAGGACGGCATTGTGGAGGAGGTCATCCCCGAACCGTTGGGCGGCGCCCAGCGGGACCACAAGGCCCTGTTCACCGCCCTGGACGCGGCGCTGGAACGCCACCTGACCCAGCTGTGCAAGCTCAGTGGCAAGGCCCTGGCCGAACAGCGCTACAAAAAGTACCGTCAGATCGGTTTGTGACATAGATACGAGGGAAAGTATGGAAGGTTTGCAGCTGATTGCCACCGGCGGGGCGCTGCCCGGCCGGCTGGTGACCAACGAGGATTTGAGCAAGCTGGTGGACACCAGCGACGAATGGATCACCACCCGCACCGGCATCCGCCAGCGGCATTTCTGCGCCGAGGGCGAAACCGGCACCACCCTGGCCGTGGCCGCCGCCCGCCAGGCCCTGGAACGCAGCGGCCTGGCCCCGGAACAGATCGGCTGCTGCGTCTGCGGTACCCTTTCGGCCACCTACGCCACCCCCAGCACCGCCTGCCTGGTCCAGAAGGAACTGGGCCTGCCCCAGGACATTCCGGTGCTGGACGTGAACGCCGCCTGCTCCGGCTTCATCTACGCCGCGGCGGTGGCCCGGGGCCTGCTGGTCACCCGGCCGGGGGACCCCCGGCGGTACGCTCTGGTTATCGGGTGCGAACAGCTGTCCCGCCTGATGGACATGACCGACCGCAGCACCTGCGTCCTGTTCGGGGACGGGGCGGGGGCGGCGGTCTTCGCCTTGGCCGATGACCCCGATTTTGCCATCGACCTGGGCGCAAGGGGAGATATGGCCATCACCACCCCCATCGCCGGGCCTATCGGCATGGACGGCCGGGCGGTCTTCCGCTTTGCGGTGGAGGCTTTGCCCCGCACCCTGCACGCGGTGCTGGACGCCACCCACAAGACCCTGGACGACCTGGACTGGGTGGTCTGCCACCAGGCCAACAGCCGCATCATCGACCACTGCGTCAAGAAACTGGGGGCCGACCCCGCCAAATTCTACAAAAACATGGACCGCCACGGCAACACCAGCGCCGCCAGCATTCCGGTGGCGCTGAACGAACTGGCCGAACAAGGCCGCCTGACCCCTGGCATGCACATTGCCTGCATCGGGTTCGGCGGCGGGCTGACCTGGGGCGGTATGCTCATCACGGTGAAAGGAAGGGCTGTATGAAACTGCTGAACGAGATTCTGGGCACCAAATACCCCCTGATTCAGGGCGGCATGGCCAACATTGCCACCGGCGAATTCGCCGCCGCCTGCTCCAACGCGGGCGCGCTGGGCCTCATCGGCTCCGGCGGCATGAACGCCGACAGCCTGCGGGACAACATCCGCAAGGCCAAACAGCTCACCGACAAGCCCTTCGGCGTGAACATCATGCTCATGCATCCCCAGGCGGACGAGTTCGCCAAGATCGTGGTGGAGGAGGGCGTCCGGTTCGTCACCACCGGTGCCGGCAACCCCGGCAAGTACATGGAAAGCTGGAAAGCCGCCGGCATCACCGTGATTCCGGTGGTGGCCGCCGCGGTGCTGGCCAAACACCTGGTCAAGTGCGGCGCCGACGCCCTTATCGCCGAAGGCACCGAGAGCGGCGGCCATGTGGGCGAGATGACCACCATGGCCCTGGTGCCCCAGGTGGTGGACGCGGTGGATGTGCCGGTCATCGCCGCCGGCGGCATTGCGGATGGCCGTCAGCTGGCCGCCGCCTTCGCCCTGGGGGCCTGCGGCGCCCAGATCGGCACCTGCCTGCTGGTCAGCGAGGAATGCCCCATCCACCCCAACTACAAGGCCGCCCTGCTCAAGGCCAAGGACAGCGACACCATCGTCACCGGCCGCATCGGCGGCACCCCCGTCCGGGTGCTGAAAAACCGGATGAGCCGGGAGTATGTCCGCCAGGAAAAGGCGGGTGCCGACAAGATGGAACTGGAAAAGTACACCCTGGGCAGCCTGCGCCGGGCCGTCTTTGAGGGCGACACCGACACCGGCAGCCTGATGGCCGGCCAGGTGGCAGGTATGCTCAAGGAAGTGCGCCCGGTGGCCGCCATTCTGGACGACCTGATGACCGACTGCCGCACCCGTCTGGGTGAGGTGTCCGCCATCCAGCTGTGAAAAAAGGAGATTGCACCATGAAACTTGCATTCCTGTACGCCGGTCAGGGCAGCCAGCACGCCGGGATGGGCGCCGACCTGTACGAGGCCTCCCCGGTGTTCAAGAAGGTCTTTGACCAGGCCGCCGAAGGCCTGGACTTTGACCTGAAAACCACCTGCTTCACCGACCCCGAGGGGGTCATCAACCAGACCCGGTACACCCAGCCCTGCATGGTGGCCTTCGCCGTGGGCGTCACCGCCATGCTGGCCGCTGAGGGCATCCGCCCCGAGTACGCCGCGGGCCTTTCCCTGGGCGAATACTCCGCCCTGGAATGTGCGGGCGTCTTTGACGCCAAAACCGCGGTGGAGCTGGTGGCCTTCCGCGGCAAGGCCATGGCCAAGGCCTCCGAGGGCCTGGACTGCGGCATGACCGCCGTCCTCAAGCTGGATCGGGAAGCCCTGCAGCGCTGCTGCGACGAGGCTGCGTCTTTGGGCGTGGTGCAGATCTGCAACTACAACTGCCCCGGCCAGCTGGTCATCGGCGGCGAGAAGGCCGCCGTGGACAAGGCCGCCGAGCTGGCTCTGGCGGCGGGGGCCAAGCGCTGCATCCCCCTCAAGGTCAGCGGGCCCTTCCACACCAGCCTGATGCACCCGGCGGGGGATGCCCTGGCCGAAAAGTTCCAGACCATCGACTTCAAGCCCATGGAACTGCCGGTGCTCTTCAACTGCCTGGGCCGTGAGATGGGCGAAGGGGACACCATTCCCGCCCTGCTGGAAAAGCAGGTGCAGAGCAGCGTCTACCTGGAGGACACCATCCGCCGTCTGGCCGAGCTGGGCGTGGACACCGTGGTGGAGGTGGGCCCGGGCAAGACCATCTCCGGGTTTGTGAAAAAGACCGTGGGCAGCGCCATCAACTGCCTGAACATCGAGACGATGGACGACTTCACCGCCGCCGTCGCCGCCCTCAAGGAGGCCCAGGCATGAGCGAAGCAGAAACCATCCGCCGCGCCGCCCTGGTCACCGGGGGCGGGCGGGGAATCGGCCGGGCCGTCTGCCTGGCCCTGGCCGCCCAGGGCTATGACGTGGCGGTGAACTACGCCGCCAGTGCGGCCGCCGCCGAACAGACCGCCGAAGACTGCCGCGCCCTGGGCGTGCAGGCCGTGGCCCTGCAGGCGGACGTCACCGACCCCGCCGCCTGCCAGACCCTGGTGGACACCGCCGCCAGGACCTTCGGCCGTCTGGACGTGCTGGTGAACAACGCCGGCGTCACCGCCGACAAGCTCATCCTGCGCATGCAGGAGGAGGACTTCGACAAGGTCATCAGCGCCAACCTGAAAGGGGCTTTCTTCTGCTGCAAGGCCGCCTGCAAGCTGATGATGCGCCAGCGGTACGGCCGCATCGTCAACATCAGCAGCGTGGTGGGCCTGCACGGCAACGCCGGCCAGACCAACTACGCCGCCAGCAAGGCGGGGCTCATCGGCCTGACCAAGAGCCTGGCCAAGGAGTTCGCCGCCCGCGGCGTCACCGTAAACGCGGTGGCCCCCGGCTTCATCGGCACCGACATGACCAACGCCATGACCGACGCCGCCAAGCAGGCCGCGGTGGCCTCCATCCCGGCGGGACGCATCGGCGCGCCGGAGGACGTGGCCAACGCGGTGGCCTTCCTGGCAAGCGAAAACGCCGCCTACATCACCGGCCAGGTGCTGTGTGTGGACGGCGGGATGGGGATGTAAGATGTCAAAAGGGGGCACAGGCCCGCACGGCAATTGCCTGCCGTGCCTGTTCCCCCTCTTTGGAATCCCCCTCGACAAAATTTTACGCCGAACCGCGCACTCGCCGCGCAGCGGCTCGCACACAATTCGGCGTAAAATTTCCCTGGCGGTGTCAGGGCCGTCGGCGCATGTCCGCCGACCCTGACGAATTAAAAAACGCGGGCAATTGCGGGCCCGCGGGTTCCCATCGTTTTGGCACTGAGGTAATTTGTATAGATTGGTATATAAAGGATAGCGAGGTTTCCCATGGAAAAACGCAGAGTCGTCATCACCGGCCTGGGCACGGTCAACCCCACCGGCAACACGGTGGCCGAAAGTTGGGCCGCCATCAAGCAGGGCGTGTGCGGCATCGGGCCCATCACCCACTACGACACCACCAACAGCAAGGTCAAGGTGGCCGCCGAAGTCAAGGACTTCGACCCCGCCGTCCGCGTGGACAAGCGGGAAGCCCGCAAGATGGCCCGCTTCACCCAGTTTGCGGTGGCGGCCGCCGCCGAGGCCATGGCCGATTCCGGCATCGATATGGAACACACCGACGCCAGCCGGTTTGCCACCATCATTTCCAGCGGCATCGGCGGCCTGCCCACCATCGAGGAGGAGCACGCCAAGGGCGAAGCCAAGGGTTTTGACAAGGTCAGCCCCTTCTTTGTGCCCATGTCCATCGCCAACATGGCGGCGGGCCAGGTGGCCATCCGCTTCGGTCTCAAGGGCATGTGCACCAGCCCCGTCACCGCCTGCGCCGGCGGCACCAACGCCATCGGCGACGCCTTCCACCGCATCCGGGACGGATACGAGGACCTGGCCGTCTGCGGCGGTGCCGAAAGCTGCATCAGCCCGCTGGGGGTGGGCGGCTTCACCAGCATGAAGGCGCTGAACACCACCGACGACCCCACCCGGGCTTCCATCCCCTTTGATGCGGAGCGCGGCGGCTTTGTCATCGGCGAAGGCGCCGGTATGCTGATCCTGGAAGAGCTGGAACACGCCCGGGCCCGGGGTGCCAAGATCTACGCCGAGGTGGTGGGCTACGGCGCCAACTGCGACGCCTACCACTTCACCGCCCCCGCCCCCGGCGGGGCAGGCGGCGCCGACTGTATGCGCCTGGCCCTGAAGGACGCCGACCTGGCCCCCGAGGCCATCGGCTACATCAACGCCCACGGCACCAGCACCCACCTGAACGATTCCTGCGAGACCGCCGCCATCAAGGCGGTGTTCGGGGAACACGCCTACAAGCTGCATGTGTCCAGCACCAAGTCCATGACCGGCCACCTGCTGGGCGCTGCCGGCGGGGTGGAGGGCGTCTTCACCGCCCTGGCCCTGCACGAAGGGTATCTGCCCGCCACCATCGGCCTGAAGGTCCCCGACCCGGAATGTGATCTGGACTATCTGCCGGGCCACGGCCTGCAGGAACAGGTGGAGTACGCCCTCAGCGACAGCCTGGGCTTCGGCGGGCACAACGCCGCCGTCATCTTCAAACGTTGGGAGGGCTGAGCCATGGCCATTGTTGCCAATGATCCGCCGCGGGTGCTGACGGCGGCCCAGATCGCGGAAATCCTGCCCCACCGGTATCCCTTCGCCCTGGTGGACCGCATCACCGACTACCAGCCCGGCCAGTGGGCCCGGGGCATCAAGTGCGTGAGCATGAACGAACCCTTTTTCCAGGGGCATTTTCCCGGCCAGCCGGTGATGCCCGGGGTGCTGATTCTGGAAGCCCTGGCCCAGTGCGGGGCGGTGGCCGCCCTGAGCGAGGAAGGCGCCCAGGGCAAGCTGGCGCTGTTCGGCGGGGTGAAGAACGCCCGGTTCCGCCGCCAGGTGGTGCCGGGGGACGTGCTGACCCTGGAATGTGAGCTGATTGAACGCCACGGGCCTGTGGGCGTTGGCAAGGCGACAGCCTGGGTGGACGGCGTGCGGGCCGTCAACGCCGAGCTGACTTTTGCCATCGTCGACCGGGAGAACGCCCGTTGAATTCTGCGCAGGGCTGTTCAATCGCGCCGAAACATGGTATACTGACCTGTAAGGACACAAAACAGATTCGGGCGGCCATACGGCTGCGCCGCGCCCGCGGCGCGGCGGCCCGCAAACCCGATCCGCAGGAGGTTTTTGCGATGCTGGATCAAGCTTTTCAGCAGGTGTATACCAAGTTCAAACTGCACTTTTACAAACAGGTATTCAACAAGTTCGAAACCCGCGAAGCCACGCTGACCACGGTGGAGTCGTTCTGCATGGAGGTCATCATGGCGCTGGGCAGCCCGACCATCGCGGAGTTTTCCAACATGATGAACCTGTCCACCCCCAACGCCGCCTACAAGATCAACAATCTGGTGAAAAAGGGGTATGTGAAGAAGGTACAGTCCGAAACCGACAAGCGCGAATACCACCTGTACCCCACCCGCAAGTACATTGATTATTACAGCATCAGCTATGCCTATCTGCAAAAGGTGGTGGACCGGGCCAAGCAGCGCTTCACGGTGGAAGAGCTGCAAAACCTGGAACGGATGCTCAGCATCGTCTCGGAGGAGCTCATGCCCGAGATCCCGCTGCCCAAGTCCGGCCCGGCGATGCCGCAGGAATAAACCAATCACAGGCTTCCTTTGTTCGGTACGAACAGGGGAAGCCTGTTTTTGTTTCTGGCTTCTGGGGGAACGGCTGCTGGCCGTTTAGTTCTTCCTTTTGTGACCAAAAGGAAGCGAAAAGTCCCGCCGTTTCGATGCGGCGGCCGCCGACCAGGGCTGCGGCCCTGGACCCGGGGATGCGCGGCCACCTTACGACGGCCTACTCAGGTCCTGGGGGGGACCTGAGCAAGGAAAATGATTAAAATGGCGCAAGGGAAAGTTTCTGCTCAGCAGCCGTTACCGGGCAATGGTATTAAAACCATACCTTGTTCACCGGGCCCCAGCCCGGTGAATAGGCCGTCCCGGAGGGGTGGCCGCATATGGGTCCAGGGTTGAAAACCCTGGTCGGCGTCCACCGCATCGAAACGGTGGCGCTTTTTCCGTCGCTTTTTGGCGTCAAAAAGCGACAACCCAACGGCAGGCAGCCGTTTGCCAAGAAGCTTACAACCCCTCAGTCGCCTTCGGCGCCAGCTCCCCTTACACAGGGGAGCCGGTCTCGGTGCCCGCAAACCAAAAGAGGAGAACCTCCTTCCGGAGATTCTCCTCTTTGTATATTCGGCAAACAAATATTACAGATTGAAATACCGCTTGGCGTTGTAGTAGCTGATGCCTTCCACAATCTTCTTCAGCGACTTTTCGTCGTTGGGATACTGGCCGTTCTCCACCCAGTTGCCGATGAGGTTGCACATCAGGCGGCGGAACAGCTCGTGGCGGGTGTAGCTCAGGAAGCTGCGGCTGTCGGTGAGCATACCGATGAAGTTGCCCAGCAGGCCCAGACGGGCCAGGGTCTTCATCTGCTGGTACATGCCGTCGTCGGTGTCACAGAACCACCAGGCGCTGCCCAGCTGGATCTTGCCCGGCACTTCCTCATCCTGGAAGGCGCCCAGAATGGTGCCCAGCATGTCGAAGTCGGCGGGGTTCAGGCTGTACAGAATCACCTTGGGGCATTCGCCGGTCTCGGTCAGGGCGGACAGCAGGCTGCTGATGGAAGCGCTGCCGTCGGTCACGGCGATCATATCGTAACCGGTATCGGGGCCCAGCTTCTTGTACATGTGCTTGTTCACGTTGCGCAGGCAGCTGTAGTGGATCTGCATGACCACGTTGTACTTCTTGTACAGGCGGCCCAGCTTGATCAGCAGGTAAGTGGTGTAGGCGTCGCCCTCCTCCTTGGTCAGGGGCTCGCCGGCCATGGCCTTGCGGAACGCCTCGGAAGCCTTGTCCACGTCGGTCTCCACATAGGGCACGTAGTCCAGGCCGTGGTCGGAAGCGCGGCAGCCCATCTTCACAAAGAACTGCAGCCGCTCGTCCAGGGCGGACACCACGCAGTCGGCGCAGGCAAACTTGCGGCCCACCACCTCTTCCAGCTTGTGGATGTACTCCGCAAAGCCGGGCTTCATGATGTTCAGGGCCTTGTCCGGACGGAAGGAAGGCGCCACAACCACCTTGATGGACGGGTCGTTCTTGATCTTCTCATGCCATTCCAGGCTGTCGATGGGGTCGTCGGTGGTGCCCACCATGGCCACGTTGCTCTGTTCGATCAGGCCGCGCACGGTCATGTTGGGGTCGTGCTGCAGCTTGTCGTTGCACAGATTCCACACCTCTTCGGCGGTGTCGCCGTTGAGCACGCCCTCATAGCCGAAGTACTTCTTCAGCTCCAGGTGGCACCAGGTGTACATGGGGTTGCCGATGGCCATTTCCAGCGCTTCGGCAAACTTCTGGAACCGCTCACGGTCGGGCTTGTCGCCGGTGATATACTCTTCCGGCACGCCGTTGGAACGCATCACGCGCCACTTGTAGTGGTCGCCGAAATAATAATCGGACCCGTCGGCCAGGACCTGATGGCCGCCCAACCACACCTGGGCGATGTTCTCAAAGCGGCGGTCCTCATAGATCTCCTGCGGGGGAATGTGGCAGTGATAGTCCACGATGGGCTGCTGGGCGGCGTAATCGTGGTACAGGTGCTGCGCGGTCTTGGTTTCCAGCAGGAAATCCTTGTCCATAAAAGCTTTCATAAACCGGTACTCCTTTGCTAACCTTTGGCGTTTTGCGGCCCCAAAAGGAACGGATTGTGCGCCTTTCGGGCGGGCAAATACAACATAACCTGCTACCATTATACATAGGAAACCCCCGGGGAACAAGTTGCAAAAATTGCCCAGAACCCGAAATAACTGCCAAAAATTAAGGGTTGGGCTTGTGCAAAACGCAGAAACGACCAAAACCAAAAACAGATGCGCAAAATATGTGCGTTGGCAAAAGAATGAATCTTGACGCGCCCGCCCAAAAAAATTAGAATAAGGGTGATATTGAGCGTCTATTGGCTGCGCACAAAGTGTGCCGTGGCATGGGCAGGGCGCGAATTTTGCGAACGTAAGGAGAGCATTCACATGGAAACCTTGAACTACCAAGTCTTGGAAAAGTCCGGCTACAAGGGCTATGTCCTCAAGGACGCCCCGGAAAAGGTCCTGCAGTTTGGCGAGGGCAATTTCCTGCGTGCATTCGTCGATTACTGGTTTGATGTCTCCAACGAGAAGGTCGGCTGGAACGGCAAGTGCTGCCTGGTGCAGCCCATCGCCCCCGGCCTGGCCAAGCTGATCAACGCCCAGGAAGGGCTTTACACCCTGTACCTGCGCGGGCGGCAGAACGGCGAAAAGGTGGACGCCAAACGGGTGATTTCCAGCGTGTCCCGCTGCCTGAACCCCTATGAAAAGGAAGATTACGACGCCATGATGCAGGTGGCCGTCTCGGATGATCTGGAGTACATCGTCTCCAACACCACCGAGGCCGGCATCGTCTACGACCCTGCCTGCCAGGCCAACGACTGCCCGCCGTCCTCCTTCCCGGCCAAGCTCACCCAGGTGCTGCTGGCACGCTACAACGCCAAAAAGCCCGGCGTGGTGGTGCTTTCCTGCGAGCTCATCGACAACAACGGCAAGGAACTGCTCAAGTGCGTGAACCAGTACATTGACCAGTGGGGCCTGGACGACGGCTTCAAGAAGTGGGTCAACGAGGACTGCACTTTCTGCTCCACCCTGGTGGACCGCATCGTGCCCGGCCGCATCCGCGACGCCGCCGAGGTGGCCCGTCTGGAGGAGGAAAACGGCTACCACGACGAGCTCATCGACGTGGGCGAGATCTTCGGCGTGTGGAACATCGAAGGCCCGGCCTGGCTGGAGGACAAGCTCCCGTTCAAGGCCGCGGGGCTCAACTGCCCGGTGGTGCCCGACGTTACCCCCTACAAGAAACGCAAGGTTCGCATCCTGAACGGAGCCCACACCGGTTTTGTGCTGGGTGCGTATCTGGCGGGCTTCGACATTGTGCGGGACTGCATGCATGACGACGTCATCCGCGGCTTCATGAACAAGATGCTGCTGGAAGAGGTGGTGCCCATCCTGCCCCTGGACCAGGAAGACTGCAAGCAGTTTGCCGCCGCCGTGGAAGACCGCTTCAACAACCCCTTTGTCAACCATGAGCTGATGAGCATCAGCCTGAACTCCACCTCCAAGTGGCGGGCCCGCAACATGCCCTCCCTGCTGGAGTATGTGGAAAAGAACGGCACCCTGCCCACCTGCCTGAGCATGGGCCTGGCCGCCTACATCGCCTTCTATTCCAACGACATCCAGGGCCTGACCGACAAGGGCCTGGTCTGCAAGCGCCCCGCCGGCAACGAGTACACCGTTTCCGACGACCGCTGGGTGCTGGAATTCTACAACGCCCACAAGGACGACGACATCCCCACCCTGGTGCATGCCGTCATGACCAACGAGCAGATGTGGGGCCAGGACCTGACCGCCGTGCCCGGCTTTGAACAGCGCACCGTGGAAAATCTGACCAAGATCCGCACCGAAGGCGCCAAGGCGGCGTATGCTTCCTGCCTGTAAGAAATGAAATCCGGGCCGCTCCCGGAAAGCCTCCCCTGTGCAAGGGGAGGTGCCGCACCTTTTTCCTCCAAGCCTCCCCTGTGTAAGGGGAGGTGCCGCGCAGCGGCGGAGGGGTTGGCCGGGCTCTTGTCGCCTGGCGGACGGAAGCCTGCCGAAGAGTCCTTCCTTTTGTGACCAAAAGGAAGCGAAAAGTCCCACCGTTTCGACGCGGTGGACGCCGACCAGGGCTGCGGCCCTGGACCCGGGGATGCGGCCACCTTACGACGGCCTACTCACCGGCCTGGGGCCGGTGAGCAAGGAATGGATTTGAATGGCTCTTCCGGAAAGCCTCCCCTGTGCAAGGGGAGGTGCCGCGCAGCGGCGGAGGGGTTGTAAACCCTGCCTGATTTCCCGTTACCGGGAAAACCCGTCAAGTCTCCAACCCCTCAGTCGGCCTTGCGGCCGCCAGCTCCCCTTGCACAGGGGAGCCTTCAGCAGCCGTTCCCCCCGCAAGCACCCGCTTGCCCGCAACCCAGCAAACCAAAACCAGGCGGTCCATCTCGGGCCGCCTTTCTCAAAACAACTTAGGAATAAGGAGAATCAACCATGCCGCTGACCATCCATATCCACCCCGACGACAACGTGGTGGTGGCCCTGCATCCCATCGCCAAGGGCACCGAAGTGCCTGTGGAGGGCGTGGGCACCGTCACCGCCGCCGAGGACATTCCCCAGGGCCACAAAATGGCCATCCGCCCCATCAAAGCAGGGGAGAACGTCATCAAGTACGGCTTTGCCATCGGCCACGCCACCGCCGACGCCCAGCCAGGCACCTGGATGCACACCCACAACGTCAAGACCAACCTGTCCGGGGAGCTGGAATACACCTACAACCCCAAACTGAACTATCCCGCCCCGGTGCAGCCCGAAACTTTCATGGGCTTCCGTCGCAAGGACGGCCGGGCGGCCATCCGCAACGAAATCTGGATCATCCCCACCGTGGGCTGCGTCAACGACTGTGCCAAGGCCCTGGTGAACCAGAACCAGGACCTGGTCACCGGCACCATCGACGGGCTGTACACCTTCACCCACCCCTTCGGCTGCTCCCAGACCGGCCATGACCATGCCCAGACCCGCAAGCTGCTGGCGGCCCTGGTGCGCCACCCCAACGCGGCGGCGGTGCTGGTGCTCAGCCTGGGCTGCGAAAACCTGACCCACGAGCAGTTTGTGGCCGAAATCGGCGACTATGACCCCGACCGGGTCAAGTTCCTGACCTGCCAGGACGTGGAGGACGAGCTGGCCGCCGGCCGGGACATCCTCAAAGAGCTGGCCGCCTACGCCGGGCAGTTCCACCGGGAACCCATCCCCGCCAGCGAACTGGTGGTGGGCATGAAGTGCGGCGGCTCGGACGGTTTGTCCGGCATCACCGCCAACCCCACCATCGGCCGGTTCAGCGATATGCTGGTGGCCCGGGGCGGCTCCACTGTCCTCACCGAGGTGCCCGAGATGTTCGGCGCCGAGGGCTTCCTCATGGACCGCTGCCGGAATGAAGAGGTCTTCCACAAGGCGGTGGCCATGATCAACGGCTTCAAGGAATACTTCATCGCCCACAACGAGGTGGTGTACGAGAACCCCAGCCCGGGCAACAAGCAGGGCGGCATCACCACCCTGGAAGACAAGTCCTGCGGCTGCGTCCAGAAGGGCGGCTCCGCCCCCATCATGGACGTCATCGGCTACGGCGACGCCGTCACCACCAAGGGGCTGAACATGCTCTACGGCCCGGGCAACGACCTGGTTTCCGCCACCGCCCTCACCGCCGCCGGCGCCCACCTGATCCTGTTCAGCACCGGCCGGGGCACCCCCTTCGGCGCCACCGCCCCCACCCTCAAGGTGTCCACCAACAGCCAGCTGGCCGCCAAAAAGCCGGGCTGGATCGACTACAACACCGGCGTCATCGCCGACGGCGAGAAAACCATCGACGAGACCGCCCAGGGCCTGTATGACCTGGTGCTGGAAGTGGCTTCCGGCAAGAAGACCAAGGCCGAGGAAAAAGGTTTCCGGGAAATTTCTATTTTCAAAGACGGCGTGATGCTGTAAAATAGAGGCAGGAAATCAAAAAGGAGGCTTTCTGCCATGTCCACTCTGACCAACGGCACCTACGAAAAATACGGCGTTCGTTACGCCACCCTCACCCTCACCGACGGCGATTACGCCCTGACCGTCACCCCCGAAAAGGGCGGCATGGCCACCAGCTTTACCAAGGCGGGGGAGGAGTACCTCTGGCTGAGGGACAAGAACTTCGAATCCACCGACCGTCCCCGCTGCGGCATTCCCATCCTCTTCCCCAGCTGCAGCAAGCCGGATAACGGCGTGCACATCTTTGACGGCGCCGCTTATCCCATGGAAGTCCACGGCTTTGCCGACCTGCTGCCCTGGCAGGTGAAGAAGGCGGACGATACCGCCATCGAGCTGACCCTGGCCCCCAACGGCCTGACCAAGTTCGTCTACCCCTTCGACTTCCTGCTCACCATGCGATACACCCTGGAAGGCCCCACCGCCACCCTGGCCCTGACCGTGGAAAACACCGGCGCCAAGGTGCTGCCCTTCAGCGTGGGCTTCCACCCCTATTTCGGCGTGAGCAAGCTGGAAAACGTCAGCTTTGCCATTGACGCCGCCACCTGCTCCGAGGACGCCAAGGGCGAACAGCCCGCCGCGGTGCAGCCCATCACCCTGACCCGCAAGGAAGGCTCCGCCGATTCCATCCGTCTGCTCACCGGCGTCAAGACCCCCATGGTCATGACCGATGCCGGCAACGGCCACAAGGTCACCGTGGCCTTTGACCAGGATGTCTTCGGCAAGGGCGTGCTGTGGCAGCAGGACGCCGAGAGCTTTGTCTGCATGGAGCCCTGGAACGGCTGGGCCAACAGCGTGAACGAGGCCGGCAAGCACGAGGAACTGAACCCCGGCGAAAGCAAGACCTTCACCTGGAGCGTCACCATCGGGTGAGCATCCCATCAAGCAAAAAAAAGCAGGCTTCCCAAGGCGGGAAGCCTGTTTTTTTGTCTCATCGGCGGCCCCGCCAGGCCCGGCGGTAGTCGGTGGCGGTCTGGCCCTCGGCGGCCCGGAAACACCGGGTGAAGTAGGCCTGTTCCTTGAACCCGCACTCGGCGGCGATCTGCCCCAGGGTCAGGTCGGTGTAGCGCAGCATCTGCTTGGCCCGGTCGATGCGGGCGGACTGGCGGCAGTCCACGATGGTCTCCCCGTATCGCTGCTTGAAACTGCGGGCAAGATAATACTTGCTCAGGTAAAACCGGGCGGCCAGCTCGTCCAGGGAGAAGTTCTCGGTGCAGTGGGCAATGACGTAGGCCCGCACCTCCTCCAGCCGGGCGGCGGCGGGGGCGGTTTCGGCCCCCGCCCGGGCCCGGGCCGCCAGAATCCCCGCCAGCAGCGCCCCGATCTCGGCGGAAGCTTCCAGCTCGGCGGTGGCGTCCCAGTGTCGGGCCAGTTCCAGCACCCGGTCCAGCCGCCGCGCCGGGGCGCCGGCGTCGGCGGGAGTGAACACCGGGGTGCCCCCGGCGGCAAACAGCTTGTAAAAGGCCGGGGCGCTGTGCCCGTTGAAGTGCACCCAACGCAGCTCCCAGGGGTCGTCGTCGGCGCTGCGGTAGCCGTGGGGGCGGCGGCAGTCCACCCAGAAACACTGCCCCGGATGCAGCGGCCACACCTTGCCGTCGTACTGCAGCCGCCCGCTGCCCGCCGCCACCTGCACCAGCAGAAAGCTGTCCAGGTTGCTGCGCTGGGTGCCGGCGTGACTTTCCAGCAGCCGGATGTGCCCGGCCTCCTGCAGAAAGAAAAGGTTCTGCCGGGCAAAGGCCGAGGGCGTCAGGATGACCCGCACGCTGGACGGGTCGTAAAACGGGGGAAAGGAACCGGTTCCGGACAAAAAATCACCTCCCACAGGACAGGGCAAGATTGTGCAAAAACTGCGGCAATATCCTCCCTTGTCAAGGCTTGTCAAAACCATTATACTGGATACCAGGCAAAATACAAGGGCGAAGTCTGCCGCTTTGGCGCACAACCCCGCCCCGCAAGAAAATACAACCCCGCCGCCCGGCGGACGGGGCCCAACGCAAAAAGGAGTCAAAACATGAAAAAAGCCCTCATCACCGGCGTGACCGGGCAGGACGGCAGCTATCTGGCCGAGTTCCTCATCGAAAAAGGCTACGACGTCCACGGCATGATCCGTCGTTCCAGCGTGGACTACCGGGAGCGCATCGCCCATCTGGAAGGGCATCCCCAGTTCCACCTGCACTACGGCGACCTGGGGGATTCCCTGAGCCTGGTGAAGATCGTGGGCGAGGTGCGCCCGGATGAGATCTACAACCTGGCGGCCCAGAGCCACGTGCAGGTCAGCTTCGACGTGCCGGAGTACACCGCCGATGTGGTGGCCACCGGCGTGCTGCGCCTGCTGGAAGCGGTGCGCATCTGCGGGCTGGAAAAGACCTGCCGCATCTACCAGGCATCCACCAGCGAGCTGTACGGCAAGGTGGAGGAGGTTCCCCAGAACGAAAAGACCCCCTTCCATCCCTACAGCCCCTACGCGGTGGCCAAGCAGTACGGCTTCTGGATCGTGAAGGAGTACCGGGAAGCCTACCACATGTACTGCTGCTCCGGCATCCTGTTCAACCACGAATCCGAGCGCCGGGGCGAGACCTTCGTCACCCGCAAGATCACCCTGGCGGCGGCCCGCATCGCCCAGGGCAAGCAGGACAAGCTGTATCTGGGCAACCTGTCCAGCCTGCGGGACTGGGGCTACGCCAAGGATTATGTGGAGTGCATGTGGCTGATCCTGCAGCAGGACAAGCCGGATGACTTCGTCATTGCCACCGGCGAGCAGCACAGCGTGCGGGAGTTCTGCCAGCTGGCCTTCCACGAGGTGGGCATCGAGCTGGAGTTCGTGGGCGAAGGCATGGAGGAGAAGGGCATCGACAAGGCCACCGGCAAGGTGCTCATTGAGGTCAGCCCCGACTTCTACCGTCCCACCGACGTGGTCAACCTGTGGGGCGACCCCACCAAGGCCAAGACTGAGCTGGGCTGGAACCCCACCAAGACCCCCTTTGAGGAGCTGGTGCGCCTGATGGTGCGCAGCGACATGCGCAAGGTGGCCGTGGAACGGGCCGAGGAGAACGTGGATCTTTATAAGATCGAGGCCCTGGAGAAGGGCGTGCGGAAGTAAGTTTTTTTGCTTTTGGGCGCCCGGCTGCGGGGGTAACGGCTGGCAGCCGTGTGGTTGTCGCTTTTTGACGCCAAAAAGCGACGGAAAAAGCGCCACCGTTTCGAGGCGGTGGACGCCGACCAGGGGTTTCACCCCTGGACCCATATGCGGCCACCCCTCCGGGACGGCCTACTCAGGTCCTGGGGGACCTGAGCAAGGAAAAAATTAAAAACCATAAGGGAAAGCCGCTGCCAACCCGGAGTCTGCCATTAGCAGTTGCTGTTGGGCAATGGTATTAAAACCATTCCTTGTTCACCGGGCCCCAGCCCGGTGAAT
>NZ_JACJJP010000023.1 GCF_016900095.1 Gemmiger formicilis
CGCTTTGATCTTTTTGTAAATGATTTGGCGACGGTACTTCGGCGCAAATACGATATGATATTTGCATCTGTACTTGCTATGTGATAAGCATCGGTGTACAAGGGGTACAAACAAGATTAAAAAGAAATTTTAGATTTGAAAGTAAGTAGAGTGGCAAAATCAAGAGTGTTCAGATTTTCCACTCTACTTGAACGTGGTCGCTGGTTGCGCTGATTGAAATAATCAGGCCGTCAGCGGCTTTTCTTTTGTCGTCAAACTCAATGCTGTCCCAGTGGTCAAGATAATAGGAAAGCTCCTGTTCCTTCTGGGGTGACATTGTTTCAACGGACAATTCTGCAATCGCCTTTGAAATGGTCTGGCGGCGAGTGTCCAGTTCTTCAATTTTTTTGTTGGCATAAGCAAGCAGTGTCGCATTGGCTCCGGTCAGTGTATCAAGCAGTTTTTCAATTTCAGCCTCGACCTGTGCAAGCTCGATCTGATGGGCGGTCAGTTTCGGATTTACCTTTTCCTCTCTGTCATGGCGGACTTGAAAATTCTTAAATCTCGCCCGCATGGCATTGAAGATAAATTCCTCAAATTCAGTCTTTCGGATTTTCCCACATCCCGGACAGCCTTTTGTTTGAATACGTTTCGTGCAACGGAAATATTCAACGCTTTTAGGATTGTGCGTGGCCTTTAGCGCATATCCGCAATGTCCGCATTTGACTTTTCCGGCAAGCCATGTATTTTTCGGTTTGCGGCCTTGCTGAAAGGTCTTATTCGTCATTAGCTTTTTCCGGCATTTCAGCCAAACATCAGATGGTATGAGTGCTTCATGTGGGGCAATCACAAGTATCTGATCTTTCAGGCATCTGTCCTTATCCTCCTTTACATCCCGGCCCTGATAGAGATAGCAGCCGTTGGTTCCGGCAAAATCAGAAGCGTCATTGACAATGGCCGCCCCCTGGCTCTTGAAAAACTCATAGAGTTCCAAGTCTGCCTGTGCATAGACCGGATTTCTCAAAAGCTGGGAGAGGAAAGTACGGAACAGGGATTTTCCGTAAACTTTGATATTCTGTTCTTCAAAGTAACGGGTAATATCCCCGAAGGACGTTTCCGGTTCGGAATACATCTCAAACATCAGCTTCACATATTGAGCGGTTTCGGGGTCTGCCACCATCTTCTTTGTACGGATACCTTCAACCACTGTCGGTTCCAACTGATAACCGTATGGGGCCTGCCCACTCATGTGAAAGCCTTTCAGGCACCGGGAATAGTAGGCGTCCGTCACGCGCTTCTGGATTGTCTCACGTTCAAGCTGTGCGAATACGATACATATATTCAGCATGGCCCGGCCCATCGGGGTCGAGGTGTCGAATTTCTCGGTGGAGGAAACAAACTCTACATCGTACTCTTGAAACAGCTCCATCATGTTCGCAAAATCCAGAATGGAGCGGCTGATCCGGTCCAGCTTATAGACGATTACCCGCCGAACCTTGCCCTTTCGGATTTCTCCCAGCAGCTTTTGAAACTCCGGTCTGTCTGTATTTTTCCCGGAATAGCCTTTATCCTTGAATACCTTACAGCTTCCGCCTTTCAGTTCGTACTTGCAAAAGTCAATCTGGCTTTCAATGCTGATACTGTCCTTGCGGTCTACTGACTGCCTTGCGTAAATACAATCTTCTCTGATAATGTCCATATTGGGCTCCTTTCCGTATGGAATGGAGCTACCAACCTTACAACTATATTATACCATTAGCAGCCCCGGACAACAATGTTGCGATTGATTAGTGAAACCTGTCCCCGTACTTGCTGAATATATCGTACAGGTTATTTTCGATTTCTCTTTTTCGCTTCTTCTTTTCCTCCGGGGAGAGTACCGGCGTCAGGTTTTCCAGCACAATGAGTTTGCCTTGAAAATAAACAGATTGCTTGTCGCTTTGGTATGTAACAGCTTGAACCATTGAAAACCTCCCTTTTCCAGTATAGGTTAATGCCGACCAGTCTCCCTCTTGTCCGAATGGGGAAACGTCAAAAAACGGCACCCCGGAAGGTGCCGCTCTTTGAGCTTTCCCCGGCTTCGGGCCAACATGGCCCGAGGTCAATAGTCGCCATGATAATATTTCTGCTCGGCCTCGTTGATGGTATGGATGTCAAAGGCTTCGTGAAGCTGCCGTACCACACGGCGAATATCCTCATGGGAGAAGCCACAGTCCTGCATTGCCATAATCACATAACCACGGCAGGCGTCGTTGCTCCATGCGTCCGGTTCCAATCCCGGAATGGACGGATAAGTTTTCTTCATAAGGTTCTCCTGTTCATAAAAGTATGGGGCCCCGCCGGAAAGGTCGCTCTATCATCAGACAGAATAGCGGCGAGGCCCCACAGGTCAAAAGTGCTTTTCAGATAGACCGGACGGACGGCTGGCGTTCCGCCCCATAGCATTTCAGCTCTCCCCATTCTGATGGCAAGGCGATCTCATTACCTGCGACGGCTCACGGTTCGCAACACCGCTGCACGCTCGGATTGTGACTAATCGCAAGTATCCGGGATTTTGTGTTTTATCCGGCGGACCCGCCAAGGCCCGCCTGCGGCATGGGCCTTATCGCTCCCTCTATCCTCTGACAATAGAGATCATGGCGGGCCTGTCACTGGACACAAGCACCCTTCGTATCCGGGTATCTTTTTATTCAGTTTTCAAGCTACGTAAGGCTTGTCCGAACTTCGGGCCAATGTGGCCCGGGGCTTTGACTGCCTCTCATATACCATTTCATTTTTTGGTCTAAATCGGTACGCCTTACAGAATTTTTTTCAAAATTTTTTCCAGGCTCCTCAGACCGCGCTCAATGGCGACCCGCACGACTTTTTCATGGACGCCTTCTGCCCGGGCAATATCCTTTTTAGTCATGCCGAGAATGAAATGGGCGTAAATACGTTTCGCCTGCTTATCCGGCAGACGGGAAATGGCGGCATGGAGTTCCTGCATAGTCACTTTGCGCTCATACAGCTCATGCGGAGAAAGAGCGACGAAAAGAGCCTCATGCTCAATGCCGTCATTCCGGTCGAGGGAGTAGTATGCCTTGTGCCGGTATGTACGTAGACGGTAAGCCGCCTCTTTGCGGTCGAACTCGGAAAACAGATCGGCCACTTCGTCAGTTACTTCAACAAAACAATCCTGTGTATAATGAGGGTAAATATCCCGCAGATTGATAACTTTCATAAATACCTCCGTTTCGGGTGTTCGGGTTGACGGGTAGCCGAAACGGAGGCGGTGGTGAGCGACACCGGGGCATGACCTCGGGCCAACATGGCCCGAAGTTATCCCAAGAGAACGCAAAAGCGCCTGCGCGGCATAAGGCCACGCAAGCGCACGAAATTATATATTCATTTATGTACTGCCAAACTGCACATCCGCCGCCGGACTGGTCCTGTTCGGGGAACGAGCTTTTTTTGACAGGTTAGGGGGATGGAAAAAGAAAAAGGACACAGCGATACCTCCCGGACACCGCCGTATCCTTAAAAAAGGGCGACTTTAACACACCCCCCGCAATCTCATTTTTTGAAAAGAAAACGACGGCTTGAAATTTGTTATTTCAAAACCGCCGTAAGGCTACTGTATTTTGTTTTGGCGCATGAATACCCAGCCGCCGAAACAACGGTTTTTTTATTATCCCGTTGGGCGGCTATTCTGTCCATTTATTAGCTATGAGTAAAAATTATCGTTCTATTTTTACTTCCTTGAATTTGGTTTGTACTTTGCCGGACTGAATGTTATTATCAATCCAGCTATATAAAATATCTAATTGCGGTTGGGTATGGAACCAGTGTTCCCCCGGCTCCCATATTGTTAATTCGCAATGATAAGTTTTTGCAAATGCCTCTACGGTATCACGATCTGTAAGATGGTCTTTTCCTGCATATAAAATTTTTGTTGGGACTTTCCATTGAGTGACCTGATTATTTGCTGCATACTCCCAATATTTCCACGAAAGCGTTTGTCCGAAAGATGTAGAAATAGTTTGCTCGTGTCTAAGTCTTTCTTGTGAAACATTAGCCCACGACATCATCTTTTGAATAAGCAATTTCATATCAAGAACAGGGGAAACAAATAAACTCTTTTCCAGACTTTCATTTTTGAAACTTAGCATACTGAACCATGCACCAATACTATTTGCAAATAGTGCAATATCTGCCCAGCGGTTTTTGACATATTGCATCACAGTTAGAAGCTCTGGCACAATAGTCCACGGATTAAATAAATCATGTTCCTCTTTTCTTTCGCCATGCTCGGGTAGATCAATACTTAATACTTGCCATCCATAACGATTTGCAATAGACGCAAATGCTTCTGCTTCTTCTTTATATCCTCCTTGACCGTGTATATAAAGATAGACTTTAGAGGATGTATCCCCCCATATAATTGCAGGAATGTTTTTGATATTCAAATGTTCATCAATCATTGTAGGAACCTCTCTGCCAAAAAAAACTATTGTAGTTAATTATAATGCTAATCTAATTAGTATTTTATAAAATAGCAAGCTGCTTGTCAAGTGCCACATGGAAAGAACCTAACTTTATTATTGACCACACTAACTCTATTAGCTAAAATAGTAATAGACAATGTAAAAATGAGAGGTGTACTATGCGTGTATCAAAATCGTTGGTAATAGAAACGGCTTCACAAATAGCAGACGAGCGAGGGTTAAATAGCCTATCTCTAAAGGTAGTTGCAGAAAAATTGAATGTACGAACACCATCCCTTTATAATCATATCGAAAGTCTTGACGATCTACTTCGGGAAGTAGCGCACAAAGGGATGCGCTCCATGAATGAGCAAATGGCACAGGCAGCCATTGGAAAGTCTGGCGATACTGCATTGAAAGGCGTCAGCGTTGAATATTTGAATTTTATTATTGAACACCCTGGGGTATATGAAACTATTCAGTGGGCTACATGGCATGGTACGGATGAAACCGCCCAAATATTTGGAAACTATATTAAGATTTTATCAACGATAATTTCGTCATACAATTTTCCATCTGAAAGCACAAATGAAATATTGAACCTTTTTACCGGATTTCTTCATGGCTTTACCACTTTACAAGTGCGCTATGCCTTTTCTGATCCGCAGAAAGTCCGAAATGAGCTCTGTAATGCTGTTGATACGATAATGTTAGGCGTTCACCAAAAATATGAAAATCGCATCGAAAACGAGTAATAAACCAAACGTGAAAATAAATAGTCAGTAGTATGAAATAGACAATCGTTCAAATAATATCACCTGAAATGTAAAATTACATTAGGTGATATTATGAAGATTGAGAGAGATAACCGACGATTTGATTTTCACGATATAGGACTCGCCATCAAGCGGGCGCGGGAGGCCGCTGGAATGACGCAGGAGCAACTGGCCTATATTGTTGACCGGGCTCCGCGTACCATCATGTATAACGAGAATGACGGCCAGCACCCCAGCTTCAATACCTTTTATCAGATGGTGACAATGTTCGATATATCGGTAGATCAATATTTCTATCCGTCCAAGAATAAAGGGAGCGAGTGTAGAAAGCGGATTGACGCCATGCTCAATGCCCTTGACGAAAAAGAATTGAAAGTCGTGGAGGCCACCATTCAAGCTATGAAGCAGGCCAAAGAAACGGAGGATTTGTAAAAGAGCGCATACCTCCGTTTTTTGCGCCATTTTCGGAGGTGTCGCTAAATGGCAAGCAATGCCTCCGTGGCCACAAAGGCCCGGACGCTGCTTGTTGGGGCTCGCCCCAAACCCGTATCTTCGGGCCAACATGGCCCGAAGTATTTGCGTCGCTTTGCTCCTTGTTTTCATAATCTCAACGCTCCTTTTCCTGCTTTCTGCCCGGCTCGGTGTAGCCCAGCAGAGTATCAATATTTGCCTTGATGGTGACGATCTCCTGCATATCCCGGCGCGCTTTCTGATACTCTCCATAAAGGCGCTTTTTCTTTGCCGTGAGCTTACGGCCTTCCTCCTTCAACGCATCCATTTTCGGGAGCTTCGCCCCGCCCAGTAGACGGCGCATTTCCGCCTGTGCCGCTCGGTACAGTTCAATATCGGCCTCATGCTCCGCAAGGAATTTCCGGCTGTACTTCGCAGCCTTGTACTGCTCAAAGACCGGGCGTGTTTTGGCATACTGAACCGTTGCGGTCTTTAGTCCAGCATTGGTTTTCATGGCCTGCTCCGTCTGCTTGATCTGCTCGGAAAGCGCGTGAAAATGGTCGGTTGCTTCGGTGGCTTTCTGCGCCAACTGCTCATAATCAGTCAGGCCATTGTCCTGTATATAGGCAAGGGCGGCGGCCATCTGCTTGATGTTGAACACCTTCGCCCACCGCTCGTAGCCCGGTCCCTTACCGGCAGCCAGCTTTGCTTGAATATCCACCGCCAGACTGATTTTTCGCTCCGGGCTTCCGGGGCGTTTTTCTTTGCCCTCAATAGCGGCCAGTATATCTTTCAGATCGTAGCCGTCCCCCAGCGTAGAGGCCCGCAGACGGGTAAAGCGTTCCTGTCCCTGACCGGTCAGCCGGAAGCTGATACCACCGCCCCGAACCTTCTTGACTTCATATCCAGCCCGCTTCATCAGACCGAGAAATTCGTCCAGATCGGCGGGGCGCTCCGCCAGCGCAGTATCAATCGCAAGGCGCAGCCGGTCCTGATACGAAAGCGGCCCTTTCCGTTCTTTCTGCCACTCCCCATAGTTCCGATACTTGCCCTTGCTCCGTGGCTTCGGGTTCTCCACGATGGACAGCCCGTTTTCAAGGCACAGCCTGTCGGAAAGCCGACGGAGGGCGAAGCTGGAGCCCCAAAAATTTCGGAATTTCCGGGTACAGTCAAGGGTGGTGGAGTTGTAATAGATGTGACAATGGATGTGATGGCGGTCTGTGTGCGTGGTAACGATAAAAGCGTGCCGCCCCTTCGTCCAGCGCATAGCCAGCTCATAGCCGATACGGTTTGCCTCCTTCGGGGTGATCTCTCCCGGATAAAAGGACTGTCGTATTTGATAGCACAGCACATCATTGGCCTTTTTCTGTTCCCGGCCTGTCATGGCGGCATAGCTGGCTTTCGCCAAAAGAAACTCGTCCGCCGCGGTGGCAGGGTCGCACTCATAAGCGGAGATATACTTTCCGCTTTCTGTTTTTTCCGGGTTTTTACCATAGTCCAGACAATCCCAGATGGCCTCGGCAATCGTTTCGCCTTCGCCCGCATGGCGCTGCAACAAAGTTGTGGTAGCCAGAAATCATCCCTCCCTTCTATGAAAAAAGGGCGGCCCGTCCAGACCGCCCCGACTTCGGGCCAACATGGCCCGAGGCTGTTTAACTTGCCAGAAACCGATACAGAGCGGATTTGCCTCCGTCCAGCGCCCAAAGCAGAGAACCAGCCGCCGCTTGCAGCCCATACGGCGAAAGGAGGAAGGCGAGGAACAGAAATACAATCCCGCCGATGGGGGTCGGCGTGAAAAAGAGGGCGATACCCAGCACCGCCAGGATCACGGAGGCAATCGTCAGCAGGAAGGCGCAAATATCAAACAAAAACACCAGCAGAGCCGCCAGAAGGGACAGCGCCAGAGCGAAGGGCGCGACTAATATTTTCAGCAGTATCTTCATCATCAAAACCTCCTTTATTCTTTCTATCTCTATTTTATCATGCCTGCCCGGGGACATAAATGTTGCGAAAGATTAGTGAATCCTGTCCCGGAGCTTCGGGTCAACATGGCCCGAAGTGGTAAAAAAAGAACAGGGCGGCAAGCCCCACACAACGGAAGCCTGCCGCCCTCGTCTTACTTTGCCACCAGCTCGGAGAGCTCCCGCAGCACCTTTGACACCTCGCCCCACAGCTTTTCATAGTCCCGCTTCAATCCGTCGATTTCCTCCGGGTACACGCCGTAGGTATGCGCGTGTACGGCGACCTGATTGAGATTATTGGAACAGCGCCTTTGCAGAGAGATCAATTCTTTTATGGGCGCAAGGTCAACGTGCAGGATATACCCGTTCAGAGCCATCTTCCGCACATAAGCCCCGGCATTGGAAATACCCGCTTCGGCCATCCGCTCATGGATGGCCGCCAGCTCGTCCGGCGTCACCATGACGTGAAGATGGACATTCCGCTTGCGGTTCTCCATCAGCGTTCCAGCTCCCGGCCCTTTCTGCGCTCTTTGGGCTCCTTCACTTTATCCAGCGGTTTTGCGTCCAGCTCCGGGGGCGCAGGCTGGATGGGCGTGTTGTTGGGTACGCCGTCGATCATGTTGCAGTTCTGCTCCGTGGAGAGCTCGGCGGTTTTCAGATAGTTGTCTTTTTCGTGCATGGCAATCCTCCTTTATCGTTCCTCATGGTTTTTATGGTCCCGCTTCTGGCTGGGTTCCTTCGGAGGTTCCTGCCCTCTGGCTCCATCCTTGAGCCGGGCGGTAATGGATGGGCGCGCCCGGTCAGGATTGCCCGGTGCGGGTTTCAGCTCATAGTCCTCCATCTGTTTTTCGGTCAGCGGCTTTGCATAGGTTAGTTCACCCCATGCCATCAGCCTGCCATTTGCCACAGGGCGCCGCCTGTCGTCATCGTAGTTGACGATGGAAAGCGGCGGGTTATCCGATGGCTTCGGGTAGGTGCCTATGTCCACAGGGCGCTGGGTGGAATAGTAGCGGTAAACGCCTTCCGGGCCCAGCTCCGTATTTTTGACTGCCGCATGATAAAGGTACTGATAATCGTCCACCCGGCGGTCAAAATCCTTCTGCGCCCATTCCAGACTGTTTCCATAGCGGCCCCAGTAGTAATCCCGCTGGCCCTTTTCGCCTTCGGTAAACTGCCAGGTCACAAAGAGGCTCGGCGCGCCCGGGTTATGCCCCAGCGCAAAACCGTGTCCGCTGTCAAAGGTGGTGGCTTTCAAAATGGCATAGCCTTGTACGATCTCCAAGAGATACCTCCTTTCTGAACCTCGGGCCAACATGGCCCGAAGTGTGGTATGTTACGAAATGAGGGAGTAAACCGGGGCGGGATGGGTTGCAGTATTCCCGCCCCGGAAACGCCCTCAAAAAAGCCCGGAATATCAAGCCTTTCGGGGCGGCAAATCGTAACCGCCGCCCGGCCTTTTCTCCCGCATTTTCCTCATGCGTTCCCGGCTTTTCCGGCGGTTTCCTTCGGCCTTGCAGGCGTCGGAACAGTAGGCTTGACGGCCTTCGGGTAAAAATGCCCGCCCGCAGACCGTACAGGCCCGAAGCTCCGGGGAGCCGCCTTCAACGGTCAGCGCCGCAAGAAGCTCCGGGTCGAGGGGCAAGACGGCCTCCCGGAAATACCGGCAGTAAGCGCCCGTCCAGCATTTGTGCAGCATATAGCAGCCACAGTCCAGCGGCAGGCACAGGCCCGTTTCCCGGTCATAGTTGGCGCACATCCCCGTGACAAGGGAACGGATTTTCTTCTTCTCGTCACGGGTCAGCTCCCGGGCGTCCATTCAGGACTTCGGGCCACGATGGCCCGAAGGGCGGGGCTCCACGATCAGCGCCCGGAATTTCTTCCGACACTGTTTTTTCCTGCCTTTGCACTCCTTGTAGTAGCGGCATCCGGTACAAGGGTCATCGCTGCCCCGGCCCGGCCACGGCACTTCCTTCATCATTCGCTCAAAGGGGCTGTTGGTAAAATTCACTGGCGGGCCTCCTGTTCTTCCGTGTCCTCGTCCCACGGAGGGGTATCGTCATCCTCGGGTTCCTCTGCGATTTCCTCCGGCCCTTCGTCCTCATATTCGCAGTAGTCGTCCTCCAGGTCCGGCGCTTCGTGCTTCGGCTTGTAAATCTTGAAGTAATAACCGGCACCGCCGCCGATCAGCACCACCGCCCCGATCAGGAGCAGCGAAAGAAGCGGGCTGTCTGTTTTTTCGGCCTCGGGTTCGGGTTCCGGCTCGGTCACTTCCTCCACGGGTTCGGTGGGCTCCGGCTCCGGTTCGGGGGTCACTTCCTCGGCTGGTTCCTCGCCCTGTTCGGCAAGAGGCAGAAGGTCATCCACGGTTACAGCGTTGAGGAAATAGACGTTTTCGCTGGTTTTCTGCTTGTCGATCACCAGATAGAAAACACTCTCGTCTGCGGTGGTAATGGTGTAGAACTCTTTGCCGTCCTCGTTGGTGGCGTTGTCCACCACCGTTCCCGTTCCATCCGGGGTAAAGGGGTTCTGGGTTTCCGGCTCCGCCTCGGTTTCCACCGGGGCGGGAGTGGCCTCGGGCTGCGGCTCATTGCTCTGGGCGTAAGCCGGGACCGTAAAGATCAGGCAACACAAAAGGCTGGCAGTCATCACCGCCAGCCTGCGAAATTTAGTTTTCTTCATGGGCCGTGTCCTCCTTCTCGGGTGCCTCCGGCTTCGGGCCATTGTGGCCCGAAGCGGCAAGGCTGTTTTTGGGGTCGTTCAGAAATGCCATCAGCTCGGCGGGGGTCAGTTTGAGAGAGCGCACCGCCTGCACAATCTGGCTGTTTTCTTCCTCCTGTTTCTGCTTTTCCAGTTCCCGGATTTTGGCCTGCCACTCGGCGGCCTTCTCCCGGGCCTTTTCCAGCTCCTTATCGAGCTTGTCGATCTTGTTCATGCAAGGGCTCCTTTCTTCTGGCTCACAAGCGCCCGAAGGCGTAGAAATGTGTCTGCCAGTAGCTTGAATTGATATTTGCGTATTGGATGGGAGAACCACAATGGAGCATCATCCCGTCGCCCACATAAATCCCCACATGGGACACAGGGCCGGGGCTGTCATAGGTTCCCGTGAAAAAGATAATGTCGCCCGGCTTTGCCTCGGAGGGGGAAATGATGGCACACTGGTTGTAAATGCCCTGCGCCGTGGTACGGGGCAGGTTGTGGACGCCGCTGGCCGTGTACACCCAGCAGACAAAGCCCGAGCAGTCAAAGGAGGTGGACGGGCTGGAGCCGCCCCACACATAAGGCCAGCCGATGTACTTTGTCGCCTCCGCCATGAGCGCCGCAAAGGCCGGATCATCCAGCGCCTCGCCGGGTATCTCATAGCTGGGGCCGGTGTCCTCGCCGCCGGTATAAATCCCTTCCCACAAATAGGGCTTGTTGCCTTTGAGCTGCTGCATGACGGTGTAGATTTCCCGCTGCTGTTCATCCAGCCTCGGCAGGATTACGGCAGGCAGCGTTTTGTTTGTGAGGGTCACATTGAGGATGTAATACTCATAGGGGACTTCCTCGGTGGTGGTTTCTCCGGTTTCCGGGTCGGTGCTGGTTTCGGTGCGGTAGCGTATCTCGATTTCCTCCGTCAAGGTCAGCTCATACTGCGCCTCGAAGATCTCCCGCAGCTCGTCCTGCACCTGCTCCCGGAAATAAACATGGTACTTTGCCGAGAGATAGGACGCCAACTCATAGGGGTTGTGACCGATCTCGTCCACGGAATAGCGGTACTCGTCATAGCCGGGATGGGTGCTTTCGATGTTCGCTACCGTCTGCGC
The DNA here is from genome assembly GCF_016900095.1 of Gemmiger formicilis. Taxonomy (GTDB): domain Bacteria; phylum Bacillota; class Clostridia; order Oscillospirales; family Ruminococcaceae; genus Gemmiger; species Gemmiger formicilis_A. The sequence goes on from NZ_JACJJP010000023.1 coordinate 11,433, forward strand.
CAGTTCGTTTTCCAGCGCCGTGTAGTCCTCGTCCACGCCAAGCAGGTCGGCGTCCTCGGAAGCATAGGAAGTGCCGGACACCGCATTGGCAAGACCGCTGCCAAGTGTGGGAAAGATGGAACTTACCGCCGACAGGATATAGCAGACCAGCAGCAACAGCACCAAAACCAAAACCGCCACGGGATGACGGGTCACAAACTGCGCTGCCCGCCGGGTCACATTCCCCGAAGCGGCAGCGGCTTTCTTTGCGGCCTTTGCGCTCTGTTTTGCCGCCGCCTTTGCCTCTTTGGAATACCGGCGTTTTAGTTTCCACTTCTGCTGTATCCGGGACAGCGGATTGCTGGCAAGCTCCGGGTGTTCGGCGGCCATCTTCTGAAAATCCACATTGGCCCGGGCTTTTATGTCCTTCCGTTCCCACTTTGCCACCTTCCGGGCCGGGTGTTCCCGCCAGCGCCGTTTTGCATACCGGGTCAGTTTCCGGGTCCCGGCCTCAGCGGTCAGCTCGGATTTATGCGCTCCTTCCACGCCCACATTTTCATGCTCGACTTCGTGGATTTTGTTGTGGAGATAAAACCATGCCTCGGTGCGGGCTCCCCGGACGGCTTTCTTTGCAAGCCCCGGCGGCTTCTGCGCCGCCCGTTTCGCCTCGACCTTATCCAGCTTCTCCCGGGCCTTTCCCAGCTTTTCCCCGGCGCGCTCCGCTTTGGCCTGCGCCTTCTGGTACTTGTCCTTTTTGCTCCCGGCTTTCTCGGCGGAGCCCTCCGGCTCCTGCGCCTTGCTGGTATCCTGCGGACCGCCCCTGTCATCCTCCTGCCTCATGCGGTCAGAAGGGCGGGCTTTCCGGCTGTCCTCTTGAAACTTGCCGCTTTTGGACTTCGGGCCATCATGGCCCGAAGTGCCGGTCTGCCCGGTATCCTCGTCCTCAAACCGCAGGCGTCGGGACGGTGCGGGGGAAGGCCCTTCCCGGTCAGCCGGTCCGGGGCGAGTGCTCCCGGTATCCTCCGGCGGCCCCGGCCTTTGAAAATTCCGTTTATCCGGTTTCTTTCCGATGATGTATCCCTCCTTTCCGAACCTCGGGCCAGCATGGCCCGAAGTGTGTTACGCCCGCTTCATTTCCTGTTTCTTGTCCTCCGGGCGGGTGGTCATAATGGCGTACAGCTCGGTATTCTGCGGGAAGCGGTCAACAAACGGGATGGTGGTGTTCCCGAAGAACAACAGCCCTTCGCCGGAATTGGTGTGGGTCACATAGGAAAGCTGGTGGGGGCTGATACCGAGCTGTTTGGCTAAAATCTGGCGGTCCCCCTGCGCCTGCGAGAGCAGCACAAGGAAGTCCGAGTTCTCAAAGATGTTCTCGATCTCCGGGCTGGCAAGGAAGTCCTTCACGTTCTGCGTTAAGGCGCTGGGTACGCAGCCCTTCTTACGGAGCATTTTCCAGATCGCCACACAGTAGCTTGCCGTCAGCCGGTCACGGAGCAGCACATGGAACTCGTCGAAGTAACACCATGTAGCGATACCGCGCAGGAAATTTATGGACACCTGCGAATTGACAAGGTCCTGCATAATGAGCATGGCAATCGTCCGAAGCCCGGCCCCCAGCTTTTTCAGGTCGAGGCACACAAGGCGGCGGTTCAGGTCCACATTGGTTTCATGGTTGAACACATTGAGAGAGCCCGACACATAGATTTCAAGGGCCGTCGCCAGCCGTACCGCCTCGCCCTCGGGCTGGGAACAGAGCAGGTCATAGAGGGTTTGGAGGGTCGGCATTTTCGCCGTCTCCGGGTTCTGCAAATGCTCCCGGTACATCTGGCGCACACAGCGGTCAATGACGGTCCGTTCTACCGGCTGCAAGCCGTCCTTGCCGCCAACGATCAGCTCCATCAACGACAGGATAAAGTCGGCTTTCAGTGCCATCGGGTTTTCCTCGTCGAAGCTCAAATCAATGTCCATCGGGTTAATGTGGTGCGGGCTGTCCGGGGCGATCTCGATGACCTGCCCGCCCAGCCGCTTGATAAGGGGCGAGTATTCGCCCATCGGGTCCACCACGATAATTCGGTCACGGGTGGCAAGGAACACGTTCACAAGCTCCCGCTTTGCGGCAAAGGATTTGCCGGAGCCCGGCACGCCAAGGAACAGACCGTTGGGGTTTTTGAGCTTCTTCCGGTTTGCCATGATGACGTTATGGGAAAGAGCATTGAGCCCGTAATAGACGGCCTCGCCGTCCATGCGGAGCTCCTGTGTCATAAAGGGAACGAAAATAGCCGTGGAGCTGGTGGTCATGCCGCGCTTGATCTCAATGCCGTTATGGCCCAGCGGCAGGCTGGAAAGAAAACCGTCCTCCTGCTGGAAGTCCAGCCGTTTCAAGGTGCAGTTGTATTTCTGAACGATACCCGACACCGTGAACAGGTCATTGTCCAGCTCCCGACGGGTCGGAGCCATGTTCACCACAAGGAAGGTCAGCAGGAACATTCGCTCGTTCCGACTCTGCAAATCTTCCAAGAGGGTCTTTGCGTCATTGCTGTACGTCACAAGGTCGGGCGGGAGTATGTCCATGTCATATCCGGCCCGGGCGGCCTTCTTCTGTTCCTCCACCTTCATCTTGTCAATGTCGGAGACTTTGGCCTTGATGGATTTCACGGCGGCGGCCTGATCGACGGTCTGGATATGGAGCGTGATCGTCATTTCTGCGTCCATTTCCAAAAGCTCCGCCAGCAGCTTGTCCGAGAGCTCCGAGGCCAAAATCTGCAAATAAGAGGCAGCGCCCCAGGTCGTCCCCACCCGGAACAGGCGGCTGAAACGGAAGTCGAAGCTGTCCGGGGCAATAAAGTCCTTTGTGGAAAGGCCGGTCTGGGGTATCATATCCCACGAAAACCGGAAGGGATCGGTGCCGCCGGGGTGGAGCTGCCCGTGAAGGAGCTCCAGCCGTTCCAGCCCCGAGAGGGAGCGGCACTTGACGCCCAGCTTTTTGAAGTTGCCGCAAATGTCCGCCTCCACACGCTCCAGCCTGGCCCTTGCGGTGGAGAGGTCGTCCACGTTCACACCGAAGGTCAGGAGCTTTGTGCGGACAATGCCGTTGTTGCTTTTGGCGATCTGGTTTTCCAGCATTTCCACATACTCACGCCGGACGCTGTTGTAGTCGTCCTCCTGCATGGGGATGTTGACGCTGTACCGGCTGCCCGGGCGGCTCCGGTGGTTGAGGAAAGAAAGCTGAAACGGCAAGGAGCTGTCAAAGTAGTTCAGACAGGCGCTCCATCCGTCAAAGATGGCCGCCTGATCTTCGGTCTGGGCGAGCTGGTAGTTGATGTCCTCGTATTCAATGGTTTTGGTGTAATAGCGGTCCTCCACCCGGCACACCCCATCCCGGTACATTTCCCGGTAAGGGAGGGTTTGCTGGGCGGTGGTGGGAATGTCCTTTCCCTTTGTGAACAGGCCGAGAAGGCCCGTCTTGTCAGGCTTTTTGCCTGCGGGCTTTCCGGCCCTTCTGTTGTTTTGCAATCGGCTGCGCCTCCTTTCTGGCGCCAAGCAGCGCATAGAAGTTTTCGGTTTTGTAAGGCCGCACCCGGGGATAGAGGAACCGGGTGCGGATGATGTTTTTCAGCACCTTTTCCAGCGGCAGGCCGTCCCGCTCATACATAGCGAAAAAGAAGAACGGGAGCATGAGGCCGATCATCAGGAACATGGCGGCGCTGTTTCCGATACTGCCACGGGAAAACAGGTAGGCCGGAAGGCCCACCGCCGCCGCGCCGGAAAAACAAATAAGCTGGCGCTTCGTGAGATTGAAGGCCAGCTTTGTCTTGATTTTGGACAGGTCTTTGGGTACTGGCACATAGGCCATTTCATTACACCTCCTTTACCGCTTCGGGCCAACATGGCCCGAAGCTACCTTGCGGCCTCTTTGGCCGGGGCTGTGCTGCGGGCGGCTTCGGCGGCCTCCCGTCCGCTCTGCCTTGCCCGCCAGTATTCGGGATTGTATTGCCGGATGGACTGATTGAGGTTTTCTTCAAACCGCTCTTTGTCCTTGATACGGTCGGGGATCTTCCAGAGCTTTTTGTCCAGCAGCTCCCGGAGCACCACACTTTCCTGTGCGTCCTCCTCATAGCAGATATAGCCCTTATCCTTGAAACCGCATTTTTTCGCCGCCGGAGAGAGGACGGCGGCCACCTCGTTTGCAACCATCGTTCCGCCGTGGCTGGCGGTGGATACCAAAAACACGCCCGGGCAGAGAACTTCACAGCTCTGCACCTCTCCCCACGGGGAGGTCCGGGGCGCATGGAACATCCCGCCCGTCCGGCCTCGGTCCGCCTGCATGAGCGCCGCCTTTTCCAAGATGGCCTTCAGCTCCGGGGAAAAGTAGGCGTATTCCCGCAGGACACGGGCGGCGTCCCCGCCGCAGGCGTTCATCAACAGGGTATAGGCGTCGCTGTCCGCTTTGGTACAGCGGCCCAGCAGCTTGCCGTCATAGTAGCAGGCCGCGTCATAGCCCGTTCGTTTGCGTGGCATGGGTTTCGCCTCCTTTCCGCTTCGGGCCAGCATGGCCCGAGGTCAACGCTCCGCACCACGGCTGGGCTTTTCCTTCGGGGGCCGTTCCGCTTTTGCCTGTTCGGCAGCCGCTTTCCCGGCCTTGAGCTGTTCGCTGATGGACGCACGCCCGGCAGAGCCGCGCTCCGCCATCTGTTCCAGCTTTACTTCATAGGCTTGCAGAACAGCGGTGTTGAGCTGTTCCCGGAACTCCTTCGTGACGGGATAGGCCATATCCCGATAGCCGCCCTTGCCGTCCGGCTGGCTGGGCATCCCCACGAAAAGGCCCTTGCTGCCCTGCACGATTTTCAGATTTTCCACCACAAAGCAGTCGTTGAATTTCACGCTGGCAAAGCCCATCAGGTTTTTCACAGGTTCGATGACCCGCACGCTTACATCCAGCTTCAACGGTGCGGCGGGGGTGGCGTCCGCAACCTTTTCCTGCATGGTTTCCTCCTTTCCGGCGGGAACAAGGTTCCCGTCCTTGTAGTCATAGCCTTCCGCCCGGAGTGCCGCCAGCGTGTCCGCCGATACGCAGCCGGACAGTTTCAGATCGGTTTCCACCATAAAGCGCATGGTGTCTGTTTTAGAAAATTCCTCGGGGAGCTTTCCGTAGAAAGCCGGGTGCGGCTGTCCGTCCGCGCCCTGTTTGTAGCGCCGGGGCATACCGCCTCCTTTCCGCTTCGGGCCAACATGGCCCGAAGTCTCTTAGTGGCAGCCGAAGATGGATTTTGCAAGGCTGCCCGTTTTGAACAGGGTAAAACACAGCAGCACCGTATAGCCCACACAGCCCCAGATCGCCCCGATGGGGTCGCCGTCGGTGGCGATACTCTGGATAAGCACCGCATAAATGGCGACACAGACCAAAATCAGCAAGCCTTGAAAGCCTACCGCAAAGAGGGAACGGAAATAGTTCTGCCCCATGTGTCCGGTTTCCCGGTTGGGGACGGTGGCAAACGGGATGGGTGCCAAACTTGTGAGTAAGTAAATTTCAATCATACGGCCATATACGATAACGAAGATCACGATGTTTAAGGCAATCATGGTAAGTTGAATCAGGAATGACTGGAGCCAGAGGCCAAACAGGGGGCCTAACTCCATTTCCTCCAGCTCGGTCCGCAGACTGTCCATTACATCCGTTGTGATCTCTGTCCCGTTCTGGATAATGCCCGCCGATTGCTGGATGACGTGCTGGCTCACGTCAAAGACGGCCAGCACGATATTGAAGGTATTCGTCAGGATCATTACCGCCACAAAGGTTTTGAACACCCACTTGAAAAACATCCATGTGTCAACGTCATGGAGGTTGTTGCGGTCAATGAGCATTTGTATCAGCTCATAGGTCATTACAAAAGTGAGGATGACCCCGGCGATTGGCAGAATGGCGGTTTCAGAGATTTGCCGTATCATGGAAAAGACCCCGGCGTTCCAGTCCGCCGGGGTCGTGCCTACCTGTGTGGCGATCTCGCCAACGCTCTGATTGACGTTATTGAAAAGGCCATCCAGATTTCCCATGATACCATCGACAAGCAAACCTTTGAGCCATTCAACGATTGCGTCGATGATAAAGTCCATACATCAGCTCCTTTTCTGGAAAAAGGGACAACGGGTAAGGGTTAGCTGAACAGGCCGGACAGCAGAGGGATAAGCTGCATACCGATCAGGACGACACCGCCGCCCGCCATGAGCTGCTTAATGCCCTGGCTCTTTGCCGCGGGGTTGTCGGACCCGTAACCTTCCAGCAGGTTGATGACGCCCCACACCGCCAGACCAGCGCCCAGAGCCATGACCAGAATCTTGAGAATGTCGATAGCAGAGTTGAAAAATTCCATATACGTTCCTCCATTTTGTTTGTTGGTTTTGGGTACAAAAAAAGCCGCCCACATTGGCGGCGCTTCGGGCCATCATGGCCCGAAGTTACACAAACTCGTCGCTGTCCAGATCGTCAAAATTCAACAGGTCAGCTTCTTCGTCTGTGTCGGAGCCGTCCACCTCGTACACCGTGTATTCGTCCTCCGGCTTTAGTCTCAATGGCCGGTGGCGGAACAGGCTTTCCAAGTGGAAGGCGTTTTTCTTTTTGTCAAACTCGGCTGTGTACTTGTAGTTGGGGTGCTTTTTCAAATCGTATTTGGGAGAAAAGAAGGGCGGAAGCCCTCGAAGCTGCAAGATGCACTTGTCTCCCGGCATGGTGGTGATCTCGCTGGTCGTCATCAGCTCCCGGCCAAGCCGCTGCATATTCTGGCTGTAACTCTCGGACTGACCCCGGCTGCGGCCTTCGGTCTGCATGGAGATAGTGGCCTTGCCCAGCCAGTTTTCCGAAATATCCTTTAGGGTGGAAGCCTCCCGGCCTCCGAGGAACACGATACTGTCCATGTTTCCCATGATGGTTTCGGAATGGTCCTTGTACAGCGCCTTGCATTGGCTCATGGCCTGATAAAAGAGCGTCAGGCTGATCTCCCGGGAACGGATAACGGCAACGATTTTTTCCAGCCCCGGCACCTGTCCCGTGTTGGCCGCCTCGTCCCACAGCACCCGTACATGATGGGGCAGGCGTCCGCCATAGGTGTTGTCGGCCCGTTCACACAGAAGGTTGAACATCTGCGAGAAAGCGAGTGCCACAAGAAAGTTATAGGTGGTGTCCGTATCGCTGATAAGGAAAAACAGCGCCGATTTTTCATCCCCCAGCCGGTCAAGCTCCAGCTCATCATAGGACATGATCTCCCGAAGCTGGGGAATGTCAAAGGGGGCAAGTCTGGCTCCGCAGCTAATCAGTATGCTCTTAGCTGTCTTGCCGCTTGCCAGCTTGTACTTCTTATACTGCCTCACAGCGAAGTGCTGGGGACTCCGGCGCTCCAGCCCGTCAAACATATAGTCCACCGCGTTTTTGAAGGTTTCATCATCCTCCCGGACTTCCATGCTGTTTATCATTTCCACCAGCGTATTCATGTTGCGTTCTTCCTCCGGCCCCTCAAATACGATGTAGGCCACAAGGGCGCAGTACAAAAGGGTTTCGGCTTTAGTCCAGAACTCGTCGCCCTCCTTGCCGTCGCCTTTGGTGTTGGCAATCAGGGCGGTAACGAATTTCAGCACGTCGCTTTCCGTTTTGATGTAGGCCAGCGGATTGTAGTGCATGGATTTGGAGAAGTCGATACTATTGAACACCCGCACCTTATATTTCTCCCGTTGCAGGAACCGTCCGCATTGGTCGAGGGTGCCGCCCTTCGGGTCCACCACCACATACGAGGAATGGGCTTGAAGGAGCTGCGGGGTCAGCCAGAACCTTGTTTTGCCCGAACCGGACGAGCCGATAACGCAGGCGTTCAGGTTGCGGGCGTTGGCGGGTATCTTCGGGCGTGTGTTCATGGTAAGGAACTCCGTCCCGGTCAGAATGACATTGTTCTGAAATTTGGGGTCTACAAACGGCTTTATATCCTCCTTTGTTCCCCAGCGGGCGGTGCCGTACTCCGCATCCCGCCGGAATTTCTTTGCCTGCTTGATTTTGGACTGTATCAGCAGATACACCCCAGCCGCACCGGCGAGGCCCACCAGCAGGTCAATGCCGCCCAGTCCCGGCCAGTAGGTTTCAAAGGCTTTGGGGAAGGTGTCGAGCATCCCCATGAGCTTTGTCCCGAAGTCGGCACCGGACGCGATACGGTAGGCCGTCCCGATTTTGGAGAAAAACCAGAACACAAAGAGGTACGGCAGGTTGGGGAGCACATATTTTCTGATCTTGTCACTCAACGTCTGTCCTTCACCGCCTCTCTGGTCCGCTGCTTCTCCTTCGGCTTTGTCCTGATCTGCTCTGTGAGCTTGCGGAGCTGGCCGAGGATAGAAGCCTTGTCCTGGTCTTTGTTCAGCACCTTTGTACTGTATTTCTGGAAGGCCGCCGTGATGGCGTCCGCCTGATTGGCTTTGAAGAACAGCAGATAATGGCCGGGGCTCACTTTATGGAAAGCGTAGTCCACATGGAACTCCTTCGCTATCCGGTCAAAATCCTTTGGCGCGCCCACATACTGCATGGCGTTTTTACCGCCGTAGTGGTTCATCAGCTTTTTCACGCTCTGGCGGCCCTGCGGGGTCAGCGCCTTCCGGTGGTGCTTTTGCAGCGCCCGAACCACCTTGCCAAGAGCGGCGGCCAGCACTTTTCCCGTCAGCTTTGCCGTCTTGATCGAAAGGGCAACTGTTTTTTGGTTTACTTCTTCCTGCATAAAACCTCCTTTCCGTCAGGGCTTCCGGTAGACGGGAGGCCCCCGTACACTCCGGGGCAACAGAAAACCTCGGGCCAATGTGGCCCGAGGCTTACCGCTCGGCATCCCTGCCGGACGGAGCTTTCTTTTCCGGCTCCGTCTGGACTTTTTCGCCCTGTTCCCGCATGGTCTGCAAGATAGAGGGCTTCTTTTGAAGCTGGGAGGGCTTTTCGCCGGACAGCGGCTTGATACATTCCAGACGGTCAGCCGCCCGGATGGCGTTGTCCGTGAGCTGCCGCTGCCATGCGCCCACGCTGGGAGCCCAGCGAAAGCCGTTGCTTTTCAGCTCGGCCCGGGTGTCCGCGTCAGGCTTTCCATCAAAGAACACCTGCAAGCGGTTGTCCTCCCGGTTCATTTCCACACGGCCCCCGTCAAACTCCCAGCCGGAAAACTCCCGCTGCGCCTGTTTGGAAAGCTGTTCGATACGGGCCTTTACCCGGCGGATCTCCGCGTTGTTGTTGGTAAGCTGGTAGCTTTCAAAGGGCCTCGGGTCGCTCCGCCAGCTTGACGCCATGCTGGCTTTCAGCTTTTCGATCTGGTCAGGCGACAGCAGCGCACAGCCGTCCAGCTTGCCATGCTTGCGGTAATAAGCGTTGACCTCCTTCATAATGAGCTGGGAGCGTTCCAGCCCATCCAGCTTTTTCTGGAGCTTTTCAATGGCCGCCGGGTCATCGGCGCTGATACCGCCCATGCCGGTACTGCGTATCTTATCCAGCAGCCCTTGAATATGCCGCCATTCCTCCATGTTGCTGTCCCGCGCCCGGTTCTGTTTTTCTTTCTTTCCCACCGGGAAATTGGAAGGCCCGGCGATCAGCACAGAAGGAACTCTTGTGTCAATGGCAAAGCCCTGGTTCATGTTTTCGGCCAGCTTGCGGGCGTAGGTGTCTAACAGATGGTCGATCTTCTCATGGTACATGGGGTCCACCCGGGATTTTTGCTGTTCGGCTATGGCTGCGGCCTTGTCTACCATTGCCCGGTATTCCGCCGTTGCGCTCCCTTCCTTATAGTCGGAAAAGCTGTTCATTTCCTTTGCCCGGCGGGCGGCCCCTTCATTGATGGGGTAATAGTTGATGGTATGCACCTCCTTCATGCTTCGGGCCATGTTGGCCCGAAGTCTTACCGTTCCTCATGGGAAGGCCCCGCCTTGTCCTTTTGCGGAACGGGCGGGGCCTCTTGAAACCGTTTGAGTGCGCCGAGAATGGAATGGGCGGGCTCGGCCTTTTCGGGATAGGCAAATACCCGGTGTTCCGGAGGTATGTCCTGCGTCCCGTGGTAATGCTCCTTAAAGCCCACCGGGTCCGCCGCCACATAGCCGCCGGGAGCGAATACGCCGCCCTCGTTGATACGCATATCCCGTCCGTATGCCTCATAATCGAAGTAGCCTTGAATGTGCTCCGGTATGTCGATGGTCCCCAGCTCGTCGGCGTACAGATGGCCCAGCCCTTCATCATCGGAAATATCCGGGTAAAAGCGGTAGAGGTCAAGGTTCTGCGTCAGGTTGATTAGGTCCTTCACGCTGCCCGTGTGTTTTCCCAAGACAAGAGCGGCCTCAAAGGTTTCCAATCCGCCCTTGTCCCGTACTTCCAGCAGGGCATGGCCCAGCTCGTTCAGCTCGTCGATGTTCTCGTACTCGTCCAGATAGTCGTACAGTCCCAGCACATCGCTGTCAAAGCTGGTAATAAACACTTCGCTGTACCGCTTTCCGTCTATCCCGATTTTGGCAAGGGCAGCCTGTACCTCCTGTGTGGTCGTGGGAAAATGTACCGTTGTTCCCACTTCAATCCCCATCATGGGGTACAGGGCCGTGTTGGTTATATAGGCTTCAAACATGGGCTCAATCCTCCTTTCCGTCCCTGTCTGCCAGCACTTCATAAATCCCGGCCATGATGTAATCGGCGCAAGGGAGAGCAATCGCATTTCCCAGCGCCTTGTAGCGTTGCAGAGGCCGGATTTCCTCGCCGTCCGCCCCGTACTTTGTCCAGCCCTCCGGCAGCCCCATCAGCCGCTCACTTTCCGTTTCCGTCAAGAAGCGGATACAGCCGCCGTCCGGGTCGCCCTCGTACCAAAAGGCGAAGGGCGTCACGTCGCTGGCTAAAAGAGTGGGAAAAGGGTCAGTTGGTAATCCGAAGCTGTTTCGGAAGGCGGTTTCTTCCTGCCTTTTTGCCGCTCCCCGCATACGGAAGCATTGAAAGGGGTGGATGACTGGTATTTGCCGCCCTGTTTCAAAAGAAGATGTTCGATCTCCTTCGGCGGCGGTCCGCCCGCCCTCTCGGCAAGGCGGAGGAAGTGGGAGCATTGGACGGGGCTTAAATAGTATGTCGGCGGCACGTTTGCCTCTAAAATCCGCCACGATGAAAATTCGCTGCCTTCGCGCCAGCCTTCGGGAGCCTGCCCAATACTGGGCGTCCATGAGCCGCCAGCACACATCAGGCGTTCCCCCTCGCACCATTCCGGCGTTTCCCCATCTTCCAGAAGGAGGCATTGGAACTTCGGTGTCCGAGAAGGCGGATAGGACGGCTCTAAAATCCATCCGGTCATTTGTAGAAAACGCTCCCATGACGTTTTCCCAAACAGCGATAGCTGGATATAGGTTATCAGTGGCATCCCTCATTTCCTGTATGATACGAAACGCCTGATAAAACAGGCTGGATTTTGCCCCGGCAAGGCCGGAGCGGTTGCCGATCAGAGAAAGGTTCTGACAGGGAGAGCCGAAGGTTATCACATGGACAGGCGGGATTTTTCCGCCGTCCACCTTCGTAATGTCCCCCAAGTGCGCCATATCGGGAAAGTGCCTTTTGGTTATGGAGATCGGCGCTTTTTCAATCTCGCTGGCCCACACCGGACGAATACCGCAGCGGGAGGCCGCCAGAGGGAAAACGCCTATCCCGTCAAAAAGGCTCCCCAGCTTAATGTCCGGCATGACCCGGGCCGCCGTGCCCCTTCACGGCAAGAACCCCGTCCAGCGTAGTAGCCGCGATACCCAGCCGCCCGGCAACCGCAATATCGTTTTTCACATCCTCGTCCACCGCACCGCCGCAGACGATCAGGGTATGAGAGCGCCGCAGCATATCCCGGCGCATATCAATCCCGGCCTTATGTTCCTCGGGAACGCTGTCATTCAAGAACAGCGGAAGATACAAAAGCGGGCAGATGGGGGAAAAGCCCGCCTCATAGGCAAGACGGCAGTAGTGGGCCGCCAGCTCCATATCAATATCCGGCTCACCGCTCCATGCGGCGGTCAGATAGGCCAAAGGTCGTTTCATTGGTTCAACCTCCATTTCTTTCTGATTTGCGGAAAGCAAGGTTTCGCCCAACCCCTCCGCCCCTTCCCCCGGGAAGGGGGACGGCTCTGGAGAATTTATATCCCCGTCGCTTGTCCGGGAAAAAGCATAACCGGGAGAAATCCGTCAAGGGTGCCTCTGGCACCGCCTGCGGCGGCGTTGCCCTTGACTGATTTTCCCGGCTATGCTACGGAATAACTGGCGACGGGGAATAATTTATATCTCCAGAGCTTCGGGGCGCGGGGCAGCGCCCCGCAATCCTCGGGCCATCTTGACCCGAAGTTTCGGCTTACTTTTCCGGCTCGGTTTTCTTCTCCGGCTTTTCGTGTTCCTTCTGCTGGCCCTTCCAGTCGTCCAGCAGCTTGATGATCTGGTCCTTCATTTCCCTCGGCGTGGTTTCCTTGCCGAAGTATTTGCTCAGTTCCGCACCCGTCAGAATCACTTTGTCTACCTCCTTTTTGTCCTCCATCATAATGCCGTCGATCACATCCCCGTTGAGCAGCTTCTTTTCGTCCAGCTCCCGCATACGCTTTGCCTGCGCCTGCGAAGGCGATGACTGCTGGCTGTCGATGGCGACGGCGATATAGTTCTGGTTCTTCTTGCCAATGTAGGAAAGCTCCACCGCCGTAGTGAAGCCCAGCTTTTTTTCGTCCATCAGCTTCATCAGGTCGGGGACCAGCTCATTCAGCCGGATATACCGCTGCACCTGCTTGACGGCCATCTTGTTCCGCTCGGCCACGATCTCGTTGGAGCGTTTGCCTGCGTCCTTCGGGTCAATCTGGCCCGAAGTGCGGGAGCCCTGGTGCTTGATAGCCTCAAGCTGCATTTTCAGAGCTTTGGCCCGCTCGCTGGGGAGGATTTCTTCGCGCTGGTTCAGATTGTCCTCCACCATCTGCGTGATGGCTTCATCGTCCGTCAGGTTGCGGACGATACAGGGCATATCCGCATATCCGGCAAGCTCGCTGGCCTTCTGGCGGCGGTGGCCGGACACGATCTCATAGCCGCCATCCTCACGGGGACGGACGATAGCGGGCTGGGTAACGCCCTTGTCCTTGACGCTGGACACCATAGCCCGCATTTCTTCATCGTCCCGGACCTCAAAGGGATGGTTTTTGAAGGCGTGGAGCTCGTTCAGCTTGATATATACGATCTGTTCCTCGCCACGGCGGGGAGCCTCCTTCGGCCCCTCGGGTTCCTTCGGAGCGGGAGCAGCCTGCACCGTAGGAGCCGCTTTTTTCTCCGGTTTCTCTTTGGGGGGCTTTTCCGGCTTTTTCTGTGCGGGGGCTTTGGGCTTCGGAGCGGCGGCCTTGTCCTTATCCGCTTTCGGAGGACGGCCCCGGCGCTTCGGCTGCTCGGGTTCTTTGGGCTTTTCCTGTTTTCCTTCGGCCTTTTTCGGAGCCTCTGGCTGCTTTTCCGGTTTCTCCGTTTTTGCCGGGGCAGGCTTTTCCCCGCCGGAAGCTGCCGCCCGTTCCTCGGCTTTCTTTCCTTTCATAATTTCAGCGAAGTCATAGACGGACACCTGCGGACTCTTTGCCTGCTGTTCCGTCTTTTTTTCGTCCTCCGGGGGAGTAGGCGTTTTCTCCGGCTCGGGCGGAGTTTCCTTGCCCGGCCCGGTATCTGTTACCGTCTGCTCCGGCATTTTCGTGGTTTTATCATCTGCCATAAGCATTTACCTCCTGTTTTTGGGCGTAAAAAAAGGGCTCAACTTTTCAGTCAAGCCCCCGTGGGAAGTTCCTCCTTTCTCCGCCAAGATACAAAAATACCGCCCGTAGTCTCGTTTGGGCGGTACTTTGTGTAAGATTGGCAGTCCATTATTAAGTTTTTTATTATGTTCCCTTTGTACACCGTTGCAAACTTTTTATGTCATCCATTGACAAGAACCTCCTGTGCTTTTTGCTTGGTTGCCAGACCAGCTTTATTTTAGCACAGGAGGTTCTTTCTCTTCACTAAAGTATTTTTTATCCACCCCCAGTTGAACTGGGGGATTTTATCATGCCTATTCGGCGCCATGGAAAGGGATTCTGCCCGAGGATTGACCCCGGGCAGAATCCCTTTGTCTATCCGGCTTGCACCCGGATTATACCGTATGGTGTTTTTGGGCAAACAGGGCCAGTTTGGCATACAGGTCCTCCAGAATCAACCGGCTGTCGATACGGCGGTACACCCGGATCGGGCGGTCGGTACCCAGGGGCACATAGGTACTGTCGGAGGTGATCAGCGGCGCCGGCACCCAGTCAAAATCAAAGCGGTGCTCAAACAGCAGCAATCCCACAGCCGGATTGTCCCCCAGAATCCAGGTTTCCCCCGTCCGGTATGGATTTTTGCGCACAATATCCTCCCGGCTGTGCTCTTCCAGTTGGTCGCACAGGTAGGCACCGATCTTGCCGCAGGGCCGCACGCGGTACTCCAGTTCCGCCAGCGAAACCGTCATCGTTTCGTACACATTCTAGGGAACCTGCCACAGCTCGATGGGGCTGGAAAACACCACCCGTGCCGAGATACGATCATTGTCCAGATTGAACTCCGCACTGCCCGTTGGGTACTTTCCCCCACCGATCCAGATGGCTTTCAGTCTTCCGGCAATCCGCGGTTCCATCAGATAGGCCGAGGCCAGGTCGGTGAGCGGGCCAAGAAAAAGGATATACAGCGGACGGGAATCCTCCTTCATGGCTTCCCGTACAATGAGCCGGGCCCCTTCGGAATCCACCGGCACGCTTCTGTCGGACATGGCATGGACAGCGCCGCGGTACAGCACTCCCTCGGAAGGCAGATCCATCTTTTCAAAAATCGTTTCCAGTTCGCGGTAACTTTGCTCCATGGAATCGGGCACACGGTCGGTGCCGAAATGGGCTGCAATAAAGCCCACATTTTCAAAGCGGGGACTCAGGATTGCCTGTACGACGGCAAACGGGTCATCCGCTTCGTTCTTGGCGTCGGTATCAGTGATGACCCGCACCATCTTTTCCTGTGTGACGGAAAAATGGTAGTTGCTGTAGTTCATCCTGCGTATTCATCCTTTCCGTTATGTATCTCAGCGGGACGGGGTTGCTTTCATCCTAGAGCAGCCCGCCCTTTCTGTCAAGGCACAACAGCAAAAGCCCGCCCCGTTCTGACACACGGGGACGGGCTTTTGCCGTTGGGAAGAAAGACGGGAGAGTAAGCTGTGCAGATGTTCGGCCGCCCGCTTATCCCTCGCCGGGTTTGCCGGCATGGGTGCGGCGGTATTGAGTGGGGGTCTGCCCCATGGACTTTTTGAACAGTTTGGTAAAGTAGTTCACATCCAGAATGCCCACCCGCTCCGCCACCGTCGCCACACTCATTTTGGTGGAGCTCATCAGGTGGGCGGCGCGTTTGATGCGCTGGGTGTTGATGTAATCGATGAGGGTGGTGCCGGTTTCCCGCTTGAACAGGTTGGACAGGTAGCTGGGACTGATGTAGCACATGCCCGCCAGGGATTTGAGGGACAACTCGGTGCTCAGGTTCAGGTTGATGTGGTTGATGACCTTCTGCACCAGCGGGGAATACTGCTTGACCGAGTACTGGCGCACATAGGCGCAGTATTCCCGGATCATCTGTCCGATCAGGCCGTCGCGGTCATTCACCGACATGTTCTCGATAATAGAGGCATACCGGGAGGAAATTTCGTCGATGTAATAGGGATGCACCATGCCGCTTTCCATGGATTTGCGCAGCAGGGTGTTCATGATGGTCATCATGATCTTGGTCTGGTAGGGCGTTTTGGTAAACCGGCCCTTGAAGTGGAACCGCCCCAGCAGGGAAAGTCCTTCCAGCGCCGCTTCGGTATCCCCGCGGCCAACGGCGTCCAGCAGTTTGTGCTCAGCGGCATAGCGCTGTTCCAGCATGCTGGCCGGCAGATCCTGCTCAAAGGCGGGCTCGGTGAAATAGCGGGTATCCGGGCTGAAATTCAGGGGCAGATATTCCCGCATCTCCTTGACCTGAAATTCTTCTTCGGGAAACGCCATGGAAACCAGGGTGGTGATGGTGGAGATAAGTTCGGTGCCTTCCACCACACGAACCCCGTTATAGTATTCCTGTACCGCTTCGGAAGCCGCTTTGCCCATATACCGCTCCACATAGTGGATCTGGTCCGGGGTCCGCTTGCCCACCGTCCAGGGACCGATCAGGCAGATCTGGCCTTCCACATCGGGCATGTGGAACAACGCATAATGCAGCTCAAAGACGTCCTCGGCAAAAATCAGCGCATTGTCGGGGAAATCCTCCACCAAGGACCGGCCGAAGGCCTGCCAGTCAAACACCGGGTCCAGGGCCCGGCGCAAACCGTAGTCAAAGGTTTCCAGGCCGTCGAATGGCGCCTTGGCCACCGTGACCTGAATGTTGCGTGCGGCCATCATTTTCCGGATGAGCTGCATAAGATCAACCTGCATGAGATCCCTCCTTGGCCGCCGGTGTTCCGGGGCTGGTCAGTCCTTTTTCCTGTTTTGGCTCTTGTCTGTGCCGGAGCGGCGGCGCCCCCAATGGTTCATCAGCGGCGGCAGCACCAACGCCAGCACAATCAGTACCAGTACAATTTCCCATCCCGGGAACTGGTGGCCGGTATTGAACAAGACGGAAAAGATTTTTTCCATAGATTTGCCTGTCCTTCCATGCAGAGGGTCACAGATACAGGATACCCTTTTCGTCGGTCTTCATGGGAACCACCACCATCACATCAATGAGGGTCATGGCAAAGGAAAACCCGGTCCAGCAGGTGAGCAGATACACCACCGCGGTGATCCACTGTTTGGCATAAAACCGGTGGGCACCGAACATGCCCAGCAGGCACAGCCACAGATAGGTCTTTTTGCGCACCGGCTGTTTCACCCGGCGTTCCCGGTATCGGAACGCACCGTCCACCAACCGCCACAGAGGGTTGTGGTGGGTGTCGGTTTCCACGCCGTGAGCTTCCCGCAGATGGGCAAGCTGGTCCTCGGCCACCGCAAAATCCGTGATGGACGGGGCGGTATCCGCCGCGGCGCCGGCGGTGCAGGGCTTTTCGCAACGGTTTTTCTTGCTCAATGGTAACACCTCATGGTTCTGTTAAAAAGCGGGCCCTGCACCCAAGGCGCAGGGCCGCGGGGAGTATGCGAATGTCAACGGGTCATGAAATCAGGCATTGCCTTCGGCCATGGCCTTTTCCTTGATGGCCACGATCTCGTTCTGCAGTTCGGCCATCTTTTCCTTGCTCAAGGGATAGAACTTCATGGCGATGAGGTTGCAGATTAGGCCCAGGATCAGGATGCCGTAGGCCAGGAAGGCCACGCCCAAGCGCAGCTGCGGGGTAACAATGTCGCCCATGACGGGGTTGTGATCGGTGAAGCCGCAGGCCGCAAAGACCAGGCCGGCGATCAGGGGAGCCAGAGAAGAGATGATCTTATCCACAAAGCTGAACAGGGTGCCCATCAGGCCGGGAACGTAACGGCCGGTGCGGTAGACTTCGTAGTCGGCGCAGTCGGCGGTCATGGGGATGACGATGTTGCCGGAGATGCCCTGGAAGCCGCCCTGGAAGATGCTCAGGACGATGTGCAGGATCAGGAAGTAACCCCAGTGCAGTGCACCGGTCTGGGGGTCGGAAGTCATGGTGGTGGGGTCGCCGAAGAGCCACAGGGCACCCAGGGCCAGGTTGACCACGATGCCGCCGCCGATGGAGCCGATGACCATGCCTTTTTTCTGGCCCAGACGGGTGGCCAGCAGCGAGATGGCCAGGAAGGTGGCAATGCAGGTGGGGATGGTGGTCAGGGCGGTGACGCTGCCCTGCAGCACGGTGGAACCGGCGATGCAGGCGAACATGGCCACACCCACGGCGCCGGTCTTGGCGGAGGAGGCCAGCTTATCGGTGGAGGCGGAGAGGACCAGCATCTGGATGGCGCGGTTGTTCTTCAGGGTATCCCAGTAATCCTTCAGGCCGACCTTGATGACCTGGCCGGTGCCGAAGAACTCGCTGCGGTCCTTGGGCGCAATGGCGATGACCGCCAGAATGGTGCAGATGCCGGAAGAAATGGCGGTGAACAGCCACAGGGTGTGGAAGAACTGGGTGGAGGTGTATCCGCCCACACTGTCCAGGCTGGCGGCCAGGTTGGCGGCAACCACAGCCAGACCGGCGAACAGGATTACATTATACACCGCGTCAAAGGAGGCAAACAAGGGGCGCTGCTTGGGATCGTTGGTCAGGCAGCTCTGGGCGCTCTTGGTGACCACGCACTGGCAGGTGTAGCCCAGATAGTAGATGCAGGTGATGACGATGAAGAAGATGAACCGGGCCGCGCCGTGCAGCTGGTGGGTCACATGGAACATGATGAAGCTGGTGATGGCCAGGATCACGTTGCCGATGATCATGAAGGGGCGGTTTTTACCGAAACGGCCGTTGGTCTTGTCCACCATGTAGCCCACGAAGGGGTCGGTGACGCCGTCCCAGATACGCATGACCATGGAGAAGCTGGAGGCCACCACCATGCCCACGCCGACAAAGCCCATCAGGTAGTAGCTGAGGTACATCATCATGAACATGTACAGGTTGGTGGCGGTGTTGTTCAGCGCAAAGCAGCCGATCCGCCACAGGGGAACGCGGTGAATGCCGTTTGTCTCGTAGTCCTTATCATAGAACTTATCGGGGAGGGAGCGCATTTTTCTATTCGCCATTATGATTTCTCCTTACCTTTATCTGTGTTGTTTGCGGGTGATTTATCTGCCGGAACGCGTCTGCCGCTACACGCCCGGCACCACTTGTATTTTTTATGGCGGATTTATTCCCCTGCCGGTGAGTAAATTTTAATGCTCCTTCCGCCATATTTTACGGTTTTCACATTTTTTTGAGTTTTCAAAATAAGTTTCGTGCGCAAAGACAAACAGTTTCTGTTTTCCGGCGGCACCAAAACGGGAGCGTTTCCTGTCAAGAATCGGGGGATATTCCGGTTTTACAGAAAAATTCTACTAACATCTGCCTCCCGCTTTATGGCATAATGAAAGTACCGAAAGCGTCGGGTTCTGCCGTTCCGACCAAGACACCACGATTCAAAATACCAGGAGGTACTGTCCTATGGAAAACTCTTTGCTGTATCCCGTTTCCTCCGCAACCCGCCGGGTAGTCAGCCTGGACGGCATGTGGAAATTCCAGTTTGACCCCGAAAGCACCGGTCTCGCTTCGGACTGGGCCAACGGCCTGCCCGATCCCGTCCTGATGCCGGTTCCCTCCTCCTTCTGTGACCTGTTCACCGACAAGGACAGCCGGGAATACTGCGGCGATTTCTGGTACGAAACCGACTTCTTCGTGCCCGGCGAATGGAACGGCTGCGATGTGGCCATCCGTTTCGGCTCCGCCACCCACCGCGCCCGGGTGTTCGTCAACGGGGTGGAAGTCACCAGCCATGAAGGCGGGTTCCTTCCTTTTAACGCGGATGTGGCCGAAATCGTGCGCTACAACCAGTACAACAAGCTGGCCGTGCTGCTGAACAACGAGCTCAACGAGTACATGCTGCCCGCCGGCAAGACCTCGGTTCTGTCCAACGGCAAGAAGGTGGCTGCCCCCTACTTTGACTTCTACAACTACGCCGGCCTGCAGCGCCCAGTAAAGCTGCTCTGCCTGCCCAAGGAGCAGGTCATGGACTTCACGGTGAACCACCGCCTGTGCGGCGCCGACGCCGAAGTGGATTACACCGTCAAGACCAACGGCGACCACGACTGCACCGTGGAAGTGTACGACGCCGACCACAACAAGGTGGCCGAAGCCACCGGCAAGACCGGCACCCTGCACATTGCCAACGCCCATCTGTGGAATGTGCATGCTTCCTACCTGTACACCTTTTTGGTGCGCATTGTTGACGGCAGCGCCGTGGTGGACGAATACTTTGAAAAGATCGGTGTGCGCACCTTTGAAATCAAGGACGGACACTTCCTGCTCAACGGCAAGCCGGTGTATCTGCGGGGCTTCGGCAAACACGAGGATGCCGACCTGCGCGGCCGCGGCCTGGACCTGGTCACCGTCAAGCGGGACTATGAGTGCATGAAGTGGATCGGTGCCAACTGCTTCCGCACCAGCCACTATCCTTATGCCGAAGAACTGTACCAGATGGCCGACGAGGAAGGCTTTTTGATCATTGACGAAGTGCCCGCCGTGGGCTTCATGGAAAGCACCATGAACTTCCTGGCTGCCAACCAGGGCAACCACAAACCGGTGGGCTTCTTTGAGAAGGACACCACCCCTCAGTTGCTGGAAAACCACAAGCAGGCCCTGACCGAGATGATCACCCGGGACAAGAACCACGCCTCGGTCATTGCGTGGAGCATCCTGAACGAGCCTCAGTGCACCAGCGAGGGCACCGAAGCCTACTTCAAGCCGCTGTTTGACCTGGCCCACGAGCTGGATGTGCAGAAGCGCCCCCGCACCTACGCCATCGTGATGATGAGCCTGCCCAACACCAGCAAAGGCCAGCAGTTTGCCGATTTCATCAGCCTGAACCGGTACTACGGCTGGTATGTCATGGGCGGCTACGGCATGGTGGATGCGGAAGCGGCTTTCCGCAAGGAGATGGACGGCTGGGCCCAGGTGCTCAATGGCCGGCCCATGATCTTTACCGAGTACGGCGCCGACACCCTGCCCACCGAACACAAACTGCCCAGCGTGATGTGGAGTCAGGAATACCAGAACGAATATCTGGACATGAACCACCGTGTGTTCGACAGCTACGACTTTGTGCAGGGCGAACTGGTGTGGAACTTTGCCGACTTCCAGACCACCGAGGGCATCATGCGTGCCAACGGCAACAAGAAGGGCATCTTCACCCGCCAGCGCCAGCCCAAGGACGCGGCCTTCCACTTCCGCGCCCGCTGGACCTCCCTGCCCCTGGACTACAAGGGCTGATTTCTTCCCCGGCGGGGAAACTTTCCCGCCGGGGTTTTGATGTTTGCCCACTTTTCCAACGAAAGGATGATCCCAACATGGCCGAAAAAGCCTCCCGCCGGTTCCGCCGCATCCGAAACCCAGACGGCGCTGTCCTCAGCACCGTCAGCCGCGCTCTGCTGAGCCAGGACGGGCTGACCTTCAAGGATATTGACGGCAGCGGCACCGTCAGCGTGGTCAACGACTGGCGCCGCCCCGCTGCCGAGCGCGCGGCCGCCTATGTCAAACAGCTCACCGTGCCGGAAAAGATTGCCCAGCTGTTTGTGGCTGACTGGCGCATGGCCAAGTATCCGGCCGCCGGCCCCCACGCCCCCAGGATTGAAAACCCCATCCATGACGAGACGGGAATTCTGGACGAGACCGAGTGCGACACCGAAAGCATCTTCGGCAAGCAGCACATCATCGGCACCACCCAGATGCTGAAAGAAAACTTTTACCGCCACGTGATCCTGCGCGCCAACGCCACCCCCACCGACCTGGCCGACTGGATCAACCAGGTCAACGCAGTGTGCGAAGAGTGCGGTCACTTTATCCCCATGTCGGCCACCTCCAATTCCCGCAACGAGAACGGCGAGGTGGTGTTCGGCATGAACGACGCCTTCGGCGTGCTGGCCACCTGGCCCGGCACCCTGGGCATTGCCGCCGCCGTGAAGGGCACCGGCCGCATCGACATCATCGACAAGTTTGCGGACACGGTGCGCCGGGAATGGAACGCCTGCGGCATGCGCAAAGGCTACATGTACATGGCCGATACCGTCACCGATCCCCGGTGGCAGCGCACCTACGGCACATTCGGTGAGGACCCCCGGCTGATCAGCGAGATCATGCGTCATCTGGTGCCCGGCATCCAGGGCAAGGCCCACGGCGTGGCCAAGGACGGCGTAGCCGTGACCACCAAGCACTTTCCCGGCGGCGGCGCCCGGGAAAACGGCTTTGACCCCCACTATGCCGCCGGGCAGTGGAACGTTTACGCCACCCCGGGTAGCCTGGAGACCTATCACCTGCCCCCCTTCCAGGCGGCGGTGGACTGCGGCACCTCCTCCATCATGCCCTACTACTCCAAGCCGGCGGCGGACAAGAGCGCCCCGCAGAAAGACCCGGCAGGCAACCTCATTGACCTGAAACCCTACGGCTTTGCCTACAACAAGTATTTCATCGACACCATCCTGCGCAGGCAGATGGGCTTTACCGGCTACATCAACTCGGATTCCGGCATCACCCGCAACATGGCCTGGGGTGTGGAGATGCTGGACGCCGCCGAGCGGGTGGGCTTTGCGGTGAACCATGCCGGGGTGGACATCATCAGCGGCATCTTTGACACCGACGCCGCCCGGGAAGCCTATGACCGGGCCCGCAATGGCTACTATGACACCCATCCCGTGCCGGAAGGTTTCACCCCCGACCAGCTGGTGCTCACCGACGAAGCGCTGGACCGTGCGGTGAGCCGCACCCTCACCGAGATGTTTGAGCTGGGCATGGTGGATGATCCCTTCCGGGACCCCGATGAGGCCGAAGCCATGGTGGCCCGCAAAGAAGACTGGGCGGAAGCCGCCCGGGTGCACCGGGAAAGTGTGGTGCTGCTGAAAAACGACGGCACCCTGCCCCTGACCGACGACAAGCTGGCGGGCAAGACGGTGTATGCCGAAGCCTTCCACAAAGACCCGCGGCTGTCCGAGCAGTCCACCGCCAGACTGCGGGAACTGCTGGACGGCCTGACCCTGACCGACGATCCCGCTCAGGCGGACATTGCCCTGCTGTTCGTGACACCCCAGTCTGGCGCCTACTTCAACGCCACCCCGGGGTATCTGGAACTGGACCTGTGCGAGGGCAAGACGGTGCACAATGTGGACGAGGCGGGCCGTCCCGCCCCCGAAACCCACGAGGAGACCACCGTCACCGGCATGGGCCGCCTTGCCGAGATTGCCGCGGCGGTGCACGCCCGGGGCGGCAAGGTCATCGGCAATCTGAACATCACCCTGGCCTGGGAGCCCGGCAACCTGGAATCCCTGTGCGACGCCCTGACCGCCGGGTTTGACACCTACCCCGACGCCACTCTGGACGTGATGCGCGGCCGGTTTGCCCCGGTGGGCAAGCTGCCCCTGACCATGCCCCGGGGCGACGCAGTGCTGGCCGTCAACGCCGAGGGCGTGTGCATCAGCCCCAACGACGTGCCCGGCTACGACAAGGACCGGTACATGCCCGATGCCCTGAAGGACGAAAACGGCAAGGCCTATGCCTACCGGGACGCCGCCGGGAACTATTACGAGTATGGATTCGGCCTTTCCTATTAACCTAACAGGATAAACAATATTTTATTATACAAATCGTAAAGGAGATTGTATCATGGCAGAGTTCCTTAAACTTTCGCCCGAAAGCCTGCGCCAGCTGCGCACGGTGGATGAACGGCTGGTTTCCTACAACGTGGAGATGACCGAGGTCACCGGCGGCACCTTCTGGAAAGCCTACACCCCCGAGGAGATTGCGGGCACCAAGCCCTTCCAGGGACCGGTGGGCTCTTTGGCCAACCACACCGCCATGGCTGCGCTGATGCAGTTCTATCCCCCCATCGACCTCAAGAACGAAAAGCTGCGCAAGCTGGCCAAGGACATCGGCCCCGCCTGGGTGCGGGTATCCGGCACCTGGTCCACCAAGACCTACTACGACTTTGACGGCAAGGCGGGCGGCAAGGCCCCCGAAGGCTACCAGAGCGTTCTGACCAAGGAACAATGGCTGGGCGTGCTGGATTTCTGCCGGGATATCGGCGCCAAGCTGATGATCTCGGTGGCCAACTGCGCCGGTCTGCACAGTGCCCACGAGCCCTGGAATCCCAGCCAGGCCGAGCAGATTTTTGCCCTGAGCAAGGAATACGGTGTGCCCATCAACGCCGCCGAGTTCATGAACGAGCCCAACATGCTGACCATGAGCGGCGCCCCCGAAGGCTACACCGCCGCCGACTTTGTGCGGGACCAGGATCTGTTCAACCGCTGGGTGCATGAGAACTACCCCGACTGCCTGACGGTGGGCCCCTGCAGCACCGTGGGCATTGTGGGCGAGGACGGCGACAACGCCCTGGGCGGCGGCATCGCCGACGTGATGGTGTCGGTTTCCACCGACGATCTGATGAACGGCTCCACCGAACCCATGGAAGTGTACAGTTACCATTATTACAACGGCGTGTCCGAACGGCTGCAGTCCATCATGCCCAAGGCCCACTGGTCTCCCGAAAAGGCCCACACCGAGGAGTATCTGGCGGTGGCGCCGGGCATGGCTAAGGCCAACGCCCCCCTGCGTGACAAGTATGTGCCCGGCGGCCAGATGTGGGTCACCGAGTCCGGCGATGCGGGCGGCGGCGGCGATACCTGGGCTTCCACCTATCTGGATGTGCTGCGCACCCTCAACGAGCTGGGCGGATTTTCCGCCGTTACCGACGGCATCATCTTCCACAACACCCTGGCTTCCAGCGATTACGGCTATCTGAAGCCGGAAGTCTTTGACCCCCGTCCCAACTTCTTTGCGGTGGTGCTGTGGAACCGGCTGATGGGCACCACCGTCTTTGACGCCGCCGAGCCCATCCGGGAAGGCGCCCACGTGTACGCCCATTCCCGCCGGGACGGCAAGCCCGGCAAGGCTTATCTGGTGATCAACAATTCCATGACCGAGACCACCGAGGTGGAGCTGCCCGGCAAGGTGCAGGTCTACCAGCTCACCGCCGAAACGCCCCGGGCTTCGGTGATGCAGTGCAACGGCGTGCCCCTGGTGCTGGGTGAGGGCTATGCCCTGCCCGCCATGGACCCCGTGACCGCCGAAGGCCGCGTACAGCTGCCGCCCATGAGCTGCACCTTTATCATCACCGACTGATACCGGCATAAAAACAAAGCGGACAAGCAAATGCTTGTCCGCTCTGTTGCTTTGTATGGTCGGCTTACAGGTCCGGGCAGGGGGCGTCGGGGTCTTCCTTCCGCATCAGGTCCGCCAGGGTAACCGTGCTCAGATAGTCGTTGATGAGCTTGTCCAGGTTGCGCCACAAAGGCAGGGTGCGGCATTCGGCGGCACGCTGGCAGGGCGCTGCGCCGCATTCCAGGCAGGCCACAGGGGCCAGTGTTCCCTCGGTCAGCGTCAAAATCTCGCTGACGGGATAGTCCCGGGGCGGCCTGGTCAGGCGGTATCCCCCGCCCTTGCCCTGTACCCCCTCCACCAGGTGGGCGCCCACCAGCAGCCGGAGAATCTTTTCCATATACTTTAAGGAAATTTCCTGCCGTTCCGCCACCGATTTCATGGCTATATACCGTCCGTTACCGTGCTCGGCCAGGTCGATCATGACCCGCAGGGCGTAACGGCCCCTTGTGGATATCATCATACTGCTTCA
Organism: Gemmiger formicilis; assembly: GCF_016900095.1. Classification (GTDB taxonomy): domain Bacteria; phylum Bacillota; class Clostridia; order Oscillospirales; family Ruminococcaceae; genus Gemmiger; species Gemmiger formicilis_A. The sequence continues at coordinate 36,756 of NZ_JACJJP010000023.1, forward strand.
CTCCCGGGTCCATCATAGCACAGATTCCGGCCCGGCATCAAGCGGCATTCATTCCTGAAACCCGCTTTGCGCCCTGCCTTCTTCATCCGGCGCAGTGGTCACAATGCTCACAGTCCGGGAAGCGGCTGCGGTCGTAGGGGATGCCGTTCTTGTCGTAATAATCCTGGACTGCCTTCTTGATGGCCTCCTCCGCCAGCACCGAGCAGTGAATCTTGTGACCGGGCAGGCCGTCCAGGGCTTCGGTCACCGCCTTGTTGGTCAGGGTCAGGGCCTCGTCCAGGGTCTTGCCCTTGATCAGCTCGGTGGCCATGGAGCTGGACGCGATGGCGCTGCCGCAGCCGAAGGTCTCGAACTTGACGTCGGTGATCCGGTCATCGTCGATCTTCAGATAAATCTTCATGATGTCGCCACAGACCGGATTGCCCACCTCCCCCACACCGTCGGCGTTTTCCAACACGCCCACGTTTCGGGGATGGCGGAAATGATCCATAACTTTTTCGCTGTACAATGCCATTGTATTACACCTCTTATTCTGCAAACACGTGGGGGCGCTTTCCGGTGACCAGGTCCCGCCAGAAGGGGGAGATGCTCCGCAGATAGGTCACCACCTCGGTAACCGCCCCGATGATGGAATCCATGTCCGCCTCTGTGAGGGAGGCGTCCAGGCTGAGCCGCAGCGAACCGTGGGCCACCTCGTGGGGGCGGCCGATGGCCAGCAGCACGTGGCTGGGGTCCAGGGACCCGCTGGTGCAGGCCGAGCCGGAGGAGGCACAGACCCCTTTATCGTCCAGCAACAGCAGCAGGGATTCCCCCTCGATGCCCTCAAAGCAGAAGCTCACGTTGCCGGGCAGACGGTGGGTGCGGTCGCCGTTGACCTCGCTGTAGGGGATCTTGTCCAGCCCGTCCATGAGCTTTTCCCGCAGGCGGAGCAGCCTGGCGTTGCTTTCTTTCATGTGGGCGCAAGCTTCCTCCAGCGCCGCCGCCATGCCCATGATGGCGGGAACATTCTCGGTGCCCGCGCGCTTGCGCCGTTCCTGGGCGCCGCCGCGGATCAGGGGTTCCAGCACCACACCCCGCCGGGCGTACAGGGCGCCGATGCCCTTGGGCCCGTGGAACTTGTGGGCGGAGAGGGAGAGCATGTCGATGTTCTCCTTCTCCACGTCGATGGGCAGATGTCCCACCGTCTGCACCGCGTCGGTGTGGAAGAGGACGCCCTTTTCCCGGCAGACGGCCCCGATTTCGGCGATGGGCTGGATGGTGCCGATCTCGTTGTTGGCGTACATGACGGTGACCAGGCAGGTATCCTCCCGGATGGCTTCGGCCACCTGGTCGGGGGTCACCAGGCCGTCGGCGTGCACATCCAGCAGGGTGACTTCATAGCCCTGGCTCTTCAGCTTGTCCAGGGTGTGCAGCACGGCGTGGTGTTCAAAGGCCGTGGAAACAATGTGCTTCTTGCCCTTGCGTGCTCCCAGGGCGGCGGCGGTCAGGATAGCCTGGTTGTCCGCCTCGCTGCCGCCGGACGTGAAGGTGATCTCCCGGGGATCGGCGTGCAGGCAGGCCGCAATGCGGCTGCGGGCGTCCTCCAGCGCTTCCTTGGCCTGCTGGCCGAAGGCGTACAGGCTGGAAGGGTTGCCGTAGGCTTCTTCCATATAGGGCAGCATGGCTTGGATGGCCGCCTTGCTCATCCTGGTGGTGGCGGCATTATCTGCGTAAATCATATCAGAACTCCTTGGTTCTTACTCCGCAAACAGCGGGGTGGAAAGGTAACGGTCGCCGGTGTCCGGCAGCAGGACCACAATGGTCTTGCCCTTGTTCTCGGGGCGCTGGGCCAGGGTCACGGCGGCCCGGACGGCGGCGCCGGAGGAAATGCCCACCAGCACCCCCTCCTGCCGGCCGACCCGTCGGCCGTAGTCGAAGGCGTCTTCGTTGGACACGGTGATCACCTCATCGTAAACATGAGTGTTCAGGTTGTCCGGCACAAACCCCGCGCCGATGCCCTGAATCTTGTGGGGGCCGGGGTTGCCGCCGGAAAGCACCGGGGAGGATTCCGGCTCCACCGCCACCACCCGCACGGCGGGGTTGCGGCTCTTGAGGTACTCGCCCACACCGGTGATGGTGCCGCCGGTGCCCACACCGGCCACAAAGATGTCCACCTGACCGTCGGTGTCCGCCCAGATTTCCGGGCCGGTGGTGGCCCGGTGCACGGCGGGGTTGGCCGGGTTGGCGAACTGGCCGGGCAGGAAGCTGTCCGGAATCTCCCTGGCCAGCTCCTCCGCCCTGGCAATGGCGCCCTTCATTCCCTTGGCGCCCTCGGTGAGAACCAGCTCAGCACCGTAGGCCTTCATCAGCTGGCGGCGCTCCACGCTCATGGTGTCGGGCATGACCAGAATCAGCCGGTAGCCCCGGGCAGCAGCCACCGAGGCCAGTCCGATGCCGGTGTTGCCGGAGGTGGGTTCGATGATCACCGAACCGGGGTGCAGCAGCCCCCGCTCCTCCGCGTCCCGGATCATGGCCAGGGCAATGCGGTCCTTCACCGAGCCGGCGGGGTTGAAATATTCCAGCTTGGCCAGAATCCGGGCTTTCAGATGTTCGGACTGTTCCAGATGGGTCAGTTCCAGCAGGGGGGTCTTGCCGATGAGCTGATCGGCGGAAGTGTAAATCTTAGCCATGATATTATGCCTCCTTAGCATGCTGGAACGCCTGTTCCAGGTCTGCGATGATGTCGTCAATATGTTCGGTGCCGATGGACAGGCGGATGGTGTTCTGGTAGATACCCACATCCGCCAGTTCGGCGTCGGCGAGCTGGCTGTGGGTGGTGGAAGCCGGGTGGATCACCAGACTTTTCACGTCCGCCACGTTGGCCAGCAAAGAGAAAATCTGCAAGCTGTCGATGAAGCGGAATGCCTCTTCCCTGCCGCCCTTGATGCGGAAGGTGAAGATGGACGCCCCGCCGTGGGGAAAGTATTTTTGGTACAGTGCGTGGTCCGGGTGGTCGGGCAGCGAGGGGTGGCTCACCTGCTCCACCTGGGGATGGGCGGCCAGATACCGCACCACCTTCTGGGTGTTCTCCACATGGCGTTCCAGGCGCAGGCTCAGGGTCTCGGTGCCCTGGAGCAGCAGGAAGGCCGCAAAGGGACTGATGCAGGCACCCTGGTCCCGCAGCAGGACCGCCCGGATGTAGGTGACAAAGGCAGCCTTGCCGGCGGCTTGGGTGAACCGGACCCCGTGGTAGCTGGGGTTGGCAGCACTCAGCCAGGGATACCGTTCCCCGGCCGCCCAGTCGAAGGTGCCGCCGTCCACGATGACGCCGCCCAGGGTGGTGCCGTGGCCGCCGATGAACTTGGTGGCCGAGTGAACCACAATGTCGGCGCCGTGTTCCAGCGGGCGGATCAGGTAGGGGGTGCCGAAGGTGTTGTCGATGACCAGGGGCAGGCCGTGGCGGTGGGCCAGCGCCGCCACCGCGTCAATGTCGGGGATATCGCTGTTGGGATTGCCCAGCGTTTCGATGTAGATGGCCTTGGTATTGGGCCGGATGGCCGCTTCCACGGCGGCCAGGTCGTGAATGTCCACAAAGCTGGCCTGGATGCCGTACAGCGGCAGGGTGTGGGCCAGCAGGTTGCTGGTGCCGCCGTAGATGGTTTTCTGGGCCACAATGTGCTCCCCCTGCCGGGCCAGGGCCTGGAGGGTGTAGGTGATGGCCGCCGCGCCGGAAGCCACCGCCAGGGCGGCCACGCCCCCTTCCAGGGCGGCGATGCGCCGCTCAAACACATCCTGGGTGGAGTTGGTCAGGCGGCCGTAGATGTTGCCGCCCTCCGCCAGGCTGAAGCGGTCCGCCACCTGCCGGCAGTCGGCAAACACATAGGAGGTGGTGGCGTAGATGGGCACGGCCCGGGCGTCGGAGGCGGGGTCGGCCTGTTCCTGCCCCACATGGAGCTGGAGGGTTTCGAATTTATAGTCAGACATATTCTGCGTTCCTTTCTGTTCTTTTGTTTCAGCTACAGAACAGACAACACATTCGCCCGAAGCGGAAGTTCTTGCGCAGAAGCCGGAAAAAATTCTTTTGCATGGCCGCCTCCTTTTACCTACTGTTTTGGTATGGTATTGAGATCATACCACCTTTTACCTACCAAGTCAAGGGGTAAATAAAAAAAGAGACCATGCCTCTGGCATGATCTCTTTTTGCGGGAATGCTGTATGATGAAGGAGTGTTATTTTACGGTTTTGGGTCGGGGGAAAAACGCAGCCGGTTCAGGGCCACATACACCCCGTCCTGGTCGTTGGTGGAGGTGACGAAGTCCGCGGCCGCCTGCACGGCGGGGGCGGCGTTGCCCATGGCCACCCCCAGCCCGGCCAGGCGCAGCATGCCGGCGTCCACTTCCCCGTCCCCGCAGGCCACCGCCTGTGCGGCGGAGAGCTTGTAGTACTCCAATACGGCGGTCATGGCCCGTTCCTTGCACACGCCGGCGGCCACCACTTCCAGATAGGTGGGGTTGGAGCGCAGCACCGACAGTTCGGGGAACTGGGGCGTCAGGCGGCGCTGCAGATCGGTGACGGCCTTTTCAGGGCCGATACACAGCAGCTTGTGCACCTTGCCAAAGCGTTCGGCTCCAGTGCCCAGGGGGGCGGCCAGGGGATCGCAGCCGGTGATGGCCGCTTCCCGCCGGATGGCCGGATGGTTGGGGTCGGGGGTCAGCCAGGCATCGTACAGGTAGGCGCTGAGGGCCACCTGGGGCCAGCCTTCCAGCACGGCCTGCTCAAACCGGACGGCGGTTTGGGCAGGGATGCCGCTGTCATACAGGATGTGCTGGTCGGGCAGCACCGCCAGCGCACCGGCACAGCAGATGGCCGGGCCCTGAAAGCCCAGTTCCCCATAGATGGGGGCCAGGCCCTTGGGCGGCCGGGCGCTGGCCAGCACCACCGGTATGGATTTCCGGTTCAGGCGGCACAGCAGATCCCGGGTGGGCTCGGTCACCCGATGCCGGCTGTCCAGCAGGGTGCCATCCACATCCAGAAAGACGATGGAATAGTTTGCCATGGTTCTTCACCCCTTGGCGGGCGCATCGTCGGCCGGTTCCAGGGTGGCCAGGATGGCTTCCACATTTTTTTGGCCGCAGACGATGCTCAGGTGCACCAGCAGGGTCAGGACCATGCCGGCCACCCCCAGCACCGCACCCGCAATACCGGCGGCCAGCACATGGGCGGTAAAGCCCCAGGCAGCCAGTGCCATGAAGCAGGCGGAAAGCAGGAACAGCACCCGCCGCCAGCCGCTGATGGTGTGCAGGGCCTGTTTCTGGCGCTGCGCTTCGTTCAAAGCCTGTTGATTGGTGAGCATGGGTAAGACCTCCTTGGGGCGAACCATACAAAAGTGGAGCGGCCGGCCGGATGGCTCCGGGCCGGCCGCCCCTTTTTGAGAGATGACGGAATGTTTGTGTAAAGAAAGCCGCTCAGTAGCTCAGACCCGGATCGAAGAAGCCGACCAGGACGCCCACGAAAGCGATGACCACCAGCAGAAGCATGACCACGATGGGGCTCATCTTTTTCTTGCTCATGAGCCACCAGCACAGCAGCACGAACAGGGCGGACAGGATGTGGGGATAAACGGTATCCAGGGTGCTCTGCAGGTCAACGATGGTTTCGCCGTTGCTGCCCACCATCTTGAAGGCGGTGCTGATGGAAACCCAGCTGGCGGTGACGCCGCCGATGACCATGGTGCCGATCATGACGATGGCTTCACGGATGGCGTTGGCTTTTTCGCCCACCAGGAATTCCACGGCCTTGCCGCCCATCTCATAGCCCTTGAAGTAGAGCAGGCGCATGATGAGGAACATGCCGATGTTCCACACCAGGATGTAGAAGATGGCGCCCAGGGGAGAACCGCCGCCGGACAGGCTGAGGGCGATGCCCAGCAGGATGGGAATGACGGTGCCGACCACCAGGGAGTCGCCGATGCCGGCCAGGGGGCCCATCAGACCGGCGCGGATGCCGTTGATGGTCTCGCCGTCCACCGGCTCACCGTTGGCGCGGGCTTCCTCCATGCCGGCGGTGATGCCCACGACCACCGAGCCGACCTGAGGTTCGGTGTTGAAGAAGGCGGTGTAGGTCTGCATCTTTTCGGTCTGTTCTTCGTTGGTGTCATACAGGTCCTGCAGGATGGGCAGCATGGCCAGCATGTAACCGAAGGTCTGCATATGTTCCTGAGAGAAGCAGGTCAGATGGCCGTAGAACCAGTTCAGGAAGGACTTGTTCAATGCCTTTTTGGAAAGCTTTTTCATGATCAGATATCCTCCTCGTCATCATCGTCCCCGGGAGCAGCACCAACGGTCGCCGGGCGCATGGCAGCGCAGCTGATCTGGTACTTGATCAGGGCGAAGAAGCCGGCCACGATGGCGCAGCCGATCAGGTTCAGGCCCATGCAGCCGCACAGGGTAAAGCCAAAGAAGAAGGTCAGGAAGTCCTTCGGGCTGGTGACCACCTGCTTGAGCAGGATGGCAACGCCGACGGCCGGCAGCAGCGAACCGACGGTGAACAGGGTCTTCATGATGATGCCGTCCATGGGCAGGTAGCTCTGGATCAGCTGGACCATGTTGGAGCCGAAGTAGCAGATGATGAAGGTGGGGATGAAGGAGCACAGAATGTGGGAGATCCAGGGGAAGACCATATCCACCAGGTACAGGCTCTTCAGGTTGCCCTTTTCCACGTTGCGCCAGCCGATGTGCTGCCACACCAGGTTGACGGTGGCGGTGCCGTAGAACAGCACGGTGCCCAGGGTGCCCACGGTGGAAGCCAAGGTCACGGCCATGTCCTGGGCAGCGGAGGTGGCGGGGTCAAGCCCGGCAGCGCTGACGTACAGCATGGCCAGAGGGATGCCGATGTAGGAGATGGCGCGCACGTCCGCAGAGACCGTTCCGCCGGGGGTGACCAGCGCGATGTAGACCAGCTGCACCGCAGCACCCAGGAAAATACCCATGGGCACGTTGCCCAGGATCAGGCCAACGACCAGGCCGGCTACCAGCGGACGGCCCAGGGTGTAGTTACCGAAGGTCGTGCCGCCCATGCCCGGCATGGACGACAGGCAGGCGCACAGGCCCAGCAATGCCGCCTGAAATACATTGATCGTCATGGAAATTCCTCCTCAAGAAATGATTATTTGTAGCCAAACTGGCCGCGGAACTTCTTCCAGTTGCCGATGGCTGCTTCCTTGATGAGGGCAAACTCGATGTCGTACCCGGCAGCCATCAGCTTTTCAAAAGCGGCGGCTTCCTCGGGGGTGACGCTCTGGTTGTTGCCCAGCTTGATGGCCCCGGGGCGGTCGTTGCAGGGGCCGACGATGATGGTGTGGATGCCCGGGTCAAAGGGCTGGTCCAGCAGAACCTTGGCCATGTCCACCGGGTTCTTGGTGATCAGGAAATACTGATCCTTGCTGGCCACAACCTTGTCCTTCTTCTTCTGCCAGGCGTCCAGGGTCCAGACAAAGGTCTTCTTGTCGCAGGCGTTCTTGTAGGCGGCGGACAGGATGGAGTTGTTGGCCGCGGCGTCATTGACAGCCACCAGGCCGGTGCAGGGATATTCCAGCGCCCAACGGGTGCAGGTCTGGCCGTGAATCATGCGGTCGTCGATACGAATGAAGCTGATCATAGGGGATTTCCTCCTTCTTGAATGTAACTCTGTTCAGATATCGTCGTCGGATTCGGCATCGTCCGCCGCGGCAAAGGGGCGGATCTGCTCGGCGGCTTCGGCCTGGACGGCGGTGACCGCTTCGTCCAGGGTCATGTCCTCGGCTTCGCAGGCCGAGATGGCCATGGGCAGGTTCATGCCGCCGATGGCCCGGACCTTACCCAGGCCAAACTTGGCGTCCAGCTGCTCCATCAGGCCGGTCAGGGGCGAACCACCCATCAGGTCCGCCAGCACCAGGACTTCGTCCTCGGCGGTGATGGGGTCGATGACCTGGCGGATCTCGGCCTTGAAGTCATCCTGGCTCATGCCGTCGTGGAAGGGAATGTCCAGCACATCGTCGCGCTCCCCTTCCAGCATGTTGAGCGCCGTGTGCAGTCCGGGGGCGAACTCGCCGTGGGCTACCAGCAAAAGATACCGCATTTTCTCATCTCTCCTTTTGTTTTTTGCCTTGCGGTGGCTTTCTTTTGTTGTCTTTATTGTAAGAAATAACGCCCCCGCATACATCTGCATTTTGTCACGACTTGGGCATGACAAATGTCACGCTTTTTTTGGTTTTTTCCGTGAATATGCCGGTTTGACCGCATCAAACGCCTTTCTTTTGTGCAACATAACCATTACAGTAAGCAAAGCGCAGACAAAAAAAGACCCCCGGTTCCTTTTGCGGTACTCACAAAAGAAACCGGGGTCCGGTGTTTTTGGTTTTTGGGGAGCAGATTCAGCCGGTACTTTGCAGATACAGGTCGATCTGCCGCTGGGCGGTGGCCAATGTGGTGGCCAGGGAACGGTTGTTGGTCACGGCGTTGCTGACGGCGGTATCCGCCATAGCCGCGGCCTGCTCCTGGGCCGGGAACTGGGGCACCGTGACGGCAGTGCGCATGATCTCGCCGATGGCGGCACTGTTGAAGGTGCTGGTGCCCTGGGTTTCGGCAAAGATACGGTCCAGCAGGGCGGTATTTTCGGTCACCGCCCGCAGGGGCGAGATGCCCTGGGATTGCAGGAACAGCTGCCCCTGGGTGGTTTCGTCGGCACACAGGGTGCACAGCAGTTCCCAGGCCAGCCGGGTGTACAGGCTGCGGGCGCTGATGCCCACCTGCACCGTATGCAGCTCGCTGGTGTTGCCGCCTTCCGGCCCGGCCGGCATGCGCAGGCAGTCCCACACAAAGCTGGAATATTTCTTGACCCGCCAGGGGTAGGGCTGGTAGGCCCGGTACTCGCTGAACAGGAAGGGGCGGAAGGCCACATGGCCGGTGTCAAACTCCTGGGCGGTCACGGTATAGCCGGTGTCCAGGCTGCCCAGCGTCTGCACAAACCGGATGGCCTCCTCCACCCGGCTGTCCGCCAGGTAACACTGTTCCCCGTCGGCGGAAAAGAGGGTGGCCCCATTGGCGTACAATGCATTCTGCCAGGTATAGCCGTAGATGCCGTAGTCCCGGTCGGCACTGTCCGGCTGGGCGTCGGCAATGGTCTGGCAGATGGCATACAGGTCCTGCCAGGTCCAGTCGTTTTCCGGCATGGGAATGTTGTACTGTTCCAACAGGGTGCGGTTCACGAACATGACCATGGCGGCGCTTTCGTAGGGCAGGGCCATCTGGGAACCGCCATAGTTGCCCGCCTGCAGGCAGGCGTCATAGTAGATGCTGCGGTCCAGGCCGTTTTCCCCGTCCATCAGGCCGTCCAGCGGGGCCAGGGCACCGGTTTCGGCCAAAAGACCGAAGTCGTCCGGCAGCACAAAGAACACATCGGGCTCGGTGCCGGCCAGCAGTTTGTCGGCCAGCCATTCGCTGTATTCGTCGGTGGGGATGCCGCTTTCATACTCCACCGTGACGCCGGGGTGGGCGGCCTCAAACCGGGCAATGGCATCGTCCAGCACCTGGTAGCTGCTGCCGTTGGGAGTGCCCCAATAGCTGCCCGCAAACACCCCCAGGTGCAGCACGGTATCGCCCCGGGGCCAGAGCATGGCCGCCGCCAAAACCACCAGCAGCGCCGCGCCCCCCACCAGCGCGGCTGTGCGCCGCCTCACGGCAGATCCCGGCGCCGCAGGCCGGTTTCCACCGCCCAGATGGCCAGCTGGGTGCGGTCACGCAGGCCCAGCTTGCCCAGCACCGTGCTGATGATGTTGCGCACGGTGCCTTCCGACAGGCAGAGTTCGGCGGCGATTTCCTTGTTGGAAAGGCCGCGCCCCACCGACTGCACCACCGGCAGTTCCCCCTTGGTGAGGGTTTCGGCCCGGTGATCCTCCACCGGAATGCCGGTTTCGCCGTGGGCCATGCTGGAAAACAGCTGGATCATCTTGCTGGCGATGTTGGGGTTGACCATGGCCCCGCCGCTGTGGGCCACCCGGATGGCTTCGGCCAGTTCGGTGACGCCGGCGCCCTTGAGCAGATAGCCGCTGGCGCCGTTTTTCAGCGCACCGAACACGTACTCGTCATCCGCAAAGGTGGTGAGCACAATGACCTTGGTGGCCGGGTACTTTTCCTTGATCATGCGGGTGGCTTCCACTCCGTCCAGCACCGGCATGCGGATGTCCATGAGCACCACATCCGGCCGGTTTTTGGCCACGCTCTCCACCGCAGCGCCGCCGTCCCCCACCGTGTCCACCACTTCCATGTCGGGGTTGACGTTCAAAACGATCTTCAGGCTCTGGCAGAACAGTTCCTGATCGTCCGCAATCACCACACGGATCATATATTTTCCTCCCCTTTCTGCCGCGGCTGCAGCCGGGCGGTCAATGCAAAGCCGGGTCCTTCCTCCGGCGGCCGGTTGCCGTATTCCAGGCTGCCGTGCAGCAGTTCCAGGCGCTCCCGCATATGCCGCAGGCCAAAGCCTTCCGGCTTGCCGGGCGCCATGCCTTCCCCGTCGTCCCGCACCGTGATGGTCAGTGTCTCGCCAAAACGGTCCAGTCGCACTTCAATGTTGCGGGCATGGCCATGGCGCACCGCGTTGGTCAGACTTTCCTGAATGACACGGTAGATGGCTTCCTCCTCATCGGGGGCAAAGTCCAGGTTGCCGGCGTTCTGGGTGTAGGTGACCTTGGCCGCGGTGGTCAGGCAGAATTTCTCGATGGTATTTTCCAATGCTTCGGCAAAATCGGTGTGTTCCAGGGCATCCGGCCGCAGGGCGTTGATGGACCGGCGCACATCGTTGAGCCCTTCCCGCGCCGTCTGGTTGGCCAGCTGCAGTTGTTTGCGGGCCTGGTCGGGGGCGGCATCCATGAGAATCAGGCTGGCGTCGGTGGTCATGATGATGCCGGTGAGGGTGTGGCCCAGGGTGTCGTGAATTTCCCGGGCAAGGCGGTTGCGTTCCCGCAGTTCGGCCATGTGCTCGGTCTTGTCCGCGTATTCCTGCAGCTGACGGTAGCTTTCCTGCAGTTCGGCGTTGAGCTGGTGCACCCGGGTGTTTTCCGCCTTCTGACCCAGGAACAAGAGCACCAGAAAGACCACAAACAGCAGCACGTGCAAAGAGGTCAGCAGACTTTCCACCCCGCTGAACCAGCTGCTGTAAAATTCGGTGTAGTAGGACAGATACTGGCTCAGGGGAATTTCGGAGAAAAACACCGAGGCGATGCTGTAATCCGCCAGGGCGTACAGAACCGTCAGCACCGCAATGATGCAGGCCCGGCCGTATTTTTCCTGGGCGGTGTAGACCAGATCGGCCAGCACCATGAGGAAAAAGCCCCGATAGTAGAAGTTCAGGCTGGTCACTTCCGCCGCAGCCAGCAGGATTTCGGCGGTGAACACCGCCGCCCGCAATCCCCGCCGCCCGGGGGGCAGGTAGTCCTTGCCCAAAATCAGCGCCGCCAGGGGCACAAACAGCCCCAGGGAAAGCACCGCCATCTGCCAGGGCGGGGCCGGCACCTGCTTGGCCGAGGCAAGAAAATCCCTGGCGGAAAAGCTGCCGGAAATGCGCAGGGCCGTCAGCCCGCGCAGCAGAGAATAATACACCACCAACACCAGGTTGATGGCCAGCATCAGACCCCGCAGGGTCCGCAAGATTTGATCCTGTTTCATCATTGCCACCCGCTTGTGCCGTACTGGGCCACGTTGTCCTTGGTCAGCAGGGTGACCGGCAGCACGATCTCCTTTTCCGGGGTGCCGCCGTCCAAGGCCAGGTACGCCTGCTCCACGGCGGTTTCGGCCATTTCTCCCAGCATCTGGGCACTGGTGGCGGTCATCAGGCCGTCGGCCACCAGGACCTTGCCTTCCGGCGAGCCGTCCACCCCGTACACCAGGAACCGGTCGCTGAGCCCGGCCCCCTCAATGGCCGCCAGGGCGCCCAAGGCGCTGGGGTCGTTCAGGGCCATGACCACATCCGCTTCCGGGTGTTCGGCCAGCAGCTGTTCCATCACCGGCATGGCGTTTTCGATCTGGCCGTCGGAGGAACCGGACCCCACCACCGCAAAGCCCTCGTGCCCCTGGATGGTATCCACAAAGCCCCGGATGCGGTCGGCGCCCGAGCGGGCGGTGATGTGTTCCAGCAGCAGAATGTTGGCGGAGTCCCGCACGCTGAGCAGGTGTTCGGCGCACTGCACCCCCGCCTGGTAGTTGTCCGACAGGATGGTGGAGGTGACCAGGCTGTCATCCTTCACCGGGGCGTCGATGACGATGACCGGCACGCCCGCATCCGCCGCCAGGCGCAGCCCGTCGCCCACCTTTTCCCAATCCACCGGGTTGAGCAGAATGGCCGACACCCCTCTGTCCAGCAGGTCGGCAATCTCCTCATTCTGGCGGTCCTGGTCCATGACCGCGTCCCTGGTCAGCAGACGGTCGCCCCGGGCTTCCACCGCCGACTGCAGCCGGGCGTCCAGTTCCTGGTAGAAGGGGTTGTTCATGGTCATGTAGGTGGCCCCGATCAGGCGCTGGTTTTCGGTCTGTCCGGCCGAATGGTCCCCCGGCAGCCACAGAAGAGGAAGCAGCGCGGCGGCCAGCAGCCCGGCCACCAGCACCCCGCCGATGACCGGAAGCATCTTTTGCAGTTTCATCCGCGTTCCTCCCCCGGGCGGTCTTGTCCGGCCCGATTTTTTTGTACTTTGGCTTTATTATAGTACGTGGATACGTTTCTGCGCAAGGGCAGGAAGCGGTTTCGTTTTTTCCCGCCGCAAGGCCGTTGGCCTCTCCCTTCTTCTGGGGTACAAGGCCTTGGCCCGTGGCCCAAAACAAAAAGGCAGGGTGCGCGCCCTGCCTTTCGGGATGTAGGAAATTGTCAGTGGCCGGAGGGCTTCTGTTCCACCAGCGCCCGCTCGGTGGTCAGGTCCGCGTGGAGCAGCGTGACAAAGATCACGCACAGCGGAAGGATGGTGATCCAGATGGACCGCCCGCCCAGAAAACGGCCGAAGACCGTACCCACCACCGCGCCGGTGATGAAAAAGAAGAGCATGCCCGCATGGCGGCCCCACTTGCGGCGGTGAGAGGTGTTACCGGTACGGTGGTGGCGCAGTTCGGCAGCCAGCCCCACCCCCACCTGGCGGATATGGTTGGTGACAAAGGTGGTGGCCACCGGAACGCCTTCGGCCTGGCGGAAGGTATTGTACTGCATGGAGGCCAGGAAGTTGATGGCCACCTGGGAGATCTGCACCGGGGCGGAGTCGGGCACAAAGCCCAGGGCCAGCACAGCCAGCATTTCGATGAGGATAAGAAGGGTATCCCACCGCACTTTCAGCCGGTGTTTCAGCGGGTTGGGAAGCAGTTCGGACACAAACGCCCCCAGAATGTACGCCGAAATGGGCACCAGGTAGTATACAGCCTTGTTCCATTCCCCGCTGCCCAGCGCCAAGCCCATAAGCACCACGTTGCCGGTCTGGGCATTGCAGAAGATGCCCCCGCGCAGCAGATAGGTGTATGCCCCCCAGAACCCGGCCACGCAGATCAGGGTAAAGTAGACCCAGGTCTTTTCACAGGTGAGAAAATGCTTCTGGTTATCGTTGTTTTCCGTCACAGTAAGCCTCTTTTCCAGAATTTGTTGGGTATTTTTTATTATACCTGTTTTTGGCCGTAAAGGCAAATGAGGCCCGGCCTGGCAAAGGGCGGAGACATTTTTTTGAAATTTGTCTTTGTTTGGAGTATCATAGAGAGGTATTGTACAAAGGAAAAAGCCCGATTTGCCCGGAAAGGAGCGCACCATGGACACCGCCAAAACCATCGATACCCTGACCCTGAAAATGTTTGCCTTCAACGCGGGGGATGCCAAGCGCATCCAGCACCTGATGAAGGTCCACCGCTTTGCCCAGCTCATTGCCCGCATGGAGGGCCTGGACACCCACACCCGGTTTGTGGTGGAGTGCGCCGCCCTGGTTCATGATATCGGCATCCGCCCCGCAGAAGCCAAGTACGGCAGCTGCACCGGCAAGCTGCAGGAGCAGGAAGGTCCCGCCTACGCCCGTCCCATGCTGGAAGAGCTGGGCCTGGATGCGGCGGACATCGACCGCATCTGCTATCTGGTGGGGCACCACCACACCTACACCGGCATCGACTGGGCGGACTACCAGATTCTGGTAGAAGCGGATTTTCTGGTGAACCTGTATGAGGACGGCGTGGGGGCGGACGGCGTCCGCCATGCCCTGGATACCATCTTCCGCACCAAGGCGGGACGGGACCTGTGCACGGAGATTTACGGCGTGCAGTGAACACAAGCCAAACAGCCCCCGCCGGGCAGCAGATACCCGGCGAGGGCTGTTTTTCTATACAATAAAAGTCAGTCGATCTCCTCACAAGGGTAACGGAGGCCCATCTGGGCGCGCAGATGGTCCATCTGTTCCATCATGTGCACCGTCTCGGCATGGGGCATGGAGGGACACTCGGTCAGCCCCTTTTGGATGCTGTCCACCGTCTCCAGCACTTCGTACTCATACCCGGTGAGCTGGGGCGGGCAGTCCAGGCTGTGAATCAGCCGGTTGTCGGCGTCGTACACCCGCAGGCCCTGGGGATTGTTGATGTTTTCCACCATCATGTACCCCTTGGTGCCGTAGATGACGCCGTACCGGTCGGACACCGCGTTGGCGGCGGCGGTCAGGTTGGCCACCCGGCCGTCCTGCCAGGTCATGGTGATGCTGTCGGTCAGGTCCACCCCGTTTTCGTTTTTGGTGCACAGACCGTGGATGGCATCCGGGCGGCCGAAGACCATCTCCGCAAAGTTCAGGGTGTAGACCCCCACGTCCAGTAGGGCGCCGCCAGCCAGTTCCGGCACCACGATGCGGTGGTTGCCGGTGATGAAGTAGCCCAGGTTGGCGGTGAGCAGCCGGGGTTCCCCGATGAGCCCGGCGTCCAGGGTTTCCCGGATGATACGGCGCATGGGCTGGTACCGGGTCCAGATGGCCTCGGTGACCAGCACCCCCTTGCTGCGGGCGTAGCGGATGGCATCCTCCGCCTGGCGGGCGCTGACGGTGAAGGACTTTTCGCACAGGATGTGCTTGCCGTGGTCGGCGCAGAGCTTGGTGTGCCGGTAATGGTGGGAGTGGGGCGTGGCGATGTAGACAAGGTCCAGGTCGGGGTCGCTGAGCATTTCCTCGTAGCTGCCGAAGGCCTTGTGCACCCCGTGGGCCTTGGCGAAGGCCTGGGCCCGGGACAGGTCCCGCGCTCCCACGGCGTAGAGTTCCACCTCCGGATGTCCGTTCTCATTGAGCAGACGGACGGTGTTGGCCATGACGCCGGCAATCTGCCCGGCGCCCAGAATTCCCATTTTCATTGTATATACCTCCCATGATGATCTGCGGCGGCTTTCAGCGGCGGGCCCGGTATTCCGCCGGGGTACAGCCGTAGCGTTCCGCAAACTTTTTATAAAAGAAATTTTCGTTGGTGTACCCGCACTGCTGGGCCACCTGGTGCACCGGCCGGGTGGTGGAACGAAGCAGGAAGGCTGCTCTGGCCAGACGGCCGTCGGTGATCAGATCCTTGAAGCTGCTGCCGGTGGCCTGGCGAAGCATGCGGGACAAGGCGTTGGGATGAAATCCGAACCGGGCGGCGGTTTCGGCCAGGGTGCAGGTGGTGCAGTTGTCGTCCATGTAGCGCAGAATCTCGGTGAGATAGCTGCGGCGGGCCTGGCGGTATTCGCTCTCCATGGCGCCCTGGTAGCTGCGCACCAGTTCGATGAACACCAGGTTCATGTAGCTGCTGATGGCACCCTCGGCACAGATCTGGGGGTCCAGATACTCACAGAAAACCTCCTCCATCAGGTCCCGGAAAAAGGGGCTTTTGTCGGTGTGAAACAAAAGGTACCGGCTGTGGTCCCGCTCCTCGCTCAGGGCGTTGGACAAAAACCGGGGAATGGGACCGCTGGCGGTAAACCGCTCCACAAAGCTGGCGGTGAAGTAATGCCGGTCCATCAGGCAGTTGAGCACAATGTCCTTTTCCCCGGTGGGCAGGATGGTGTGCACCACCCCGCTGTCCATGATGCACACGTCCCCGGTGCGCATGGCCAGGCGGTGGCCGTTGATTTCGGCGGTGCACTGCCCCTCATAGACATAACTCATCTCGATATAATCGTGCCGGTGCAGCGGTACCCGGGAAAACCGGGTCTGCTTGTTGAAGGCGATGCCGCTGACCTCCGCCGGGGTGAAGTTCGCCTTATCGCTGAAACTGCCGTGTCCCCTGGCACCACCGCCCACCACCGGCCCCGGAAACACATACACGCCGTTTTCCCATCGGGTTTTGGCATCCTGGCTCTGGTAATATTCCAGTGATTTCTCGGGGTGGTCCCGGTAGAGGCGTTCCTTCTCTGTTGTCGGGATGACCAATTCATGGAATTCTTCTTTGTTCATTTTGCCACACCCCCTGTTTTCACCGCCGCAAAATGTTTGATTTTGTCAGGATTCCGGTTCTGTTTCGTGATTGCTCCGGTGTGTTTTCCGCGCTATACTGAGGCTGTAAAAACAAGACCAGTATACCACGGGCCCGGGCTGCTGGCAACAATTTCATCGGATGTATGAAAAAAGTAACCATATTGGAGGAAACAGACATGGCAAGAACGGATTACCCTCAGTTTGCGGCTGAGATCGTGGCCGCTGTGGGTGGCAAGGAAAATATTGTCAGTGTGACCCATTGCATGACCCGGCTGCGCTTTGTGCTGGCTGACGAGAGCATCGTCAAGGACGAGGATGTGAAGAAGGTCAAGGGCGTCATGGGCGTGGTCCATGGCGGCGGCCAGTACCAGATTCCCATCGGTACCCAGGTGGAGGACCTGTGCCCCGAAGTGGAAAAACTGCTGCGCGGCGCGGACACCATGGCCGCCGGCAAGGCCAAGGCTGAAAGCATGCGGGTTGTGAGCAAGGACAGCTGGTACAACCGCTTCTTCAAGGCCATTTCCGGCTGCATCATCCCCAGCATCGCCCCCATGGCTGCCGGCGGTATCATCAAAGGCGTGCTGACCATCCTGACCACCTTCGGCGTGCTGGCTTCCACCGACGGCACCTACATGATCTTCTACGCCGCGGCCGACGCCCTGATGTACTTCTTCCCCATCATCATCGGCTTCTCCGCCGGCAAGGTCTTCGGCATGAACCCCTACACCGCCGCCTGCCTGGGCGCTGCCATGCTGTTATCCTGACCTGGCCGCCTTTGTGGGCGCCGAAACCCCGCTGACCTTCTTCGGCATTCCGGTCACCATGCTGGGCTACCAGCAGACCATCCTGCCCATCCTGCTGGCCGTGTTCGTGGGCAGCAAGATCAAAAAGCTGGCCAAGAAACTGATTCCCCAGGTTCTGCAGCTCATGTTCGTTCCCACCGTGGTGCTGTGCATCACCTTCCCCCTGCCCCTGCTGGTGGTGGGCCCCGTCATGACCGCCGTTTCCAACACGGTGGCTGGTGCGGTCAACACCCTGTTCACCATGGTGCCTGTGGTCTGCGGCGGCGTTCTGGGTGCTTTCTGGCAGCTGTTTGTCATGATGGGCATCCATGCGGCCATGATCCCCATCATCATGAACAACATCACCACCCTGGGTTACTGCCCGGTCAACGCCATCCTGGGCCTGACCGTGTGGGCTCTGGCCGGCGTCAGCCTGGGCTATGCCCTGAGCGTTAAGGACAAGGAACTCAAGGCCACCGCATTCGGCAGCATGGCTTCCGCTCTGTGCGGCATCACCGAACCCACCATCTACACCGTGGCCCTGACCAACTTCAAGCGCTTCATCGCAGCCTTCATCGGCGGCGGCATCGCCGGTGTCATCGGCGGCGCCCTGGGCATCAAGTTCTACACCTGGGCCGGTGACGGTCTGTTCCGTATCCCCGGCATGATCAATCCCGCCGGGCTGGATGTGAGCTTCTACGGCTTCCTGGCCTGCGCCGCCATCGCCTTTGTGGTTTCCGGTGCCATCTCCTTTATTGTCACCGACCCCAACGAGGCCGCCCAGGCGTAAAATCCGCCTGAG
Source organism: Gemmiger formicilis (assembly GCF_016900095.1). Lineage (GTDB taxonomy): Bacteria > Bacillota > Clostridia > Oscillospirales > Ruminococcaceae > Gemmiger > Gemmiger formicilis_A. Next base: position 54,784 of record NZ_JACJJP010000023.1, read on the forward strand.
TCTGGAAAGTACCTGTCCCCCATGTTATAATAAACATAAATCAAAACCACCCGTTGAACGGGTGGTTTGAACAGGCCCTATAAGGGCCTATCTCCTGTGGTCGCTCCCTAAAGGGAGCCCCGAA
>NZ_JACJJP010000024.1 GCF_016900095.1 Gemmiger formicilis
CTTGTTTTTTTGGAATTGATTAAAGTGTTTTTCCAAACACTGTAAGGTTCCACAAGTTTCAGGTTTGTTCAATTTTCAAGGTCCTGCGCGCTGCCCTCGCGGGACAGCTTAGTTATAATACCACTCTCAAAGAGTTTTGTCAACACTTTTTTCGAAGTTTTTTTCACTTTTTTTATCCGGGGTTTTTGGGGGTCTTTTCTTACCTATTCTATATACAAAAAGGCCCCGGACAGGGCAGAGCGTCTGCGCCGTCCGGGGCCGATGCCGTATACCATTACCGCTTGCTGCCCACCCAGAACAGCGCCACGGTGCCGGGGCCGCTGTGGGCACCGATGACCGGGCCGATGTCCCCGATGTGCAGATCCTTCACGCCCAGGGCCCGCAGCTTGTCCGCCACATAGTCGCAGTCGGCCTTGCAGTCCCCGTGGCTCAGGAACACCGTGCCCCCGGTCACATCCAGGGCGGTGGCCTGGTAGTGCTTGACCAGGGCGTCCAGGCTGGCGCGGCGGCCACGGACCTTCTCCATGGGGATCAGGTGGCCTTCGTCGTCCACGTGCAGCACCGGCTTGATGCCCAGCAGGGTGCCGGCCACGGCGGCGGCGCCGCTGCAGCGCCCGCCCCGTTTGAGGAACATCAGATCATCCACCGTGAACCAGGCGCAGACGGTGGGGGCCAGCTTGCGGGCATAGTCGGCCGTCTCGTCCAAAGAGGCGCCGCCCTTGGCGTAGTTGGCCACCAGATAGCTGAACAGCCCTTCGCCCATGCTGGCCTGCAGGGAATCCACCGTGAGGACGCGGCGGCCGGGGAACTTTTCCATCAGTTCCTGGGCGGCCAGGTTGGACGCCTGGTAGGTGCCGGAAAGGCCGCTGGAGAAAGCCAGGTACAGAATATCCTGTCCCTGTTCCAGCACGGGGGTGAAGGCGTCCTCAAAGTCGGCCAGGGTGACCTGGCTGGTGGTGGACATGCTGCCGTTGCGCAGCTTGTTGTAGAAATCCGAAAGGGGCATTTCCCGGCCGTCGGGGTAGTTGCGGTAGGTGGCGCCGTCCAGGGTGAAGGTCATGGGCAGCACCTGCAGGCCGGCCTGTTCGATCAGCGCCGGGGTCAGGTCTCCGGTGGAGTCGGTAAAGATCAGATAATTTGCCATTGTCAGAACGCTCCTTATCAGTATCATCCGTCCCGTTGGAACGGTGGTTATCCATTGCTTACTATACCACACATCCGCCCGGTTTGAAAAGGCCCGGGCAACCGTACAGGCAGCAAAAACCCGGCAGACCGTATGCCCGCCGGGAAGGTATTGCCGAATCAGGATTCTTCGGGGCGCCAACCCTTGCCGATGTCCACCCAGCCGGCGAACTCCTGAGCCGCCCGTTCCAGTTCGGGAATGTGCAGCCGCACGGCGCTGTGGTCGGTGCCCGCCGCCGGATAGACGATGTCGAACCGGCGCAGGCTTTCGTCCAGGTAGACGGGCACCCCCGGCAGATGGTCGAAGGGGCACACCCCGCCCATGGGATGGCCCACCAGCTCCACCAGCTTGTCGGGGGGAATCATCACCGCCTTGGTGCCGAACTGGGCCTTGTACAGGCTGTTGTTGATCCTGGCGTCCCCCGCCAGCACCACCAGAATGGGCCCCGTCTTGGTCTGAAAGGCCATGGTCTTGGCGATGTGGGCTTCCTCGCAGCCCAGGTCGGCGGCCGCCTGGGCCACCGTACCGCTGCACTGGGCCAGGTCGATGGCCCGGTCCCCCAGGCCGAATTGTTCCAGATACTCCCGTACCTTTTCAAAAGACATGGTTGCTCTCCCCTTTCTCGTCAACGGGCCTTGCCCAGCAGCTTGGTGCGCACATAGGCAAAGCAGGCGTCCTCCCCCTCATCCCGCAGGATGGTCAGGGCGGTTTCCAGCTGGGCCCGGCTGTCCGGGTGCATGACATAGTGGTCCTTGCTGCGCTCGTAATACTCCCAGGCCGTGGCGTTGGTGTACTTGTCGCCGGTATAGTTGCGGCTGGCGGCAATGCGGTCACAGATCATCTCGGCCACATACCGTTCCGGCATCCGCATCCCCGCCAGGGCGTAGGGGCCCTTGGGGGAATAGTCGATCCAGTATTCCAGGTGGTGCTTGTTCCGGCCCTTGTGGTGCAGCCAGGCGGCGCTGTAGCCTTCGGCCTTACGCTGGGCGTTGTTGGGGCTGCAGCTGCCCTGCCAGTATTTGGCCCCGGCCAGAAATTCCACCGGGGACAGCTTGCTCAGGTCATGGAGCAGGCCCTGGCGGTACAATCCGCAGCGGAAGCAATACCGCATGACCAGCATTTTGTGGTGGTGAATGGTTTTATAGTGCTTGATGGGGTGCCACACGGGCCGCCGCCTCCTTTTCCCCGCCGGGCGGGGGAGTCTTTCTTGATTGTACACGAAAACCCGGACTTTGAAAAGCCCCGCCGGGGGCGGGGCTTTCGCTTTCAGGAACGGGATGCCGGTTGGGCCGCCGTCTTGGCCTGGGAAGCTTCGGCGGTTTTTTCGGCGGCCGGTTTGCGGCCGGGCAGCTGTGCCCCCACGATGGCCGCAAACATCAGGCAGCAGCCCAGGGTCTCCACGGGGGTCAGGGTCTGGTGCAGCACCACCCATCCGGCCAGGGCGCTGAAGACGCTTTCCAGGCACATGGCCAGGCTGGCGATGGTGGGGTCCAGGTTCTGCTGGCCCAGAATCTGCAGGGTATAGCCCACCCCGCTGGACAGGATGCCGCAGTACAGGATGGACACCGCCGCCCCGGCCAGCTGGGCGGGGGTGGGGTTTTCAAACAGGAACATGAACAGGGTGGAGAGCACCGCCGTCATGAGGAATTCCGCAAAGCTCAGCTGCACCCCGTCCAGCTGAGGGCCGAAGTGGTCCACCAGCATGATCTGGAAGCTGAACAGCAGGGCGCAGAGCAGCAGCTGCCATTCGCCCCCGGTGAGGGTGAGGGCATCCCGCCCGGCCATGCACAGCAGGTACAGCCCCACCACGCTGACGGCCACACAGACCCACAGCTTGGCGCCGGGGCGGCGGCCGGCGAACAGGCCCAGCACCGGCACGATGACCACGTACAGGGCGGTGAGGAACCCGGCCTTGGCGGTGCTGGTGGTGCCCACGCCCATCTGCTGGGCGGCGGAGGCGGCGAACAGGGCGATGCCGCACAGCGCCCCGCCCAGCACCAGGGTTTTGGGCTTGATCCAGAAGGGCAGGCGGCTGCCCTGTTTCTGCCGGGTCTTGTGGCGCACAAAAATCAGGCCCAGCAGAAAGGCGCAGGCCAGCCAGCTGCGGGCCGCCAGAAAGGTGTAGGCGCCCACATAGCCGCTGCCCACGCTCTGGGCCACAAACGCCACGCCCCAGATCAGGGCGCCCAGCACCAGCAACAGGGTGTTGCGCAGCTGGGTACGGTCAAGGGTGGGATGATGCATGGGTGTGATTCCTCCTGTTCGTTTGGGGAAGGTAGATGCAGAGCCTCCCCTGTGCAAGGGAAGTCGGGGCACAGCCCCGGAAGGGTTGTGGAGTTTGCCGTATTTGCCGTTCGCGGGCAACAACAGCAAGTTTCCAACCCCTCAGCCGCCTTCGGCGCCAGCTCTCCTTACACCGGGGAGCCTTTTGGGTTTATGCTTCCCGGGGGGCAAAAAAAGGAGCCGGCCCGGGGGCCGGTCTCTTTGCCGTTAGGCGTCTTCGTTTTCCACGGTGGTCATTTCCTCGCTGCCCACACCGGTCACGGTCATGGCGCCGGTGATGTAGTAGCTGCTGGAATCATAGCTGATATACACCTTGTACATCTTGCCGGGGGTCAGGCCGGAGATGGTGGCGGTGGAGCACTCGCCGCCGGTGGCAAAGTAGACGGTGGTGCCCTGCACGTAGCTGGTCTGGGTGCGGTCATCGGACAGTTCCCAGATGGCGGCCTTGAACTCGTTGATGGTGGCGGAATCGGTGGTGGCGTAGGCGGTGACGGTGACGCTGTCACCACCGGCCACGAAATAGTCGGTGCTGCGGTTGGCAATGCCGTTGAAGGCGATGTACAGGGTGTCGCCGTGGACTTCGTTCACAAAGCGGCCTGTGGTCTCCATGCCGTCGGGGAAGGTGATGCTGCCGCCGGCTTCGGCCTTCTTTTCGGGGGCTTCGTCCTCGTCACCGGCATCGGCATCCCGGAACCCCAGCACGGTGGCGGTGGTCAGGATGGCGTTGGACAGCATTTCCTTGGGGCTGCAGGCGGTCAGGGTCAGGGCCATGACCCCGGCCATTGCCAGTGCGGCCAAACGTTTTTTCAGGCTCATATTGCATACCCTCCAGGGGAAACTTCGTGTGGTGTGCGGCGGCGGGATACACCCCCGCAGTTTGAAAATCTTTGTTTATTATACCCGATTTTCCACGCCGGTACAAGGGGCCGGGGAAAATTCACATGTAAACAGTGGGCAGGCGGGAAAGCCTCCCCTGTGCAAGGGGAGGTGCCGCTTCTTTCCCTCATGCCTCCCCTGTGTAAGGGGAGGTGCCGCGCAGCGGCGGTGGGGTTGTTTTGCTGCCGGCTTCTGGGGGGGAACGACAGATGCCGTTGGGTCTCTTCTTTTTGGTTTGGCAGGTTGGAGGCTGCCGGGGGGACGGCTGGCAGCCGGAGTGTCCTTTCTTTTTTTCTGTCGGCATCCTGCCGGGCGGACGGCTGCCGGCTGTTGAGTCCTTCCTTTTGTGACCAAAAGGAAGCGAAAAGTCCCACCGTTTCGACGCGGTGGACGCCGACCAGGGCTGCGGCCCTGGACCCGGAGATGCGGCCACCTTACGACGGCCTACTCAGGTCCTGGGGGACCTGAGCAAGGAATGGATTTAGAAATCCTTGCGGGGGAGCCTCCCCTGTGTAAGGGGAGGTGCCGCGCAGCGGCGGTGGGGTTGGAAACCATGCCTGATTTCCCGTTACCGGGTAATGCCGTCAAGTCTCCAACCCCTCAGTCGCCTTCGGCGCCAGCTCCCCTTGCACAGGGGAGCCATTACCAGCTGCTGCCGGGAAAAGGTGGCCGCACTCCAACGGGGCAAGGTTTCTCACCCAACCATTGGCCGCTTTTCGCGGCCGCCCCGTTTCGGAAACAACGCTGCGCGTTGCTTTTTTGCCCGGGCGGCATAGCCGCCCGGGCAAAAAAAAGCCCGCACCGGGCAGGTGCGGGCCAAAAACAAAGGTGTTTTACTTCTTCTTTTCCTCGTCCAGACGGTCGAGCAGGTCCCAGACGCCCAGCATATACTGGATGCCCAGGGCACGGTCGTACTTGCCGTAGCCGGGGCGGCAGTTGCCGGGGCCTTCCTCCCACAGCTGACGGCCGTGGTCGGGGCGGATATACCCCTCAAAGCCGCAGTCATGGTAGGCGCGCAGGATCTCGATGATGCCGGTCTCGCCGCAGCAGTCGCGGTGAGCAGCCTCAGAGAAGTCGCCGTTGGGGAAGTGGTGGATGTTGCGGATGTGGGCGAAAGCGATGCGGTCGCAATGCTTGCGCACGATATCGGCAACGTTGTTGTTGGGGTTGGCGTTCAGGCTGCCGGAGCACAGCGTCAGGCAGTTGTACGGATCGTCCACCATGGTCAGGAAGCGCTGGATGCTCTCCTCGTCCACCATCAGGCGGGGCAGGCCGAAGATATCCCATGGCGGATCGTCCATGTGAATGGCCATCTTGATGTCGCATTCGCGGCAGGTGGGCATGATGGCTTCCAGGAAGTACTTCAGGTTCTCCCACAGCTTTTCCTTGGTGACGGGGGCATAGGCCTTGAACAGCTCGTCCAGCTTGGCCATGCGCTCCGGCTCCCAGCCGGGGAAGGTCATGTTGTACTTCTCGGTGAAGTTCAGGATATACTCGGCCATGGCCTTGTAGTCGTCCTGGATCATGTCCTTCTGGTAGAACAGGGCGGTGGAGCCGTCGCCCACCGGGTGGAACAGGTCGGTGCGGGTCCAGTCGAAGATGGGCATGAAGTTGTAGCAGATGACCTTCACGCCGAACTGGGACAGGTTGCGGATGCACTGCTTGTATTTCTCGATGAGCTGGTCACGGGTGGGCAGACCGATCTTGATGTCGTCGTGCACGTTCACAGACTCCACCACATCGGCGTTGAAGCCGGCGGCCTCGATCTGGTCCACGACCTTCTTGATCTCGTCCACTTCCCAGATCTCGCCGGGCATCTTGTCATGCAGGGCCCAGACGATGGTGGAAACGCCGGGAATCTGTTTGATGTCGCCCAGGGTGATGGGGTCGTTGCCCTCACCGTACCAGCGCCATCCCATTTGCATAGGCATAGGTTGTCCTCCTTTATATTGGGTTCACGCCCGCGGGGGGCGAAGGATTACTGCAGAGCTTCGTGCAGGGTCTTGCGCACGGCGCCGGGGCCGGCCAGTTCCGCCACGAAGAACTTTTCGATCTTGTCGGCCAGCACGGTCTGGGTCAGATCGGTGCCGAAGATGGAAGCGTTGCTCAGGATGCCCTTCAGCTGACCGTTGTAGGTTTCGGGCTTGCCCACCTCGATGCCGGCGAGCTTGGCCTGCAGGTCATCCTTCAGCGGGTCGGCAGAAACTTCGAAAGCCTTGCCTTCGTCGTCCACAGCCAGCAGGTAACGCAGCCAGCCGGCCAGGGCCAGAGGAATGGAAACCAGGGTGTTCAGGTCGCGGCCTTCGGCGATATAGCTCTTGATGGTCTCACCGAAGCGGATGCCCACCTTCTGGGAAGTATCGGTGGCGATACGCTGGGGAGCGTCGGGCATGAAGGGGTTGGGCAGACGCTGCTCCACCACCTCGTCGATGAAGGCCTTGGGGTCCAGGATGCCGGGGTTGACCACCACGGGCAGACCTTCCTGGTAGCCCAGGCGCTTGATCAGGGCCACGATGTCGGCGTCCTTCATCTCGTCGCAGATCAGGGTGTAGCCCAGCATGCAGCCGTAGACGCTCATGGCGGTGTGCAGGGGGTTCAGGCAGGTGGTGACCTTCATGCGCTCGGTCTTGTTGACGGTGTCGCGGTCGGTCATATACACGCCGGCCTTTTCCAGGGCGGGACGGCCGTTGGGGAACTTGTCCTCAATGACCAGGTACTGCGGGCGCTCGGCGTTGACGAAGGCCGCAATGAAGGTGTTCTTGGAAGTGACGATGGGAGCCATGCCCTCGATGCCGTCCTTGGCCAGGGATTCCTCCACGATCTTGTGGGGGCGCGGGGTGATCTTGTCGATCATGGACCAGGGGAAGGTGATCTTGGTTTCATCGGTCAGGTAGTCGATGAAGTCCTGGCCCACGTAGCCCTTCTCGGCCCAGGCCTTGGCCACGGTCATGACGCTGGACTGCAGCTTTTCGCCGTTGTGAGAGCAGTTGTCCATGCTGACCACGGCCAGAGGATACTTGCCGGCGTTGAAACGCTCGAACAGCAGGGCGGCCACCATGCTCATGGCATGGCGGGCATGGTCGGGGCCTTCGTCGATGTCGGCCTGGACAACGGGCATCAGGCTGCCGTCCGGACGGTACAGGGCGTAGCCCTTCTCGGTGATGGTGAAGGAGATCATCTGCAGACCGGGATCGGTGAAGATTTCCTTGAAGCGGGCCATCATGGCGGCGTCGGCGGAGTTGGCGCGCAGACCTTCGGCCACGGAACCGATGATCTCACGGCTGGTGGTGCCGTCGGGGTTCAGGGTGACGTTCATGGTCAGGCAGTCGTAAGGGGTGTAGATCTTGTCGATGATGTCGTAATCGAAGGTGTCGGCGGCGATGATGCCCTTGTCGGCCAGGCCCTCGTTCAGCAGGCGCTGCTGCAAAGCGGCCACAAAGCCGCGGAAGATGTTGCCGGCGCCGAAGTGGACCCAGATGGGATGGGCTTTGGTGGCGGCGGAAACGGCCTCGTGGTCAAAAGCGGGCAGCTTGACGCCCAGGGCTTCCCATTCAGCCTTCTGGTTTTTGATGGATGCAGCGTTCATTTGCATGATGATACACACTCCTTAACAGTTGCTTAAAGGGGCGGCGGACGGTGTGTTCCGTTCTGCCTTTCTGTCCCCTAGTATACGATGTTCTTTTTACAAGTTAAATTGACGGGATTGCTTGAAAGATTGCGAAAATTGCGGTACAATCAGAAGGTAAGCTCTGCTGTTCCACCATGTGGATTTTTGCGGCTGCTGTGTGGTTTGTGGGTTGTGTTTTTTGGCTTTTCCGGGCAGACGGCTGCCTGCCGTGGGGTTGTCGCTTTTTGGCGTCAAAAAGCGACGGAAAACCGCCACCGTTTCGACGCGGTGGACGCCGACCAGGGTTTTCAACCCTGGACCCGTGTGCGGCCACCTGACGACGGCCTATTCACCGGCCTGGGGGCCGGTGAACAAGGAAATGGATTTAAAACCATTTCCCGGCAGCAGCTGCTGAAGGCTCCCCTGTGTAAGGGGAGCTGGCGGCCGTCAGGCCGACTGAGGGGTTGGAGACTTGACGGGTTTGCCCGGTAACGGGAAATCAGGCAGGGTTTACAACCCCTCCGCCGCTGCGCGGCACCTCCCCTTACACAGGGGAGGCCTGGAGGAAGATGCGACTGCGCGGCACATCCCCTTGCACAGGGGAGGCTTTCCGGAAGCGCCATTTTAATCATTTTCCTTGCTCAGGTCCCCCAGGACCTGAGTAGGCCGTCGGTAGGTGGCCGCATCTTGGGGTCCGGGGCCGCAGCCCCGGCCGGCGGCCGCCGCATCGGAACGGCGGGACTTTTCGCTTCCTTTTGGTCACAAAAGGAAGGACTCAACGGCAGGCCGCCGCTTGCCAGGAAGTGTACAACCCCTCAGTCGCCTTCGGCGACAGCTCCCCTTACACAGGGGAGCCGGTCTCGGCATCCAGTTTTCCCTCATTCCAAGGAGGTCTCCCTCATGTCCACACCCTTCCAGCCTTACACCCGGCGCCAGACCATGATCGCGTCGGACTTTGAGGTGTACCGCTATCGCAGCACCTACATGAATGAGGTTGCCCTGCATCACCATGATTTTTACGAAATCTATCTGCTGCTGCGGGGCCAGGTGAGCTATATCGTGGAAAATCACCTGTACAAGATGCGCCCCGGGGACATCATGCTGGTCAGTCCGCTGGAACTGCACCAGGCCCGCATTGCCACCGACACCGAACCCTATGAGCGGATCGTGCTGTGGGTGGCGCGGCCCTATCTGGAGCGGCTTTCCAGCGCCCGCACCAGCCTGACCCGGTGTTTTGACACCACCGTGGCCGGGCACACCAACCTGCTGCGCCTGCCCGGGGCCACCAGCGCGGCCATGCGCCAGAAACTGGAAACCCTGGGGGAGCTCCATGCCCGGCAAGGCTACGGCGATGACCTGCTGGCCACCGGGTGCCTGGTTTCCCTGTTGGTGGAGCTGAACCGGGCCGCCGCCGACCGCCGTGGCCAGAACATCGCCGACTGCTCCACCGACCGGGTGGTGGACGCGGTGCTCACCTACATCAACGAGCACTACAACGAGCCCCTGACCCTGGACATGCTCTCGGAAAAATTCTTTATCAGCAAATACCACCTGCTGCGCAAATTCGACGCCCAGGTGGGCACCACCGTGCACCGGTATATCCTGCAAAAGCGTCTGCTCATTGCCAAGCAGCTGCTGGCCGGGGGCGTGGCCCCCAACGAGGCCTGCGGCTACTGCGGGTTCGGGGATTACGCCAATTTCTATCGGGCTTTCCGGGGGGAATATGGCACCACGCCCCGGCAATACGCCCAAACTATTCGCGAACAGGGGTAGTTTTTTGGCCAAAACCTCTCAAAAGAAGTATACCACACCCCCTCCCTTCCACGCAAGCACCCCCGCCGGGCCAAGGGCTGCCCCGCCAAAAATTCCCTGGCAGTTTTTTTGACGCAGCCGTGAAAATTCCCCGGTGAGAAAGCTTTCATTTTTGTACATTATGTCCCCATTTTGTGCATAAAATTGCCAAGTTAGGCTTGCATAACCCACCGGGTCGGTGCTACAATGATGAAAACGCGGGAGACCGTACCTGTACGGTATTCCGCGTGTCGGCGTACCGTCCCACCGTGCAAAGCGGCCGCCGTGCAAAAACACTATGCACGGAGATAAGGAGTATCACCATGGCTCATACCGTTTCCAGCGAATGCGTTGCTTGCGGCGCCTGCGTTGACACCTGCCCCGTCGGTGCTATCAGCATGGCCGACAAGGCTGTCGTCGATGCCGCTACCTGCATTGATTGCGGCGCTTGCGAAGGCGTCTGCCCCACCGGTGCCATCCAGCCGGAATAATCTTCCGACCGAACATGGTTACAAAAGCCCCGTCGTGTTTTTGGCACGGCGGGGCTTTTTGTTTTTTCCGCAGCCTTCCGGCCGGGAAAATTTTCCACAATTTTTGATTTTCCGGTGAAAAACTCAGTAGATGGGCCCCTGGGCGAAGAATTCCATGGTGTACAGCACCCCCAGCACCGCCCACAGCACCAGGGCGGCGGCCCGCAGGCCGTTTTTGCGGAAAATCACCGCCGGCAGCACCGGCAGCAGGAAGCAGGCGGCGAAGTACCGGGGCAGGCTGATGGCCCAGGTGGTTCCCGCCGTGAGGGCGAAGTAGGCCAGGGCGTAGCCCAGGTACTGGGGCGGCAGCCGCCGGGCGGTGAGGGCCAGCAGCCCCAGCACCAGGAAGATGGCCGCCACCGCCGCCCCGCACAGGTAGAGGGCGGCGGTACGGTTGGAGGTCCACCACTGGGCCATGTACCGCAGATGGTAGGCCACCGTGTTGGGGAACAGGCCCAGGGCCTGGCCCCAGTGGTCTTTCTGGTAGAAGGCGTACTGGGTGGGGTTGCCGTACACCGCCCAGTTCAGGGCAAAGTAGAGTCCCAGCCCTGCCGGGGGCCCGGCCACGGCCAGCACCGCCCCGGGGCCGGGGGCGTGCATGTGGCAGCAGGCCCGCCCGATGAGCCAGATCAGGGCCAGGCCGCAGAGCAGCCCGCCGGGGGCCCGGGTGAGGGCGGCCAGCAGACCCACCAGCCCGCACAGGGCCCAGTGCTGCCGTTCCAGCAGCAGCACGTAGGCGGTGGAGAGGAGCAGGAAGAGGCTTTCGGTCATGGGGGCAAAGAAGAAGAGGCTTCCCGGCCCCACCGCCGTGAAAGCCAGCGCCCACAGGGCCCGGTGGTGGCCGAACCGCCCGGCCAGCACCAGATAGAGGTTGGCCCCCGCCGCGGCGAACAGCGGTACCTGCACCGCCAGGGCCAGCACCCCCCAGTCCAGAACGCCCAGGGGGTTGAGCAGCCGCAGCAGGGCGGGAAAGAGCGGGAAGAAGACGATCATCAGGTACTGTTCGGGAAAGGCCTCCCCGGTGCCGTAGCCGTATTGGGCCAGGTCAATGTAGTGGCGGGCGTCGGTGTTGCCGTAATACTGGGCCTGCAAAGCGGCCAGGGGGTCCAGGTCAGGATAGCGCACCAGGGCGGCGGTCCAGAACACGGCCTGCCACACCAGGGCGATGAGCAGGCAGACGGCGGCGGCATGGCGCCATTTCCAGCGGGGGCCGGTGTCCCCGGGAGGCAGCGGGCGCAGGATGGCGGGGCGCAGGGTGCCCGCCACGCACACCCCGGCGCACCACACAAAGAGCAGGACGGCCAGGGCGGGCTGAATCCATGGGATGATTGACAAGATGGTTTCCCCCTTTTTGGCGGAATACAAAAGCGCCCCGGCGCGCCCGCGAAGGGGAGCAGGCCGGAGCGCTGCAAAGGCAGGATTATTCGTCGGAGATGGGAATGTTGCCGTTCTCCTCTTCCTCGGGAGCCAGCTCAATGTCGAAAGCGGCGCCGCAGTTGGGGCAGACCAGTTCCTGGTTGAGCAGAGTGTCCTCGTCCACGGCGGTGACGGCGCCGCAGTTGGGGCAGGTGACCTCGTATTCGGCGTCATCGTCGTCGGACTCGTCTTCCTCGTCCTCGTCGTCGATGCCGAAGAGGGCGTCGGTCAGATCGTCCATGTCCTCATCGATGGCGTCCAGCTCATCGAACGCCTGGTCCAGCGCCTGGTCATGCTCGGTGACGGTGGCAGCCATCGCCTCCAGCAGATCCATCATGGCGGCAATGATCTTGCCGTTCTTGCTGTTGGGGTCAAATTCCATGCCGGTCATCAGGCCGCGGATGTAGGCGGCCTTGGCGTTCAGGTCCATAGCCATAAGGGTTTACCTCCTTTGTTTTGCAAACGGATATGCTGCACCCGCCAGGGGTGCAAAAAGCCGGGCGCGGCAGACCCGCGGCCCGGCTCAGGCACATAAATCAGTTGACGCGCTCCATATACTCGCCGGTGCGGGTATCGATGCGGATCTTGTCGCCTTCGTTGATGAACAGGGGCACGCGGATTTCGGCGCCGGTCTCAACCTTGGCGGGCTTCAGGGTATTGGTGGCGGTGTTGCCTTTGAAGCCGGGTTCGGTCTCGGTGACTTCCAGCTCGATGAAGTTGGGGATTTCCACGCTGAAGACCTTGCCCTTGTAGGACAGCAGCTTGCAGACTTCGTTCTCCTTGCAGAACTTGAAGTTTTCCGGCACGTCGGAAGCGCTGACCGGGATATCGTCGTAGGTCTCGTTATCCATGAAGTGATACAGGCCGCCGTCCTCGTAGCTGTAGGTCACTTCCTTGCGCTCGATGAACGCCTGGGGGAACTTGGCGGTGGGGTTGTAGCTGGTTTCGACCACGGAACCGGTGATGACGTTCTTGGTCTTGGTGCGCACAAAGGCAGCGCCCTTGCCGGGCTTGACATGCTGGAACTCCACAACCTGGAGAACCTGGCCGTCCTGTTCAAAGGTGACGCCGTTACGGAATTCGCCTGCAGAGATCATAAATGGATTCCTCCGATTACAGAATTAAGTTGATGCAAATAAAACATACCTGTTGATATTTTACCCGAAAACTTGGCGTATTGCAAGTGTTTTGAGCCACACAAGCACAAAAAATGGGGATTGCGGGTGGATTTTTTGCGGCAGAATCGCTGTCTGCACAAGCACGGACCGGCTCCCCTGTGTAAGGGGCGGCTTTGCGGACGAGCCGAGACCGGCTCCCCTGTGCAAGGGGAGCTGGCGGCCGCAGGCCGACTGAGGGGTTGTAAGCTTGGTGGTGTTGCCCGGTAATGGGAAATCGGGCAAGGTTTACAACCCCTCCGCCGCTGCGCGGCACCTCCCCTTACACGGGGGAGGCATAGGGAGAAAAAGGCGGCACCTACCCTTGCATAGGGGAGGCTTTTCGGAAGTGCCATTTTAATCATTTTCCTTGCTCAGGTCCCCCAGGACCTGAGTAGGCCGTCGCAAGGTGGCCGCACTCCCCGGGTCCAGGGCCGCAGCCCTGGTCGGCGTCCACCGCGTCGAAACGGTGGGACTTTTCGCTTCCTTTTGGTCACAAAAGGAAGGACTTTCCGTCAAGCACCCGCTTGCCAAGAAGCAAGAGGCAGACCAACCCCTCCGCCGCTGCGCGGCACCTCCCCTTACACAGGGGAGGCTTAGGGAGAAAAAGGCGGCACCTCTCCCCTTGCACAGGGGAGGCTTTCCTCATCACGCCTCCTCAAACGCCTTTCGCAAAGTCGCCGCGTCCTCCGCCTGGGTGCCGGCGGATTCGCAGATGAAGGTGGGGTGCAGCCCCCGCTGTTTCAGCAGCTTCATCAGGGGTTCATGGGGCGGGCCGTACTGGGTGTCCGCAAAGGTCAGGTGCATCTTCTCCCCGCCGTCGGTGTAGGCGATGCGGGAAAAATGGGCGTGGAAGTTTTTGGCCCGCTCATCCCCCAAAGCCTCCTCCAGCCGGTCCAGCAGGGCGGCGTACCCCTTGCCCTCGGGGTCGGCCAGGTCCTGGCCCCGGCTGCGGGCGTACAGATGCCCGAAGTCGATGCAGGGGGTGATGCGCTTGTCCACGGCGCACAGGGCCAGCACCTCGTCCAGGGTGCCCAGCTGGCCCACCTTGCCCATGGTCTCGGGGCAGAGGATGCAGTCCCCGTACCCCGCCTCGTCCACCGCCTTCTGGGCCCGGGTCAGGGTGTCCATGGCCTTTTCCAGGGCGGCTTCCCGGCTCTGCTTGCCGCAGGACCCCGCGTGGAAGATCACCCGGCGCCCGCCCATGGCCTTGACGGCGGCACAGCTCTGGAGCAGATAGTCCACGCTGTGCAGGCGCTTGTCCTCCTCCAGGCTGCTCATACTGATGTAGTAGGGGGCGTGCACCGAAAGCACGATCCCCTGGGCGGCACAGGCGGCGCCCAGTTCGGCGGCACGCTCGGCACTGATTCGCACCCCCCGGCCGCACTGGTACTCGAAGGCGGTGAGGCCGAAGGAGGAGGTGTAGCGGGCAATGTCCGCCGGGGTCTTGCCGCCGGTGGCCTTGAAGCTGTCCGACAGGCCCGCCGTGCCGAAACGGGGAGATTCATTCATGGGTCACACCGCCTTTTTCGTAGTATCGGCGCACAAAGGGCTTTTCCAGCCTGCGCTTGAGGCGCACCACCTTGTTCTTGTCGTGGGGGGTGCGGGGCAGCACATACAGGCACTGGATGCCGTACAGCCCCGCCGCCATCCGGTCGGTGAAGATCTGGTCCCCCACCATGGCCATGGCGCTGCGGGGCACCCCCAGCCGGTGCCGGGCCACAAACAGCCCCACCGGCAGAGGTTTGCAGGCCAGAGGCACAAAGGCCAGGCCCACCCGCCCCGCAAAGGGCCGCACCCGCTTGGCGGTGTTGTTGGACACGATGGTCAGCGAGATACCGGCGGCGCGCATGGTATCCAGCCAGGCCTGGACGGATTCGTCCAGCTGCTGGCTGCCGTCGCCGGTGAGGGTGTTGTCCACATCCAGCACCAAAGCCCGGATGCCCCGGCTGCGCAGAAATTCCGGGGTGATGGATTCCACATGACGGAAGATGATTTCGGGTGTTAGCAGCATGGTGTTGGCTCCTTGGTTGTGATCGGGTATGAACTGATGGAAGATATTTGTTTTTTACGGCTTCTTGGCAAGCGGCTGCCTACCGGAGTGTTGTCGCTTTTTGACGCCAAAAAGCGACGGAAAAAGCGCCACCGTTTCGACGCGGTGGACGCCGACCAGGGCTGCGGCCCTGGACCCGGGGATGCGGCCACCTTACGACGGCCTACTCAGGTCCTGGGGGACCTGAGCAAGGAAGAAATTAAAAACCATAAGGGAAAGTCGTTGCCAATCCGGAGTCTGCCATGAGCTGTTGCTGTTGGGCAATGGTATAAAAATCATACCTTGTTCACCGGGCCCCAGCCCGGTGAATAGGCCGTCCCGGAGGGGTGGCCGCACATGGGTCCAGGGTTGAAAACCCTGGTCGGCGTCCACCGCATCGAAACGGTGGGACTTTTCGCTTCCTTTTGGTCACAAAAGGAAGGCCCCAACGGCAGACTGCCGTCACCCCGGCAGCCTCCAATCCGCCAAGCAAAAAACAAAAAGCAGACCCGCCGCAGCGGATCTGCTTTGCCGTTCCTTTTGTAAACACGGGTCATCAAATGCAGCCATACAGCCGCTTTTGCCGAAATTTACTTATACTTGCGCTTGCGGGCGGCTTCGGACTTCTTCTTGCGGCGCACAGAAGGCTTCTCATAAGCCTCGCGCTTGCGCACTTCGGCCAGGACACCGCTGCGAGCAGTGCTGCGCTTGAAACGGCGCAGGGCGCTCTCCAGGGATTCGCCCTCCTTGACACGGATCTCCGACATCTTTATCCCTCCCTTGGTCTTTAGACAGGAGTTTGCCGGTCAAAAATTTCTAATCAACCAGTAAACAAAAGTATACTATATGAAAAGGCCGGCTGTCAACCTCGTTTTCGCCGCTTCGGCGAAATTCGCACAAAGTTTACAAATTAAATAACAGCCACAGGGCGCCAAACACCACCGGCTGGTGCAGCATGTACACCAAAAGGCTGTGCCGTCCCAAAAAACACAGGGGTTTCAGCCCCGCGGGGGCGGTTCCCCGGGGGATGGGCGGGCGCATGCGCCCCACAAAATACCCGCACAGGAACAAGAACAGCCAGGGCAGCAGCGGGAAATAATCGGCGGAGGAAAATTTTGTCAGGTCCGGCAGACCCAGCCAGAACAGGTTGGGGGCGTACAGCGCCCCGGGCACCCGGCAAAGGCGCAGCCCCTCGAACCCCAGATACCCCGACGGCAGCTGGTTGGTGAGGGCGAACACCACCGCCGATACCACCAGCCCCGCCGCCGGGGGAATTTTTTCCAGCAGCGGCCGGGCGGCGCAGCACAGCAGGATGGCGCACCCCACCAGATGCAGCACCCCGAACCAGATGGATTCCGACGGCAGGAAGCCCACCGTGACCACAGTGAGCAGCACCGCACACCCGGCCACGATCAGCCCGTTTTTCAGCGGCCGGCGGGAGAGGGTGAAGCTGTACCCCGCCAGCAACAGAAAGCTCCAGCAGATGTACTGCTGCCACACATGGCACCCCGGGGCGGTGATATCGTACCAGGACGAGGTCTGCCCGAACACATACACCCAGTCAAACATGGCATGGTAGGCCACCATGTTGATCATGGCCAGCCCCCGCAAGGCATCCAGCGGCCACAGCCGGGCGGCAGTGGATTTCGGCACGGCGATTCCCCCTTTTTCTGGGACCAGTGTAACACAGCAAGGCCAAAAAGCGCAAGGGGAACGGTTGCAAACCGACGAAATTTGCGGTACAATCTTTGTGGAAAATGACAACATCTGGAAGACCCGCGCCCACTGGGTGCCGGGACCGCAAGGAGGCAGCACCATGCAGGATATCCGCCTGATCGCGCTGGATTTGGACGGCACGGTCTTTGATGATCAGAAGCACATCACCCCCCGCACCCTGGCAGCCATCCGGGCCGCCCTGGACAAAGGCATCGACGTGATTCCCGCCACCGGGCGGTCGGTGACCGGCGTGCCCAAGGAATTCCTGCACATGCCGGGGGTGCGCTACGCCCTGACCTCCAACGGGGCCAGCGTGGTAGAGCTGGCCACCGGCAAGGCCATTGTGACCCTGCCCTTTGAGACCGACCTGGCCCTGCGTGTGCTGGAAGTGGTACAGCGGTTTTCCTCTTCCCTGAGCCTGTTTGTGAACGGCGAATGCTACACCGACCCCGCCAGCGCCGCCATTGTGGAAGCCTGCTGCCCGCCGGAACTGCTGTCCTACGTGCGGGACAGCCGGGTGGTGGTGGACGATCTGGCCGCCCTCATCCGCAGCCGCCCCGGCGAGGTGGAAAAGTTCAGCATCATGTATGCCAGCACCGAGCTTCGGGACGCTGCCCGGGAAGCGGTGCTGGCCGCCTGCCCCGAGGTGGACGCCACCAGCAGCGTGAAGGACAACCTGGAACTGAACGCCCCCGGGGTGAACAAGGGCCGGGGTCTGATGGCCCTGGCGGAGTATCTGGGCCTGCGCAAGGACCAGGTCATGGCCTGCGGCGACAGCGGCAACGACCTGGAGATGGTGCGTCTGGCCGGGCTGGGGGTGGCCATGGCCAACGCCTTTCCCGAAGTGAAGGAGGTGGCCGACGTGATCACCCTGGACAACAACCACGACGGGGTGGCCGCGGCCATTGAAACCTATGCTCTGGGCAAACCTGTTGCGTAAAAAGCTTGCCTTTTTGGCCGCGCTCGCATACAATGTAAAATAGTAAACTATGCGTACCTTTTGTGCGCAGGAATCAACCCAAAGAAGGTGAAAGACATATGGCATGGAATCTCCTTGTCGGGCAATCGGGCGGGCCCACCGCCGTCATCAACTCCAGCCTGGCCGGCGTGTTTGAAAGCGCCCGGGCATTCGGCGCCCAGCATGTGTACGGCATGCAGTATGGTATTGAAGGTCTTTTGGAAGGCCGCATCGTGGATCTGAACGACCAGCTGGGCGACAAGATGGCCATTGAGCTGCTCAAGCGCACCCCGTCCAGCTTTCTGGGCAGCTGCCGCCACAAGCTGCCCGATTTTGCCGTGAACGAAAAACCCTACCAGATCCTGTTTGACCTGTTCAAGCGGTATTCCATCGGGGCGGTGCTGTACATCGGCGGCAACGACTCCATGGACACCATCGCCAAGCTGGCGGCCTACGGCGCCGTGAAGAACAGCGAGATCCGGTTCATCGGCGTGCCCAAGACCATCGACAACGACCTGATGGGCACCGACCACACCCCCGGCTACGGCAGCGCGGCCAAGTACATCGCCACCATTTTGAAGGAAGTCATCTGCGATTCCAGCGTGTACGACCTGCGCAGCGTGACGGTGGCCGAGATCATGGGCCGCCACACCGGCTGGCTGGCGGGGGCGGCTTCCCTGGCTGCGGGCAGCGACAGCGCCGGGCCGGACATTATCCTGCTGCCGGAACGCACCTTTGACGAGGAAGCGTTCTTGAAGCGGGTGGCCGACCTGACCGCCGAAAAGAAGAACGTGATCATTGCCGCCAGCGAGGGCGTGAAGAACAAGGACGGCGTCTTCCTGTGCGATCTGGTGAGCACCGCCGGCCAGCTGGACGCCTTCGGCCACAAGGCCATCCTGTCCGGCACCAGCCGGTACCTGGCCGACCTGATCCGGGTGCGGCTGGGCTGCAAGACCCGGGCCATCGAATTTTCCACCCTGCAGCGGTGTGCCTCCCATCTGGCCAGCCGCACCGACATCACCGAGGCCTATCAGGTGGGCGGCGCCGCCGTGGAAGCCGCCTACAACGGCCAGACCGGCAAGATGTGCGGCATTGTGCGGCTGTCCGACATGCCCTACCGCACCGAAACCACCACCGTGGACGTGGCCGAGGTGGCCAACAAGGAAAAGTGCGTGCCCGCCGACTGGATCACCCCCGACGGCATGCATCTGAACGAACAGTTTGAAAAGTACGCCCGGCCGCTGATTCAGGCCGAACTGACCCCCATCTACATCAACGGCGTACCCCAGCACATCCACCTGCAGGGCTGAGCGCCCGCGCCGGGGGATCCATCATCCGAACGCTGCACGCGTCGAGGACCGCCGCCAGAAGCCCGGTTTTCGGCGCGTGCTTTTTTGTATGGGTATGGGAGTGGATTTTGTCATGAACAACGCATCCGTGCGGGCCCGGCGTGTGGGCTACGCGGCCTTTTTCCTCAGCGGCATCTGCGCCATCAGCAGCGGGGTGGTGGTCAGCCTGCTGCAGCAGCGGTACGGGCTGGCCTACGGCGTGTCGGGGTCGCTGATCTCGGTGATGAGCGTGGGCAACCTGGTGGCCGGGTTTCTGGCCGGGGTGCTGCCCAGCCGTCTGGGGCTGAAGACCACCACCCTGATCCTGGGCACCGGCTACACCCTGGGCTACGCCCTCATGGGGGTATCCGGGCAGGTATGGCTGCTCACCGCGGCCTTTGCCCTGGTGGGCCTGGCCAAGGGCGGGGCCATCAACGCCTGCACCATCCTGGTGGGGGACAACGTCCCCGACCGCACCCGGGGCATGAACACCATGCACAGCTGCTACGCCTGCGGGGCGCTGCTGTGTCCCTTTGTGGCGGCGGGGGCTTCGGCGGCTTTCGGGATTTCCGGCCCCACCAACCTGCTGGCGGTGCTGGGCCTGGGCCTGCTGCTGGCCTTTGCCCTGGCCCCCGCCTCCCTCACCGGGCAGCGGCAGGGGGCGGCCCGGCCGGACTGGAGTTTCTGCCGCAGCCGGAAATTCTGGCTGCTCACCGCCCTGCTCTTCTGCCAGAACGGGGCCGAGACCAGCGTCACCGGCTGGCTGGTGACCTACTTCAAGGACCAGGGCATCCTGAGCGGGGCGGTGAGCCCCTACACCGTCACCCTGCTGTGGGGGGCCACCATGGCGGGACGGCTGTACCTGGCCTTTGTGCGCCCGCCCAAGAATCCCTACACCGCCATGATGATCATGGGCCTGGGCTGCACGGTGTTTTACGGCGGGCTGATGCTGGCCCGCACCCAGGTACCGGCCCTTTTGCTGCTGTTGCTGTTTGCGTTGTCCATTGCGGGGATGAACCCCACCGCCGTGGCCTGCGCCGGCAAGATGACCAGCGTGACCAGCATGGGGGTCATGCTGCCCGCGGCGGGGCTGGGGGCCATCCTCATGCCCTGGGTCATCGGGCTGGTGGCCGACGCCGCCGGGCTCACCGCCGGCATGGCCTGCAACATCCTGCCCTGCGCCGGGATGCTGCTCTTTGCCGCCCTGGTGCGCCGGGAATCCCGCGCCGATGCCCCCGCCTGAACTTTGCACCATAAAAACTCCCCCGTTTCCGGTCTGCCGAAGCAGGCCCCGGAAACGGGGGAGTTTTGCTGTCATGATCATTCCCAGGCGTTGGGGTCGCTCACCCGCACCCGGATGTAGGCGCTGTCATACTGTCCGTACTCCTCCTCGGGGTCGGTGCAGTAGTCGGTGCTCACGGTCAGACCGTCGTCGGTGTCGTACCAGGTGTACGCCTCCTCATAGGGGTAAGCCGCGGTCATCTTTTCGGCAAAGTCGTCGGGCAGCAGCTCGGGGGCGAAATAGTCCCCCGCCCCGTCAGGGATGGGGATGCCCTGCAGCACCCGGGTGGCTTCCTCCAGCCGGGTGCGGGCCCGGTCCAGGTTTTCCTCGGGGGTCTGCTGGATGTCCACCCCCAGGATGTACTCTATTTCGGCCACCTGTCCCCGGTTGTCCACCAGGACCGAGACCTTCACGTCCTCCGGGGTGATGAACACATCCTCCCCGCCGGAAAGATACCCCGAGACATAGTACCCGTAGTCGGCGTATTGGTCGTAGGGGTCGCTGTACCACACGCCGGTGCAGCCGGCTTCCTCCAGGGTGGCGGCCACCGACTGCAGCCCGGCCGCGGCCAGCTGTTTGCTTTCCTCTATCTGCCGGGCCCCGGCCCCGTACCGGGGCAGAAACACCGACAGCAGCACCGCCGCCGGCAGCAGCACCACCCCCACGGTCACGGCCGACGCCGGCGGGGTGGGAATCTCCCACCAATGGGCCACGGTGCCCGGGGGCAGGTCCGGCCCGGCGCCGGGGGCAAAAGGCCCGGCCCGCAGGGTACGGTCACACAGGTCCAGCCAGGCGGGGTCGGTGCTGCGGCGGCGGGCGGCCACCAGGCAGACGATGGCCCCGGCCCCCAGCAGCACCGCCAGCACAAAGCCCAGGATGACCCCGGGGCGGTAAGCGTCCCGGCGATGGAAAAACACCGAGTCCGCGGCGGTCAGGGCTTCGGTCAGCACCAGCATGACGGCGCAGGCGGTCAGGCCGTCCCGGGCCAGCAGGGGCAGCAGGGTGTATTTTTGGATCAGCTTGCGGTCAGTCGGCGTCAGCATGGGGAGTCTCCTGTTGCGGTTCGGCGGGTTTGTCCGCCGGGGATTCCGCCGCCGGGGGTGCGGGCATCGGGGCAGGCCTGGCGGGCCTGGCCACCGCCAGGCGCACAAGACCGCCGATGGATGCCGCCCCCGCCGGGGCAAAGGCGAAGTTCCACAGCATGGGGATCAGGTGGGGATGGGGCTCGCAGTGGGCGGGGGCCAGCACCATCCAGCTGACGGGGGCGGCCAGACCCAGCACAAAGAGGGCAGCCAGCCCGGCGTATTCGGGGGGCAGGGCGCGGCGGCGAAGAAACAGCACCACCGCAGCCAGCACAAAAGCGGCCAGGCAGATTGCCAGCCACACCGGCGGGGTGAGGCCCACCGGGCCGATCTGCAGGATGGCGTCCCCCTGCACAAAGTAGCGGTCCAGCATGGCGGCGGCGGTGGCGGTGCCGCCGGTGGTGTGGCGCAGAGCTGCGGCCACCACGTTGTCCACCGCGTCGGCCCAGTTGCCGAAGTAGAGCAGGCTTTGCACCAGCCAGACGGCCAGGGCCACCACCACCCCGGCCAGACAGGCCAGCCCGGTGCGGACCATCCGCATGAACCAGCCCCAGGCCGGGCGTTTGCGGCCCAAGGCCAGCACCCAGCAGACAAACAGGGGGATTTCGGCCAGGATCAGGAAGGTGGAGATGAACTCAAACCCGCACATACACCGCACCAGGACGGCGGCAAAGACCAGGAAGTAGGCCCAGTCGGGGGTGATGCGTTTGCGTTTGGTGGCGGCGCACAGGGCCAGCCCCGCCAGGGCGGGGAGCAGCCAGGTCCACAGGCACCAGTACAGGTCCTTCATGCCCCGCTGCACCCAGGGGGAGAGCAGCACCGCGGCCATCCAGCCGACGGCGGCGGGGGCGCCGAAGGTCCGCCACAGCCCGATGCACAACCCCAGAGACACGGCGTAGAACAGGATGCTGTTGGCGGCGTAGAGCATCCGTTCCCGGGCCTCGCCGTTATCCTGCCACACCGAAAACACCTTGTTGAGCACCCCGAACCCCAGGCCCTGCAGCCCGGTCTGGTGGGTGTAGCTCAGGTACTGGTCGGGGGTGACGGGGGTGTTTTCCCGGTAAAGATACCGGTTCTGGGTGTCGCCGAACTCCCCGGTGTAGCTGCCCAGGAACCCGCCGGGGGCGCTCTGGTCCTGCTGCATCTGCAAAATGCGGGCAAAGACCAGGGACTGGGAGTAGTCGTCCCAGAAGCCGGTGCGGTAGGTATCCTGGTTGTGCATGAGGAAGGTCAGCACCACCGAAAGCACCCCCACCCCCAGCAGGGTGAGCAGGGTGCGCAAGATTTTTGGTATGCGGTGAAACAAAGGGAAACCGCCTTTCTGCGGGAATTTTGGTTTTCCCGCTCTTGGGTTATTTGGGGGAAGGCAGACGGGAGTCTGCCGGGGGAAACGGCTGCTTGCCGTTACCTCTTTCCTTTTCGTGCCCGAAAAGGAAACGAAAAGGGCCCGCCGTTCCGATGCGGCGGCCGCCGGCCAGGGTTTTCAACCCTGGACCCGTGTGCGGCCACCCCTCCGGGACGGCCTACTCAGGTCCTGGGGGACCTGAGCAAGGAAAATGATTAAAACGATGCTTCCGGAAAGCCTCCCCTGTGTAAGGGGAGGTGCCGCGCAGCGGCGGTGGGGTTGGAAACCATGCCTGATTTCCCGTTACCGGGCAATACCGTCAAGTCTCCAACCCCTCAGTCGGCCTTCCGGCCGCCAGCTCCCCTTGCACAGGGGAGCCTTCAGCAGCTGCTACCGGGCAATGGTATTAAAATCCCTTCCTTTTCGGGCACGAAAAGGAAAGAGTCCCCGGCAGACTGCCGTCCGCCAAGAAGCCGCCTGTCAAAAATTCAAAAACTCACCGGTCCCACTTATCACACAGCGAGGCAATCTGGCTGGCAAAGCGGGCCAGGTCCTTGTTGGCGCCGCCGCGGTTGTGCTCGATGACCACCATGAGCCGCTTGCCCATGTTGACCAGCCGTTCGTAGGCGGCCGCCGCACGGCGGGACTTGTAGCCTTCGGGGGCGGTGGAGGTGCCCGGTTCCTTGGGAGCGATCTTTTCCCGGTTGCCGGGGGCCACACAGTGCACCTGTCCCCCGCCCAGGATGTACTCTCCGCCGTTGTAGGGGGCTTCGGCGGCGTAGCCTTCCAGCTGCAGGGCCTTGGCAAAGTCGGCGCAGGCGGCGTCCTCGCCGTGGTTCACAAACACAAACCCCGGTTTGGGGGCAAAGCTGTGGATCCACCGCAGCAACCCTTCGTTGTCCGCGTGGCCGGACATGCCGGACATCTGGGCGATCTCGGCATTGACCTGCACCGTCTCGCCGAAGAGCTTCACCTCGTCGATGCCCTCCAGCAGCGCCCGGCCCAACGAGCCGCCCGCCTGGTACCCCACAAACAGGATGGTACATTCCTCCCGCCAGAGGTTGTGCTTGAGATGATGGCGGATGCGCCCGGCGTCGCACATGCCGGACGCCGATATGATCACCTTGGGATTGGGGTCGGCGTTGATGGCCACCGAGTCTTCCTTGGTCTCGCTGATGCGCAGGTTGGGGAACTGCAGAGGGTTTTCCCCCTTGTTCACCAGGGCCAGGGCCTCCTCGTCGTAACATTCGGAGTAGTTTTCCCGGAAAATGTTGGTGGATTTGCTGGCCAGCGGGCTGTCCACATAGACTTCAAAGCCGTCGTGGTGCCTGATGCGCCCTTCGGCCTTGATCTGGCGGATGAAATAAAGCATTTCCTGGGTGCGGCCCACCGCAAAGCTGGGAATGACCACGTTGCCGCCCCGGTCAAAGGTGCGCTGCAAAATTTCGGTCAGTTCCCCCACATAGTCCGGCTTGGGCCCATGGCTGCGCCCGGCGTAGGTGGATTCCATGACCACATAATCCGCGTCGGTCAGGTACTGGGGGTCCCGCAGCAGGGGCTGGTTCAGGTTGCCGATGTCCCCCGAAAAGACGATGGTCTCGGTGTTGCCGTTCTCGGTGATATACAGGCTGATGGAGGCGCTGCCCAACAGATGCCCCACGTCGGTGAAGCAGGCTTCCACCCCGTCCACAATCGGCACCCGCTTGCCGTAGGGCTGGGCCCTGAACTGGGCCATCACCGCCAGGGCGTCCTCCACCGTGTAGTCCGGTTCGATCAGGTCCCGGCCGCTGCGCTGGGCTTTGCGGTTCTTCCACTCCGCCTCCTGCTCCTGGATGTGGGCCGAATCCTCCAGCATGATGCCGCACAGGTCCATGGTGGCGTCGGTGGAGTAGATGGGCCCCTTGTACCCGTTTTTGTACAGGTAGGGAATCCGCCCCGAATGGTCGATATGGGCGTGGGTCAGCAGCACCGCGTCGATCTCGCCGGGGGCACAGGGCAGGTCGGCGTTCTCATAGGTGTCCTTCCCCTGCTCCATGCCGCAGTCGATGAGGATTCTGTGGCCGCCGGTCTCCAGCAGGGTACAACTGCCGGTGACTTCCCGGTCGGCGCCCAAAAAGGTCAGTTTCATGACGAACGCTCCTTCCCGCAGTGGCGTTATTCTGTTTTGTCGTTCAGCTCACCCGGCCCGCCCCGTAGGCAGGGGCTTCGGGCAGCACGAACGGGTCGGCAAAGTTGTTGGTGCGGTCGTTGATGTTCATCCGCACATCCCAGAAGGCGTCCCCGTAATCCCGCAGGACGGTGTAGTTCTGGTCGCTGAGGGTGCGCAGGGTGGTGGTGTCGGTGATGAGCAGGGCGTCCCCCTCGTACTCGTAGCCCACCAGGCTGTCGGCGTAGGTCTGGGTGACGGTTCCGCTTTGCAGCAGCTGGGACACCGCCTCGGCGGTGGTCTTCACCAGCTGCACCCGGGCCCCCGCGGGCAGGCTGTTCAGCAGGGCGCCCCGGGTGACCTCCCCGTATTCCGGCTGGGTCACGCCCCCCGCCACGGCGGTCAGGGGCAGGTCGGCCAGGCCGTCCTCCAGGCTCTGCCAGTTGTCCTTGTCGCCGTCGGCGTAGGCCAGCCACACTTCGGCCACATAGTTGCCGAAGGAGACGGTCTTTTTCTCCTCCTCAAGGGTGAAGAGGGTCTGCCCCGCCACCGAATCGTCCCCCGCCGCCAGGGATTGCAGGCTGGTGGTGGTGGAATCGTAGGTAGCCCGGGCGTCGTCGGACAGGCTTTCCCGGTTGGCCTGGAGGGTGGCGGCGGGCAGGGTCTGGGCGTTGCGCACGCTCACCCCACCCTTGGCGTCAAACACCAGTTCCAGGCTTCCCACGCCGTCCAGGCCGCCCGACACAGCCACCACCGGCAGGCCGTCGGTGGTGGTTTCGGCGGCATTGGCGCTGATGACCGCGCTGACACCCAGGTTTTTCAGGTCGCCCAGGATGGGGGATACATCGGTGTCCGGCCCGGCAATGCAGAGGATGGCCTGGGCGCCGGCGGCCTTGAGGGCCGCCACCTGCTCCGAGGCGGTCTGGGCCAGGTCGTCAGCGGACATGCCGTTGGCGTGGGCGTAGTTGCCGGTGGAAGCCAGAGAGAAGAACCCGATGGTCTTGCCCGCCCGCTGCACCGTGTAGTTCATGCCGTTGGAAATGCGGTTGCGGCTCCAGCAGGTGGACCGGTAGAACAGGGGCGCCCCCTCGGTGCCGCGCAGGTTGGCAGCCAGGGAAGGCCCGTTGGCGGTGACCACGTCGTCCAGCAGCCGTTCGGGACCGAAGGCCAGGTCCACCCCGTCGAAGGCCTGCAGGTCATACCCCGCCGCCGCAAAGGAGGAGGTTATATCCATGCCGCCGGTGAGACTGGTGTTGGCGGTGCCCTGCACGCTGCCCCCGGCGTCCAGCAGGATGGCGTCGGTGTCGGAAGCCAGAGCGGCCACGTCGGCCAGGGTGACGGTGCCGTTGTCGGTGACGCCCCGCAGGTTGCCGGTGGCGTAGACGGGCACGCTCACCTCCCCCACCCGCACGGTGACGTCGGCGGTCTGGCGGCCGTCGGCCAGGGTGGCGGTGATGATGCAGCTGCCGTCCCCCTTGGCGGTAACAACCCCCTTCTTGTTCACGGTGGCCACATTCTCATCGCTGGAAGTCCAGAAGATGCGCTGTCCGCCCTCCTCCTCGGTGACTTCGTCGGTGGTCAGGGTCACCTTGTCCTTGGCGGCGCCCAGCCACAGTTCGTTGGTATAGGTGTCGTTGGTAAAGCTGGGCTGGGCCGCGGCGGCCTTGGCGTCGGTGATGCCGGTGAGCAGCAGCTCCTCCATCACAAAGTCGATGTCCACCGTCTCGCTCTGCACCCCGTAGGCGGCGCCGGGCTCGGTGTAGCTGGCCTGCCACATGGTGTAGGGGCCGGTGTAGCCCAGGTCGGAGTTGAACCGGGCGATCCAGAAATTGTCCCGCCACTCATCAAAGCCCGCGTCCATCAGACGGCCCCGGGTCCAGTTCAGCGAGGCATAGACCCCCTGTTCCCCGGTGTAGCCCCAGCTTTCCAGCTGGTCGAAGAAGGCGGCGGTGAGTTTGGCCATCTCCTCGGGGAAAAGGCCGGTGATGGCCTTGTCCTCCAGGTCATAATACACGGGATAGTCCAGCTTGTATGCCTTGGATGTATAGTCGGTCAGACCCTCGTGGTCGGGGGCTTTCAGCCCCAGAAGCCGGGCCACATGGTCGGCCTCGCTGCGGGCCTGCTCCTCGGTGGTGGCGTAGGAGTAGAGGTAGGCGCCGAAGGGGATGCCCAGTCGGGTGCACTCGTCGGCGTTGCGCTCCCAGTACTCGTCGTCCTGGGCGTACTCCCCTTCCCCGTTCCACTCGCTGCCGAAGCCGCAGCGCAGAATGGCAAAGTCGATGCCGGCGGCCTGGGCTTTCTCCCAGTCCACCTCGCCCTGGTATTTGGACACATCAATGCCCTTTTTCACCGCGGGCAGAATCACTTCCCCCGCATCGTTGAAATAATACCCGTTTTCGTTTTTGGCCCAGGCGCCGGCGGCGGTGCCCACATCGGGCACCGCCGGTTCCCGGGGGCCCTTGTCCCGCCCGGCAATGACCACAATGATGATGGTCAGAATGACGGCCAGCACACAGACGCCGGCCAGCAGCAGGGCGCCGGGGCCGAACGCCGATGCACGGTTTTGCGGTCCTTTTCCATAACAGTCCTCTTTTATCTTGGGGCGGGGCGGCGGTTTTCCGCCCGCAGTTTCCTTTTATATATAGATTAATAGTACCATTTTGCCCGTGAAATTACAACGCCCGTTTCCGGCAAAATGTGTAAAATCAAGCCGGAAACGGGACGTGGTTTATTGCGTTTTTTCCAGAATTGCGCGCACTTCGGCCTCGGTCAGGCCCAGGCGCACGGGGGCGGGCTCTCCCCTGTCGGATTCGTCGGCCAGATGCAGCCACCAGGTCTGCACGTCCAGCCAGCGGCCGAACTTGTACCCCGACCGGGGCTGGGTGCCTGCCTTGAAGAACCCCAGCGCCTTGTGGAAGGCTTCGCTTTCGGGATTGGGGTGGGTGATCAGGGCGGCGGCTTCCCGGTAGCCCTGGGCCTTGAGCATGGCCAGCAGGGGGCGATAGAGTTTGCCCCCCACCCCCTGGCCCATGCAGTCGGGGGCGCAGTAGATGGTGGTCTCCACGCACCAGCCGTAGGCGGCCCGGGGGTGCAGCGGATGGGCGCAGGCATAGCCGCACAGGCGGCCGGCAGCGTCCTCCGCCACCAGGAAGGGGGCCCGCTGCAGCACGCCCCGGATATTTTCTTTCATCTCCTCCACCGTGGACAGTTCATACTGGAAGGTGGCGGTGGAGTGGGTGACGTACCAGTTGTACAAGGTCACCACGGCCTGGGCGTCCTCCTCGGTGGCCAGGCGGACGGTGACTTTGTGCTCGGCGGCCCAGGCATCGGCCAGGGCCTCCTTTTCGGGGCGGGAAAGCTTTTTCAGCGCCGCTTCCTGGCGCAGGGCCTCGCTCTTGTCGGCGCAGCGCCGGGCATAGGCCAGCCTGGCCCCGCCCTTCATGCGGGTGTACCGGGCGCCGGTGCCCCCGGCGTGGTTGTGCAGGCGGCGGGCCAGGTCGTTGGTCCAGCCGGAATACAGGCTGCCGTCGGCGCAGCGGACCATGTAGACCCAGGCGGTGGGGGCGTCGGTGGCACGCAGGTCGGCGGTGCTGGGGGCAAAGCCCCGGGGCGGGTCGTCGTGGAGGTAGGCGCTGCTCATTCGCTCACCGGCTTTCCGGCGGCGCGCAGGGCGCGGCGACAGGCTTCCACCGCCTGGTCCTTGTCATCGGCGGTGATGAGGAAGCGGCTGGGGTGGCAGAACCGCAGGCCCAGACCGCTGCGTTCCCGCAGAACGGCTTCGGGCTGCCCGGCCCAGGCCGGGGGGAAGGGCACCTTGCTGCGGCGGGTCTTGTAGTCGGTGACGCACTGGGCGCTGTAGCCGCCCCGCTGGCTGGGATACACCACAAAGATGGCGTCGGTCTTGTACAGGCCGTTTTTCCAGGGCATGTAGGCGGGCAGCACCACAATGCCGTCCTTGGCGGCCTTCCAGGCACGCTGGACCGTCTCGTCCGCCCGGTTGACGGCGTTGGCAGCGGCGATCTCGTTGCGCAGGATCTGGTCGGCCACCGCCACTGCCCGCCAGAAACACTCGTCGGGGTCGTCCTTGGAATCCCACACCGGGTTGAAGGAGCCGATGGCGTCGGCCAGGGAGTTCTGTTCCCCGGTGTTGTCGTTCAGGTCCAGGGGCTGGACGAAGTTTTCATCCAGCAGACGGGCCTGGTGCTCCCCCACCAGCCCGGCGCCCAGCACCCGCCACAGCAGGCCGAAGGCGGCGTAGGGCACCCCGTTGGGGCGGGATTCCCGGGGTTCGCTGTGGTGGTCGAACATGCCGCCGCCGATATCGAAGACGATGCCGTCAAAATTGTCCGGCACGGTGAAGCCCCGGGTGATCTGGATGTCGGGGCGAAGGATGCGCAGCAAGGCGGTGGAAAACACGTCGTCGGCGTGGAATTTGCCGCCGTGGGTGAAGCCTTTGGACGGAATTTTCATGGGATTTTCCTCCTGTATGGAACACGGCCGGAAAGGCCGATGGGTTTTGGTTGGACGGGTTTTATTATAGCACATTTGGGGGGTGGGGGAAAGCTGTGGTGTTTTTCTTGGTTTTTCCTTTGGGGTTCGTTTTGGCTACTTGGCAGGCAGCTGCCGACCGGGAACTCTTTCCTTTTCGTGCCCGAAAAGGAAACGAAAAGGGCCCGCCGTTCCGATGCGGCGGCCGCCGGCCAGGGTTTTCAACCCTGGACCCGTATGCGGCCACCCCTCCGGGACGGCCTACTCAGGTCCTGGGGGACCTGAGCAAGGAATGGATTTGAATAGCACCTCCAAAAAGCCTCCCCTGTGCAAGGGGAGGTGCCGCGCAGCGGCGGTGGGGTTGGAAACCTTGCCCCCTTTCCCGTCATCGGGCAATACCTCCAAGTCTCCAACCCCTCAGTCGCCTGTCGGCGCCAGCTCCCCTTGCACAGGGGAGCCTTCAGCAGCAGCTGCCGGGAAATGGTTTCAAATCCTTATCCTTGTTCACCGGCCCCCAGGCCGGTGAATAGTCCGTCGTAAGGTGGCCGCATCCCCGGGTCCAGGGCCGCAGCCCTGGTCGGCGTCCACCGCATCGAAACGGTGGCGGTTTTTCCGTCGCTTTTTGACGCCAAAAAGCGACAACTTTCCGGCAAACTGCCGCTTGCCAAGAAGCCAACAACACAAAAGCAGAATTTTTCGTTTCCTTTTCAGCCACAAAAAAGGAAAAACTCTCCCACTTGCATCCTCCTGCAAATCTGGTATAATAATAGGTTGTCGATACATCGCACTTATTTTCTCAGTTGTCCAAAAAAGGAAGTAGTTATGCAAAATTTTAGTAAAACCCTCCGCAGCAGGGCCTTCTGGCTGGGCAAGGTACTGCCCTTTGTGCTGGCGGTGGCCGCGGCTTTTGTGGCCCGGTATCAGCTGGAACTTTCCGACGGCGTCACCCCCGACTATCTGGCCGGGCAGTGGCCGCTGTACGCCCCCCTCAATGCCCTGACGGCCTTCTGCCTGACCCTGGTGTTCTTTGCCTTCATCGGGCGGTGGAGCCTGGCCACCGGCCTTTCGGGGGCGCTGTTCACCCTGCTGGCCATCGTGAACTATTACACCCGGGACCTGCACGGCACCGCCCTCATGCCCCAGGATATCCTGAACATCGGCACCGCTGCCGCGGTCATGGGCAGCTACACCCTGCGCATCACCCAGACGGTGCTCACCATCGTGGGGTTGTGCGTGCCGGTGCTGGCTATCGCGGTGGCCCAGCATTTTCTGGCTTACGGCCGCAGCAAGCCCCCCAAAATCCACTGGAAGCAGCGGCTGACACGCTGGGCCGGGTGTTTCGTGGGCATCTTCCTCATTCTGTATGTGGGATACTTTGCCCCCTTTGCGGTCAAGCCCAAGCAGACCTACGGCTGGGCCTGGCAGCTTACCTATTATAAGTACGGGTATCTGGCGGGCACCATCGAGTCGGCGGGGCTGCTGATGAACCCCATCGTGCAGCCGGACAACTATTCCGACGAGGCCGCCGAAACCGCCGCGGCCTCCACCCGGAACTACACGCCGGAGACCGCCGCGGTCTCCGAGCAGGAATACCCGGACATTGTGCTGATTTTGTCCGAGAGCTTTTACGACTTTGACCTGGTCACCGACCTGCAGGCGGACACCGAGATCATGCCGGTGACCAAGAACCTGGAAAACAGCATCTACGGCCACACCGTGTCCCCCCAGGTGGGCGGCGGCACCAACTCCAGCGAATACGAGATGCTCACCTCCAATTCTCTGATGCTCATGCCCAGCATCACCCCCTTCAACTGGCTGAACCTCTACGGCGCCGACAGCGTGGTCAGCTATCTGGAGGACCTGGGCTACTCCACCATGGCGGCCCACCCCTACACCAACCTGAACTACCGCCGCAACAGCGCCTGGCTGGCCCTGGGCTTTGACAATGTGTATTTCCAGGACAGCTTCCCCACCCAGGAGTATTACGGCAACCGTCCCTACCAGACCGACAGCGCCACCTACAAGGACCTGGAAGCCATGTACGAGTCCATGCCGGAGGACCAGCCCCGGTTCACCTTCCTGGTGAGCATCCAGAGCCACGGCGACTACGACATGAACGAGCCGGAACTGGACATCGTGCATGCGGCCACCGACTACGGCGAATATGATTCGGTGATGGACGAGTATCTGTCCTGCATGAAGATGACCGACGCGGCCTTCGGCGAGCTGACCGAGTATTTCACCCAGGTGTATGAACAGACCGGCCGCAAGGTGATTGTGGCCATGGCCGGCGACCACGCTCCCAGCTTCGTCACCCATGTGTCGGACCAGAGCCGGGCTTCCGAGAACGATCTGCAGGTATTGCAGCGCAGCACTCCCTTCATCATCTGGGCCAACTACCCGCTGGAGAACGCCGGCGAGACCAACGACCGCGACCCGCTGAACCGGATGGACCTGTGCATGCTGGTGCCCACCGTGGCCGAGCAGGCGGGCCTGCCCCTGACAGACTACTACAAGTATCTGCTGGCCATGAAGGAGGACGTGCCCCTGATGACCGCCGGCAACGACTATATGGACGCCGACGGTGTGACCCACGTGTTTGGAGAAAACCAGACCAACGACGACTGGGTCCACGGCTACTTTGCCCTGGAATACAACAACATCGGCACCCACGCCAAAAAGAACGATGCTTTGTTCCGGCTGAACGGATAAAGCCTGACTTCCCTGCCCTGCCTTTTCCTTGCGAAAGGGCGGGGATTTTTTGTTTTTTATGTTGCGGGCTGCTTGGCGGACGGCAGGCAGCCGCTTGGGGAGCCGAGATTGGCTCCCCTGTGTAAGGGGAGCTGGCGGCCGGAGGCCGACTGAGGGGTTGTGAGCTTATTTTGGCCTCCCGGTAACGGAAAATGTCGCAAGGTTTCCAACCCCTCCGCCGCTGCGCAGCACCTCCCCTTACACAGGGGAGGCTTAGGGAAAAAGCGGCAGCACTCCCCCTTGCACCGAGGAGGCGTTCCGGAAGCAGAGACCGGCTCCCCTGTGTAAGGGGAGCTGGCGGCCGGAGGCCGACTGAGGGGTTGTGAGCTTATTGTGGCCTCCCGGTAACGGAAAATGTCGCAAGGTTTCCAACCCCTCCGCCGCTGCGCGGCACCTCCCCTTACACAGGGGAGGCTTAGGGGAAGCAGCATTTTAAAAACTTTCCTTGCTCAAGCCCCCCAGGGCTTGAGTAGGCCGTCGGTAGGTGGCCGCACACCCCGGGTCCAGGGCCGCAGCCCTGGTCGGCGTCCACCGCGTCGAAACGGTGGGACTTTTCGCTTCCTTTTGGTCACAAAAGGAAGGACTAAATGGCAGGCAGCCGTTACCCAAGAAGCGAGAAACAAACCAGCCCCTCGGCCGCTGCGCGGCACCTCCCCTTACACAGGGGAGGCTTAAAAAACCCGCCCCGAACAAAAGCAAAAAAGCACCCCCACCCTGCCCTTTCGGACAGAATGGGGGTGCTCTTATTTATGCAGCTTTACCAGACTGCGCAGGTCTTACTTGTACAGTTCGACCAGCTTGGTCAGGTGCTCGTAGCGGCTCTCGGCGGCCTTCTGGTTCTTTTCGAACAGATCCTTGGCGCGATCCGGGAACGCACGGGACAGACGGCTGTAACGGGTCTCGTTGGCCAGGAAGTTCTGGTATTCTTCCATCTTGCCAGCCTTGGAGGTCAGGGTGAAGGGGTTCTTGCCCTCGGCCTTCAGAGCGGGGTTGAAGGTGAACAGGTTCCAGTAGCCGGACTCGACGGCCTTCTTCATCTCGTTCTGGCAGTTGGTCATGCCGCCCTTGATGCCGTGCAGTTCGCAGGGAGCATAGCCGATGATGATGGACGGGCCGGGATAAGCCTCAGCCTCGGCAATGGCCTTGACAGCCTGAGCCATGTTGGCGCCCAGAGCGATCTGAGCAACATAGATGTAGCCGTAGGTCATGCAGATCTCAGCCAGGCTCTTCTTGCTGATTTCCTTGCCGGCAGCGGCGAACTGGCAGACTTCGCCGATGTTGGAGGCCTTGGAAGCCTGTCCGCCGGTGTTGGAGTACATCTCGGTGTCGAAGACCATAACGTTGACGTCGTGGCCGGAAGCCAGGACGTGATCCAGGCCGCCGTAACCGATGTCGTAAGCCCAGCCGTCGCCGCCGAAGATCCAGAAGCTCTTCTTGGCCAGGTACTGCTTGTCCTTCAGGATTTCCTTGGCTTCATCGCAGCCGCAGGCTTCCAGAGCAGCGATCAGGGCCTTGGCGGGAGCGTCGTTGGCCTTGGTGTTGTTCTTGGTTTCCAGGAACTTGTCGATGACAGCGTCCATCTCGGCGCTCTTACCCTTCAGGGCAACAACCTTGTTGATCAGGTTGGCGCGGATGGTCTCGTAGCCGATCTGCATGCCCAGGCCGTGCTCGGCGTTATCCTCGAACAGAGAGTTGTTCCAGGCGGGGCCGCAGCCGCTTTCCTTGTTGGTGGTGTACGGGCTGACAGAAGCGGTACCACCCCAGATGGAGGAGCAGCCGGTGGCGTTGGAGATGAACATCTTTTCGCCGAACAGCTGGGTGATCAGGCGGGCATAAGAGGTCTCGGCGCAGCCAGCGCAGGAGCCGGAGAACTCAAGCAGCGGCTGGTTGAACTGAGAGCCCTTGACGGAGATCTCGGAAACAACGCCGGGGACATTGTCCTTCTTGCGGATGTTCTCGACGCAGTAATCGAAGGCAGCCTGCTGGTCGGCCTGGGATTCCTGCGGCTTCATCTCGATGGCCTTGGTCGGGCAGACGGTGACGCACTCGCCGCAGCCCATGCAGTCCAGAGGAGAAACAGCGATGGTGAACTTGTACTCGCTGGCCTTCGGCTTGGTGTCGGCGCTCTTCAGGCTGGCCGGAGCGGCAGCCATTTCGTCGGCGGTCAGGCAGAAGGGACGGATGGTAGCATGAGAGCAGACGAAGGCGCAGTTGTTGCACTGAATGCACTTGCCGGCATCCCATTCGGGCACCATGACGGCGGTGCCGCGCTTCTCGTAAGCGGAAGCGCCCAGTTCCCATTCGCCGTTGGGGTTATGCGCAAAGGCGGAAACAGGCAGGCTGTCGCCGTCCATACGGGAGACAGGCTCCATGACGTCGCGGACCATCTTGACCAGCGGAGCGGGTCCCTTCAGTTCCTTGGCGGGAGCGTCCGGCTCGGGGTTGTGCCAGCTTTCGGGCACTTCCACCTTGTGGACAGCGTCCACGCCGGCATCGATGGCCTTCCAGTTCATCTGGACAACGGCGTCGCCCTTCTTGCCGTAGCTCTTCTTGGCGGCGGCCTTCATGTACTCGACGGCTTCGTCGATGGGCATGACGTCGGCCAGCTTGAAGAAGGCAGACTGCAGGATGGTGTTGGTGCGCTTGCCCATGCCGATCTCGATAGCCTTGTCGATGGCGTTGATGGTGTACAGCTGAATGTTGTTGTCAGCGATGTACTTCTTGTCGGCAGCGTTCAGGTGCTCGCCCAGTTCCTCATCGGACCACTGGCAGTTGATCATGAACACGCCGCCCGGCTTGACATCCTGGACCATCTTCATGCCCATGTGGATGTAGGCGGGGTTGTGGCAGGCAACGAAGTCAGCCTGGTTGATGTAGTAGGGGCTGCGGATGGGCTTGTCGCCGAAACGCAGGTGGCTGATGGTCACGCCGCCGGTCTTCTTGGAGTCATACTGGAAGTACGCCTGAATGTACTTGTCGGTATGGTCGCCGATGATCTTGGTGGAGTTCTTGTTGGCGCCGACAGTGCCGTCGCCGCCCAGGCCCCAGAACTTGCACTCCTTGGTGCCGGGAGCGGAGGTGATGGGAGCGGGCTTGACTTCGGGCAGGCTCAGGTTGGTCACGTCGTCCACGATGCCGATGGTGAAGCGGGACTTCGGAGCATCCTTCTCCAGTTCCTTGTACACGGCAAAGACGCTGGACGGCGGGGTGTCCTTGGAGCCCAGGCCGTAACGGCCGCCGGTCAGGACGATGTCGTTCAGGCCGGCCTCACGCAGGGTAGCGGCCACATCCAGGTACAGGGGCTCGCCCAGGGAGCCGGGCTCCTTGGTGCGGTCCAGAACGGCGATCTTCTTGACGGTCTTGGGCAGAACCTTCAGCAGGGCTTCGGAGACCCAGGGACGATACAGGCGGACCAGAACCAGGCCGACCTTCTCACCCTTGGCGGTCAGGTAGTCGATGACTTCCTCGGCCACGTCGCAGATGGAGCCCATGGCGATGATGACGCGGTCAGCGTCCTCGGCGCCGTAGTAGTTGAACAGATCGTAGTTGGTGCCGATCTTTTCGTTGATCTTGTCCATGTACTTCTTGACAACGGCGGGCAGAGCCTCGTAAGCCGGGTTGCAGGCTTCACGATGCTGGAAGAAGATATCGCCGTTTTCATGGCTGCCGCGGGTCTTGGGATGCTCGGGGTTCAGTGCAGCGGCGCGGAATTCTTCCACGGCCTTCATGTTGCACATTTCCTTCAGATCCTCGTAGTCCCACTTTTCGATCTTCTGGATCTCGTGAGAGGTACGGAAGCCGTCGAAGAAGTTCACGAAGGGAACGCGGCCCTCAATGGCGGACAGATGCGCCACGGGGGACAGGTCCATGACTTCCTGGGGGTTGGATTCGCACAGCATGGCGAAACCGGTCTGGCGGGTGGCGTAAACGTCGCTGTGATCACCGAAGATGTTCAGTGCATGGGTCGCCACGGTACGGGCCGAAACGTCAAAGACGCAGGGCAGACCTTCGGCGGCGATCTTGTACATGTTGGGGATCATCAGCAGCAGGCCCTGGGACGCGGTGAAGGTGGTGGTGATGGCACCGGTGCCCAGCGAGCCGTGCACGGCGCCGGCCGCGCCGGCCTCGGATTCCATCTCAACAACCTTGACCTGGTTGCCGAAGATGTTCTTCAGACCCGCAGCGCTCCACTGGTCAACGGTGTCGGCCATCGGGCTGGAGGGGGTGATGGGGTAGATGGCAGCTACGTCGGTGAACGCATACGCTACGTGGGCCGCAGCGGTGTTGCCATCCATGGACTGTTTTGCTCTTGGCATTTTTCTTCCTCCGTTTACTTCGGTGTGCCAAAGGCCGCCACGGCCTTGCGACCCACCAATTTGGATTCAGCACCCGCACACGACCATAGGGGCCCACGGACATACCATGGCCCCGAACGGCTGTTTGCAGGAGAAAGTTTCCCCATACCGCAGCCCGTTGCCGGGCAGCCCTGCGATACGGGAACGCTTTTGCTTGCTCTCATTTTACCAAATTTGTTCCCGTTTCGTAAAGTATTATTGCATAGAATGTTGTACGATTTTTTTGTTAAAATATTGGCAATTTGACGATTCTCTTGTGGAATGTTACCGTATTTTCTACAAGACCCTTGTGTAATAGAGAGATATTTTGTATAATTCTGTTTGTCGCCCCTCAATTTGACCGTATACGGATGTTTTTTGCGCATCAAAAGGGGAAAAATACCCCTTGCAAATTCTTCGTTTTGTGGTAAAATGAGGGTCCAAACAGTTAGCAATGGCTAACTGTTTGGATACAAGGTCTCTTTCACGTTGCCCATGCAACACATTCTGCCCTCCGGCGGGTCTATACTGGGTACGGAAGGGGGGCCTTGCCCCTCGTCAGACCGCGCAGTCCGCGGGTCTGGATTCACCGTTTTTTCCCTTATTTATAAGGAGGTACCGTCGATGCACAACTATCCCCAGTGGGAAGGCTTTGAAGGCCGCATCTGGAAAGAGGAAGTCAACGTCCGCGATTTTATCCAGAAGAACTACCGCCCCTATGACGGGGATTCTTCCTTCCTGGCCGGCCCCACCGAAGCCACCAACAAGCTGTGGGGCGCTCTGCAGCAGCTGCAGAAGGAAGAACGCGCCAAGAACGGCGTGCTGGACATGGAGACCGAAGTGGTTTCCGGCCTGACCGCCTACGGCCCCGGCTATATCCGGGAAGACCTGAAGGATCTGGAAAAGATCGTGGGTCTGCAGACCGACAAGCCCCTCAAGCGCGCTTTCATGCCTTACGGCGGCATCAAGATGGCCGAGCAGGCCTGCACCACCTACGGCTATACTCCCAGCGAAAAGCTGCACGAGATTTTTACCAAATACACCCGCACCCACAACCAGGCGGTGTTTGACGCCTACACCCCCGAGATGAAGAAGGCCCGCCACAGCCACATCATCACCGGCCTGCCCGACACCTACGGCCGCGGCCGCATCGTGGGCGACTACCGCCGTGTGGCCCTGTACGGCATCGATGCCCTGATTGCCTGGAAGCAGGAAGATTTTGCCAACTGCGGCGACGGCACCATGACCGACGACATCATCCGTCTGCGGGAGGAGATTGCCCTGCAGATCAACGCCCTGAAGGGGATGAAGGAGATGGCCGCCATCTACGGCTACGACATCTCCGCCCCCGCCAAGGACGCCAAGGAAGCCATCCAGTGGCTGTACTTCGGCTATCTGGCTGCCATCAAGACCCAGAACGGCGCCGCCATGAGCGTGGGCCGCATCTCCACCTTCCTGGACATCTACATCCAGCGGGACCTGGACAAGGGCATCCTCACCGAGACCGAGGCCCAGGAGCTCATCGACCATCTGGTCATGAAGTTCCGCATGGTCAAGTTTGCCCGCATCCCCAGCTACAACCAGCTGTTCAGCGGCGACCCCGTGTGGGCCACCCTGGAAGTGGCGGGCATCGGCATGGACGGCCGGTCCATGGTCACCAAGAACGACTACCGTTTCCTGCACACCCTGGAGAACATGGGCCCCGCGCCGGAGCCCAACCTGACGGTGCTGTACTCCAGCGCCCTGCCGGAGAACTTCAAGAAGTACGCCTCCGAGATCTCCATCAAGACCAGCTCCATCCAGTACGAGAACGACGACGTGATGAAGCCGGTGTGGGGCGACGACTATTCCATCTGCTGCTGCGTGTCGGCCACCCAGACCGGCAAGGAGATGCAGTTCTTCGGCGCCCGTGCCAACCTGGCCAAGTGCCTGCTGTACGCCATCAACGGCGGCATGGACGAGAAGCTGCATGACCAGGTGGGCCCGGCTTACGCCCCCATCACCAGCGAGTACCTGGATTATGACGAGGTCATGAAGAAGTACGACGTGATGATGGACTGGCTGGCCGGCCTGTACGTGAACGTGCTGAACCTGAT
Organism: Gemmiger formicilis; assembly: GCF_016900095.1. Classification (GTDB taxonomy): domain Bacteria; phylum Bacillota; class Clostridia; order Oscillospirales; family Ruminococcaceae; genus Gemmiger; species Gemmiger formicilis_A. The sequence continues at coordinate 38,399 of NZ_JACJJP010000024.1, forward strand.
CCAGTACATGCACGACAAGTACTACTACGAGGCCGCCGAGATGGCCCTCATCGACACCGACGTGCGCCGCACCTTTGCCACCGGCATTGCGGGCTTCAGCCATGTGGTGGACAGCCTTTCTGCCATCAAGTACGCCAAGGTCAAGACCGTCCGGGACGAGACCGGCCTGGTCATCGGCTACGAGACCGAGGGCGACTTCCCGAAGTACGGCAACGACGACGACCGCGCCGACGACATCGCCGTCTGGCTGCTGAAGAGCTTCATTGACAAGGTGAAGCGCCGCCACACCTACCGCAACTCCGAGGCCACCACCTCCATCCTGACCATCACCTCCAACGTGGTGTACGGCAAGGCCACCGGCGCCACCCCCGACGGCCGCAAGGAGTACACCCCCTTCGCCCCGGGTGCCACCCCCAGCTACGGCGCCGAGACCCACGGCCTGCTGGCGTCCTTGAACTCGGTGGCCAAGCTGCCCTATCACTGGGCGCTGGACGGCATCTCCAACACCCAGACCATCAACCCCGATGCCCTGGGCCATTCCGAGACCGAGCGCACCAACAACCTGGTGCAGGTGCTGGACGGCTACTTCGATCAGGGTGCCCATCACCTGAACGTGAACGTCTTCGGCACCGAGAAGCTGCTGGACGCCATGGAGCATCCCGAGAAGGAAGAGTACGCCAACTTCACCATCCGCGTATCCGGTTATGCGGTGAAGTTCATCGACCTGACCCGGGAGCAGCAGCTGGACGTCATCGCCCGTACCTGCCACAAGAAGATGTAAGCTTGGCGGCGTGATGCCATAAACCAAAAATTCCCCCGCATGCGCCTACCGGCAGGGCCGGCGGCGGCATGCGGGGGTCTTTTTTTGGGGCAGGGAAGACGCTTATTGGCGGGAAACGGCGGTCAGTTCCCGGGCGAAGTCCCGATAGCCGGCATCGGCCAGCAGAAGGCCGTTGGCGATGGCCTGCACCGCGGCGTCGGCCACGGCGGCCGCCAGGTACAGGTACAACAGGGGATACTGCCCGGTCATGGCCAGGTACATTCCCAGGTTCATAAGCAGCAGCACCAGGGAGGCAGCGCCCCCCACGACCCCCAGCCAGGCCAGCACCCGGACGCCCCGGCGCAGCATATAGCTGATGCCAAAGGCCACCACCAGGCCCAGAACCAGGTTGCCCACCACCGACATGGCAAAGATGCCTGCCGCCACCATGGCCAGGGTAACCAGGGTGCAGGCGATGCGCACGCCCACCCACAGGTTGGTCAGGCGCACGCACTTGGCGTAGGCGGCAGCGTGGTCTGCGCGCAGGGCTTGCAGGCGCTCGTTGATGTTTTGTTGCGTTCCGGTGTTGTTTTCCATCCGTTGGCACCTCTCTTTTCCTGCTACCAGTGTAGCACACTTGCCCCCAAAATGCCACACGCATTTTGTTGTTTTGTCATATTGCATTGTTGTTTTATCATATTATCCAAAATTTACCGCGGCGGTTTATACACTGCCGCCAAGGAGGCCACTTATGTCGGAAGCCGTCAAACAGCCTTTGGGCTATATCAATTCGGTGGAGACCTTCGGTCTGGTGGACGGGCCGGGGGTGCGGTACGTGCTGTTTTTGCAGGGGTGCCGCATGCGCTGCCGGTACTGCCACAACCCCGAGACCTGGGCCTTTAACAAGGACAACGCCCAGACCCCCGCCGAAGCCTTTGCGGCGGCGTATCGCTACCGCAACTACTGGAAGAACAACGGCGGTCTGACGGTGAGCGGGGGAGAACCCCTTTTGCAGATCGAGTTTTTGACCGAGCTGTTCCGCCTGGCCAAGGAAAAGGTGGTGCACACCACCCTGGACACCTGCGGCCAGCCCTTCACCACCGAGGAACCCTTCTATTCCCGGTTTGTGGAGCTGATGAAGTACACCGACCTGGTGATGCTGGACATCAAGGAGTGGGACAGCGCCCGGCACAAGGCCCTGACCGGCCACCCCAACGAGAACATCCTGGAAATGGCGCGGTGGCTGTCGGACCACGGCAAGGACATGTGGATCCGCCACGTGCTGGTGCCCGGCCTGACCGACGACGAGGCCGCCATGGCCGCCACCGGCGAGTTCATCAAGGGCCTGAAGACGGTGCGCCGGGTGGAGGTTCTGCCCTACCACACCCTGGGACTGTTCAAGTGGGAGAAGCTGGGCATTCCCTACACCCTGGACGGTGTGCCGGTGCCCACCGACGAACAAGTCAGCAAAGCCGAGGAATTGTTGGGGGTTGTGAAGGAATAACCCAAAGGCTCCCCTGTGTAAGGGGAGGTGCCGCGCAGCGGCGGTGGGGTTGTGAAGTTTCCCTGGCATCCCGTTACCGGGCAACCACAGCAGCCCTCCAACCCCTCAGTCGGCCTTGCGGCCGCCAGCTCCCCTTGCACAGGGGAGCCGGTCTCTGCCCCTCTATACAAAAAACCTGCCATGGAACTCCATGGCAGGTTTTCTTATTCTTTGTTGACCGAAAGAACAGTGGCGTCGCCCCCGTCCACGGTGAACTTCACCTCATATCCCGCAAACCGCAGGCCGTACACCCGGCCGGGGTCGTGCTGGTAGCCGGGGCGGGGGTCGTTTTCCAGCACCCCCACCAGCCCCGCCCGGGTCTCCGGGTCCAGGGCGGCCAGCCGGTTTTCCGGGTCGTGGACGGTGAGGGCGTGGGCCTCCACCCGGCCCGCAAACCCGGACCTGGCCTCCGGATGGGCGTCCACATAGGGCAGGTAGGGCTTGATGTCATAGATGGGGGTGCCGTCCAGCAGGTCCGCCCCCGCCACCTGGATCACCGGGCCGTCGGGGGTATGGGGCTGCACCCCCAGCAATTTCACGCAGGAAAGCCCCAGGGCGTTGGGCCGGAAGGGGCTGCGGGTGGCAAACACCCCCATCCGGGTGTTGCCCCCCAGCCGGGGCGGGCGGACGGTGGGGCGCCAGTGTTCGCCGTCGGCCCCCGCCGCCACCACCGTGGAAAACTGCCAGATCAGCCACAGATGGCTGTATTCCTCCAGCCCCCGCAGGGCGTCGGCGTTGCGGAAGGGCTCCTCAAACACGATGGTGGCCCGCAGTTCCTCCACCAGGCCGCTCTGCCGGGGGATGCCGAACTTGTCCGCAAAGGGGGTGCGGATGCGGGCGATGGGGGTGATGGTATAGCTGTCCTGCATTATTTTCTCCTTGCCACCGGCAGCAGGGGCTGTCCGGTGCGCTTGCGCCAGCCCCACCACAGCAGGGCCAGCAGGGTCAGGGCGCTGACGAGCTCCGCCCCGCGCCAGGTCAGGGGCGCCGAAAATTCCACCGTGAGCAGGCCGTCGTATCCTGCGGCCAGCACCACGCCCAACCGCCCGTCGTTCAGGGTGGTCAGGGCGGCGGTGCCCCCGTCCATCCGGGTGATGGTGTATCCGGGATAGGCGATCAGGGGCAATTCCACCATGCCGTCGGCGCCGCTGCCGTTGGCGGCGTCCAGGGTCAGGGTCAGGCCCCGGCGCTCCACCAGGTCGGCGCTGACCCCGTCGGTCACCACCAGAGCGGTGTTGTCGGAAGTTTCGGGGTCAAAGGTCACGGGCAGGTATTCCAGGGCGCTGCTCACCTTGCCGCTGTCCAGTTCCCGGCTTTCGCCCGCCCGGTCCCGGCCGTAGTCGCCCCGCAGATACTGGCCCATGTCCATCCAGGCGGACACCAGCGCCACCGACAACAGGCAGGCGGCGCAGGCCAAAGCCGCCCTGCGGCCATGAAGGGCCAGGGTTTCGTCGGTCTGCAGGCGGGCCACCCCCGCCGCCGCCACAAAGCACAGGCAGGGAGAGGCCAGCACCAGAAACCGGAAGGGGAACTGTACCGCGCAGGCATAGTGGGCCAGGGTCTGGCCCACGGCGTTGCTGAAGTTGGCCCAGTCAAAGCTGCTGCACAGGTAGATGCACCCCACGGCGCAGACCAGGCAGGGCAGGCAGAGCTGGTCGGTCTTGCGGTGGGCACCGGCGGCCCGCAGAGCGGCGTAGAGCACCACCCCCAGCACCAGCCCGGCGCCCAGGCGCAGGGTGTCCATGTTGGTGGGGGTCCAGAAATCCAGCAGCATGGTCCAGTTCACCGCGGTGGCGGTGGGGGAGTTGACGCTGGACACATCGGTGATGCGGTAGTCGCCCCCCATGTACTGCAAAAAGGGCACCAGGAATCCCAGGTTGAGCAGCACGCTGAGCCCGGCACCCTTGAGCAGGGTCATCAGCCGCTTTGGCTGCAAAGCCTTGCGCCAGCAGAAGACAACCAGCACCACCGCCGCCAGAGCGGTGATCTCGGTGGTGAGCAGATGGCTCTGCACCAGGCCGGTGAACCCGATGAGCAGAGGCAGCCAGGCGCCCTTGCGCTGGGTTTCGTCGGCGTCGTCGGCGTACAGGGCCCAGAACCCGTAGAGCACCACCGGCAGGAAGATCTGGGCGGTGATCTCGCCGGCGGCCTGCCGCCAGTAGAGGTTGAACAGCCGGTAGTTGCAGCAGGCATACAGGAAGGTGCCCACATAGGCGGGCAGACGGCGGCGGAAGATCTTGTGCAGGCAGAGGTAGGTCACGCCCACCGTCAGGGCGTTGACCAGCACGTTGAAGAAGTTGTAGGCGGTGAAGAGGGGATACCCCGCCAGCACCAGCAGGGCCGGGATGTAGAGCAGGGCCTCGCCGTAGAAGATGGGGCTGGCGTAGCCGTAACCGTTGAGGAAGTCCGGGTAGAGGAAGACAGGGAACTGCCCGGTGCGCAGGCCCTCGGCGATGCCCGCCACCCGGGACATGTGGTAGTGCAGGTCGGAGCCGTAGGGGGCAAAGCCGCCGAGGCATCCCAGGCTGACCAGCAGCACCAGCCCGGCCAGACCCACAAAGGTGACGCGGCGGCCCTTGTCCGCCCGGTGGAGAAAGAGCAGCAGAATGTCCAGGGCGGCAAAAAGCACAAAGGCCGACCCCCATTGGACCAGCCGCCAGCCCCACAGTTCCCGCACCTCCAGGCTCAGGAACCGGAAGTCGGTGTTGCAGGCGTTGACCAGCACCCCGGCATCCTCTGCGGGCACGTCGTTCTGCATCCAGAAATGGCCGGTGAAGTTGTTGACGGTGCCTTCCAGGGTCATGGCGGCGGACACATCCACCGCCTCCCCGGTCTGGAACACCACCTGACCAGCGGGGCAGGGCGCGCAGTTTTTTCATGGGGGAAAACTCCTTTTTCAGTGCCCGCGCAGCAGGTCGGCCAGCCGGTCCCCCAGGGTCTTGGGACGGGCGGCTTCGGCGGCCAGGCGCAGGTGGTATTTCCGATCATTTTCGTAGATGCTGCCCCAGCAGCTGCGGTTGCGGCGCAGATGGGGCCCGCGGCGGAAGATTCCGTCCAGGAACCGGAAGCAGGTTTCGTCGTCCGCGTAGGCCGCCGCCCGGCTGGACCCGTCCGGGGCCAGGATGGGGGCGCGGCAGACCTTCAGATAGGCGTCCTTGTCCGCCGCCAGGGCCTGCATGGCCTGGATCAGGGCGTTTTCGTCGGGGTAGTCGGCGGCGCACAGGAAGGATTCCGGGTTGAATTCCCCCTTCACCTCCGGGTCGCCCCAGTACACCGGCACCGCCCCCGCCGCAAAGGCGTCGGCGATCTTCTCGGTGCAGTAGCCGGGGTCGGCGCTGTTCTCATAGGCCAGGGCAAAGCGGTAGTTCTGCTGGAAGGCGGTCTTGTCCGCCACCGGGCCGCCCACGTTGTTGCGGTACCCGCCGCCGCTGTCCAGCAGGCCCCGCTGCATCAGGGTTTCCATGAAGGCGTTGCGCTCGGCGGAAAAATCGTTGCTGACCACACAGCAGCAGAATCCCGGCCGGTCCAGATAGTAGGCGTCGGGGTGTTCGTGCTTGTGCAGGGCGGCGGCCCAGGTATCCCGCATGGCGTACAGCGGCAGGCGCAGATACCGCCCCTGGTAGGCAAAGTCGGGGAAGCCCATGGCGTAATCGTACAGGTTCAGGTCCGGCCAGCTGTCCTCCCCGGAAAACTGGATGCGGCAGCAGTCGTAGTTAAGGGCTTCGTGGCCGAAGGTGCCGCAGAGCACAAAGTCCGGCTTGTCGGCGGGGGAGGTGCAGTACTGGATGGTGTACCCCCGCTTGGTCAGGGCCCGGGTGAAGTAGTTGTCCCGGGGGTTCCAGTCGGCGGCCAGATCACACAGGGCCAGGCGTACGGTGGGCATCACAGGGCCTCCCGCCGGCGCAGCAGCTCATATTTCAGCAGGGCCGCCACCGTCTTGGAATCCTTGATTTCCCCGGACAGGACCATCTCCAACGCCTTGGCAAAGGGAACCTTCACCACGTCCAGGAACTCGTCCGGGTCCAGATGCTGGCCGGTGGTGGAAAGTCCCTTGGCCGCGTACATGTAGATTTTTTCGCTGTCGTAGCCCACGGTGGGGTAAAGCACCCCCAGGTCGGTATAGTGGTCGGCGGTGACGCCGCACTCCTCGGCCAGTTCCCGCTTGGCGGCCTCGAAGGGGTCTTCGTCCTTTTCCAGCTTGCCGGCGGGCAGCTCCCAGATTTCCTCCCCGAAGGCATACCGGAACTGGCGCACCATGTAGACCTGGTCGTCGTCGGTGACCGCCAGCACGCAGGCGCCCCCGTGGTGGTGGACGATCTCCCGTTTGCTCTTGTCGCCGTTTTCCAGTTCCACCTCGTCCAGAGTCACCCGGATGACGTGGCCGTTGAAGATTTCCTGGCTGCTGAGGGTCTTTTCGGTATGGGGCATGATGCAGCGCTCCTTTGTATCAGTTTATCTGCCGGTAAACCGGCGTTTTTGGTTGTGATTCGGTTTTATTGTACGTCGGGGCGGGAGGGGTTGTCAACTTGGGAGTTAAATGGCTTACTTCTGGCTTCTTTGATTTTTTGGCGGACGGCGGGCTTCTTGACAGACGGCAGGCTGCCGGAGTGTCCTTCCTTTTTGTCACCAAAAAGGAAGCGAAAAAGTGCCACCGTTTCGACGCGGTGGACGCCGACCAGGGCTGCGGCCCTGGACCCGGGGTGTGCGGCCACCTGACGACGGCCTATTCACCGGGCTGGGGCCCGGTGAACAAGGAATGGTTTTAATACCATTGCCCGGTAGCAACTGCTGAAGGCTCCCCTGTGTAAGGGGAGCTGGCGCCGAAGGCGACTGAGGGGTTGGAAACTGACCGGTATTGCCCGGTAACGGGAAATACGGCAAGGTTTACAACCCCTCCGCCGCTGCGCGGCACCTCCCCTTGCACAGGGGAGGCTTAGGGAGAAAAAGGCGGCACCTCCCCTTGCACAGGGGAGGCTTTCCGGAAGCATCTTTTTAATCATCTTCCTTGCTCAGGTCCCCCAAGACCTGAGTAGGCCGTCGTAAGGTGGCCGCATCTCGGGGTCCGGGGCCGCAGCCCCGGCCGGCGGCCGCCGCATCGGAACGGCGGGCCCTTTTCGTTTCCTTTTCGGGCACGAAAAGGAAAGCCCCCCGGCAAGCACCCGCTTGCCGAGCAGCACAAAGTATCCCAACGGCTGGCAGCCACCACCCAAAACCAAAAAATTCCCCGGGAAAAAACCTCCCGGGGAAGATAAAAACATTATACGGTTTTCCGTTTCCGGCTGCGGACCAGCCCAAAGACCAGCCCCGCCAGGGTGAGCAGGCTCACAACCTCCGCCGCCCGCCAGGACAGGGGTTCGGCAAAGCCCACGGTGAGGGTGCCGTCGTAGCCCGGTTCCAGCACCACGGCCACCTGGCCGGTCTCGCCCCTGGTCACCACGGCGGCGCCGCCGTCGTTGGCCAGCACCTGATACCCCGGATAGTACACCAGGGGCAGTTCCAGGTTGGCGTTCTGGTCGGCGCTCTCATTCACCAGCCGCAGGGTATAGCGCAGGCTGCCCTTTTCCAGCACCACACAGCTCAGATAGTCGCTGGGGGCCAGGTTGGGGTTTTCCGCCTGTTCCAGGGCGAACTCCGCCGGCAGATACTCCATGGCGCTGCTGGTGGCGGTGTCCGAAAGGCCCTCGGTGGTGCCGTGACGGCTGCGTCCGAACTGGGCGTCGGTGTAGGGCAGCAGGTCCAGCCCCGCAAACACCACGCACAAAGCCACCAACCCCGCGGCGCAGATCTGCCCGGCGCGGCTGCCGGCCAGGTTGCCCAGCAGCCAGACCAGGGCCCCGCCCGCGGCGGACAGCCCCAGCACCGCAAACACCAGAAACCGGAAGGGGAACTGGAAATTCAGAAACATCCGGCCGACGCTCTCGCCCATCCACCCGGCCAGGGTGGTCCAGCCGGTAAAGCCCACCAGAAGGGTGGCAAAGCCGCCCAGCAGCAGCCCCGCCTTGCCCGCCTGGCGGCCCCGGCCGGGCAGGTCGGATTTCCAGACCAGCACGGCCAGCAGGCCCGCCGCGGCCAGCAGCAGCGGCGCCCCCAGATGGATATAATCCACCTTGGTGTTCCAGGGCTGAAGCAGCCCGGCCAGGGAGATGGCGTAGCCCGCCGGGTCGATGGCGTTGGAATCCGCCCGGAAGCGGTAGTTGCCCCCCAGCTCCTGGAGCATGGGCACCACGAACCAGGCACACAGCCCCACCGTGAGCAGGGCCCCCTGCAAAAGTGTGAGCAGCCGCCGGGGCCGGAAGGCCCGCCTGGCGCAGCACAGCACCGTGAACACCGCCATGATGGCGGCCAGCTCGGTGGTGATGGTGTGGGTGAGGATCACCCCGCTGAACCCGAAGGCCAGAGGCAGGAAGGCGCGGCGGCGCTGGGTTTCGTCGGCATCGTCGGCGTACAGGGCCCAGAACCCGTAGAACAGCAGGGGCAGGAAGGTCTGGGCACAGGTTTCGCCCAAAGCCGGGCGATAGTACATGTTGAACAGCCGGTAATAGGCGGTCATGTACAGGGCGGTGGCGGCCAGGGCCGCGGCCCGTCCCCTGAAGATGCGGGAAAAACTCCACCAGCTGATGGCGGCGGTGAGGATGTGCACCCCCACCAGCAGCAGGTTGTACGCCCTGAAGAGGGGCATGCCCGCCAGCACCAGCACCGCGGGGAAGTACAAAAGCAGATCCCCGTAAAACAGAGGGCTGGCGTAACCGTACCCGTTCAGGAAGTTGGGGTAGATGCGCACCGGGAACTGACCGTCGGCCAGACCTTCGGCCACGCCCGCCAGCCGGGACATATGAAAGCTCAGGTCAAAGCCGTAGGAGACGGCGTCGTTGAGCACCGGCAGGCTGCAGGCCAGCACCAGGCCGGCCAGCACCGCCAGCACCACCCGGCTTTGGGGCCGTGGCAGCAATCCGGTGCCGGGCAGCAGGGCCAGCAGCAGCCAGTTGGCCAGCAGCAGCACGGCCAGCCAGCCCAGGGCGCAGGTCACATCGTACCAGCCCTGGCGGTGGAGGGTGATGCTTTGCAGCGTCCAGTCGGCGTGATCCGCCCCGAAGACCAGCCGCACCCCGGCGTCGGCCTCCTCCAGCCAGACCACGTGGGTGACGGTGCCCCCCGCCTTGTCGGTGGCGGGCAGCGCCGCGTTCATATCGATGATGTCCGCCGATTCCGGCAGCAGCTGCAGCTGGGCGTCCTGCCCGGCCGTGTACGCCACCGTCACCAGATACCGCCCCGCCGGCAGGGCAAAGGCGTCGCTGACCAGCAGGGAAGGGGGCGGGGTCTCGTCCTCCGTCTCCTCCCCGGCGTCGGTCGTGTCCGGCTGGGCTTCTTCCGCCCCGTCAAACAGGGTGGTTTTGCGGGCGTCGGGGGTCACCGACCCGTCGGCGCCGGTTTCCAGGGTCAGGGTGTCGGCGTACTGGTTGGTCAGATCAGCGGGGGTAAAGCTGCGGTAGGCGGGGGTTCCCACACCCCGCAGCAGCACCAGCACCACCCACACCAGCTCCGCCAGCAAAAGCAGGGGCATCCACCGGGGCAGGGCCACCGGGCCTTTGGGGGTTTTCAATACAATCTGCATGATTCCGTGCCCTTCCTGTGCCTGCGGCAGGGATTATTCCTCGGTGTCGGGGGCGGCGGAATCGGCGGCTTCGTCGGCGCGCTCCTCCGCCTCAATGCGGGCCAGTTCCTCGGCGGAAGGTTCCCCTTCGCCCTCCTCGGCTTCCGGCTTCTGGGTCTCGGCGCCGTTGTCCCGCTCCACGCGGGCCACCATGGCCACCTTGTCTTCCTCGCCCAGGCGCATGACCCGCACGCCGCTGCCGTAGCGGCTCTGGACGTTGATGTCGTCGGCGTGCATCCGGATGAGGATGCCGTTCTGGCTGATCAGGATCAGGTCGTCGGAATCGTCCACGATCTTGACGGCGGCAACCCCGCCCTTGGCATAGTTGCGGATGCCCAGACCGCCCCGCTTGGTGATGCGGTAGTCGTCCACGCGGCTGCGGCGGCCCTTGCCGTCCTCGGTGACGGTGAGCAGGGTGGCGCCGGGACGGCAGACGCCCACGCCCACCACATAGTCATCGTCACGCAGGCGGATGACCCGCACGCCGTGGCCGGTGCGGCCCATGCTGCGGGCGTCGGATTCGGTGAAGTGGATGGCGGCGCCGTTGTGGGTGGCCACGATGAGGTCATCGCTGCCGCCGGTGATGTGGCACCACACCAGGCTGTCGTCCTCGTTGAGGGCGATGGCATTCAGGCCCGCCTTGCGGATGTTGCGGAACTGGGAAAGCGGGGTGCGCTTGATCAGGCCCTGGCGGGTCACCATGGTGATATAGTTGTGTTCCTCGTCGATGTCGGCGGGCTGGCGCATCATGATGGTGACCTTTTCGCCCTCCTGCAGTTGCAGCAGGTTGGCGATGTGGCTGCCCTTGGCGGTGCGGGCGCCTTCCGGCACCTGGTAGCCTTTCAGGCGGTAGACGCGGCCCCGGTCGGTCATGAACAGCATGTGGTCATGGGAGGAACCCACGAACAGCTCTTCGGTGAAGTCGTCGTCCTTCTGGTTCATGCCCTGCACACCGCGGCCGCCGCGGTTCTGGGCGGTGTAGGTGTCGGCGGCGGTGCGCTTGATGTACCCGGAATGGGTCAGGGTAAAGACGCACTGTTCCTTGGGGATCAGGTCTTCGATGTCCACCTCGCCGGAGACAGCCTCGATGGAGGTGCGGCGCTCGTCGCCGTACTTGTCGGCCAGGGCCTGCAGGTCGTTCTTGACGATGAGCATGGCGTGGTGTTCGTTGGCTAGAATGTCCTTGTAGTTTTCGATGGCGGTGCGCAGCTGGCCCAGTTCCTCATCGATCTTGAGGATTTCCAGACCGGCCAGACGGCCCAGCTGCAGCTTGACGATGGCGTCGGCCTGGGGATCGTCGAAGCCGAATTTTTCCATGATGGCGGCCTTGGCCTCGGCGAAGCCGCCCTTGCAGGCGCGGATGGTGGCGATGATTTCGTCCACGATGTCCACGGCCTTGCGCAGACCTTCCAGGATGTGTTCCCGGTCCTGGGCCTTCTTCAGCTCAAAGGCGGTGCGGCGGCGGATGACCTGACCCTGGAATTCCAGATAGCGCTGCATCATGGTTTTCAGGCTCATGATCTTGGGCACGCCGTCGTCCAGGGCCAGCATGATGACGCCCACCGTGTCCTGCAGCTGGGTGTAGCGGTAGAGCTGGTTTAAGACCACCTGGGGGTTGGCGTCCCGCTTGATCTCAATGACGATCTTCATGCCGGTGCGGCTGGAGCTCTCGTCGTTCAGGTCAGAGATACCCTCGATGCGCTTGTCCTTGACCAGGTCGGCGATGGACTCGATGAGGCGGGTCTTGTTGACCATGTAGGGAATCTCGGTGATGAGGATCTCAAACCGGCCGTTGGCCTTCTCCACGATCTCGGCGCGCCCCCGCAGGGTGATCTTGCCGCGCCCCGTGGCGTAGGCGGCCCGGATGCCCGAGCGGCCCATAATGATGCCGCCGGTGGGGAAGTCGGGGCCCTTGACGTGTTCCATCAGGCCGGGCAGGTCGATGTCGGGGTTGTCGATCATGGCGCACAGGCCGCCCACCACTTCCCGCAGGTTGTGGGGCGGAATGTTGGTGGCCATGCCCACGGCGATGCCCTGGCTGCCGTTCACCAGCAGGTTGGGGAAGCGGCTGGGCAGCACGTGGGGTTCTTTCTTGGTCTCGTCGAAGTTGGGGTCCCAGTCGATGGTGTCCTTCTCGATGTCGGTGAGCATCTCGCAGGCCATCTTGGACATGCGGGCTTCGGTGTAACGGTAGGCAGCCGGGGGGTCGCCGTCGATGGAACCGAAGTTGCCCTGGCCGTCCACCAGGGGATAGCGCAGGCTGAAGTCCTGGGCCAGACGGACCATGGCGTCGTAGACGCTGGCGTCACCGTGGGGATGGTAGGAGCCCAGCACGGCACCCACGGTGTCGGCGGATTTGCGGTAGGGGTGGGAGGGGTCGTTGCCCCGCTCGTGCATGGTATACAGAATACGGCGGTGAACCGGTTTCAGGCCGTCGCGCACGTCGGGCAATGCACGGGAGACGATGACCGACATGGAGTAGTCCAGGAAGGCACTCTCGATCTCTTCCTTCACATCGCGCACGATGACCTTGGTGCCGGAACCCGGCGTCATAATGACATTTTCTTCCATTGGTACTCACCTTTCTGGGAGGGAATCTGGATGGTGTTTGGGGGGCCGGATGGCCGTGGGGGCAAGCAGGTGCTTGCATCCGCAGGACGGCAGGCTTCTTGGCAAGCGGCTGCTTGCCGGGAACTCTTTCCTTTTCGTGCCCGAAAAGGAAACGAAAAGGGCCCGCCGTTCCGATGCGGCGGCCGCCGGCCAGGGTTTTCAACCCTGGACCCATGTGCGGCCACCCCTCCGGGACGGCCTACTCAGGTCCTGGGGGACCTGAGCAAGGAAAAAATTTTGAAAATCCTTGCGGGAAAGCACTTGCCAACCCATAGCCTGCCATTAGCAGCTGCCATCGGGCAATGGTATTAAAACCATTCCTTGTTCACCGGGCCCCAGCCCGGTGAATAGGCCGTCGTCAGGTGGCCGCACTCCCCGGGTCCAGGGCCGCAGCCCTGGTCGGCGTCCACCGCATCGAAACGGTGGGACTTTTCGCTTCCTTTTGGTCACAAAAGGAAGGACCAAACGGCTGCCAGCCGTTTTCCCGGCAGCCAGCCGTCTGCCAAAAAAATCAATCACACATCCAGATTCGCATATTTCGCGTTCTTCTCGATGAACTGGCGGCGGGGTTCCACCTGTTCGCCCATCAGGATGCTGAAGGCCTCGTCGGCGCGCTCGGCGTCCTCGATGGTGATCTGGACAATGACCCGGTTGTCCGGGTTCATGGTGGTTTCCCACAGCTGTTCGGGGTTCATCTCGCCCAGACCTTTGTAGCGGTTGACCTTGGCGCCGGGCATTTCGGCGGAAAGCACCTTCATTTCGTCGTCGTTGTAGGCGTACTTGACGGTCTGGCCCTTCTGCAGCTTGTACAGGGGGGGCTGGGCCACGTAGACGTACCCGTGGTCGATAAGCGGGCGCATATACCGGAAGAAGAAGGTCAGCATCAGGGTGCAGATGTGGGAGCCGTCCACGTCGGCATCGGCCATGATGAAGATCTTGTGGTAGCGCACCTTGGAGATGTCGAACTCGTCCCCGATGCCGGTGCCCAGGGCGGTGACCACCGGCATGAGCTTGTCGTTGCCGTAGATGCGGTCGGCCCGGGCCTTTTCCACGTTGAGCATCTTGCCCCACAGCGGCAGGATGGCCTGGATGTTGGAATCACGCCCCTGCTTGGCGGAGCCGCCTGCAGAGTCGCCCTCCACGATGAAGAGTTCGGTCTTGCTGGGGTCTTTTTCGTGGCAGTCGGCCAGCTTGCCGGGCATGCGGTTGGATTCCAGGGCGCTCTTGCGGCGCACCAGATCCCGGGCCTTCTGGGCGGCGGCGCGGGCGCGGGCTGCCTGGGTGGCCTTGTCCAGAATGGCCTTGGCCACGGCGGGGTTTTCCTCAAAATATTCACTCAGGGCCTTGTACACCACGCCGGAAACCAGCGTCTTGATGTAGGTGTTGCCCAGCTTGGCCTTGGTCTGGCCTTCGAACTGGGCTTCCTGCAGTTTCACGCTGATGACCGCGATGATGCCTTCGCGCACATCGGGGCCCTTGAGGTTTTCGTCCTTGTCCTTCAGGATGCCCTTGGCCCGGGCGTACTCGTTGAACACGCGGGTCAGGCTGAGCTTGAAGCCCTCCTCATGGGTGCCGCCTTCGGGGGTGTGGACGTTGTTGGCAAAGCTGAGCATCAGCTCGTTGAAGCTGTCGCAGTACTGCAGGGCCACCTCGGCCACGGCGCCGTCCGCCTCGCCCTTCATGTAGATGGGTTCGGGGTGCAAAGGCGTCAGGTCCCGGCGCTGCTGCAGGTAGGAAACAAAGCTGCGGATACCGCCCTCATAGCACATGGTTTCCCGCACGGGGGCGCCGTCGGTCTCGGACAGGCTTTCCTCCCGCTCGTCGGTGAGGGTGATGCGCACGCCCGCGTTGAGGAAGGCTTCCTCCCGCAGACGCTTGAGCAGAATGTCGTAATCGTAGACGGTGGTGTCGGTGAACATCACCGGGTCGGGCTTGAAGGTGACGGTGGTGCCGGTGGAGGCGGCGGGGCCAATCTTTTTCAGATCGCCGTCGGGCTTGCCCCGCTTGAAGCTCTGTTCGTACTCGGCGCCGTCCCGGCGCACCCGCACAACCAGCCATTCGGACAGAGCGTTGACCACCGAGGCGCCCACGCCGTGCAGACCGCCGGCCACCTTGTAGCCGGAATCCTCGCCGCCGAACTTGCCGCCGGCGTGCAGCACGGTGTAGACAACGGTGACAGCGGGAATGCCCATCTTGGGCTGGATGTCCACGGGGATGCCGCGGCCGTTGTCCGACACTTCAATGACGTTGCCGGGCTTGATGGTCACCTCGATGTGGGTGCAGTACCCGGCCAGGGCTTCGTCGATGGAGTTGTCCACGATCTCGTATACCAGATGGTGCAGGCCGGACGGGCCGGTGGACCCGATATACATGCCCGGGCGTTTGCGCACCGCTTCCAGGCCTTCCAGAACCTGGATCTGGGCGCCGCCGTACTCGTGGTCGGTGGCGGTTTCCCGGTTGGTGCTCGTGATCTTTTCTTCTGCCATGCTGCTTTCCTTTCCTCTATTGGGTTGCGATGGGGAATCATGTGGCTGCCGTTCGCCTTGCGCCTCCCCTGTGTAAGGGGAGGTGCCGCGCAGCGGCGGTGGGGTTGTGGGCTTATCCGCATTGCCCGAAAACGGGCGGCGGCGGGAACTTTCCAACCCCTCAGTCGCCTTCGGCGACAGCTCCCCTTACACAGGGGAGCCTTTTGGGGAGCCTGCCGTTCGCCTTGCGCCTCCCCTGTGCAAGGGGAGGTGCCGCGCAGCGGCGGTGGGGTTGTGGGCTTATCCGCATTGCCCGAAAACGGGCGGCGGCGGGAACTTTCCAACCCCT